>JAEYWD010000067.1 GCA_023429135.1 Bacteroidota bacterium | reverse complement strand
ACATTATGGCACGTCCTGTAACCCTTTTTACCGGCCAATGGGCCGATCTGGATTTTGAAGTTATATGTCAGAAAAGTAAGTCGTTTGGTTACGACGGAATAGAAATTGCCTGTTGGGGCAACCATTTCGAAGTGAATAAGGCGAATGACGAATATTGCAAAAACCGCAGACAGATTCTGGAAAAACATGGACTGAAAGTGTATGCTATTTCCACACATCTGGTTGGTCAGGCTGTTTGTGATAACATCGACGAGCGTCACAAAAGTATAGTTCCCGAATATGTTTGGGGCGATGGCGATCCTGCAGGAGTGAAACAAAGAGCTGCGAAGGAAATAATTGCAACAGCCCAGGCTGCAAAAAGATTGGGAGTTAATGTAGTGAACGGATTTACCGGAAGCCCTATCTGGCATCTTATCTACTCCTTCCCTCCCACTCCCGACGAAATGATAGATAAAGGCTTTGCTGATTTTGCCAACACCTGGAGACCTATTCTGAACGAATTTCAAAAACTAGGAATAAAGTTTGCCCTGGAAGTGCATCCTACCGAAATTGCGTTCGACATTGCCTCGGCCGAAAGAGCCTTAAAAGCCTTGGATTATCATCCGGCATTTGGATTCAATTACGACCCCAGCCATCTTGGATATCAGGGTGTGGATTATGTGGAATTTCTCTATAAATTCAGTGACAGGATATTCCATGTTCATATGAAAGATGTTCATTGGCGCGAAACACCAGGGACAGTTGGTGTATTCGGCGGACATGTTCCTTTTGGAAATCCCCACCGTTACTGGAATTTCAGGAGCCTTGGCCGTGGTTGTATTAATTTCGAAGAAATAATCCGTGCACTCAACCACATTGGCTACAACGGGCCACTCTCAGTTGAATGGGAGGATTCCGGTATGGATCGCGAACATGGCGCTGCTGAAGCATGCGATTTTGTAAAAAACATCGATTTTAAACCTTCTCAGGTAGCCTTCGACTCGGCCTTCGAAAAGAAATAAGTTTTAGTCAGTTACTAAGCCCGGTTGCATCAGCGCCGGGCTTTTTATTACATTATACTGGCCGAATTTTCAGTCGAAAGTACCGGATCAGTTTTAATGCTATTGGCAAGTACCTGCAATATTTTGCTCCGTACACTCAATTCCGTCAGTTTGTTATTATCAGAAGTGGGATAAACCCTGTTCGACAGGAAAATGTATAGCAGACCGGTTTCAGGATCAGCCCATGCAAAAGTTCCGGTAAATCCCGAATGGCCGAAACTTTTCGCCGAAACACAATAACAAGTAGGTCCTATTTTGAGAGGATTCATCTCCGGTTTGTCGAATCCTAATCCCCTGCGATTTCCTGCAGCAATAAATGGTGTGGAATTAAAATAATTGATGGTGCCCGGTTCCAGCAGCTTTTCTCCTCCATAGACTCCTCCGTTCAAAAGCATCTGAAACATTTTTGCCAGATCGTTAGCGTTCGAAAAAAGTCCGGCATTACCACTTATTCCTCCCATAAGAGCAGCCGCCGGATCGTGCACGTAACCGTGAACCAGTTGCTGTCGGAAGGTTAAATCCAGTTCGGTTGGAATAATTCTGGATTTATCAAAGCGCGTTAAAGGCGTAAAGCCCAAAGTAGAAGCTCCCAGGTGGAAATAAAATCTCTGATTTAAATAGTCCTGAAAAGGCATTTCGCTAACACTGTTGATTACATCATAAAGCAAAATAAATCCCAGGTCGCTGTATTTATATTCTTTTTTCGATAATAGACTTGAATTCCCAATACGTGTAAAAATAGTATCCTCATAACTTGTTAGCACAAAAAGGCTATCGGCAACCTGGCTCCCATTATTAAAATTAGCTGTAGCTGAGAAATACCCGGGCTTATAGCTTCTTTTATTATTAAGCATATATTCATAGCCTCGCTTAATATCTAACGTGGTGGTAAATTCTTTTAAACCATTCCTTTTCCCATTTGTAACAGGCTGGAGAAGATTCAGATAAAACGGAATACCTGCCTGAAGTCGGGACTGATGTGTTAAAAGATCTAATAAAATGATATCGTGCTTATTTGTCTTCTTTAATTCGGGCAGATAATCGGATACAGGTTTGGTGAGCTTTAAAACTCCGGTTTCATAAAGTTTCATTACGGCAGCAGTGGTGGCGGCTACTTTGGTAACCGAAGCAATATCGTAAATATCAGTTAAAAGTACTTTTTGGGTACTATCATATGTATGATAGCCAAATGCTTTATGGTAAAAAACTACTCCATTTTTCGATGCCAGGATCTGACAGCCAGGTAAGGCCTTTTTTTTTATCGCATCGGTGACAATACTGTCAATTGCTTGTAAACTGTCGGAACTAACCCTTATATCCTCAGGTATTGTATATTTAAACCTAATAGCAGCTTCTGTTGAAACACCTTTCCCGATAGGATAATCGTTGCTGGCTGTAACAGGTAAAATACCCTTGGCACTGATACCTCCAAAAATAAGTTGAGCAGAATATTCCTGGGTAAGTTTATTATCCTCGTACGAAACAATAACAGATTTAAAGTTTTGCAATTCGTTTACCCGTTTCAAAAAATATGGAGGAGCAAAAACGTTCAGGATTGCCTTTTCCTGTTTCGATACCTTATCCAAAAAGTCCATTGCACTAGTGGAAACACCATAATTTCTGGCCGGACTGTAATTTGTATTCATCACTGCCACAATGGCCAGGTTATATTGTTTCAAACTAGCCAATAATTTATCCACATCAGCCTGAACACTTTTTTTAGGAAGGAAAAAATGATCACAATCCGCATACAAATCCAGGGTTTCAGTGAATTTGTTTTCCTTTTCTTCGCCGATGCAAACAACTGCTATTTTCGAGTCGCTCAAGTTTTTAACAGGAATGATTGCGTTGTTATTTTTAACCACTGTAATGGCATTTTCAACCAAACGACGGTTAATAAGCTGCGATTGAAACGAGTTTAGGTCCGTTACCAGATTATTTGCATCAACAAACTTTTTTTCAGGAAGTTCGGCCCATTCCTTGAGAATTAAAATTTTACGGCACGATTCATTAATCTGTTGCTCCGATAACCTCCCCGATGCGATGGCTTGTTTAATTTTAGTAATTGCCAGGGGAATATCGTCAGACATCACAAGAACATCGTTACCCGCCTCCAAGGCTCGTACTTCCAATTCTCCTGCCGGGCACGACTTAGAAACTCCGCGCATATTAAGTGCATCGGTAAAAACCAAACCTTCAAACCTAAGCGAATCGCGTAACAACGATGTTACTACCTTCTTGGACAAGGTAGAGGGTATATCAGAAATAGAATCAAGGCTGGGAATATTAAGATGTGCAATCATTATTCCTCCCAGATTGCCAGAAATTAGATGTTTGAAGGGAGATAACTCAACGGAATCGAGTCTTTTATAATCCTGTTTGATTACCGGTAATCCAAAATGGGAATCGGTATCTGTATCACCATGTCCGGGAAAGTGCTTTGCTACAGCCATTATACGCCCATTCTGCAATCCCAGCATATAGGCCATGGAATAAGAAGAAACCAACTGGGGATTTTCGCCGAATGAACGATTACTGATTACAGGATTTTCAGGATTATTATTAACGTCGACTACGGGAGCGAAGTTGATATGCATTCCCATTCGTTTCATCTGATAGGCAATATCCTGTCCCATCTCATAAATGAGGTCCGGATCCTGAAGCGCGCCCAACATCATCTGACGTGGATAATCTATGGTTGAATCCAGACGCATGCCCAAACCCCATTCAGCATCCATACCGATTACAAGCGGAGTTTTAGCTTTCAACTGGTACAAATTAGTCATCCGGGCCTGACGAACAGGCGACCCCTGAAAGAATATCAAACCACCGATATTGTACCGTGAAACAAGACTGGCAATTTCTTCTTCGTGTTTACTGTCTTTATTCGAAAAAGCAGCAACCATAAAAAGCTGGGCAATTCGCTCATCCAGAGTCAAACTGTTAAATACAGAATCGGCCCATGGAGTTTTCTCAACAACATAGGGAGAAACCGGAGACTTGGTACTGTTTAGCTTTTCGGGATTTTCGCTAAAAAGATTATAACCAATAAACAGAAAAAATATAATAAAAAATAAACGCAGTAATGTCATATTCCATACTTCAAAATTCAAACCCCTCTCCTAACCGAAAGGTTTTACTCTAAAAAACACTCTCAGGTTTCAATTTACGGTCAATAATAAAGCCAAATTCTGGTTTTGTTCTGGTCGTAAAATTATTTTGATTCTAAAACTGGAATAAGCAATTTAAATTATGTTAAAACCCAAATAAAATATGGGTATTCCGCTTATTTTTAATCATTCAAAACAAAAAGAGTTTTCATGCACCAGTTTTTCGACACCATTCACCTGTTTCAAATATAATAAATATGTGTAAATATCAATAAGGATAGGACAAAAGAACAAATTTATTTGTTCTTTTTTTGTAGAAAGAAAAAGTGGAAAAAATACTGGCTTTTTGGTCTGATATATCCTATTTTTATTGTTTGAAATTAACGCAATTCTTTTTACATAACACTATGAACCAATTACATTACATACTAAACGAAACAAAGTATCCAAAAAATATTAAACCACAAATTGATATAGCTATTATTCCCTGGGGCGCCACTGAAGCACATAACTATCATTTACCATATGGGACCGATAATTATTTAACTCAGACCTTTGCCGAAGAATCGGCCAGAAAAGCTACCGATTTGAAAGTTCCGGTAACAGTGCTTCCAACTATTCCATTTGGCGTAAATACCGGACAACTTGATATTCCTCTTACTATTAATATGAATACTTCCACCCAGGCAAAGGTTTTGGAAGATATTATTGAATCGCTCCGAATTCATAATGTAAAAAAACTTGTTGTTTTCAACGGTCATGGGGGGAACGACTTTAAGCAGATAATACGCGAATTCCAGGGGAAATATCCTGATGTATTTATTTGTCAGGTAAACTGGTATCAGGTAATTAAAGCAGATCTGATTTTTGAAGATACGGGTGAACATGCAGGTGAAATGGAGACGAGCCTGATGATGTATCTTTTTCCACACCTTGTACTTCCATTAAAGGAAGCCGGAGACGGATATGCAAAAGAAATGGTCTTTAATGCCCGAAAAGAAGGTTGGATGTGGGCTCCCCGACCCTGGACCAAGGTGACTAACGATACTGGAATTGGTGATCCGTCAAAATCGACAGTTGAAAAAGGACATCAGTATTTTGAGGAAGTTACCGGTAAGATTGCAGCTTTCCTGCAAGAGTTGCATGTTACCAAAGAGTTATATAAATAAAAGTCTCTTTAATAAAAGATAACTTATTAAGGAGTTTTTCGTTTAATGTTGCAACGGTGTAATATGGTAAACGGAAAAGATTATTTAATTTTATTCATATTAGTCACTTTCTTATTCTCCTGCAAAAAGGATGAGAAAGAGGATATTCCCTTTGTTCCGCCGGTAAGTACTATGTCTGTGGATTTTTCCTTTCTTTCAAGTAAAAAAAGTAGTTGGATCAATTTAACCAACTGGCAATATTCAACCGTTAGCCTTGCCGTATGGGATAATATACTGAATAACAATTGTGCCCTGCCCATTATTTCCTTTGAAAAAACTATAGATCAAAAAGCCTCCTCCCTTTCTTCGAAAGAGTGGGAATGGGTTAACAAATTCACTGCCGATACATTAACCATTCGCTCGAAGTTAATTGGAAAAATTGTTAACGATTCGGTAGAATGGAAATTGTACATTTCATCTACAGGTATAAAATTGAGCACTCCCGATTTTTTGTGGATTGAAGGTAAGTCGGCTTATGATCAGAGCGGAGGGTGGTGGCTCATAAACGAAAAACCGTCTACCCCGAATCCTTATATTAAAATATCGTGGGCAAGTGTAAATGGCGATACCTTTAACAAATTTATAATAGTAAAACAGAGTGATCCCGATTGTGGACAATATCTTGAATATGGAACCAGAAATAATGCCGTTTATAATGCTTTTTATACACTCAAAATACACAACGATAATTTCATTTCAATAGAACTCAACAAAGAAAATAAAGAAGGAAGGATAAAATCTGAATTCATTTTTAACAACAGCCTCTGGCACTGCTGGAATTCCTCGTTTGTAAATATTGACTGTAATTAATTAAATTAAATTGAATTAGGCTCTTAAGAAATAGTTTTGTCCACAGTCCTCAGACCACAGACGACAGCTAACAGCCATGGCAAATTTTAAAAATCAGTGTTATTGACCAAAGCTTTATTGGCTGTGGACCGTTGACCGTGGTCTGTCGACCCGCTGTTATGACTATTACTTAAACGCCTGCTTCAATTAAAAAATTTACTGATTAAAAAATAAGAGATCCTGGCAAAGTACCAGAATCTCTCTTCTACATCCCATCAATCATCCTTCAGCAACCACTCCTGTAGCTTTTTAATTTCCTCCTTCTGATCCTTCTTTATCTTTTCGGCAATAGATTTAAGTTTAGTCGATTTCCCATGATGAATTTCCAGATCGGCCATATCTATTGCTCCATGATGGTGCTGAATCATGAGCATTGCAAAATCATGATCGGCATTACCATTGATAAACTGAAGATCTGCATTTCTGCTCATCATTTCCATAGCCATGGAAGAATTATGATGAAACATAGAATCGACCGTTACCGGAGGATGAGCCTTTAAGAAAGAATCCATTTGTGCAATCTCCTTTTGCTGTTCCATATTCATCTTTCGGGCTAACTGATGAAGTGTGGAATCCTTTCCCTTTTCCAATTCAAGATTTGCCATATTAATTGCTCCTTTATGATGTTCTTTCATCATCATGGCAAAATCATTATCAGGATCATTTGTCATTTTTTTGCTATGCATGGTATCCATCATGGCATGCATCAGCTTCATAAATTCATTATCGTCGTGATTCTGCTTGTTCCAGGCCTCATCATCATCATCCTTACATGAGGCTACGGAAAATAGAATGAAAAGACCCAAAATAGCTTTCCGCAAAAACGATATTGCTTTTCGGTAGTTAAAATTTTCTTCCATTTCGTACATTTTTCAAAAGATTTATGAAGCATTAAGTTTCAAAAAGTCAACCAGTAAAGTAAAAAGGAAGATATTGATGTATGAAAATCCAAAGCAAAAAACAGAAAACTGATATTTAGTGGCACCCGGAGTTTTATTAACTATCAGAATAGAGATGAGAGTATGTGTTGAATAATGAAGGATAAATCTCAGAATATGAGTACTAAATTCTACAATGAGGAAAAATAACCAGATAGCTAGTCTAAAGGAGGGTATAAGAGGCTGTGTCAAAGGTGTCGGACACTGAGCCTGTCGAAGTGTAATCTTGCTGATTTACAATGCGGTTTCGACAGGCTCAACCTCCGGTTATGACTAATTAAACAGCCTCATACATAAAATTATCTGGAGCGGATTTCGCGCCTCATAAATGCAACATACGAAAGAACAAAGCAAAGAATTGTTGCTGCAAACAAACCGGTAACCTGCGGCCACACAATCATCAGACTTTGACCCAGAGGAAGCGGACCAGGTATTGTACCCATTATCTGCTCCATAGTAAGAGGAGTAATACTTCTCACAGTTGGTACAAGCAAGGTAGTGGTTGCTTCACTGAAAAGCTGGTTTGGCATAATAAAATTCATCCCCTTGATCAGCCATGTATAAGTCGTAATATAAAGTTGCGACGATATCATGTTTGGCTCCAAGGCCCTTGAAACCACATTTACAATCATGGGATAAAAGATGGTAAAAAACAACCATACAGCAATTCCCGAAAGGGCTGAGGTTGCGGGCTGACGGAATTTAACCGAAAAGAATATTGAGAGGTTGAGCCAGAAAGCAACATAAACAAAGCTGAGTAATAAAAAGAAAATGATACGCATAAACTCCTCTGCTGAAGGCGGAATTCCCACGGCAATGAGTCCGATACCCATTACTAAAAATCCAAGCACAAAAAGCATCAGACAAATCACCACCAAGGCTGCCACAAACTTGGCATTGATCAGATAATCGCGATGGATTGGCTGTGAAAGAACGCGGCTCAGTGTGCCTCGGTTATGTTCAGAATTAATTGCATCGAAGCCCATTCCAAGACCGAGCAACGGACCTAAGAAACCAATGAACACAAAAAAGGCAGGCAAATTACCATCGGAAACAGTGAACAGTTTCAGAAAAAAGAATGCATCGTCACTGCTTATAGTTTTTGCAGCTTTGCTAATTCCTGTCAAAGCCGTAAAGGAAGAACCAAAACAAGTAAGAGCGATAAGAGCAACCAGGATAATAAAACGCCAGCTTCGGACATGATCGGCTATTTCCTTATAAACTATGGCCCTGAAAGGATGAACAGGTCTGCTGTCGGCCTGAGAAAAATACTGACCTGTAAACCTGAAGAAATTTTTCACTTTGGCTACGATATTATTTTCAACTTGAATAACTTTATTCATGATTTACTCCTCCTTCGAAATAACGGTAATAAATCTCATCGAGTCCATATTCCTTGCGGTAAAGATGCTTTAAATCCAAACCGGCATTTACAGCAGTGCGAGCTATATCGGATGTTGCATCGCGTAAGCAGTTCACCTCGAAAATGCCATTTTTCTGTTGAATTGAAACAATGCCTTCTACTCTCTTTAATAAAGACTCGATGGTGTTAACAGATTGCTTTTCAGCAGAAAATCCTACTTCTATAATATAAGGACTGCTGCTGAAAAGCTTTTGTGAAAGTGTCTGAATATCACCTTCGGCAATAAGTTTACCACTAATGAACAACCCAACCCGGTCGCAAACCAGTTGAACCTGGTGTAAATGATGAGAAGAGAATAAAACCGTAAGCCCTTTTTCCTTACTCAATTCCACAATCAGGTCGAGGAATTCTCTTACACCTTTAGGATCGATCCCAAGCGTTGGTTCGTCGAGGATGATGATCTCGGGGTTTTTAATCAGCACATCGGCCAGTCCCAAACGCTGACGCATGCCGCGTGAATACTTGCCGGCTTTTTTGTTTATGGCCTCCGAAAGTCCTATTCGTTCGAGCAAAGCAGTAGCTTTAACCACAGCTTCGTTTCTGCTGAAACCATTCAGACTGGCTGTATAAAGAAGGTTTTCCAACCCTGTGCGGTCATCGTAAAAACCAACATCTTCGGGCAAATAGCCTACTTTTCGCTTTACCTCCAATGGTTTTGTAGTAGAATCGATACCGCAAACGCGAACAATTCCTGAAGTAGGCTCGGTAAGTCCCAGCATCATCAGAATGGTGGTAGATTTACCGGCTCCGTTTGGCCCGAGGAGTCCGAATACTTCGCCTTTGCGGATATTTAGATTTAAACGGTCAACTGCGATGAAATCGCCATATTTTTTAGAAAGCTCGACCAATTCGATAATATGTTCAGCCACGGTTTACCTCCTTCCATATTTCCGGAACAGATAATAAACGATACCAATTGCAAAAAGAATTATCAAAATCCCCATCCATCCCCAGATCATAGGCGTGCGCACAAAAATCCTGAAGGTTGCCTTAGAAGAAACCTCATTGGTTTTAGCTTCAAAACTTGTTTCGTAATCCCCGGGAATAGCTCTCTTGTCGGCTTTTATTGTAGCTACTACTTTAGCCGACTGACCCGCCATAATATTGTCGATCTTTTTGGGCTCGAATGTCACTTCCCAATTCGAGGGAGCTGTTGACGAAAGATTAACATCCGACAAAATGGAGGAACCGGTATTGACAACAATCAGGTCGATTTTCCTTGTATCGCCGGCAGTTATTTTAGAGCTTAGCAAGCCGGTGGGTGTGGTAACACTCATTTCGTACCTGCCTGAAATTACCACCTGAAGATCGAGCGTTGCTGAAGTTGTATTCGTAGAGGCTTTTACAGGAATAACATAAGTCCCGGTTTCAATATTATCAGGAGGATTGATATCAATCCCGATTTCGGAGGTGAGATTTGGCTCAATCTCAACAGAAGTTGCCTGTTTATAATTTGCTTTGAAAATAACCTCCCATCCAACAGGAGCATTAGCTACAAGGGCATAAAGCTGTTTTTCGGCGGTACGGTTTTTTAGAGTTGCATTGAATGTAAAAGTAGATTTGGAATGCCCCTGCATGTTAATCTGATTGCAGGTAAATTCGGTTTTAAAAGTTCCCTGTTTGGATACATTAACATTTAAAGGCAAGCTACCAACATTGCCGGCATTAACCCGAAACCTGTAATTTCCTTTATTAACCTGGGCTGGTATTTCAACCCGCAGGTTCAAAGTTTTTCTATCGTTAGGAAGTACAGAAACCTGACTTACTGTATACCCGCCCGATTTTAAAGTGTAAGTCCAGCTTTTGGGAATACCCGAAACTGAAACAGGAACATTCTTTACTTCCTTTCCGTTATTGATAACATCCACGGCATATTCGACCGATTCGCCCGGGGGAACCGAAATACTCGTGTAAGGTGTGTAAAGTGTGACTTCGTTTTGTGCCTGTGTAAACTGGCTTAGAAAAAAGATCCCAAAACAAGGGATAATAGTAGTTTGAGACGTGTCGTACGAGATGACATAAATCCTCCTCTTTAATTTTAATTATTGATAAAAGTTTTATTGACAAAAAAGTACGGAGCACAAAATTATAAATGGTTAAAATATTGAAAACAGGGGATTATTGAGGATTTTGGACTTATCACTTGTAAAAAACTGATTTTCTTTTTATTAAAAGCTTATAACCAATGTGTTAAAAAATCTAAAAAAGTTTTAATAAAAGCTATATTATTGTAAACCAAAAAATTGATTTAAGAAAAAGAGGTGTCTAAAAAAAGAAACCTTTCAGGTTTTAAAAACCTGAAAGGTTTAATCAAGAACTTTTAAAATAGTGATTTATAAAAATTGGCTTTCCACAAAGCCTTTTACAAATTATTTCGAATTTTCGGTCAGCAAGGCCTTCATTTTTAGCAACGCTTCAACATAGTAATAATCCGCATAAGTCAGCGGAACATCAATTTCCGAATTATGGGGAATAGAACCCACACTGTGCATCAAAATAAAACCACCGTTAGTGCCTTTTTCAGCACAATAAGCAGGTGAGGATAGAGATCTGATTTGCTGCTGTGCAACTTCAATATACTTTTTCGATAATTCGGTATCAACAAATTTGCTTAAGTCGATCAAAGCCGAGCAGATAATTGCTGCTGAAGAAGCATCTCTGGGTTCATCAGGAATTTTTGGTGCATTAAAGTCCCAGTAAGGAACTTTATCGGCAGGCAGATTCGGATGATTAAGAATAAAATTGGCCACGTTTAAAGCCTGGTCGAGATAACGTTGAATTTTTGTTTCGCGGTACATCATGGTATAGCCGTATAAGCCCCAGGCCTGACCACGAGCCCAGGCACTTTCGTCGGCAGCACCCTGAGCTGTTTGTCTGTTTAGTACCTTTCCGGTAATTGTATCATAATTTACCACATGATAAGAGCTGTAATCGGCACGGTAATGATTTTTTATAGTAGTATCGGAATGGGTGAGAGCTATCTTATAAAATGAAGAATCGCCTGAAGCTTTTGTTGCCCACAATAAGAATTCAAGATTCATCATGTTATCTATAATCACCGGACATTGCCACTTTTCGCTTGATCCCCACGACTGAATGCAACCCACTGAAGGACGAAAACGTGTACTTAAAGAATGAGCTCCGGTAATCATAATTCTTTTATAAGAAGTATCGTTGGTTAACCGGTAACCATTTCCGAAGCTGCAATACAGCATAAAACCAAGGTCGTGGGTTCCGGTATTGAATTGTTCCTTTTCCACGCGTTGGGTATAATTCTGAGCTGCACTTTTGAAAACAGTATCCATGGAGTTCTCGTACAGGTACCACAATGTACCCGGAATAAAGCCGCTTGTCCACCAGTCGGAACCAGCCATGACGTAATTTCCATTAGTGAAAGAACGTGGAAGTGTTAAACTGTCTTTGGTTTTGTCGAAAAGTTGTAAATACTGAGCTTCTGCTAATTCAAGCTGCTCATTAATAATATCCTGCAGCGGTTTCTCCTTTTCTTTACACGAGAAAACTCCTGCCAGCAATATAAAACCTGCAAAGATCCATTTCATTTTTTTCATTTTGTAGTACTTTTATACATTCAATTATAAAATTAACTAATTCTAAAAATAAACCAAATCTGAACATTTATGACATACCTACCATCAACAAGCAGGTACGACAAAATGGTTTACAATCGTTGCGGTCGTAGTGGAATTAAATTATCGGCAATATCCCTCGGGCTTTGGCAAAATTTTGGCGGAGTGGATGTGTTCGAGAACTACCGTAAAATTTTGTGGCGTGCTTTCGATGCGGGTATTACTCATTTTGATCTTGCTAACAACTATGGTCCTCCTCCAGGTTCGGCCGAAGAAAACTTTGGGATTATCCTGGAAAAAGACTTTAAACAATACAGGGACGAATTAATTATTTCGACAAAAGCTGGTTACTTGATGTGGCCCGGACCCTATGGCGACTGGGGATCCAGAAAATATCTGGTTTCGAGTCTGGACCAGAGCCTGAAAAGAATGAAACTCGATTATGTAGATATTTTTTACTCCCATCGTCCTGATCCAGAAACGCCTATAGAAGAAACCATGGGAGCATTGGATCATATTGTTCGTTCGGGTAAAGCGTTGTATGCAGGAATATCGAATTATAATGCCGAACAAACCAAGAAAGCTTTAAAAATCCTGAAGGAATTAGGAACACCATGTTTGATTCATCAGCCAAAATATTCGATGTTTGAACGTTGGGTTGAGGACGGATTGCTCGATGTACTTGAAGATAACGGAGTAGGTTGTATTCCTTTCTCTCCTTTAGCCCAGGGATTGTTAACCAATAAATATCTCACAGGAATTCCACAAGGTTCAAGAGCCACACGATCGGTTTCGCTTAAACCGGAGTTTATTACTCCTGAAAAAATTGAGAAGGTAAAACTACTGAACCAGATTGCTCAGAACCGCAATCAAACACTCGCCGAAATGGCTTTAGCCTGGTTATTGAAAGATAAACGTGTAACCTCTGTATTGCTTGGCGCCAGTAGTGTTGAGCAACTGGACGACAATTTAAAATGCCTGGAGAACCTTCAATTCTCCGATGAAGAGTTAAAGAAAATAAGCAACATACTTGGGTAATCTATATGTCTATTCAAATTGAAGGAAAAGATTTAAATAAGTTTATCATGGTGGGCGACAGGATACTTATAAAACCCCGTAGCCCGCTGGAAAGGACAAAAACAGGTTTGTTTCTACCTCCAGGAGTTCAGGAAAACGAAAAAATCCAGAGTGGCTATGTTGTAAAAGTCGGACCAGGCTTTCCCATCCCTGCTGTTATCGAAGACGAAGCCTGGAAAAAAAGCGACCAGGTAAAATATGTACCTCTACAGCCCAAAGAAGGCGACTTAGCTGTTTATTTACAAAATAACAGTTTCGAAATTCAGTTTAACGAGGAGAAATACATTGTTGTATCGCAGGCAGCAATACTTTTTCTTGTGAGGGACGAAGAACTATTTCAGTAATTAACTATGAATAAACGGCATGTACTTATAACAGGCGGAGCTCAGGGCATCGGCAAACAATCGGCATTAACGTTTCTCGAAAACGGTTTTAAGGTTACAATTGTTGATAATGATGCGGAAGCAGGAAAAGAAACTTTTACTGAACTAAAGCCTTGTGGAGAAATTCAATTTGTACATGGCGATGTTTCAGTGGAAAAAGATGTAAGAGAAAGCTTGGATAAAGCCATTTCTTTTGCAGGAAGACTGGATATATTGGTAAACAATGCTGCCATAGCTGTAAACAAGCCTGTAACCGAACTTACAATCGAAGAATGGAATAAGGTGATGGGTGTGAATATTACCAGTGTGTTCCTGTTTTCGAAACATGCCGCACCGTATCTTAAATCAGCAAAGGGTTCCATAATTAATTTATGTTCTACCAGGGCGTTTATGTCCGAAGCTGACACCGAAGCATATTCATCATCAAAAGGGGCGGTTTACTCAATTACCCATGCCCTTGCTGTAAGTCTGGGACCCGAAATAAAAGTTAATTGTATCAGTCCGGGCTGGATTGAAGTTTCGGATCTGAAAAAGAGTGCCAACCGCAAGAAACCGGAGTTAACCGAAGCTGACCATATGCAGCACCCTGCCGGTCGTGTGGGTAATGCAAAAGATATTGCCCGGTTATTATTATTTCTTTCGAATGAAGAAAATAATTTTATAACCGGGCAAAATTTTATTGTTGACGGGGGTATGACCCGCAAAATGATCTACGTTTAGCTTTTTGATCCGAATACCCTTGTAAGAATATTTCCGACGGTAGTTGTAACCCATTTCCAGGGGTCGCGGCGTATTTTAATCTCCTCCTCTCCTACCTTCATGAAAAGACCTTCCAATGCCTTTTCGGTGGCGTAGTTGCCCAAACTGGTATTTACTTTTGGTCCAATTAACGGAGTCAATAAATTATAAGCGGAAGTTAACTTGCTCCAGGCATCATTTGTCGACATGGTTCCTACCAGATCTTTATCGAGCGACTGATTTATAGGTACTGAAAAAGCCTCTACCAACTGAGTATAACAGGTACTTTTCAGATACTGAGTAGCTGCTGTGGAATCGAAGGCTAGCGATTTCTTTTTACTGGCTGGATTCTGTCCTTTCAAAATAGCAAGTGCATCACTTATGCTTAAGCTACGGATAGAATTTTTAAAAATAGGACCTGCAGATTTTGCTGCATCCTCTGCCGAGCGGTTTATGCGTAAATAAACATTCTCAAGTAACTGATTCCCGCCAGGAACACTACCAATATTTTTTACAATTACATCGGCTTCGGCAGGTAGAAGAATTTTTAACGCAGCATCTTTATAAAAACCATCTACTGCCGATGTTTTAAAAACCGATGAATCGGTTCCTACTTCCAGAGCGGTTTTCAAACCTTCAGCTATTTCGCTGTCGCCTAAACCACCATCCTCTTCCAATAATTCACAACTACTGCTTAAAAGCAAAACAGATAACGCGAGGGTTAACAATCTTCTCATATCTTCATTTTTCCCTTTAATACGAAATGTTTCACCGCTTTGTTGCGCTAAAATTTTGAGGAGCTGAAAATAAAAGCAATAAAAAAAGCTGCCTTGAAAAGACAGCTTTTTAAAAATCTCAGGACTATATTTTTATCTGCGATCGTAACCGCCTCTGTTTCCACCATTACTTCTTCCGCCGCCATAGTCACTTCTGAATGGCTTTCTTGATCCACCACCTTCTTCTTTTGGACGAGCTTCAGATACTGAAAGTTCACGATTGTTAAGCATGTAACCGTTTAAATTAGAGATAGCCTCTTTAGCTTCGCTGTCGTTAGGCATTTCGACAAAAGCGAAACCTTTGCTTCTGCCTGTAAGCTTATCAGTGATAACCTTAACAGACTTTACCTCTCCGTACTCTGCAAATAAATCCGTTAGTTGTTCCTCTTTAACTTTGAAATCAACGTTACCTAAATAAATGTTCATGATTGTTTGATTAAAATTATATATATACAAATGTAAAGAATTAATATAAATAGGGATATATTAATCCCTTAATATTTTAGGTAAAATATGCTTTTCATCATATTTTTTATCCAATCAGGAATATAAGGCCGAATCGGCAGGTAAATCAACTCCGCTCCATATTTTTTTCGAAGTCCAGTCTTCGGGTGCGGCCTTCCAGAAATTTGAATCGGCGGGCAAACCAAGAGGCAATAAGCCAACCATACATAAATAAATGCTTCCTGAATTAATATAGATTTCGCCTATGTTTTTCTGTTGACCATAAAAACCTATTGTAAGCCAGCCATCTTTGTCGAAGGTTCCCGGAGCTTCTATCATACGCTTAATTACATGCGAAAGCGCATTTTTGACCTGCCCTGGAGTTAATGATTCGGGTAGAATTTCGCTCAGACACACTTGCGCTAAGGCCTGAAAAGCCCCGAAACGATAGGCTAACGATCGGCCAATGGGTGGAAATGTACCCTCAGGAGAAATTAACCGCTCCTGAATTACCGCGTAACGTTGAAGTCTTTTTACAACAGTATCGTAACGGGATTTCACTTCATAATCCTTTTCTTTGAAAATGCTCATAATATCCAGCATCATGGGCTGAATCACAAAGCTATTGTAATAATCCCAATGGAAATCAGGCCCATCGCCATACATACCATCGCCTTTATACCATTCGTAATGTTTTTTGAGTGCATAATCCACGCGCATAGGATCGTAATCGAAGCCATATTTAAAGAAAAAAGCTTCAATCATTGCGCTAAAAAGAAGCCAGTTGCTGTAACCGGGTTTTACTGACCGGGTAAGTAGCAAAGCTTTCACTACATTGTCCTGAACCCTTTTATCGAGGCTATTCCATAGTCGGGGAGCCCTTACAAGACTATGAGCTAAAAAAGCAGCATCTACAAGCGTTTGGCCACCAAAATCAAACCCAAGATAATCCGGGGAGTTGATATCAGTTCCCTTATCAATACAAAGCCTGGCCATTTCAAAGAATTGTTTGCGCTTTTTTCCTTCGGTGGTAGAATCGTCGGGTAAATTCAACCACGGAGAGATTCCGGCCATAGTTCTTGCAAATGCTTCCAGGTAAGCGTGTTTCTTCCGTCCTTCGTGCCCTTCTTTAAAAGCTACAGGCATGGCTTTCTTTAAGTTACCCTTCGAAAGCTCATTTAATACAGGAAACATTATTTTTTCTGCAACACTAACCCAATATTCCCGTAAAGAGGGGTTACCCGTATTTTCAGGAGCTGCAAATGAGATAGGGCTTATGGCAGCTACAGCGGCAGTGGCTGGTACTGTTTTTAAAAATTTACGTCGGTACATTTGATCAAAAATTACAATATTAATTTATGAAAGTAGTTTAAAAGTGTTATAAATCTAAATTCAATTTATAATTATTTATCAGTTCAATCAATTTAATAAACATGAAAAGAATCGTTATTTTAATGTTAATTGCTGTGGGTCCGTTAAAAGTTTTTAGTCAGATCAGTTCAGGATCTCTTGTTGTTGGAGGCGCTTTTTCGCTATCTCTTTCAAAAGATAAAACCGAAGAGGGTAGTAACACCGAAGATGGTCCGTCCAGGACTAATTTCAGCCTTATTCCGGATGTGGAATATTTTCTTGCCGATAATTTATCTGTAGGAATTGGTATTGGTTACACCCTTAATAAATCCAAGACTGAAAATTCAATTTCCGAAACTATCTCTAAAAATGGCATGTTTACAATCTCTCCTTACCTGAAGAAATATTTCTCTTTAGGCGACAGAGCCTATTTTTACGGCCAGGCGCAGGCAAGCCTGGGGTTTGGAAAAACAACTATCGAAACCAAATCAGGTTCAACAACTGTTACCACAGAAAGAAACAGTAGTATGTTCAGTATTGGAGTTATACCGGGTTTCAGATACGATATCTCGGATAAAGTTGGACTCGAAGCTGGCATTGGATTTTTAGGATTTACTCAGGATGTGGATAAATCCAAGAACGGAAATACAAACAGGAGAGACATTACCAATACTTTCTCTTTCCGTTTTGTACCCAATTCTCTCTCTTTGGGAATACGCTATACTATTAAGTAGATAAGAAAACCAAACCTTTCAGGTTTTAAAAACCTGAAAGGTTTAAAATGATTACACTTCCGGCTCCTGCTGACTCAGGCAGTGAAAACTTCCAAAGCCCCAGACAATATCAGTCGAATCAATACCAACAATACTTCTTCCTTTAAAACATTCCTCAAGAATATACATAGCTTTGTCGTCCATTTTGCAGCGGAAATTAGGAACTATTACATCATTATTAGTAAGATAGAAGTTTGCATATGAAGCTGGAAGTCTGTTGCCTTCGAAATAAACTGGCGATGGCATGGGCAATTCCACAAGATGAGGCTGTTTGCCATCTATTAAGCGGAGCTTTTTAAGCTGTTTCAGGTTCTCCTGGAGGGGTCCGTAATTTTCATCGTTTTTGTTTATTTCAACGGCAGTAACGATAACATCCGATGATACAAAACGGGTTATATCATCCACATGACCGTCGGTATCGTCGCCGGCAATACCATCGCCCAACCATACAATCTGCTCAACATTATAGAACTGCATCAGATAATCTTCTATCTGGTTCTGCGACAGATGAGGATTACGATTTTTATTCAATAAACAGGCCGTTGTTGTAAGAAGTGTACCAGCACCATTCACATCAATAGAGCCGCCTTCCATAATTATATCGGGCGAGAAAATAGGCAAACCGTAATGAGCAGCAACTTTCAAAGGAATTGCATTATCGTTCTCGAAAGGATATTTGCCGCCCCAGGCGTTAAAACCCCAGTTAACAATTGCTTTTTTGTCGGTAGCATTCGGGTTGATTACAAAACAGGGACCATGATCGCGGCACCATACATCGTCGCTTGGATGTATAAAAATCTCGACTTTTGAGTCGTCGATCCCATGTTCATGCAACTGCTGTATAAACTGCTGTTCATAGGTAAGGTCGGGAATATTGATGCGTACCAGTTCGCTTTTTGTAATGGCTTTGATGAATTTGAGGTACGAATCGTAAATTTTATCCATCGTTCCCGGAAAAGAGGCTTCGTTGTGCGGATACGTTAACCAGGTGGCCACATGTTTTTCCCATTCGGCCGGAAACCGGTACCCTGATGCTTTTGGAGTCATTTATAAATATAGTTTAATACTTGAAGTTTAATGTTTGTTACTTTGAGCTCAAGGTTCGTTACCGAAAGCCCAAGGTTTGATACCTTGATCTAAAGGTTCCTTACCTGGACGTCAAGGTTTGATACAAGGAGCCCAGGGTTTGACACCGGAAGCTCCCGGTTCCTTACCTTGACGCCAGGGTTTGATACAAGGAGCTCAAGGTTTCATACCAGCAACACATTTTATGTTACCGGGAGTTCAATGTTTGCTACCTGCTGCCTTTTTATTCCAGAAATCGTTTTGTAATTGGTTCATAGGTATCTATTCGCCTGTCGCGCAGAAATGGCCATACGGAACGATAATGTCCGGTTAGTTCGGTATCAATTTCCTGAACGTGGACAATTTCCTGATCGTGCGACGCCTGATAAACAATTGTACCGAAAGGATTGGCAACAAACGAACCGCCCCAGAACTGCTGATCGGCTTCGCGCCCCACGCGATTTACACTCACCACATGAACTCCGTTGGCGATGGCATGCGAACGCTGTATGGTTTGCCACGCCTGATATTGTTCACAACTGATATCGTCGTTTTCTTCGTTCACATCCCAGCCTATGGCGGTGGGATAAAAGAGTATTTCAGCTCCTTTCAGTGCAGTAATTCTGGCAGCTTCGGGATACCACTGGTCCCAGCAGATCAAAACCCCGATACTGGCATATTTCGTTTTAAAAACTTTATAGCCTTCATCGCCTGGCGTGAAATAGAACTTTTCGTAATATCCGGGATCATCAGGAATATGCTGCTTCCTGTATTTTCCAAGGTAACTGCCATCAGCATCGATAACCGCCGTGGTGTTATGATACAAACCGGGAGCACGTTTCTCGAAAAGCGACGCTATGATCACCACTTTGTGTTTTTCGGCTAACGCCTGAAATTCCGAAGTAGTAGGCCCGGGAATCGCCTCGGCCAGACCAAAGTTTGTATGTGCTTCCACATCACAGAAATAAAGCGACGAAAAAAGCTCCTGCAAACATACTATCTGGGCACCTTTTCCGGCAGCTTCAATAATCTTTGCCTTTGCTTTTTCAATATTTGCTTCTTTGTCGGCCACACACGACATCTGCACCAAACCAACTTTAACCTTTGCCATCTTTTCTAATTTTTAAACGCCGAGCTTTTTTCTGGTTGCCTCCGGAAGAGCATTCCTGTTAAGAAAAATAACAGTAGTTCTTAACCTGAAATACGATTCAGAAACATAAATATAACCCTTGTAAGGATTTTCTGTTCCCCAGGAATTTTTCACATAATAATATTTTTTCCCATTTTGGTCTTTTGCCAGACCGGTAATGTGCATTCCATGATCGTCAGTCGATGAATAATTATCGAAATCGACCTGGCGCATTTCCTGGGTGATTTTTTTCTCTTTACCGGGAGCAAGAAAAACCTGATCCCACTCTTGCTGAGTAGCTTTTTTCTCGTCCATTTCGGGAACAACAGCAACACCTTTCTTAAAATTAAAACCTTTATCGCTAACGTCGCTTGCCCATCCGACAGTGTAGCCATTTATCAAAGCATTATCCACAATGCTTACAAACTCATCGATTGGCACGTTGTATGCTTTACCCCACGACCAGTTATCGGGCAATTCGGGTATAAAAGTCTGGTAAAACGGATGGTGCGTGTAAGAAGAAACCATCACATAATCACCAGGATTTATCCCAAGCGAAGCTGCAAAAGTTTGAGGTGTATATTCCTTCCCCTGATACTGAAATTTCATTGGAACTTTTCCCAGGTACGACTGAAGGATTCCTTCAAGGCCGCTGGCCCACACAGGACTTATAGGTTGATTTGTAGTTTTAGCAATACCATCCACATAAGCTCTCAAAAGCTTGTCCATTTCAAAATGATTGTGGGAAGTTTCGCCTGGTTTTAATCCTGCAAAAGCTGTTTCGGGAACAATTCCAAAGGTACTGATAATGTCGGTCACATCGTTGTTTTCACCACCTCCGGCAAACTCAACGGTACCGTGCATTCTTACAAACTTATCGGCCTTCCGGAGGTAATTATGATAAACAATAAACATTTCCGAAAGATCGTATTCACCCTTGCCTGCTTTTAATAATTCCGATTCCAGCATACTGATAGCCGAAAAACTCCAGCAGGTATTGGTTTTATTTTGATCTTTCACAGGGCTCGCAGCAAGCTGTTTATCCATCTTAAAAATATACCCTTCACTTGGGTTCTGGGAAAATACATTTCCAGCAATAATAAATAACAGCAAAAATGTTAGAAAGAAGTTGTTTCGCATAATTATATAAACTTTAGGGCGGTAAAGATAAAATTTATACGAATATGAGGAGAGGGAGGAAATGAATAAATGAAGAAAATGAAGGAAATGAAGGGAATGAAATAATGAAGGAATGAAGGAATGAAGGAATGAATGAAAAAAATGAAAAAAATGAAGGAATGAAGTAATTGCATTTTAGCTCCGAAGGAGCGGCCTATTACTAGCCCGGGGTGAAGCATAGCGGAGCCCTGGGTTAAGCGTAGCCCCGGGTTAAAATGGTCGATGTATTTATCGGCGTGCGAAAATGTTCAGAAAAATGAAAATCTCATCATCGCCGAAAAGTAGTAGTTCTATGAAAGGTGAAGAATGAATGAATGAGTGTTTTTGAATTACCATGAACTAACCACTCCCTGAGCTGTTTTAACCTCAAAAACGACTGATATGGAAACAACTGATAAAATTATAAAGACGGATGAAGAATGGAAACAAATTCTCACTCCTATGCAATTTCATGTTACGCGCGAAAAAGGAACGGAACGACCTTTTACCGGCGAATACGACAAATTCTATCAACCGGGGAAATACGCCTGCGTTGCCTGCGGAACAATTCTGTTCACATCATCACAGAAATATAACTCCGGTTGCGGATGGCCAGCATTTAGCGATGCCGCAGATAAAACCCTCATCAATTTTATTTTAGACAGGAGCCATGGAATGACCCGCACCGAAGTTACCTGTATAAAATGTGATGCACATCTGGGCCATGTTTTTAACGACGGCCCCGCTCCTACCGGGCTCCGTTACTGTATTAACTCAGCCTCACTGAAATTCATTCCGGCAGGTGAAAACTAGTTACGACCAGTGGTTAAACAGCATGCAAGTATCACCAATTTTTTACTAAATTGGTCGGCCTAACATATGAACGTTATTCTTATGAAAACTAAAGTTTTAATCATTTCTATTATGATTTGTTCCATTGTATCCTCGTGTAAACAGGGAGAAAAAAGTAGTGCACCTGCCGAAAACTTCAAGTTCTTTTCGGAGCAGTTTGCCGACCTTAAAATTTTGCGTTATCAGGTTCCGGAATTCGACAGTTTAAGTCTGAATCAGAAGAAACTGCTTTATTTTCTAAGCAAAGCAGCAATGGCGGGCCGCGATATTATTTATGCCCAGAATGGTGAGTATAACCTGGCCATCCGTCGCACCCTTGAGAATATTTTTGAAAACTACAAAGGCGATCGCGAAGCCAAGGAATTCCAGGATTTAATGGTTTATACAAAACGGGTATGGTTTTCAAACGGTATCTACCATCATTATGGATCTGAAAAATTCCTGCCGGCATTCTCGAAGGAATATTTCACCGAACTTGTGAAAGCAGCCGACCAGTCGAAACTTCCTTTGAAAGATGGCCAGAATGTTGATGCTTTTCTTGAAGAAATTCTTCCGGTGATGTTCGATCCAACAGTTCTTCCAAAAAAGGTTAGTCAGGATCCGTCGTCGGATATGATTAAAGCCTCGGCAGTAAATTTTTATGACGATGTTACCGAAGACGAAGCAGTTAAGTTCTATGAAGCCATGAAGAACCCGAAAGATGAGCAACCTCTTTCGTATGGATTAAACTCTAAACTTGTAAAGCAGAATGGTAAACTGGTAGAACTGACTTACAAAACTGACGGCCTTTATGGTGCAGCCATCAAAGAAATTGTAAAATGGCTGGAAAAGGCACAAGCTGTTGCCGAAAACGATCTTCAGAAAGATTATATCTCAAAGCTTATTTCGTATTACAATACGGGCGATCTTAAAACCTGGGACGACTACAACATTGCATGGTTAAAAGATACCCTTTCGAGAATTGACTTTGTAAACGGCTTTATCGAAAATTATGAAGATCCTCTTGGCATTAAAGCCACCTGGGAGGCTGTTGTAAACTTCAAAGATCTGAAAGCTACCAAACGTACCGAAATTATCAGCGAAAACGCCCAGTGGTTCGAAGATAACTCGCCCATAGATCCACGTTTCAGAAAAGAAAAAGTGAAAGGTGTTACGGCAAAAGTAATCACAACCGTGCAACTTGCCGGTGATCTTGCGCCATCCACAGCCATCGGCATCAACTTACCTAATGCCGATTGGATCAGAAAAGAACACGGATCGAAATCGGTTACAATTGAAAACGTTACTTACGCCTATGATAAAGCTGCGCAAGGAAATGGCTTTCTTGAAGAATTTTCGTACGACCAGGCAGAAATTGACCTGATTGAAAAATATGGCTTTATGACCGATAATCTGCATACCGACCTACACGAATGTCTGGGACATGGTTCGGGTCAGCTATTACCTGGAGTTAGTTCCGAAGCGCTTAAAAATTATCAATCGACACTCGAAGAAACCCGTGCCGATTTATTTGCACTGTATTACCTCGCCGACCAAAAAATGGTTGATCTTGGCTTAATTCCGACGGTTGAAGCAGCTCATGCCGAATATCTGAAATATATCCGCAACGGTTTAATGACCCAGCTTACCCGCATCGAATTAGGAAAGAACATCGAAGAAGCCCACATGCGTAACCGTCAGCTTATTGCCAAATGGTGCTTCGAAAAAGGTCAGAAGGATAATGTTATTGAAAAGGTAACCAAAGAAGGCGAAACCTATTTCCGCATAAACGATTATAATAAGCTTCGTACCCTTTTCGGCGAGCTTTTAAAGGAAGTTCAGAGAATTAAATCGGAAGGCGATTATGCAGCCGGAAAAGCTTTGGTTGAAAACTATGCTGTAAAAGTCGATCCTGAACTTCACAAAGAAGTAAAAGAACGTTATGCAAAGTTAAATCTGGCTCCCTACAGTGGTTTTATCAACCCTGAATTTGTTGCTGAAGAAAAAGATGGTGAAATAACCGATGTTAAAATTGTTTATCCTTCGGATTTTACCGGACAGATGATGCAATATTCCAAAGAGAATTCGTTTTTACCAACTTATAATTAAGGTTGGATCTGTTATAAATCATACATAGAAACCCTTTCAGGTTTTAAAAACCTGAAAGGGTTTTATTTTCCAAAACACCCTCCCGCTTATTACAACTGTTTCCTAACCATCTTTAATCATTGCTTAAAGTAAAATTTTAAAAATTGGTTTATATTAGCGTGACAGTTGAAACATAAATCGTGAGTAAAGAAAAGCTATTTGAGAGTGAACTGATTCGTTTGATCAAGAGAGGCGAGCAATCAGCTTTTGAAATTTTATTCAGGTTGTACTACAATACGTTGATTCATTTTGCAAACACATATGTAAAACGATCCGATATTGCAGATGAAATTGTACAGGAAACTTTTATTAAAATATGGGAAATCCGTTTCTCTATTGACGAAACCCGTTCAATAAAAGCATTCCTTTACAGATGTGTGCATAACAATTGCTTAAATTTTATCAGAAACGAAAAAAAAATTGTTCACCTCAGTCCGGAATTTATTTCGGAATTGGAAGGAAGGTTTCAATTAATAGACGAAAATGCTTCAAATAATTATTTCGAATATCTGGCCTCGGAGCAACTTTCAGCTTTGGTGCACGATTCAATAATGAAATTACCCGATCAGTGCCGGGAAGTATTTTTACTATGCCGTTTTCACGACAAATCCTACCAGGAAATAGCTACTCAACTGGACATTTCAATCAATACAGTTAAAACCCAATTATCGAGGGCTATGGCTAAGTTAAATGAATCCGTAAAATCCGCCGTAAAAAATTTCTAAAAATATTGTCACCCATTTGTAGTGACCCGGTGTATTACTTAACAGAAACATTATTATGAACGCAACTGATTACAACGATTCTATTCTTTTTGACCTGGGGATCAAATTCTTATCAGGAAAAATAACTACTCCAGAACGGGAAGAATTACAAAATCTTTTAAAAAACGAACAGAACAAAATCATTTTTGAAGAACTGAAACAAAGCTGGATAGCTTCGGGAAATTATAGTGATAGCAATATACCATCCAAACAGGATATTAAATGGGAAGAGCTGAAATTATCGCTTCAATCCGAAATTGAAACTGGCAGTAATATAAAAAAATCTATCTTCCGAATATTACGCACCGCGGCTATTTGGGTAGCTTTGGTTTCCCTGGGGTCTTTTGCAACCTGGTTAATGCTCAAAGAAAAACCTACTTCCACAAATCCTTACTGCATTATCCAAACACCACTTGGGTCAAAAATGCGTATGGAACTACAGGATGGTACAGTTGTTTGGCTGAATGCAGGCTCCTCGCTTAAATACCCGGTAAACTTTTCCGATAAGCAAAGAGATGTTTACCTTTCGGGAGAAGCCTTTTTCAATGTAGCTTCCAATAAAGAATGGCCTTTTGTGGTTCACACAAACGAATTGAATGTTAAAGCAGTAGGCACAGCCTTTAATGTTAAAGCCTATCCTAACGAAAAATCGGTAACAACTACTTTGGTGGAAGGTATAGTTAAGCTTGAGAATTCGGAAAAGAACTTTTCCTATACCTTAAAACCTAAGCAGGAGCTTGTCTTTTTGAAAGATAATGCAAATCCCGAACCTGCAGAGAGCGCTAAAAAAGATGCAGACATAGCAAAGGAGCAAAGTTCGACCATATCTCAGGTTGAAAATGCTGTAATTAAAGACGAAGTCAACACGGAAGCAACTATTTCGTGGAAAGACAAGCGATGGATCATTCAGGGCGAAACTGTGGATAAACTTGCTGTTATGTTGGAACGCCGGTACAATATAAAGATCAATATTCTATCGGAAGAGCTTGGAGCATTCAAATTCAGTGGTACCATCGAAAATGAAACAATTGAGCAGGTAATGGATTACCTGCGGTATACCGTTCCCGTGAAATATACGTTGAACAAAGGATATATCGATTTGAAAATCGACAATGCTTTAAAAGAAAAATATAAGGGATTCTTAAAAAGATAACAGAACAAAACAATTAAACTCTAACTAATATACTATGAAAAACAGAAATCCTTGAAAAATGAAAAGCTGGACTTATCAGATAAATCCAGCTCCACAACCATTTTTAGAAGATATTCTCTGCCAAGAATATCTTAAAAACATATGTTGAATTAATCCGAATCGAAAATATGAAAAAAATTTCATTGTGGGATAGATTTGTTCGTCCCGACCGAATAAAAAAATTACTACTTATTATGAGACTATCACTTTTCTTAACTCTGGTGTTAACATTGAATGTTTCGGCTTCTGTTTTCTCCCAAAGTCAAAAAATTGACTTTACTGTGTCTGGAACAAGTGTTAAGGACGTCTTAAAAATTATTGAAACTAAATCGGATTTTCGTTTTTTCTTTAACGACGATCTGTCGGAACTCGACAAAAAAGTTACCTTATCAGCTAATAAACTTAGCATTGAAGAGGTATTGAGCTCTATTTTCTCCTCCTCCAATATCTCGTACAAAATTTTTGATAACCATGTGGTGGTTATAGCTCCGGAAATGAATTTTATACAGCAAATGACGGTTAAAGGAACTGTTACCGACGCCACCTCCATGGAGCCTTTGCCTGGAGTTAATATTACAGTGGAAGGCACCACCAGCGGTGTTGTAACGGATATTGACGGACGGTATTCACTCGAAATTCCTGGCCCCGATGCAATCCTCAATTTTTCTTTTGTAGGTTACAATTCTGAAAAAGTAGCTGTTGGAGGACGTAAAGAGATTAACGTATCTCTTATTGCCGATATCAAAAAGCTTGATGAGGTAGTTGTAGTGGGTTACGGTAAAAACTCCCGTAAAGTTTTAACGAGCTCAATTTCTTCAGTAAAATCTGAAGATTTAAACACAGGAGCTATTAGCGATGTAGGTCAACTCATTCAGGGTAAAGTTTCGGGGTTAAACATGAGTTCAAGCGGAGACCCCAACAGACCAGCCGCTATGGTTTTAAGAGGAGCTTCAACTGTAAACAGTCCACAGGGACCATTCTATGTTATCGATGGTGTTCCCGGAGCTGACATTTCTACGGTTGCTCCTGCGGATATTCAAACCATTGATGTTTTAAAAGATGCTGCGGCTACAGCAATTTATGGTAATAAGGCATCGAATGGTGTTATAATGGTGACTACCAAAAAGGGGAAGAAAGGTTCGATGCAAATAGCTTATAACGGCTATGTTGGCG
Source organism: Bacteroidota bacterium (assembly GCA_023429135.1). Lineage (GTDB taxonomy): Bacteria > Bacteroidota > Bacteroidia > Bacteroidales > JAAUTT01 > JAAUTT01. The sequence goes on along the minus strand of JAEYWD010000067.1, from coordinate 37,268 downwards.
TCGAAAAAGTAAGTAACAAGCTCGATTTAATGAATTCTCAGCAATTGAGGGATTTTCTGAAAGCTAACAATTCTGCATTTTCTCCCAATGATGACCTTGGAGCGGATACCGATTGGCAGGAAGTTATTGAAAGATCTTCAGCAGTTTCACATAATCACAATCTTTCATTCAGTGGAGGAACGGAGCACAACACCTATAGCGCCAGCATCAATTATTTCGATAAAGAAGGTATCCTGAAAAACAGTGCGTTAAACAGAACAATTTTAAGATTATCGGTTGAACAATATGCATTCAAAGACAAGGTAAAATTTGGATTGAATGTAGCTAATTCACTCACAAACTCAAATTATGTACCTCTGCAAAATATTGTTCTGTTGCAAATGACCAAGCATTTACCGGTTTCGCCTGTTATGAATGCGGATGGTTCTTATTTCGAAAACCTGAATACCTCACAGTATTATAATCCATTGGCTATGATGAACCATGCCCAGGATAAAACAAAATACAATGGGTTGGTAGGTAATTTTACCACCGAGGTGAAACTGCCTTTGGGTTTTTCGTATAACCTGAATATTGCTTATCAGAACGTTACATCATTGCACGGTGAGTTTTATGACAGCTATTTTTCTAATTATCCTACTGCAGGTTTTTACAACAATCCCGATCCTGGTATAGGGGTTGGTAAATATTTAATAGGTAGCATTTTTGGTGTAAATGGTTCTGCAATCAGGAATACTTACCAAACTACCAATAAAACCTTAGAAAATTATATTACCTGGAATAAGACTTTTGGGAAACACAATATTGTAGCGGTTGCAGGATATTCCTACCAGAATAATGTTTCGGGAGATGGTTTCCAGGCCTCCAGTACTAACTTCCCAACAGATAATGTTGGTTTTAATAACCTTGGGATAGGTTCTCCTTATTCAATATCAGGTTATGTAATAGATTTAGGTGGCGATTCTTACCAGGAAACCAAGTTCATCTCCGATTTCGCCCGTTTAAATTATAGTTTTGGAGATAAATATTTATTACAAGCCTCATTAAGAAGAGATGGTAGTTCCGTATTCGGTGCTAATAAAGAATGGGGCTACTTCCCCTCAGTGAGTTTGGGATGGAGAGTCGACCAGGAAACCTTTATGAAAAGCCAGACTATCTTTTCAACTTTGAAGTTAAGAGCCAGTTATGGCGTAACAGGTAACTCTTTCGGAGTGAATGCTTATACAGCCAAACTCTTGTATGGCAAATCAGGTACATATTATTCCAATGGTGTTCTTGTTGCAGCTTATGGTCCTGTACAGGGTGCTAACCCCGATTTACAATGGGAAGAAACAGCAACCAAGAATTTAGGTTTCGATTTCGGGTTCCTTGATGATAGAATTACTAGTTCGGTAGAACTTTATGATAAAAATACTACAGGTATGATTTTCGGATACCGTGTTGATGCAGCACTGGTTCCTGGCGGCAATATTACAGCAAATGGTGGAAATATCAATAACAAAGGTATTGAGTTCACTGTCAATGCAAATATTGTAACTACCAGGGATTTCAACTGGACTTCGAACTTTAACATTGCCCATAACAGTAATAAAGTTACCAGTCTTTTAAATCCTATTACTAATCTCAAGGATTCAATCGGATACTCCAATCCTGAAGGTAGCGGACAAACAGGAAGTTCTCTCCAGTTATTAAAAGAAGGGGTTCCGCTTGGGCAGTTTTTCACACTTAAATATGCAGGCAAAGATGCCAACGGACTATCTCAGTTTGTTGCAAGCGACGGATCTCTTACAAATGCGCCTGTTATTGGAAAAGACTACCATTTAGCAGGAAGTCCGCAGCCGAAAATAATCCTTGGCTGGTCGAACAATTTCCGTTATAAAAATCTGGATTTATCGCTGTTTTGCCGTGGTGTTTACGGGAATAAAATATTTAATGCAACCCGTGCCGACCTCTTCAATGTTGCCGTAGCTGCAACCAATAACATTTCGGCCGATGCAGCCGGCGAAAAAATGACTGATTCAAAAGCAGGTTTTTACTCAACACGCTATATCGAAGATGGAAGTTATTTCAGACTGGATAACGCTACCCTTGGTTATACCTTTAATGCCGCCAAATTAAGATTGAAACAATTCAGAGTTTATACTACTGTAAATAACGTTTTCGTAATTACGGGCTATAAAGGTTTAGATCCTGAAGTTAACCAGGGTGGAGCGGCTCCGGGAGTGGATTACAATAATTTCTATCCAAAAACCAGAACCTTCCTGTTTGGTGTAAATGTTACATTTTAATCGTTAATTAATTGAGTTTAATTATGAAAAAGATATTCAAACATATATTAGTTTTATTGGCCTTTGCCAGTCTATTCGGCGCTTGCCATGATATCGAAGTTGATTTGTCATCACGGTTGACTTCCGACGTTTTTCCTTTAACTGAAGAACAGTTTAATTCTCTAACAGGAACCGTTTACAGCACCTTACGCGGGGTTTATACCGGTGATGTATTCTGGACCCAGTCAATTGCATCCGATGAATCTATTCTTCCTGCTTTTGGTGGTAACTGGTATGATGGAGGTAAGTATATGGAATTGCATTTACACTCCTGGACAAAAGACAACTCAATTATTGGAAGCTTATGGTGGAGCCAGACCAATTTAATTGGTACAACCAATCAGACTCTTTATATACTTGGTACTGCTCCTGAATCTTCTGCAAAGAAAACTGCAATAGCCGAATTAAAGATGATCAGGGCATTGTCTTATTACTGGTTAATGGATGCTTTTGGTAATGTTCCCATCGATACAGTTTATCCATCGAAAGAATTGCATACCAATACCCCCAGGGCGCAGGTATTTGCTTTTATTGAAGAAGAAATAAAAGATGCCTTACCTTATCTGAAACGTGTATCAGGACAGGAAATATATGGCAGGCCCAATGCTTATATGGCTCATGCATTGCTGGCAAGAATGTATTTAAATGCCGAAGTTTATACTGGAACACAGCGTAATAACGATTGTATCAAATCGTGCGACAGTATAATCAATTCAGGACTTTATACAATTGAGGCCCGGGATTCTTATTTAAAAATGTTTTACCCGGATAATGGACCAAAAATGAAAGAATTCATTTTTGCTATCCCATTCGATGTTACATTTTCCGGAAACTATATGTTCCATGCCAGGTACGATTTGAACAGAAACCTTGGTATCCGTTATAAATATTCCGGTTCAACCAATGGTTCTGTTACCAATCCTATCATGGGCAAATCTTATCCCAATTCGGGACTGGTTAACAATAAACCCAGCGGTCCACGGAGCACTTTACCTGAATACTATGCTCATTTTAACGATCCTAACGATATCAGAAATAATCAATGGTTAACCGGACAGCAATACTGGCCTGACGGAAGCCAAATTATGGTCAGAACCACCAATTTAGGTTACGATGCAGGTTACACCGGAAGCGAACCAACCAAGGAATACATTTATCCTTTGGTTTTAAGTCCTGGTTTAACTTTCAGAACAGGCGTTCCGGGAGTAAATGCTGCAACTCTTGATGTAGGTAATGATGAAACTGCCTGGAATATGGGTTATAGAAACATTAAATTCTATCCCGATTATACCAATACCCTTAATAGAAATCAGAATAACGATGTTCCTATTTTCAGGTATTCCGATATTATTTTGATGAAATCGGAAGCCATTCTGCGTGGTGGCACTCCAACACTCGGACAAACAGCCCTTTCGCTGATTAATGATTTAAGAGCCAAACGATCTACTTCAGCCGCATGGACTACAGTTGATCTTGAGTCGATATATAGCGAAAGATGTCGCGAGTTTGCCTGGGAAGAATGCCACAGAACCGATATGATCCGCTTTGGCAAATTTGAAGGAAACTGGGGATTTAAAACGGATAACAGTACCCACAAACGCATTTTCCCCATCCCTACCGGCGCTTTTGCAACAAATGACAAACTCGTCCAGAATCCAGGTTACTAACATATTTTGTTGTTGTTGTTTTAATTAGTAAAGGCTATGCGATAAATCCCGCATAGCTTTTCTTTTTTCATAAAATATTATGATATTGCTAATAATTGACAACTATACACTTATTAATTTATCCTCTTATGAAAAAAGCATTTATACTTTTTAACTATCTGGCTATTTCATTTTTTTTACAAATAAACGCACAACAAAAACTATTTCCTGAGAATGTATACCATTTTATCGAAAATACTGCCATTCAGGATGTGAATCAGGAACCTGGCCACACTCCTCTCCTGCCATTTTTGTCTGTAACCGAGGCTTTGGATAATAACTGGCAAAAAACTACTTCTTATCAGTCATTAAATGGACAATGGAAATTCAAATGGTCAGAAAATCCTGATGTTTGCCCAAAGGATTTTTACAAAGAAAAATTTAACGACAAAGAATGGGATTTGATTTCTGTCCCATCCAACTGGGAAATGAATGGCTATGGTGATCCGGTTTTCAGGAATATTGCTCAGCCATTTCATGCAAATCCTCCCTATATTCCGCACGATTACAACCCTGTAGGTTCATATCGTAAAACTTTCACTTTGCCCGCCAACTGGAAGGATAAAGAAGTTTTTGTACGATTTGAGGCAGTAACTTCGGCTTACTTTTTATGGATCAATGGGCAGGAAGTTGGATTTAACAAAGGAGCCAATGAACCGGCAGAATTTAATATTACCAAATATCTGAAACCGGGAAAAAACCTGATTGCCGTAAATGTTTACAAATATTCGGATGGAACTTATCTTGAGGATCAGGATTTCTGGAGATTGGCAGGGATTTTCAGGGACGTTTTTTTGTTTGCAACTCCCAAAGTTCATATCAGAGATTATTATGTTCAGACTGATCTGGACGGACAATATAAAGATGCTGATCTTAAAATTGATGTTACCCTGAAAAACTACCTTGGAAGTAATGCTTCAGGTTATTCAGTAAGAGCTGTTCTTTATGATAAAAACCGTAAAGCAGTTCAATCTCCCATTCTTAGTTCAAATTCTGAATTAGCAGGCAAAGGCGAATCACTGATTCAACTTTCGGCGAAAGTGAAAGATCCGTTAAAATGGTCGTCCGAAAAACCGAATCTCTACTATCTTACCCTTGAATTAATTAATCCCCAGGGTAACGTAACTGAGGTTATTTCAGGAAGGATTGGGTTTAAAGAAGTGGAAGTAAAACATCAGGCCATTTTGGTTAACGGAGTACCCGTCAAACTGAATGGCGTAAATAGTCATATGCAACATCCTGATTTAGGCCATGCCATGGACATCGAAACTATAAAGAAAGATTTCACTCTGATGAAACAATTTAATATCAACTGCGTCCGTACGTCTCATTACCCACCAAACATCGAATATCTAAATCTTGCCGATGAAATGGGGATTTTTGTTGTTGACGAAACAGGCGATGAATCGCATGCTACGGAATGGGTTTCGGAACGTCCCGAATGGACTGCCGCTTATGTAAACCGGGTTCAGGGAATGGTGCTGAGAGACCGCAATCACCCTTCCATTATCTTCTGGAGTGCTGGTAACGAAAGTGGTTTTGGCAACAATATTTGTGAAGTGATTAAAGAGGGTAAACGACTCGATCCTGCCCGAATTTTTATGTATGGCGGCAATACCGACGATCCGGCCTGGAGAAACGAAGTTCCTTGCGAAGATATTATTGGCCCACGCTATGCAACTCCTTACGAACTGAAGACCAGAATTGCCCAGGTACCTGAAGAACAGGATCCCCGTCCGTCGTTTCAGGACGAATATGTTGCTGCTACCGGAAACGGTGCCGGAGGCCTGGACGAATACTGGGACCTGATTTATGAGTACCCAAGACTAACAGGAGGCGCTATCTGGGATTTTGTTAGTCCCGGTATTACCGAAAAAGTACGTTTGGTGACCGATAATTCTGCCAATAATATCGCTACTTCAGTTAAAAGCCGTGGCAAACTGGTTTCCGGTAAATTCGGCAATGGTATTGAACTAAGCGGCAGAGATGAATGGATTGATGTTTACCGTCATCCTGCACTTGATATTACAGGTAAACAATTAACACTTTCCACATGGATTTTCCCTCGCAAATGGCTTGGTAACAATGCCATTCTCACAAAGGGATCGTTTCAGTTTGGTTTGGTGCAGACTTCCCAAAAAGAAGTTGAATTTTATCTGGGCGATAACAAAAAGAATTCGTTGATAGCAAATTTGCCGTCGAACTGGGAAAACGAATGGCATCACATTGCAGCCATTTACAACGGAACGGAAATGACAATTTATATTGATGGCAATAAAGCCGCATCTTTACCCTTCAAGGGGAGTATTGCCAACAAACCCTTTCCTGTTGCCATAGGCCATATTTCCGATGAAGAAGGCCAGGAGTTCAAGGGAAATACCTCCAATGCTGTTTTCGACAGAGTAGGCATTTTTAACAAAGTTGTGCCTTTGGAGCAGTTATTAAATCCAACGGAGGCATTAAGAAAGGAAGCCTGTTTATGGCTCGAACTGGATGATGTAACTGAAAAAGGCAATTTCTTCAGCATGGGTATTGGAGGCCGCACGTATGGTACCATCTGGCCCGACCGCACTCCTCAGCCCGAAATGTATCAGATTAAAAAGTCGGCTCAGCCTGTTAAAGTTGAGTTACTCAACAGTGAAAACGGACTGGTCTCCATCTGGAATCGCTATCATTTTACAAATCTGAATGAGCTAAAAGGAACCTGGCAATTGATGGCCGATGATCAAATCATTCAGCAGGGTGATCTTTCGGTTGATCTGGCCCCACTTCAAAAAACAAACTTCATAATTTCATATAAAAAACCTGAAATTATTGCAGGCAAAGAGTACCGCCTGCAAGTTTCCTTTGCAACAAAACAAGCTGAGGTTTGGGCACCTGCCGACTTTGAGCTTGCCTGGGATCAACTGGAATTACCATGGAAACAGGAAATAGCAAATGTTCCGGCTAAAAACGCTGAAGCTCCCAAAGTCTCGGTCGAGGGGAATAATCTTACTGTATCAGGAAAAGATTTTAAATATATGTTTGATCAGGAATCGGGAAGCTTAGTTTCAATAAAGTATCAGGGTAAAGAAATGATCAACAGCGCCCCTAAACTGAATGTATGGAGAGCTCCGCTTGCCAACGAAACTGACCAGTGGGCAAATGGCATGTCAAATCTTACAAATAAAACCCCAGGGTTAGGTTATTTTCCTGCATCCGGATGGTATACTTATGGATTGGATAATCTCACCTACAAGCTTGATAAAATGAAGTACTCTCAGGTTGAGAATACAATCAAAATTGAGGTTTGGGATAATGCGGAAGGAATTTCATATACAACAGCTTTTGAGAATTATTATGTTTATTCGATCAATGCTGATGGAAAAATTACAATTAACCATACAGTAACTCCTCAGGGATTTATGCCACTGTGGCTTCACAAAACAGGATTGCAATGGAATATGGCAAATGAACTGAACCAGGTAAGCTGGTATGGCCGTGGCCCCTTCGAAACCTATCCCGACAGAAAAACCGGTGCTAAGATCAATGTGTATAAGAGTACAGTTGAGGACATGAAAGAGCCTTATCTTGTGCCACAGGATTATGGTTGCCGAACCGATGTTCGCTGGGTTAATCTGGAGTCGACCGATGGTTATGGACTAAGAATTAAAGGCGATAAACTTTTTAATTTCAGCGCCCAGGTGTTTTCGACCGATAATATGACCCGCGCGAGATATCCATATCAATTAAACCAGATCGCCGATTATACTTTTAATCTCGATTACGTGACAAGCGGCGTAGGTTGCACTGCTATTTCAGTTCTGAACAAGTACAGAGTTACCCCACAGGTTTACGAGTTTAAAACAATCATCGAACCCTATAAAAAATAATCTATAGAATAAAAAAGCCCCACGACATTGTAAAAAAGGTTGTGGGGCTTTTTGCTTATAAGAGACCTCTGAATTAAAATTCAGACGTAAAATGGAATTTTATCTTTTGGAATTTCTCCTGGGCCATTTGCAAAGTATACGACGAGTCTGCCAGAAACACATCGCGGCCATGTTTATCTTCGGCCATATACTGGTATTTACGCTTTTTGAAATCATCCAGCTCCTTACGATCATCGCACACTATCCAGCATGCTTTATAAAGCTGAATGGGTTCGTAACGGCATTGAGCTCCATATTCGTGTTCGAGTCGGTACTGAATAACATCGAACTGAAGCGCGCCCACCGTCCCAATAATTCTGCGGTTACTGTTTTTATTAATAAAAAGCTGCGCTACCCCTTCGTCCATTAATTGATCGAGTCCCTTCGCCAGTTGCTTAAACTTCATAGGATCAGCATTTTCTACATAACGGAACAACTCCGGCGAGAAACTTGGGATGCCTTTGAAGTGAATAGGCTCACCTTCAGTAAGTGTATCGCCTATTTTAAAGTTACCAGTATCGTGAATACCAACAATATCGCCCGGGAAGGCCTCGTCGATGATCGATTTTTTATCGGCCATAAAAGAAGTTGGGTTGGCAAACTTTAGTTGCTTGCCTAAACGAACATGAAAGAAGTTTTTATTCCGTTCGAACTTACCTGAACAGATGCGCAAAAAGGCAATCCTGTCGCGGTGATTGGGGTCCATATTGGCATGAATTTTAAATATAAAGCCCGAGAGTTTTTCTTCCTCAGGATTTACTTTCCGCTCTATAGTATCGAACGATTTAGGGGTCGGGGCAATCTGAATAAAACAGTCGAGCAGTTCCCTGATACCGAAGTTATTCAAAGCACTGCCAAAGAATACAGGAGCCAATTTCCCGGCGAGATAATCTTTTAATTCAAATTCAGGATAAACCCCATCAACTAATTCCAGATCTTCGCGAAGTTTATCGGCATATTCCCCGATATACCCTTCAAGTTCTTCACTATGTATATCTTTTATTTCGATAGAATCGGCAATGGTTGTTTTTTCTACCTCGGTGAAAAGGTTCAAATTCTGCTCGTAAAGATTGTAAACCCCTTTAAAAGTCGGTCCCATGCTAATGGGCCAGCTCAACGGGCGCACTTTGATCTGCAACTCTTTTTCCACCTCGTCGAGCAAATCAAACGGATCGATACCGTTGCGGTCGAGTTTGTTGATGAACACCATTACCGGAGTGTTACGCATACGGCAAACGTTCATCAGTTTGAGGGTTTGAGCTTCAACACCCTTGGCGCAGTCGATCACAATAATTACGCTGTCCACGGCTGTTAAAGTACGGAATGTATCTTCAGCAAAATCCTGGTGACCAGGAGTATCCAGAATGTTAATTTTAATATCCTTGTATTCGAATCCCATCACCGAAGTCGCAACCGAAATACCACGCTGCTTTTCAATTTCCATAAAGTCCGAAGTGGCTGTCTTCTTGATTTTATTCGATTTTACAGCACCGGCCACATGGATGGCGCCCCCAAACAGCAGGAGCTTCTCGGTTAAGGTTGTTTTACCCGCATCGGGGTGACTTATAATAGCAAACGTACGGCGACGTTTTATTTCATCAATAAATCCCATAATAATTTTTTATTGCTCCGCAGGCGGCAGTAAACAGTAATAGAATACTTTGCCACCTTTAAGGAGGTGCAAAAGTAATATTTTTTTGGGATTTGAATGAGACAAAACTTTTAATGGACTTTATGAATAGATGAAGAATTCACACCTTAAAGTTTTTAAGGATAGAACTTATAAACTTTTTAACTTCATTCCATTTGATAGGATTAAGCATTACAGGATCCAAATCATTTTCGGCATCTTCAAAAAAGCTCAAACTTTTATACACCAGAAATATTGAACCATCTGGATATTTTTCCTTATAAAGGTCAAGCAACTGGTTTATAGAAAAGTTTTGTAGCAGAAAAAATAAGTCATAAAAATCCTTTTTTGTGCCCCGACCTGTTATGGCTGACATTTTCATAGCTCCAATATCTTGAGGTTGTGCCAATTTAATATTATCTACAATTAAAGGACTACTCAACCACTTGTATGGATAGTTAACAATGTCAACTTTTATCCCGTTTATGACATAAATATTAATATTGTCTCCTCTTTTAAGCTGAACAACATTCCCTATTGAATTTAAATGATTCGAAATTTCGATATCATCGACCTTAACAGACCCAAACAAATCCAAATCAATCGACTTTCTATGTCCATATTGTAAAGCTAAAGCAGTGCCACCGACCAACCTCAGTTCATGAAATGCCGGGACTTTCTGTAAATCTTTTAAAAGTCCCAGTGTTTGGGGGTCGATTGTTTCATAGTGTAGCATAGAAACTTTTCTTTTGGTATATCCGTAAGCACCGAAATCAGTGATACGGATCTTGGATCCAGTTCTCTTATAGTGACAGCGGTTTCTGCTATCTGATTCAATCCATAGTAATTGAGTATAATCTTCCAGTCATTCCAAAGCCCGTAATCCAACACTCTTTGGATAATGAGTTTTCTGTGCTTGTCAAAAAAAACAGCATCTCTGTCCACGTCCCAGAATAAATGCTGTGAAAGTTTTCTTATATCGGATTCGTATGTTTTTTCCATAATTACTTTCTTATGTTCAAAATTAAAACATTATTGGAGATAATATCCTCCGTTTTCTTTAATTACTTTTGCCAAAATTTAAATTATGGACAAAACTAAAAAAGAAGGCCGTTACCAACGACTATATACTCAAATAGAAGCCTTGATGCACAAATGCGATAACCACACCTCACGTATGGCGACTATCGCGGCCGTTTTGCATCACAAAATGGAATATTTTTTCTGGACCGGTTTTTATCTCTTAAACGATGGAAAATTGCAGGTTGGCCCTTACCAGGGACCGGTTGCCTGTCAGGAACTGGAGAAAAATAAAGGTGTTTGCTGGGCCGGAATTAATGGTGGCAAAACTTTGGTTGTGGAAGATGTACATCAGTTTCCGGGACATATTGCCTGCGACTCGCGATCAAATTCAGAAGTGGTGGTTCCCTTAAAAAATGAAAGAGGTGAAATTGTTGGAGTATTGGACGTCGACAGCAAGGAACTTGCTTCGTTCGATGATGTCGACGCCCGTGAACTGGAAAAAATTGTTCAGTTAATTTTTAAATAGTCTTCAGCCGACTGACCACAGCCGACAGTTAAAAGCAAAGGTTTCAATTGCCTTTGGCTGTGGACTGTTGTCCGAGGACTGTCGACTAGTTTAAAAGAACAACGCAACTCCAAACACCCACTGGCTTAATCTTCTGTCGAAGCTTACATCCTGATTGCCAATAACTACTTTATCGCCCCAGCGGCTAAGGTTGCCCTCATATTTTACGTCAAAAGCAAGTTTCCAGATATCGAGCCCTGCTCCTACCTGATATCCCCAGGTTGCTTTTCTGAATTTATCGTCGAACTGGTCATAGTCGTTCAGGTCCGATTTGCTTTTCACCATAATACTGGCTACGGGTCCTACACCCAGGCGTAGAGGTCCCATTTTGCCACCAACAAGAACTGGAATATCAACCTTTGTGACCCGTTGATCATTCAACCTGGATCCATTGATGTCAGAGACTTTAAGTACACCACCAGAAGTTGAAAGCAACAATTCGGGCTGAATAAACAGTTTACGAATTTGAATCTGACTTACAACACCAATCTGAAAACCTACCTTAGCATCGTTAACCGATTCAATTGTATATCCATTAGCACTAACCTTATCAGCTTCAACTGTGGAAGAAGTTACCGCACCTCTTACACCAAATTTAATCTGGCTTTGGGCGCTAAACGCCATTACAACGGCGAAACAAGAAAGTAATAATAATTTTTTCATTTTGTTTAAGGATTTAGTTCAAACTTAAAACTTATAATAATCAATTATATTTTAGTGCTTAGCAAAATATTTCAACACTAAACTGGTTATAGAAACTAACCTTTCAGCAGGACTTTTGTTTTAGCTGGTATAAAAAATAGTTGAGGGTGATTCATAGATGTTACGGGCTTATATTTTCTATGTACTATCGACTAATAGCTATGGTCTTTATTATTAAATTCACTTTCTTTAATGAAAAAATCAATCATCATGGTATTTGCCATTATCCTAATAATAATGCTTTTGGTAGATGTTTATTCTTTTAAAGGCATACGAATGCTTACCGAAAACCTGACAAGTAATTTCTGGCGTAAATTCATATACACAGCTTTTTGGGCAACAACCGTGCTTATGATTTTTTCTATGGTTGGAGGGTACTTCTTCAGAAGTACAACACGCAACCCCACAACATTCACCTGGTATTATTATATTTTCGGTTTGTTCCTTATATTTTATGTTCCCAAAATGCTGTTTGGCATTTTTCATCTTGCAGAGGATATTATTTATGGAATTACCTTCATTTTTCAGAAGATATTCCAGGCTCGCAGTATTAGCGAAGATAATGGGGAACCTATATCGCGCCTGAGGTTTATTTCGCAAACAGGGTTAGTACTGGCTTCAGTTCCTTTTTTCTCATTTATCTGGGGAATTGTCCGTGGAAGGTTTAATTTCCAGGTGGAACCGGTGAGTGTCCGTTTCAAAACCCTTCCAAAAACGTTCGACGGATTGAAAATAATTCATATTTCCGATATCCATATTGGCAGTTTCCAAGGATTTCACAATCAGGTTGAAGATGCTATTGAAATGATCAACGAGCAAAAGCCTGATCTGATTCTTTTCACCGGCGACCTGGTTAATAATTTTTATGAAGAACTTGAGGGTTGGATACCCATTCTTGCCAAAATGGAAGCCAAATACGGTAAATATTCCATCCTGGGCAACCACGATTACGGACATTATTATCACTGGGAAAAACCGGAGGAAGAGAAAGAAAACTTTAGGAAGATTCAGGAGGCTCACAAGAAAATGGGTTTTAAACTTTTGAATAACACCTCGGAAGTACTAGAAATTGATGGTGAAAAAATTGCCCTTGTTGGTGTCGAAAACTGGGGATTGCCTCCTTTCCCTCAGATTGGCGATTATGAAATTGCTTCAAAAGCAGTAAAAGATATTCCGTTTAAAATTTTATTGTCGCACGATCCTACTCACTGGCAGGAAAAAATAATTGGCAAAACCGATGTTGCAATTACGCTGGCAGGACATACACATGGGATGCAGTTTGGCATTCAACTGGGAAATATAAAATGGAGTCCGTCGCAGTATAAATATCCGAGATGGTCGGGATTATATCAGGAAGCCAACCAATACCTTTATGTTAACCGGGGTTTTGGCTATATAGGTTACCCGGGAAGAGTGGGTATGCCTCCGGAGATTACGGTGCTAAATCTACATTCGGCGTGATTGGTTTTGTTATCTGACGCTATCTTATTGTCTAATATCCAGTTGCTTTTACTCATTTTTATGTTACTTTTGTAATAATTTCTGTTAAGTCTAATAATGTAACAACTCTTTATCTTTTAAAAAAATGAATAACACGATGCTTATACAATTGACCAACCAGAAGGCCATTGGACTTCTCCTCGAAATGGAAGAGCTGCAATTGATCAAGGTCTTAGAAAAAAACGTAGAGCCGGTTCAAATTAAATTGTCTGATAAATACAAAGGTTTTATTACAAAAGAAGAAGGCAAGCAATTAAAGAGCCATATAGACCAAATGCGCAGCGAATGGAACAATATTTAATTGACACCAATGTAATATCAGACTATTTTTCAGCCTCACTTCCCGAAGCTGGATTGAAATTTATGGATTCGGTAATAGATGCTATACCCAAACTTTCAATAATTTCTCAAATTGAGCTGCTATGCTGGAAAACAGATGCTGGAAAAGAACAACTCGTAAAAGAGTTTATTGCTGATAGCTCCATTTTCAATATCAACTCCGAGGTTATTTCAAACTGTGTAAATATAAGACGCCATAGAAAAATAAAAACTCCTGATGCTGTTATTGCAGCTACAGCCCTTACTCATGAAATGACACTAATTACAAACAATGAAAAGGACTTTAAAAATATAGAAGGCTTGAAAATTTTGAATCCTTTTAAAATTTAAATCCACTAAAGTCAGATTAAAATATTTATAAGAATAGATGAGGAGATTACTCATTACCACTAACCCACTTCCCCTTTAAAACCCATAGGAATTCAATCATTTCGACCAAAGGGAGAACTAAGCGATAGCGATCTCACCAAAGGTAAATCACATGTTTTTTCCCGGACACGGATGGTTTAAACCTTATATTTGTCTTTCTTTTTTACTTGCTCTTAACTTACTTGAAATCACAACTTATCTGTTAATTATTTCTTCGGAGCTGGTGTTGCCGGAACAGCCGGTTTCTGCTGAACTTTGCCAAGCTGCTCCAAACCTTCAATTTTCATAGCTTTGGAGAGATGTGCAAGACTTTTCAGGTCGATGTTGCCCTGGATACTGATGAGAGCATTATCCTTTCCTCCGGCTATCAATAGCAACTCACTTATTTTGCCATTGTTGTCCTTCACCAGAAATTTCACATCCTGGCCTTTTTCCTTGATTACCATCAGCTCTTTATAATCCTTTACAGGAAGATCTTTCATTACCGCTGTATAAAAGTTAATTCCTTTGGGCGGATTTTCATGATCCACAGCCAAAATTCGTATGCTTTTCAGGTTCTTCACCAGGTTGTCGAATTCCTTATCGTCGGTTTTAACATCTTTAAACATGCTGAACATGTATTGAGTGATGTAAACCGTTGTAAATCCATCTTTTTCCGCATACTGATCAAAGAGTTTATCAACAGGCGATGTTTGTCCCCAGGATAGCTGTATGCTGAATATTGTAATTATTATAATTGAAAAGAGTTTCATAGTTTTTGGTTTATTGAGTTTCAATAGATTCATCGTATTTCGACACTAATTCCAGATTCTTGAGTCCTGATCCAAAGGAGGAGAAAATCGACATTTCCTCTGTTCCCTCCTGGATACGGGAAACCGTCTGAAGTTTATCAGTTCCTTTATTGAGGGTTTGAGAGACATACATCAACACTTTTTTTGCTTCGAGATATGCTATCTGCGGATCTTCGTAAGTATCGGCCATTTTCCCCGAGCGATAGTGCTGGAAAAAGAAAACAGAAGCAGCTAATACCATCAATCCGGCAGCAATGCCAATAGTCCACGATCTCAAACGAACCGACTTGTCCTTTTGCTCCTGCCGATCAACCCATTTCGACAAGTCATTCTCCAATGCATAAATATCTTCTTCTTTAATCTGCTGGGCCGACACATTCAAAAACCATCGGGCTTCCGACGAGAATTCCTTCGGAACATTTCCCCGGTTAAAATACTCTCTCAGGAACTTCTCCTCTTCGAGCGAGGTGAGTCCTTCCAGGTATTTATCGAGTAATTCTCTTATGTATTCTCTGTTTTCCATTGTTATTAAATATGTAATTGAATTCTGGAGTCAAAAACCGAGATAGCAAATATAACTTGAACAGCCTTTCTTGTACTTTCTTTGGGAAAAGAAAGTATTGCAAAGAATCCTTGCTTTTGCATCACTTTGCTTTTATTGTTTCCATTACATACCGTTCGTAGTTGAAAAGCTTGAGCATCTCGGAACGAACAGCACTGCGTGCACGCGAAAGATTTACCCTGATGTGATTCAGGTTCGTTCGTGTGACTTTCTGTATCTCCTCAAACTCCAGCCCTTCAATATCGCGCATTACAATAATTTCGCGTTGCTGCTCCGGCAGTTTGTGGATTATCCTTTTTATCATCCGGCCAGTATCTTCGTGGATAAACCGTTCTTCCATCGAGTCGACCGGACCACCGTTCTGACGTTCGCTTAAATCGCCCCAGGTGGAAGAATGGTTTGTCCTTAATTTATCCAGGCAGTAATTTTTCATCATGGTTGTAACAAAGGCGTCTACATTATTGACTTCGGCAAGACGCTCACGCATGTTCCAGGCTTTTGCAAACACATCCTGAACAGCATCTTTGGCATCGCTACTGTCGCCCAGGAGTCGTAATGCTATCCGGTAGAGTTTTCCGGTAAGAGGTATAATGATAGTCTTAAAATCTTCGGCTTTCATATTGCCTGTGACGCATTAACATGAGCGAAAGTTACAAAAATAGTTTAAAGGCATTTAGCTTTTAGGCTTTAGGCAGAAAACCTAATTCAACTTATTAACACTCGCCAGCCCGTTAACGTGCATCGATTTGGAGAGTGCATGCAAATCCTTTGGGGCGATAGTTCCCTGGATATGAATTAAAGCATGATCTTTACTTCCGGTAACCATCAGTATAAAATTGCTCCAACTGCCCTGATTATTCTGTGCCAGCATTCGCACATTGCTATTGTTTTCCTTTACCACCATTAACTCTTTAAAGTTGCTTAAAGGTACATCTTTCAACATATTTTCGAAAGCAACAATATCCTGGGCCGTGGCTTTCTCGAGCGACAAAATCCGTACCTGATTAATATTCTTTAATGCCGTCATACCAGAATCTTTCGAATCCATTTCACTTGCAAATTTAATAAGATCGGAAGTGATAACCACCGAAGTCACACCGTCTTTTCCCTGAAATTTATTAAAAATTTCGTCGAGTTTGCCATTCTGGGCAAATACACCAAAAGAAGCAAAAAGCATTGCTATTGAAATAATACCTGATTTCATATTATATTTTTTTAAGGTTTAAGAATAAAGAAATCAAAAGCGCTTTTGAAAGGAAGACGAAGGGGAAGGAGAAATATTACAGCGTTTTCAAATATTATACAACAATTCACATTTTAAACAGGAACCTGCATGTGTGACCAAGAATATATGCTGTCACCTCTGTTGGATTACAAAAATTTACTACCTTAATACACAAATTGGAATCGCTTATGCGAATTTTTGGTTTATGTGCAATATTTCTTTCAACCTTGCTTCAGGCACAGGACAAAACCCTCCATTTTACAAATTACAACATAAAGCATGGAATGGCAGCTTCGTTTGTCACCGAGCTGTTTCAGGACCATACAGGACTTATATGGATAGGCACCAATAACGGACTTAGCAGATTCGACGGTTACGAATTTCGCAATTTCTTTTTCGATCCAAACAACGCCAACTCTTTATCGGGGAATCATATCTATAAAATTATTGAAGATACAGCAAAAAGAATCTGGATAGCTACCAACCATGGAGTGAGTGTTTATTATCCCGAAAAAGACCAGTTCATCCGGTTTGTTCCACCTAACAGCAACACTGGTTCTTTACCCGGAGAAGAGGTATACGACATTTTTCAGGATTCGAAGGCCCGGATATGGCTTGGCACCAATGAAGCATTTTGCAAGTACAATCCTTCAACAAATAATTTCACCCGGTACCCGGTAAACGATACTTTATTCAATCCCGAAATGCGTAACCGCATAAGCAGTATTGCCGAAGACAGACATGGTAATCTCTGGCTTGCTCCTCAAAGCGAGGGTATATATCAGTTCAATCCTCAATCGGGTTTATTTACCCATAAAATTATCGAAGGAAAAAATTTCAAAAGGAATATAAATCCGAACAGCAAAACCATTTACATAGACAACGAAAACGTTTTCTGGATCGGAACCCGGGGAAACGGTCTTTTCAGATACAATCCCGAAACAAATAATTCGGAATGGTTTCACAAAAAACCAGGTACCGGAAACCTGAATAATAACATTATATTCGAAATGGCCGATCTGAGCCCCGGTGAACTCTGGGTAGGTACTGACGGCGGAGGAATCAACATTTTAAATAAGCGTACAGGTAAGTTCCGTTATATCATGTCGAATTCGCTTGTGAGTAACGGCCTGAAAAGTAACGTTACTCAGAATTTCCTGAAAGATAAACAGGACAATATCTGGATTGGCACAGTAACTTCAGGGGTATTTATTTACAGTCCGTACCTGAATATTTTTGAGCAATACAGGTCTCTATCCAATTTACCGGTAGACTTTTCGGCAAGTTCGATACTGGCTACCTTTGAGGACCGGAATGGAGTTTTGTGGTTAGGAACCGATGGCGAAGGTTTATATTCATTCGACCGGAAGAAACAAAAATTAACTTCGTACCAGCACGTTCCTTTCGATAACACCTCTCTTTCCAGCAATGCTGTTTGCACCGTGTTTGAGGACTCACGTGGCAACTTATGGGTTGGCACCTTTGCCGGAGGTTTAAACCTCCTTTCCCGCACCTCCGGAACTTTTAAACATTATCTCCCAAAAGAAGGCGACGATACTTCGTTAAGCAACGAAAACATATGGGACATCATGGAAGATAAGAAGGGTAATTTATGGGTAGCTACGCTTGGAGGCGGGTTAAATAAATTCGACTATGGTACCCAAACATTTAAACATTATACTTACAAAAAAGGTAACCCAAATAGTTTGCCAAGCGACATTGTTAACAGTCTGGCACTTGATAATAATGGCCGAATATGGTTGGCAACCGAAAGAGGTCTCTCAGTTTTCAATCCCGAAAACGAAGTTTTTAAAACAATTCATCTTAATAATAAAAATTCAAAATTGGTATACAACGATATCCATTGCGTTTTTACCGACCATTCAGGAAACATCTGGGCTGGGGCCTCATGGGGCGGACTGTTCAGGATAAACCCTTCTTCGTACCAATGCAAGTATTACAATCTCAGTAATGGTTTACTGAACAATATAATATTAGGAATAACCGAAGACAGAGCCGGTACTATATGGGTTAGCTGTTTAATGGGTCTGGCTGCACTTAACCCCGAGTCGGGAAAGTTAAATTTCTACGACGAAAAGGATGGACTGCCAACCAAAATGTTAACGCAAACGGCTTCAACGCTTCTTAAAACGGGAGAACTGGCTGTAGGTACCAACGATGGACTGATTACCTTTAATCCGGCCGATATTAAACCTTACCCTTATCCTCCGTTACTTCTGCTCACCGATTTAACGATTGTTGACCAGTTAGTAAATCCGGGAGATACAATCAATGGGCGGGTTATTCTTGAAAATTCGTTTTTAAATACCCATAAGATCGAATTAACAAATAACGAAAAAGAATTTTCGATTAAATTCTCCATTCTTCAGTTTGTAAACCAACGAAAAGTAAAAGTATATTATAAGCTCGAAGGGTTTAATACTGAATGGAGAGAGGCCGATCTGAATTCGCGAAACATCACTTATACTTATCTTCCCGCAAACACTTACCGTTTTCTGTTAAAAGCCGAAAACGGAGACGGAGTTTGGAGCGAACAAAAAGAACTCATCATTAATGTAATACCTGCATTTTGGCAAACCTGGTGGTTTAAGGTTGTTGCAGGAATTTCAGTCCTAAGCTTTTTCGCTCTGCTTATGTTTTTCCGTACATACCGTTTACGGGCTAAGGAAAAAGAACTTGAACTGCAGATAAAAGAACGAACAAAGGAATTGGCTGAGGCAAATACCCGACTTGAAGAGCAACAAAAAGAAGTGATTCAGCAAAACGAAGAACTATACTCATTAAATTTTGTGTTGGCCGAGCAAAAAGAGGAAATTCAACTTAAAAACCAGGAACTGGATAAATACAGTCAACATTTGGAAGAAATCATCAACCAACGTACCCTTGAACTGCAACAAGCGCTTGAAAAAGCTCTTGAGTCGGATAAGTTAAAGTCGTCGTTTCTGGCGAACATGTCGCACGAAATCCGCACACCTATGAATGCTATCCTGGGGTTTTCGGGACTATTGAACGAACATAAAGGTAACCCCGAGCGGATGAAAAGATACACCGATATTATTCAATCCAGCGGAGAGTCGCTTATGATGCTGATTGACGATATTATCGACATTTCAAAAATTGAGGCAGGAATACTCACCTTTAACCATAAAGAGTTTAACCTCACAGAACTGTTGAATGAGCTAACAATCAACTTTCAATTTGCAAATAATAACCCCAAAGTATCGGTTGAAACAGAGTACGATCAAAACAGCTTCAACATAGTATTTGCTGATCCTATACGTACAAAACAAATTATTTCAAACTTAATAACCAATGCTCTTAAGTTTACTGATGAAGGAAAAGTGGTAATTGGCTGCGTTGAAAATACCGATAAGTCCCTCACTGTTTATGTACAGGACAGTGGTCCTGGCATTCCGGCCGACAAAATTGAAACCATTTTTAAGCCATTTGTTAAACTCGAAGAAAACGGCAAACGTGTATACCGTGGAGCCGGACTTGGTTTAGCTATTTCGAAACACCTTGCCGAAAATATGAATTACACATTAAAAGTAAAGTCAGAACCCGGCATAGGATCCACTTTCGAGATTATAATACCCTATCCTTTAATAAGGAAACAGTAACTGAAAAACTTTTTTGAAAAACTAACAGAAAATATTGAAACCTTCACCCGGCTGTATAGGTATAACACGTTATTAAAAACGTATGTATAATAACCGTTATGCACTCAGTTACTCAGAAAACAATTAACCACAAGCTTTAACCTGCATTATAAACGTATGTCATTCATATTAATAAACGTTATCAACAATTAATCTAAAATCAAATTATGAAAAAGATCAGTTTTTTCCTTTATGCCTTTGCTTTAACGGGCGCTTTGTTTACAATTTCGTGCAACAAAGATGATGATGACGAGGGGTCTGGGCCTTCGTACAAAAAAGTAAGTGCCTTGGTTTACAAAAACTACGAAGGCAATGGAAGCGACGACTCAACTGTATTTACTTACGATTCCAAAGGGTTTTTAACTAAAGTTGAAGAATATGAGGTTACGGGATCATTAAAAACATTGGAATATTCTTACGAATTTCAATATGTAAAGGATACTGTTGTGTCGGTAATTTCTTATGAATGGAATGGAACAACCAAAATTGCCGATGACAAAGATTCGATTGGGTATAGTAAAAACAGGATCGAAAAATTCTTCGAATTTGACCTGATTAACGGAAAATTTGTGAAAGAAGAAGATGATATTACTACCGTAAGCTATGGTGCTAATAATCTTCCATCCAGGTATACATACACACCAACTGAATATTTGGAAGTAGAATACATCGGCAATAATGTATCCAAAACAAAAGACTATGAAGGTGGTATATTAAGAAGAACAGATACTTTTGTTTACGACAGTAAAAAGAACCCCTTTAAAGGAAACCCTTTTTATATGGGTGAATTTTCATTTCACAATGAAAACAATTGCACTAGTGAAATAGACGATTACAGCACTGAGACCAACGCGTATGAATATAATAGCGAAGGATATCCTACGAAAGTTACCACTACATACACCTATACTGATAGCAAGAAATCGGGTTTAATCCATTCTCAATTAAGCAAGCTTAGTAAAATGCGTACCAAAATGGGATCTATGGAATCCTCGACCGACGTGATGAAGATCTATTATAAGTAAGAATAAAGCAGTTAGTAAGCTGTTTTTTGATAAAGAGGGTGCTTCATAACGTGTGAGGCACCCTCTTTTTTTCAACCGCATAGCGGCGACCTATTGGTCTTTCCGTGGTTTATTTCACACACCACAGAGATTAAACAGGAGAACCAAAAAGAAAATACATTTATAACGGGAGTGTTCCAGCCGCATAGCGGCGACCTATCATTTTTAACCCCACAAGTTTTAACATCAAAAAAGGGGCTCCCGCCCCCCTTTCAAACTATTTCTTCCTAATTATATTTAAACGGTTATCGCCGGATTTATCTGTGTTTTGGCGATACGTTCCTTAATCAAATCGTCGGGTTCAAAAATGATACGGATATCTTTTATAAGGTTGGCGGTAACTTCTTCTTTCGTTTCCACCCCTTCGCTTGAGAACGATAACCTGAAGGTTCCGAACCCATCGAGCTTAACACTGTTGCCCTGCATGAGCCACTTGGGCAATTGGTCAATCAGGTTCACAATTACGTTTTGTACGTCGCCGGCCGAAAGCGATGAGACTTCTGCAAGGTCTTTACTAAGATCTTTGAGGCCGCGTTTGCCGGTAAGTCGCGATGCAGCATACCATTTAGTTGCTTTTGTCTGAGGATTTAACCTTTGAACTGGATTATACTGTAATGCCATAATTTTAGGTTTTAATGGTTAAAATTATTATTGTTGCTAAAGAAATAGTTTTCAACTGTTTACATGTAAGAAATAATTCCTTTCTGAAGATGCGGAACTTCGTAAACGAAGATGCGGAACTCCAGCGACGAAGATGCGGAACTTCGTTAACGAAGATGCGGAACTTCGAAAAGTATCATCCCGACGAATGATTTCTTGTTTCATTTCCAATATTTTTTTTTGCTTTTTAAAACCGAACGGACTGTTTGCTGGTTCCTTCGCTCCTTACCTTTTCAACTCTTTATCGTGGCTCCTTAAACAATAACTGCACCTGGTTAAAAAATGCAATGTTTTCAAGTTCAATAATCACTGATACGAAAAACGTTCCCAGGAGGTTGCAAATTTATTTCCGGCAGTAGCCAAATAAAAAAAGCCGGAAGTAACTCCGGCTCCATATTGTTTCCTGTTTATTCTTTATGTCTTCTTTGTTTTATCCTTTATTCCACATCCTATTGCCTTAGTCATAGCTGGTTGAGGTTCGTTACCTGCAATAACTGCATCGATGGCGTTCGACAGGTATTTATTTTCGATTTGTGACGGATCCTGGTAATTATCGTCAATAGCTCCGATATATTTTACAACCATAGCATTACCCTCCTTTTTGAGCAAATAGGTATGAGGGGTCTTTTGAGCACCGTACGAACGGTAAACCTCCTGGGTTTCGTCGAACAGATAAGGGAATGAGTAGTTCTTTTCCTTAGCACGTACAATCATTTTGTCGTACGAATCCTCGGGCGAGAGCGACGGGTCGTTCGAGTTGATGGCAATCACCGGATAACCTTTGGCCTTATAAGCTTTATCAAGCTCAATAAGCCTGTCCTGGTAAGCTTTTGCATACGGGCAATTATTGCATGTAAACACAACTACAAAGCCTTTGGCCTTAGAGTAATCCTTGAGCGATACCATTTTTCCGTCCACGTTTTTCAATTTAAAGTCAGAAGCTTTATCTCCAACCTTATATCCCTGCCCGTGGACCAATGCAAGTGAAAGCAGGGCAAATCCAAATACAAGCATCATTCTTTTCATAACGAATTTAATTTTAGGTTAATAATCGAATCTAGCTCTTTGTAGGAAAAAGATTTATTGTATGTATTCCTGAAATCTTTACCATAAATGACTGAAAAAGGGATTTCGCCCGACCAGCCCGGGTCAACTTTATCGATCCATTCGTTTTGCCGGGGATCGTTCAGCAGAATAACGTCTGAGCGGATCTGGTTCGATTTTATAAACGGCAACAGCCTCGAATTCAAATGTGAAGGCATATCGAGACTCACCAACAGTATCCTGAACTTTTTGTTGTTATATTTTTCCTTTACCTTTTCGATAGCAGGCAGTTCCTCACGACAAGGCGCACACCAGGTTGCCCAGAAGTTGACAAGATAAACCGAGTCGTTCTTTTTATGCAATTCTGGCTCGAACTGTTTGAAATTCATCACCGGAACCGATTTAGGATCGGGTAAAGTGGAGAAGTTAAGAAACCCCAGAAACAAAAAAGTAATTACTGCATTACGTATTATCTTCATATTGCTCTTATTTGAATCTGAAGCTATAACAAGCAAATTGGAAATGGGTTTTACCTGATGTTTATAATGACATGAAAGAAGGGAATTATGTCAAATAAAAAATATCCCGGAAGCAGATTTCCGGGATATTTTTGAGAAGATTCCAAATTGATTTAAAATTATGGTAATTACAAATATTTCTTTTGACGGATATTGTTTTCGCTTATAACAGTTAACATGCCATCGAAACTAATGTCAATTGTTTTAAACAATTCAATAAGATATTCTCCTGGCTCATTAGGCTGAAAATCATCCCATCTCAAATATATCACCCCTTTCAGTGGTTTGTATCCTTTTTTGAAAATCAACTCACCATAGTCTCTGTCGAAAGTTAAGATAGTTCTATTCTCCTTTATAGCAATTTCCATTACCTCACTGTCAAGTATTCCCGTATAATCTTTTCCAATATATTTAATATTGAAACCTGCAGATTCAAGGATAATTACACTGGTTAACGGAAAATTTTCATTAGCGAGAAGATGCATCAGGCGGTTTTTAACGGTTTTGTATAAATTAAACCATCCTTCATTATATCCTGAATATATGCAAAAACAGCTTTCAAACTATCTTTAGATAGCCTTGGGTAATTATCTAATATTTGTTGTTCAGTCCAACCAGAAGCAAATAAATTAACAATATGCTCAACCGATAATCGGGTTCCCTTAACAACAGGTTTCCCAACCAGAACATCTTCATTAATCTCTATGTAATTTTGCCAGTTCATATAACAAAGATAAGGTTTTCCTCTTTCTTTAAAAGGAATTCTTCAGTTCGAAAATAACAAAAATACTATCTTAAAGTTCTGTAAAATCTACCAGATATAAATACCTGGCAGGTTTGAAAGTTTGTTTTTATACTATTCTGCTGCTTTTTCTACCGTAGCTTCAATTGTAGCAGATGTATCTACAGTCTCGTTAGCAGGAGCAACATTTACAATTTCGTACAAGTCGGTAATAAATATAGAATTACTGAAATCGCTGTTATCTAGAATTTCTTTAATAGCTTCGCGTTTCTTGGCTTCATCTTCCATTTTCAGGGCTTTTCCACCAAATTTGGCAACAGCAATGTCTATATCGGAATAAGTAACATTGGAAGCTTTAATCCATCCGGTTTCAACCCATTTACCATCTTTGCGTTTGCCGGTAACTTCAATAAAATCACCATCGGTATTTTTAACCGCTACTATATCCATTTTACTGAATGCCTTATTGGATTTGGTAAGCAAATCGGGACGCGAATAAACTTCAGCATTCTGGTTGATAGCTGCGGGCTTGCTGTTGAGCGACATTAAAGTGGCCTGCACCCATCCTTCTTTTCCGCCCGACAGACGTACTTTATAATACTGTACGGGCTTTGTACCGGAATTGTCTTCTTTGGTTTCATCGAGGTATTCGCATTTCTCGCCAAGACTTAAGGATTCAAGCCATTTACCCTTTTCTTCGGGAGCTTCCTTCAACGAAGCACGGTCCCAGATACAAACTGCATAGGTTTGTTCGCCTTCAACTTCAGCTATGGCATTACTTGTAGATTTACTTTTGCAACCGCTGAACAATACGAGCGTTACAGTTAAAATAGAATAAAAGAATTTCTTCATGATATTAAAGGTTTTTGGTTGGTATTCTCAAATATAGAAAAATTAAATCAATGATTTTCCAAATACCCTGAACTTTTTATGTATCTGCGCTTCTACCCTTTCCAGTTCAGCTAGCATTTTCGTATTGGTTTCGAGTACCAGGTGAATTTCCATCTGGGTCAACCCGGCTGACTTGCACGAATCGATAAGCCGGAGCGCCATAAGAATTTCGAAACCCAAACCCTGACAGTTAGTCTTAACAGCACCTAACATTAAATCCAACTGTTTGGTGGTTTTCATCGCCCTTAAAATATGGATAAACCCAAACGGGAAAAGCCTTCCCTTCGATTTCTGTATGCCCGGAGAAAAGTTCGCCAACCCAATGATAAAAGCAACTATCTCATCCTCCTTCATTATAACTTTAATAAACCTCGGATCGAGCACATCCATATAACGGCTGGCAAATTCCTTCATCTCCAATTCGGTGAGCGGTGTAAATCCATAAAGTTCTTTATAGGTTTCGTTCACCAGTCGCAGAATAGGAATTACAAAAGGTTTTAGCTCCTTCTTCGATTTGTACTCCCTTAGCACGAAGTCCTTTCTGGAATCGAAACGCTGAATAATACGATTGTAAACTTCGGGTAAAGGTTTGGTCATATCGAGCTTATATACCAAACAGTCGATATCCTTTGTATAACCGTTTTCCTCAACCAAATTAACCATATAGGGAAAATTAACAGCAGTAGCCAAAATTGGCATGTGTTCAAATCCCGAAATCTGCAAACCCTGCGGATCCTTATCCGAAAAACCATAAGGCCCTATAATTTTCACAATACCATAGGTCCTGGCCCAATTCTCTACAGTCGAAAGAAGTAAACGAGCAACTTCGCTGTCGTTATAACATTCAATAAACCCAAAGCGTGCTGTTTTTTCTCCACGTACCTCGTTGTACTGGTGGTGTATGATACCCATAATTCTGCCAATTACATCCTTATCGCGGTAAGCAAGATAAAGCACTGTATCGCAATGCGAAAAAGCATGGTTCTTTGCAGGATCAAAAAATTTAAATTCATCAACATATATCGGGGGAAGCCAATTTTTATGATTTCTATGAATTTTCTCCGGTAAATAGATAAATTCCTTAAGCTGTTTGCGGGTCTTTACTTCAACAATCGAAACCTTCTGCATAATCCGTCCTTGTTTTTATAGTCTGTTCGTATCCTCTTACAATTTTAAAAATATATTTAGCGCCAACGAGCACAATGGGGGCCGAAATTACTCCACCCAAAACATCGACAGCATAGTGAGCTTTTATATAAACCGTAGAAAAAGCCAGTAAAATAAATATAGGAATTAACCACCACAAGGTTTTCCTGCTATCGCGCCAGGCCATTATGATTAGAATAAGCACAATTCCTACATGCGAACTTGGGAAAGCTGCAGTTGGCCTCTCGCCGATAAACTCAACAAAACGCACCAGTTTTCTGAAAATTCCGGAATCATCAATCTGGTTATGCGGCGGTTCAAAAAAGTATTGTGGTCCGCTCACAGGTAAAACACTAAAAATAAGGTAGTATATCATAAAGGAGCATGTGATCAGGAAAACCGTCCTGACAAATTCCTGACGTTTTTTTACATATATAATAATGGTATAAGCAGCAATTAAAAAGTAATAAGAGAAGTAACCAAAGTTCATTACTTCGCTGAAAAATTTGCCGGGAAAATTATTGTAAAAAGCCAGGCTGGGCTGGAAACCGAATAAAATGGCATCTAACCTTGCAAAATGATGATCAAGGTTTTGAAAGAAAACATTATTCAGGGCATCGGTTTCGGAATAGAAAAAGCTCAGAATAATCAACGGGTAGGCGATCCTTAAGAAATGTACAAAAGGTTTACGGATATATTTATCGAGCCGGGGAAGGGCCAGGATCCCGCCCAGCAACACCAGCCGGAACAAAAGATGATAACCTGAAGAAGGAATCTTCTGGGAAAAAAACAGAATGAAAAAAAATGTAACAACTATATAGCCCGAAACAAGCAGATCAATACAATTAAGACGTTTCACATATTTTAAAAAAGCCATTCCCGCCGGATTTCTAAAGAGCCTGTAATTTATGAATAATTTAAAATTAAATTAATATTCGTTCAATTGTTTAATGATAAAACAGATTTTGTTCCTCAGATACGAACATATTCCACGTTATTGCGTAAATTTATTTTCGAAATTTAAACTCAACCAATATGAAAAAGCTTTTAAAAATAGTATTCTTCACAATTATTGCCCTGCTGATTATCATCATACTGATTCCCATCTTCTTCAAAGGACCTATAGAAAAAAAGGTGAAGGAAGAAATCAACAAATCGTTGAATGCCAAAGTAGATTTTTCGGATTTTACATTATCGCTCATTCGCGGTTTTCCGAACTTTTATGTTGCACTTGAAGATATGTCGGTTGTTGGTATTGGCGAATTTGAAAAAGACACGCTGATGTCATTCAAAAAGTTCAGCGCCAAAATCGACCTTATCAGCGCGATAAAAATGGAGAACATCAAAATTAAATCCATTTTTCTCGATAAGCCTTCGGTTTACGCCCATGTACTTCCTGATGGCAAAGTGAACTGGGACATTGTAAAACCATCTGCCGACAGCATTCCCGAGGACACCACAGCTTCGGAACCGCTCGAATTCAAAGCCAGTCTCAAAAAATTTGAGATCCGCGATGCCCGTATCGTTTACCTCGACGAACAGGGAAAAATGAAAGCCTCGCTTGATAACTGGGACTTGTTCCTCACCGGCGACTTCACTGCCAGCACTACCGATGCAACCCTCAAAACTTCCATCGAAAAAGTGAATTTCTTTATGGATAACATCCGTTACATGCGCAATGCAAGCTTTGGTTTCGATGCTGTTTTAGGCGCCGATATGGATAAAATGCTCTTTACCATCAAGGATAACGAAATACGGCTTAACGACCTCTCTCTGGGTATAGAAGGAAGTGTAGCCATGCCGAATGAAGCTATCGACATGGATCTGAAATTCAAAACCAAAAAGGCGGACTTCAAATCGCTGCTCTCGCTCGTTCCTGCTGTTTATATGAAGGACTTTGAAAAAGTTCAGACTTCCGGATCGCTCAAACTCGACGGTTTTGCCAAAGGTACTTATGCCGAAAAATCCATGCCTAATGTTGGCCTCACTTTGGTTGTTGAAAACGCTATGTTTAAATATCCCGACCTGCCAAAATCGGTTAACAACATCAACATCGACACCAAAGTGTTTTACGATGGAGTTCAGAACGACAACACCACCGTGGATGTAAATAAATTCCATGTAGAAATGGCTGGTAACCCGTTCGATATGACTTTGCATATTAAAACCCCTATGAGCGATATGCAGATGGCAGGTAATTTCAAAGGTAAAATTGATTTCTCAAGCCTCACCGATATTGTTCCACTCGATAGCACGACCCTGAAAGGGATGATGGAAAGCAATATTGATATGGCTGGCCGTATGTCGTCAATCGAAAAAGAACAATACGAAGATTTCAAAGCCGATGGAACTTTAAAACTCACCAATTTCGAATTCGCCAGCAAGGATTTTCCGCAAGGAATCAAAATTGTTGAAACCAATATGGTTTTCTCCCCACGGTTTGTCGAGCTCACTTCTTTCAACGCCTTGATGGGAAAAAGCGACTTCAGCATGAATGGAAAGCTTTCGAATTTTATCCCTTATGTATTTAATAACGATACCATTGTTGGTAGCCTTAACTTCTCGTCAAAACTGCTCGATATTAATGAATTGATGGGCCCCTCAACAGCAGAAGAAACAACAGTTGAAGACACTTCAGCCATGACTGTGGTAGAGGTTCCCGGCAATATCGATTTTACGCTGAATTCAAATATTGGCAATATCAAGTACGATAATATGAACATTACCAACGTACTGGGTACAATTATAGTTCGTAACAGCGCAGCAATCCTGAGAAATCTCGGGATGAACATGCTCGACGGAAGCCTTGTTATGAATGGTGAATACAACACCAAAGATGTGAAGAGTCCTTTGATCGATTTCAATATGAACATGAAAGATTTCGATATCCCTTCAACTTTCACAACTTTCAACACAGTTAAAAAACTCGCTCCTGTTGCAGAAAATGCGAAAGGAAAGATCTCGGCCGATATGTCGCTTAACTCTAGGCTCGATGCAACCATGAGTCCGGTTTACAGTACCATGCAAGGAAAAGGAAAGCTGATGTCGAAAAGTATCGAGATAGGCAACTCCAAAATGTTCACCAAAGTAGCCGATGCCCTGAAAAACGAAAAGCTTAAAAAATTCAGTCTGAACGATCTTAACCTAAGCTTCGAAATTAAGGATGGCCGTGTTTATATTGAACCTTTCGAAACGAAATTGTTATCAGGTAAGATGATCATTGGCGGTGATCAGGGAATTGACCAGACACTGAACTATGCCATTACTTTCAGCATTCCCCGCTCCGAATTTGGAGGTGCAGCCAATGCCGCACTTACAGGTCTTACTTCGGCGGCTGCATCCAAAGGACTGAATATCCAGCCGGGCGAAATGGTAAACATCGATGCCAAAGTGGTTGGAACAGTTTCCGATCCAAAGGTTCAGCTCAACCTGAAGGAGAGTGGCAAAAATGCCTTAAAGGATGTAAAAGAACAACTTAAAACTGCTGTAACCGAAAAAGTTGAAACTGTAAAAGAGGATGTAAAAGCAAAAGCCAGGGAGCAGGCCGACAAGCTGATAAAGGATGCTGAAGCTGAAGCTCAGAAGATAAGAGATGTAGCTAAATCTGCAGCCGATCAGATTCGCAAAGAGAGTGACGCTGCTGCTGAAAAGCTGATGAAAGATGTGAAAAACCCTTTGCAGAAAGTAGCTCAGCAGAAATTAGCCGAAAAAACCAAAAAGGAAGGTTATGAGAAAGCTGACAAACTGGAAAAAGAAGCCGATGTAAAAGCACAGGCTTTGATAGATAAAGCAAAAGCTGAAGCTGAAAAGCTATAGGCACAAAAAAGGGGCTGCAAAATTTTGCAGCCCCTTTTTTTATAAGTATATAAATTAGAAAGAAACGCGTCTTTCCTGAATTCTTGCTTTTTTACCGGTAAGTTTGCGCAGATAGTAAATACGGGCGCGACGAACTTTACCATATTTGTTTATCTCAATTTTGTCAATAAATGGTGAACTTAAAGGGAAAATTCTTTCAACCCCTATGTCTCCCGACATTTTTCTTACTGTAAAAGTAGCTGTATGTCCTGAACCTTTCTTCTGGATAACAACGCCACGATATTGCTGCACCCTTTCTTTGTTTCCTTCCTTAATTTTATAATGTACCGTAATAGTATCGCCGGCAGAAAAATCTGGAGCTTCGGTATTTACAGCCAGAGTGCTGTTTATAACATTCATTAAATCCATCACAATGAGTATTTTGAGATTAATTCCATTTTCATAATAGGACGCAAAAGTAGAAATAATTTTTAATTAAAGTAGAAAATAATTGAAAAATAATTTTAGTTGATAGCTCTTAGTCGATAGTCGATAGCCAATACATGAATACAGGTCAATAGACGATAGTTGAATAGTCCATGGCAAATAAAGGTTTAACTTACAAGATAAATATCTGCTGTATTAACCATGGACTATCGACTAATTGCTATGGACTATTTTAATGCGTCACTTTCAATCTATCCTTCGTTTCGTCAACTACCATTTTTTTCCAGCTTTCGGAGTAACCAGGCTGAGATGGAGCTGCGGGCTGAGTATAACCATTATTCAGGAACTTACCATCTTTTTCTTTCTTCACATTACCATCAATGTATTTTATCAAAAGATAGTTGTTAAGGTTATCCCAAACATTGAAGGTATTATTACCGGCGTTGACTGAATAATCGGTAACAAAATTACGAGCCAGTTGAGGATCGGTTTTATAAAGATTTAAAGCAGCGGCATCAATGGCATTAGTATTGGCAACATATTTATTTTCAAGGTCCTGCTGAGCTTTGATCACATCGGGCATAATTACGTTATAACGCATATAGGCAAAATTCGAAACACGGTTGAAAACCCAGAATGCAGATGTCGGAGAATAGGTTAACATATCCCCGTTTCCTTCAGCAAAAGGTTTTGGTATAGAAGTCATACCACAATACATTGGGGTATAAACCGTAGCAGAAGCATCGTCAACACCAAACCAGAGAATACCTCCAATCCAGTCGGGAAGATTGTTACGGGACTGGGTGATGAACGAAAAACCGGTTTGCTGGGTAGCAGTGGCTCTTTCGTTGCAATACTCTGAACCATCTACTTTCCAGGTTAGAGGTCTCCAGCGGTATGGCAGACCATAAGGCCCTGCGCCGGCGTCCTTGCTCATATCCAGTTCGGTACCTTCCAGATGATTACGCATAAATTTAAACATATCCTGAACAGTAACTTTTCTGTCGGGTTTAATCCAGAGCGGCATTCTGTTGGATGCGTATCCGGTTTTTGGATCTTTTTCGACATGCCCTTTAACGTAATTCCAGTATTTGGACATATCCTTGCTTACATCGTTAAACATGCTCCATACGCGGATATCGCAAAAGCGGGCGCCGTGAAAGTCAACCGGTGCATAAGTATCGGAAAAGCTGAAATTAGTCTCGTTCACTTCGTTGTTGATATAACCACGTTCACGGGCAAAAGAAATAACATCGGGCGAGTGATAACAGGTTTGATTAGGATTGGAAAAATCGTTCACCTTTTGAAAAGGGAAAGTAGTAATACGAGCCTGGTTGGCATGACCCGAAACATAACCATCGGGGATTTGCAGGGCAACCCAAACAGCACCTTTATTATATTTGGTAGTAGCTTTACCCTTTTTATCTTTTACCACCTGTGGCGATCCTTTACCGATAATCTCGAAAATCCATGCTTCATTCTTATCGGAAATGGAAAATGACTCACCAGAGCTGTAATACCCATATTCTTCAACAAGAGCAGCAATAATCTGGATAGCTTCGCGGGCTGTTTTTGCTCTTTGAAGGGTTGTATAAATCAGGCTACCATAATCCATTATTCCCGTAGTATCCACAAGTTCTTCTCTTCCGCCATATGTAGTTTCTCCAATAGCAACCTGAAATTCATTCATATTTCCAACAACAGAATAGGTGTGGCGAACCTGTTTAATCTTTCCGAGAGGTTTACCTGTATCCCATTCATAAATCTGCATCATAGCCCCTTGGGGATAATCTGCAGCAGGACGGTAATATAATTCTCCGTATAATGTATGTGAGTCAGCAGCATACGAGATCATAACCGATCCGTCGGCTGAAGCCCCCCGCGTAATGATATAATTAGTACAAGCTAATATGCTTCCCACTGCCGGAATGGCAAGAAAGGATAAAATGATCAAAAGTTTTCTCATACAACAGTTATTAATTTATTATTTAACTAGCAAAAATAGAATTTCATTTGAATTAAGCGCCTATTTTAAAAACATATTCATGCGATATGAATTTATTAATTTAACACCCCCTATTTTTAAATAAATAAATTTTAATTTTCTTAATATTTTTTCATTATACCCCTTGCAAATTAAAAATTAATTCCTACATTTGTATTGTTAATTGATTGCAACGAAAAATTAACAATTAATTAACATAAGTTTTTTGAATGGTCGGGTGAAAAAAATTAATTTTGAAGTGTAAAAAAGTAAATTATTTTTTGTGTTATTAAATATAATTTTTACTTTTGCGCAGAATTTAACGGTGAGGGTAGTAGAAAATTAATTTATTGATAATCATTTCGATAATTCAATAACAAAAATATAAAAAGCTTTGGCTTTTAAACAAAATTAGAAGGTTAGTAGTGTTTTTCTCATAAATTAGGTAGTTAGTTAGTAGTTGTAAATGTTAAAAAAAGGGCCGTTCGTGAGGAACCGCCCTTTTTTGTTTTATTAAGCCCGGTAAGAAATTTCCCTTTTAAACAAACGCCTCTATCAAATAACGGAAGCCCTCTTCATTAAAATGGAAGAATACCCCGCCTGCCCTGTTCTTTATCATCAGTTTCAGAATTTCGTCGGTTTTAAAATTTATTTTGGTTTCCGATAATCTCACAGGACTACCCAGATTTTTAAAGAAATCCTCAAATTCGTTTATAGTTTCCTCAGCAGTATTTACACCAAAGAGTTCTTTTCCCAAATCAGAAATTCTTTCGGGAATTATATTCATATGATATTTCATCCAAGCAGGATAAACTATTGACAATGAAGCTCCGTGTGGCACATCGTACATCAGGGATAAAATATGTCCCAGACTGTGTACACCCCAGTCGCCGCTTTTACGTCCATGTGCAGTTGTCCCGTTTAAGGCGCATGTAGATGCCCACATAATTTTGGCCCTGTACTCGTAATTAGTAAGGTCGTCCATCAGTTTGGGACCATATTCGAGAGCTTCTTTAATGATAGCAATGGTTATCTTGTCGGTGAGTGTTGCATCACCATCGCCAAAATAGTTTTCGAGACAATGAGCTATCAGATCGACAATGCCATATGCAGTATAATTATCGGGAACCGAAGAAGTATATTCCGGATCGAGAAAAGAATATCTGGGGAACATGTGGGGATTGCTGAATCCAATTTTCTCCTCGGTTTCGTGATTCTGAAGCACAGAGGTACTGTTCATTTCGCTTCCTGTGGCCGCAAGAGTTAACACACCAATTACAGGAACGGCTCCGCGAATGTCAACACGCCCTTTCATAACATCCCATCCTTTGCAGGCATTCGAAATGCAAACTGCAATTATTTTAGCCGAGTCCAGAACACTTCCACCTCCGGCAGCAATAATCACATCAACATTATTCTCAATACCAATCCTGGCTGCTTTATCAACATCATCAACAAGCGGATTGGATTTTATACCTTCGTATTCAAAAACCTGTGCATTAATGCTCCTAAGCTGGGAAATTACATCATTATAAACGCTATTTTTTTTAATCGACCCCTTTCCGTAAACCAAAAGAACTTTTTTACCAAATTCGGAAACGACTCCCCCTAATTTTGAAATACAGCCTTTGCCAAACTGAAGGTTGGTTGGATTATAAGCTACAAAATTATTCATATAGTAATTTTTTAAATGTAAATTCATAATCAGATTATCCGTCTGTTTGCCGTGGTCTGAAATCCAGGGACTGTGGACTTACTTTTAACTGATCACTTGAATGCCCTCATTTCCAGTTCACGATGTCTCACATTTATAATCAGATTTTTCCGGGTAAATTTTTCAGTCAGATGTTTCTTTAGTACTTCAGCAGCATAAACTGAGCGATGTTGACCACCTGTGCATCCAAAACATATCATAAGATTAGTGAAACCTCGTTCGAGATATTTCTCTATACTTCTGTCGGTAAGGGAAATAACATCGTTCATAAAAGCCTTCTGCTCGGCATCTTTTTCGAGAAACTCAATAACGGGCCCATCGGTACCATAAAGGTTCTTATATTGCTCATATTTCCCGGGATTTTGAATGCTGCGGCAGTCAAAAACAAAACCGCCACCGTTGGCCGATTCATCCACAGGAATTCCTCTCCTGTACGAAAAACTATTAATATTAACCGTTAAAGAAAAATGAGACTTGGCAATATTCCTCAGATAATCCGATTCCACCAGAGTTCTCCATACTTTATTAAGTTCGGGGACCTTTATGGGTAGTTCAACATTATCGACCAGCCATTCGAGGTGACTTAAAACCGGAGGTATGCTTTGAAGGAACAAAGGCTTTTTCTCGTAAAGCCCTCTAAAACCATAGGCTCCCATAGCCTGCATCATACGGATATAGACATATCCGTAATAATGTTCCATAAAGGCTTCGCGGGTAATATCCAGATGCTTTTGTAAGGAAACGAGATAATGATCAAGCAGCTCTTCGCGTGCATAAGCAGGAAGATGGGTTTTTGCCTCAAACAAAATTGAGCCTATGTCGTAGTGTAAGGCACCCCGGCGTCCTCCCTGATAATCGATAAAGTAAGGCGAACCGTTCTTCCACATAATATTGCGCGACTGAAAATCGCGATACAGGAAATAGTTACAATCGGCTGAAAGCAGGTGATCGCACAAGGTATTGAAATCGTCTTCAAGATTTTGTTCGTTGAAAGGTACCCGGGCTAACTTCAGAAAATAGTATTTGAAATAATTCAAGTCCCACATCATGGATTGACGGTCGAAAGCATGGCGGGGATAACAAACGGAGTAGTCGAGTCCTTTTGTACCTTCCACCTGAAACCTGGGAAGTTGCTCAAGTGTTTGCTTGTAAGCATTCATTATCTCGGCGTTAACACCATATTTATAATAGTTATGCTGCTCCATAACCGAAAGAAGCATGTCATCACCCAAATCTTCCAGTAAATAAATATCGTTCTCTGGTTTTGATCCGTAAAGTTCGGGAACAGGTAGACCTTTTGAATAAAAATGCTTTGTAAGATATATAAAAGCCTCATTCTCCTTCTGATCTTCGTTATAAGCAGCTATGGCCGAAGACGTACCATTTGATAGTCTGTAATATTCTCTATATGAGCCCGAAGGAGGCAATTTATCAATTAACGATGGCTCAATACCAAATTTATTATAAAAAAGTGCGGAGAATAATTCCAGTTTTCTTTTCTCATCCATTGGGTTAAAAGTTCAAAAGGTTGTATGTGATATCTCGCAGTTGCTATTAACGAAATAAAATGCAAAATAAACTATTTGCTTTTATAAATTAACAAAATAATAGCACGAAGGGAGAAGAGAATTTATTAAATTTGATTATAACCAAAATGGGACGATATGAGGCTTGAAATTTATGGTAAGGGGAATCTGAATTTTGTTGAGTTTAATATCACAGGTGATAATGATGCCTACAAACGTTGCGACGACGAATCGCAATACATGGATACCGATGTTTTCAACCTTTTTACCCATTGTTTTGAACGTAGCGAAAAGCTGTTCGATTATTTTGGTCCAACCCGTTACAACGCCCGAAATATAATACCTCTTTTAAACGAGCTAAAATTGAATCACCAAAAAATAAAAGAAATCAACTCGCTCGACTTTTTTATAGATCACGTAAGTTCCACATTTTTAGGAACAAACTTTATATATGAAATTGAGAAACTAGATAAAAGCTGGGGCTTGAACTGGGAGCAATATACCCGTAAGCTATCCATTATCAACAACAGCCTTATCAATCTGGTAAATAAATGTATTGAGCAGTCCAGAACACTATGGGTGATAGGGTATTAAGCATCTCCCCGACCTCTCCAAAGGAGAGGGAAAATATATCATAACTTTTTAGGTCTTTCACCGAAAATGGAACTGCCAACTCTTACGATGGTGCTGCCACAGGTGATAGCGAGCTCAAAGTCGGACGACATTCCCATTGAAATGTCTTTAAAGTCTTCGTTAGTTGCAAAGTAATTCTGCTTTAATTTCCTGAATATTTCTTTCAGAGAAGTAAGTTCTTTGATTACAAGGGATTCGTCCGAAGTATAGGTTGCAATGCCCATTAACCCGCCAATAGCAATATTTTGAAGGTTTTTGAATTCGTCACTTTCGAGGCATTCCACAAGCTCCTGCCACGAGAATCCGAACTTAGTCTCTTCCTGTGCAATATGAATCTGCAAAAGACAATTAATTACACGATTGCTTTTTATAGCTTCTTTATTGATTTCCTTCAGAAGTTTAAGCGAATCGACTGACTGAATGCAATGTACAAAAGGAGCAATGTATTTAACTTTATTGGTTTGAAGATGACCTATCAGATGCCAGCGGATATCCTGTGGAAGTGCATCAACTTTCGACAGGAGTTCCTGGACTTTGTTTTCACCAAAATCGCGAACCCCCTCGTTGTAAACTTCCATGATCTCTTCGTCCGTTTTAGTCTTTGAAACCGCGACAAGCCTTACATGAGGAGGTATTTTTGATAAAATCTGATGTAAATTATCCTTTATACTCATTTAAAAACAATACTATTGTAAAATTTGTATAAGAATAGATTTCTCATTCCATTCGAAATGACAATGAAGCTATTAGGAGGGTGGAGGTGGGTTATTGGGC
>JAEYWD010000043.1 GCA_023429135.1 Bacteroidota bacterium | reverse complement strand
GAGTACAATCCTTTCAAACCGTTAATAATTTTTATAGAAGTACTACATTTAAAATTCGTAATGCAGGCCAAATGGCATTTATAGCGTGTTGTGGGCTGTGCATTTTTATTTTTTGTCATAAATAATCTCACAATTCGGTAACGCCTTTCTTAATCGTTCAATCTCACCACCATTTATTGGATTCCCTGTCAATCCAATCTTTTTTAATTTTTGCAACTTGCTTATGTCTGCCGGTAATTTGGAAATATTACACCCAAATAAATATAATTCTTCCAAATTTAATAAATCAGTCAAAATATCGATATTGGAAAGAGTATTATCTGTAAAATCTACAATCCTTAATTTTTTAAGAAATACTATTTCATTTGGTATTTTTGAAATTATATTATTTGGGAGTCCTAATATTTCAAGATTTGATAAACTTTTAATTTCAGATGGAATTTCTTTAATTGTCCAACATTTCTGTTCTTTATTATTGGTCACATAATCACATTCCATACCAAAAATTATTAAGCTAATTAAATTAGTCTTTTTAAATACTTCTTTTGGTATTTGGTCACTTTTTAGCCCAAATGTTGTTGTATCAAATCTGTTATATGTATCAATAATCTTAATATTTCCTACTGATACTTTAATAAAATCAGTCTGTTGTTCTGTTTTAAATTTTAAAGAATCATTGTCTTTTAAGTTCAGAAAATTATTTGTCTGTCCATTACCTGAAAGACTAATCACAAAAATCAAAACAAATTCTATTAATACTCGCATAATTTTTTTTTTTGCATTGCCCACAACATCTGTATAACCCCAATAATGTTATATCCATTATATCTGTAATAATTTCAGGGCAGCTACTTTTATGTTTCTTATGATAAACATAACTTTTTCAGGCTAAATATCCAATTTATCATCGCTCTTTTTATCTTGCCAAAACCCTAGAGTTAGGTCCTTACAACCAGTAAAGCACCCCCGATAAATACATAGACGCTGGTGCTCCGA
This sequence comes from Bacteroidota bacterium, assembly GCA_023429135.1. Taxonomy (GTDB): domain Bacteria; phylum Bacteroidota; class Bacteroidia; order Bacteroidales; family JAAUTT01; genus JAAUTT01. The sequence continues at coordinate 6,253 of JAEYWD010000043.1, read as the reverse complement.
TTGAAAAATGGATTTCGTTTCAACCGGTAGCTCAAGCTGGGTCGTGTCGACCACTTGAGCTCCTATTTATTGTGGGCAGTTTTTTTAATCACAAATCATCTTGCAGATTACTTTTTTTTCACCAGTTTTCGGGTCTGTCCACAATTGACATACTTTTCTGCAGTTTAGAAACACACCTTCTTTGAGTCTAATAGATTCAATATGAACGTTCCCCAAGTTGTATTTTTGTAATACTTGATTAAGTTCGTTCATAAGTTCACTTGAAACTTCTGCGGTTTTGGTTTTTACGTCTTTCATAATGTTAATTTACTTTTAAACTTGTAGTATCACGAATGATGGAATTGTCTGAGTTTTTTGTTTCAGCTATAATCAAAATATTTTGGCAATTACAGCTTGTGGTGCCAAGTGAGAATTGATTTGTCAAAACTCCATTTTCATTCGCGGATTCTGAATAGTTAAGAAATTGACCAACCGAATTTCCAGTTGGGTCCACAGCAAATACTTTTGCACTACTCAATAACGAAGGTTTGCCTGTGGTTCTTGTTAATTTTGTGTTAAGTGTAATAGTTTGATTATTATAGCTAATTGTTAATGCTGGTAAATCAGTTTTTATTTTTTCAGCATATGCTCTGTCGAAATTGATGTCAACACTTTTTACGAAATCACTAATTTTTGCTTCGATTGTAACCACTCCAACATTTTGAGATGCGGTCAATTTGGCTTTTGCAATTTTTTTATCTTTCCCGTCAATAACAACTTTTGAAATGATTGCTTCTATCTCTTGTTTGTCATTTTCAAATTTACCGCTTGATGTTCTTAAAACTACTTTGTTAAACTCCTTTTTGGTATTATACGGAATTTCAACAGCTACTTCTGTTGACGAGACTCCGTCAGCAAGAATACTCTTGTTTTTAGCCGATAAAACAACGAAGTTATCATCCAATTTACTTAATAAATAGTCGTCTTCTTTATAGCAAGAAAATACTAAAGAGGAAATTAAAAATATTGAGAATAGTTTTTTCATTTTAATTTTTATTTAATGGTATTAATCCAGACATATCATTTAAAAATTGTTTTAAACTCAGGTCAATTGATAATCCAATGAAAGGTGTTACCCCAAGTTTTTTATTATCAATTAATGGATTTGGGTCTTCTCTATTGAAAAGAATCGTGCCGCCTGTTAATCGTAATGCATTAGATAGGCGAAACCCAAATCCCATTAATAAAGACTTGTCTTTAAAAAAGTCTTCTCTTTGTCCATCCTTTTTTAAAGAGGCAAGAGTAATACCTGTGTTGAAGGAAAGCCGATGCCATATCGTTTTATTTGGAATTAACTTAAATGGTATATTCTTGTCGAAATAGCGAAATTCTATTTGAAAGCCTAAATATGGAGTTATGCCATTAAAATCTTTTTGGAAGCCATAACCGACATATCCAAAATCAGGTGTAATTCTAAATTTTGCCCTTGTTTCAAAACTGAAAATTTCGGAAGTCGCAGAAAAAGAAGTACTTTTTTTGAAAAGGTCATTTTCAATAATTTTGCTTTTAATTTCTTTTAATTTGTCTTCTTCTGACTTACCCTTATCATCATATATAATTTTTAGGTAATCTTGATAAAACTTTTGAAGTCCAGCATAATTTATTTGAGCTGGGTCAACAGTAATGTCGTATAACTCAAATGAGTCAAAGTTTTTTTGCTTTTTTAAATTGATTGATTTTATAATGTCTATGATTTCGTTTGAAGCTTTACCTTTATTAAATGCATCAAACAAGCTCAAATAATCACTCATTAATGGGTCGGTAGATACTATATTTTGGACAATTATAAAATCATAAACCTTCTGAGGTTTAAGAGGTGGCACAAAAATGTATAAATCAAACTTTTTTTCATTCTTCACGAATTTATATTCTAAACTACCTGTAGGTGATTTGGGTAAATTGAAATAGGTTTTTATGTCCTTCTGTTTAATCTCAAAATAGCCAATAGAATGAATAATTAATGAATCGCTAAATGTTTTTTTCAATACAAAACCTTGGTCAAAAGGCAAACTTTCTTTAGCCATATCAGTGATGGGGTCTATTTCAATTGTTTTACGATTTTGTCCATAAGCAATGAAGCTCATAAGTAAAATCAATGTTGTCAAGTATTGTTTTTTCATGTTTTTAGGTGTTTGTATTTTAAAATTGCCCATAACATCCTGTATAACCCCAATAATGTTATATCCATTTTAATTCCCACCCAATTTACAAATTTTTCAATATCCCGCTGTAAATTATGGGATATAGTTCATTAGAACATTCTATGCCCCGTTTCGGGCCCGTCTACCGGCATGTAGAGGAGCCTCGACCCACACCCACCATAAAAAAGAGAACAACCCGTTTCCGCCCGGGCTGTCCTCTTTTTCTTTCTGCCGTTTATAAGCTTTTGCAGTTTTGGCCTTAACCGCCTACAATAGCACTGATAGGGGTGCTCCAGGGCCCCGTCTCGCCCCGGGTATTTACCCAGCGAAAACGGTAATAAACCCGCTTGCTGATTTCGGCAATGCCGTAGGTTGCTGTGTAGGGGCTGCTGGTATCGGTAGCCAGGTAGGTATACTCACCATCGTTTACCGGTGCATCGCCTCCCACTTTCCTCCATATTTCGCAACCATGAACACCTTCGGGTTTACCTTTGCCATTGGAATCACTATCTACATAACTAATAATGTGCCGCTGGTTTTTTGATATATTGATATCTCCCACCGGATGAGTAACAGGTATACCAACAGGGGTACGCTGTCCGCTGCGCACTTTGATTTGCAAACGGTCGCGGTCGCCATTGGTTATTTTACTGTTAAAGGCCAGATATTCGGATATGAAACTACGCAGGTTCTTTTCATAATCATTACGGGCGTCGTTTTTTTCCTGAACATCGGCAGAGCTACGGGTCTTAAGAATACTGGCTTTGCCATATGCAGTAATCCAGACCGTCTGTTTCGATTTCAAAGCTGTTACAGCGTCGGCAGGTATTGACCATGCAGTACCATTGGATTCTACAATGGTTATCAGGTTTTTCTGCCAGATATCAAATTCCGGATCTGATTCCGGAACATTATCACGTCGATCCATAAATAATAATTTTATTGTAAACGATATTTTTATAAAAGTATGCTCCTTACCGGTTATTCATCCCGGCAAGTCCGGTGGTTGGCTGCAGTTTTTTGCCTACAGGTTCTTGTTTTCTCCGAAGGGCGATTGTACACTTGTCTCTGAAAATGGCATCCACAGAGGCAACTTGTTTTTATTCCGAAGTTTACTCCTTTCCGGCTTACAGTATTTCCTTTCCAAACCGAAGTGCCCCCGCTCCTTGTTGAGAGCGACATTTTACTACATGTAGTGAGACCTCTCTTTCATATAGTGGAACTTCCACTACTTGTGGTGAACATTTTACTACATGTAGTGAGTCTTCCGCTACATGAAGTGAAACCCCTGCTATATGTAATGAAACCCTTGCTGCATGTAGTGAATCTCCGCCTATAAGTAGTAGAACTCCGGCCACTTGTAGTGAAACAACCGCTACTTGCAGGGAAGCTTTTGCTACTTTTAGTAATGGTGAACCGAAATATGGCTGGCATCCTGCCGGAGGCCGCGAATATTTGGCTACCCGTGCGACCGGAGCCGCTACATAAGGAGAAAGCTTCCCCCGGATAGGAAACAGCGTCAGGAAATAAAGTGACACTGGTTGGTAACCCGGGGAAACGAACCTGATATCAAAGAACTGCTAGTCGTGACACACGGTGAGATTTCCCTTTCCGGCAAAGTATATTGCCACAAAAAGGTACAGACTAACGGGATAAACAGCACTTGGCTGTTAATACCGGGAGTGCAACAACTTATAAGCAGGGTGGATCTGCCTGATATATGATGGGTCCTGCCCGTTTCGGCAGGGAAAGTGCATGGATAGAGAGGCTTTGTCCTGATACCGGCCATGGTGTGATGTTTACCGGCTGCGTATTGCGTTGGACGATTTGTATTCATCGGTTTCCGGTATTTGAAAGCAGATATGGAACACAGTACCTGGCAGTGAAGGAAACCGGCAATACAAACATATATGACAGTATTGAAGATATCGGTACACCGGAACGATGGTGCCGGTTTTGTGGTGATAACCTGTATAAAAGAAGACGGAACATAGGCAGTGGATTTGGATGCAAATGTTTTCGGGATAAAGATACGATGGTAGAAAATATATTGTTCGCCGTCAGTTTCTTACAAAAAGATGAATGGTAAGGTTTTATAAATGAATGGTTGGTTCTGGAAATAAACGGTCGAATATTTGGAATAAATGGTCGAATTCTAAAAGATTCAGGAGTTGGAGGATGAGTAGGAGGAGGAAGCTATGGTGTGGAAGTACGCAGTTGGCAGCAGGGCAACACCAGGTACATGCCATTGCCGTTGCCCCCCTGGGTAGCCGTGTTAGCGGTGACCTCTTTGTAGAAAAAGCGAGGGAAAACATTTTTAAGCCGCGTAGCGGTGACCTCTTGAAGGAGGGGCACTCGTTACCAACGAGCGCCCGCCGAGAGGTCTTTTCATACCAGGAATAAATTTAGATTTTCATTTCAATCATCCATTGGTGTCCAAATGGATCCAGAATATTTCCCTGGCGGTAACCATAATCATAGTTTTGAGCAGGATTTAAAAGCGTTGCTCCGGCTTGCAGCGCATTATTTATTACCGAGTCCACATCGTCAACAAAAAGCCCAATAAGCGCAGTGACACCTTTTACGCTGTTTGGTTCAAATCGCCCTTTCTGAGGGCGTTCCTCATGCAGATGAAAGATTGTTCCGTTAATCGAAAGTTCAGCAACATGAACGCTACCATCATCATTTCGCCAGGACTTAATTTCAACTGCACCGAATGCTTTGAAATAGAACGAAATGTCTGTAACACCACCTGGAATAAAAAGTTGTGGAGCAAAAAATACAGGGTTGTTTGTTGTTGTCATGCCTGTTAACATTTATTTTCTTTTGTCGATTCAAAGTTAGCGGTTCCCCGAAAATTTGCTGCTAACGCTATATTAAACACCCTATCGTTCACAATGTTATTACCTCCTTTAATTTTTACATACTAAGTGTAACGTCCCGCTCATAGCCGTCAACTTAAGGGATTTCTTGTATTCAAGTCCCAGTTGGGACTAATTTGAATAGCCCCGGATTTTAGAGGCTGTGTAATTAGTCCAAAACCGGAGGTTGAGTAGATTTCCAGGCAGCACCTTATTGTTAAACGGGAGATATCAGCGCATCGATGAATTTCCGGCGTCGGCGCGAGATGTTAATTTTCTTTCTGTTAACCAGAACCACTTCGTAAATTTTTTTCCAGTACTCATCGATAAAGCCGGTGTTGACAATTACCCGGCGATTGCAAAGGCAAAACATTGGATGGGGTAACACCTTGTCTAATTTGGAAAGTGACATGCTGACACCTTCAATTTTTCCTTTGGGATAGAAATAAATGGTGGTACAGCTTTTTTCAGCCTGGCAATAGAGAATTTTTCGGATTTCGACTTTTTTACAACATTGAGGGGTTTGTACCCAAATGATATCAGTGTTAGTTTCCATTTTGAAAGCGATTGTAAAGGTTAGGTTTCTATTTGCGCATAAAAGTGAATTTGGAAATTGTGTTGTGTTTCGGATATTTCCGCAAATTTTGTTCCAAAGGATTTCTATTCATCTGGTTTCAGGTAAAAAGTTATCAGCTATAAGGCTTGCTGGTGATTGTGGGATTCTTTGCTTGGCTACCCAGGGGTGAGAAGTGAGAGATTCCTCACTTCATTACCAATGACAGATTTGGATAAGAGGCTGTAAATGTTGATTGTATCCATTGCGACGATATTGACATGACCTCTTTGCTCAAATGTTTCCCGCGTCGCTGAAATTCACGCTCGATTTCATTCCGGGGGCTCCGCTTTGCTCCACCCCCGGCTACGAAGAGGCCACTCCTACAGAGCTTTAGCAGCCACTCCTGTCATCCAGCTATTATGCGCCAAAATTTTTTTGGGGGCTGGTCTACCAATGAGAGATTTGGGTAAGAAACTGTTAGTAAGAAATTTAGTTTCAAGTTCAAATAAAACCGAAATGCCAAAGGTTCGGGACCGGCCTTCAGAAAATGGCGTTAAGAAAACAATATTCTGGCCGTCGTGAGGGGATTCGAGCGGTATTGATAGAAAATATTTAGTTTAACAAACAAACTTTCAGAATGCTATGTTCCTAAAAAT
>JAEYWD010000034.1 GCA_023429135.1 Bacteroidota bacterium | reverse complement strand
GTCCTGTAACCGACAATGCTCAATCAGTTTATGAGCTTTCTTTAATTGAAGAAAATCCTAATGTTAGCAGTGAAATTGAAAAGGAATTTGGTTTCAAACCCGATTTCGAAAAATCGAAACATTACCTTGAGGCTAACGATGGTGCCGGTAATACTTTTAAAGCTACTGCAAAACCAGTGTTAATTGGTACTGCTGTAGTAGGTGCTACTACCATGATATTCTCGTTAATTCTGATGATTCAGAGTACTTTAGGTGTTGAGCCTGAAACTATTCTGAACCTCCTGAACCCATATTCAATCCTTGGATTTATTCTTGGTGGTGCTGTTATTTACTGGTTCACAGGCGCTTCAACACAGGCTGTTTCTACCGGAGCTTTCCGTGCAGTAGAATATATCAAGAACAATATCAACCTCGATCCTAATGCTCCTAAAAAAGCTGATCCAAAATCTTCTATCGAGGTTGTTAAAATCTGTACCCAGTATGCACAAAAAGGTATGTTCAATATCTTTATTGCCATCTTCTTCTTTGCTTTAGCATTTGCTTGTTTATCGTCACCTTCTGGTATTGGCGGAATTAGTGCTGTTGCACTTTTCGTTAGTTACCTTATTGCTATTGCAGTATTTGGTTTATTCCAGGCTGTATTTATGGCAAATGCCGGTGGTGCATGGGATAATGCTAAGAAAGTTGTTGAAGTTGACCTGAAAATGAAAGGCACTCCTCTTCACGATGCTACTGTTGTTGGTGACACTGTTGGTGATCCATTCAAAGATACTTCTTCAGTTGCTTTGAACCCAATTATTAAGTTCACCACATTATTTGGTCTGTTAGCAATGGAAATAGCTATTTCTGAAGCTTTCCGCGGTGCTGCTCCTTATTTTGGTATTGCTTTCTTAGCGGTTGCTCTTGTCTTTGTATGGCGCTCATTCTATAAAATGAGAATCGATAAGTGATTTTTATAATTAAGAACACCTGTATGGCCTTGCTGTACAGGTGTTTTTTGTTTTAGGGGATCAGACTTTCAGGCATTAGGCTGTAGGAATATTAATGATTCTGTAGCCTAAACCTCTAACCCCTTAAGCCTAAAAACCTAATTCAATGAGTAAAGTATATTTTACATCCTTGCGAACATCTCCGGGAAATAACCTGCTGCAAAAACTTTCAAAACTTATAACGGTTGCCGGCATTGGAGATCTTAATCTTGCAAAGAAATTTGTAGCTGTTAAAATTCACTTTGGCGAACCAGGAAACCTTTCGTTTATTCGCCCAAACTTTGTTGTTCCTGTAATCAAAAAAGTACAGGAGAACAACGGTATTCCGTTCCTGACAGACGCTAATACCCTGTATAAGGGCAGGCGGTCTGATGCCGTGAGTCATCTTGAGTCGGCATTTTCGAATGGGTTTAATCCGCTTGTTACACAGTGCCAGGTTATCATTGCCGACGGATTGAAAGGAACAGATTATAAATTGGTTGAAATTAACCAGAAACATTGCAAAACAGCCAAAATTGGTGCTGCCATTGCCAACGCCGATGTTGTTATTTCGATGAACCACTTCAAGGGTCACGAAATGGCAGGTTTTGGCGGTTGCTTAAAAAATCTCGGGATGGGAAGTGCGTCCATTGCAGGAAAACTCGAGATGCATTCGAATTCCCAGCCGGTTGTTAACAGCGAAAACTGCACCGGTTGTGGTGAGTGTGAAGAAAATTGCGCTCATGGAGCCATTGAAGTCGGAGCGGATAACATTGCAGATATTGATTACACAAAATGCGTTGGATGCGGCCAGTGTGTTGCCGTTTGTCAGTACGGCGCAGCTAATGTTAAATGGGAGAACAAAGGTTTCTATGAGAAGATGGCCGAATATGCCTTTGCCACTTTAAAAGACAAACAGCACTTTCATATCAGCTTTATTATTGACGTTTCGCCCGATTGTGACTGCTGGGGCAGCAACGATGTTCCTATCGTGAACGATATTGGTATTCTGGCCTCTACTGATCCTGTGGCCATCGACAAAGCCGCGGTTGATCTGGTTAATAAAGCTGAAATTAACCGGTCCAGTATTATCGGGCATCATCACCATCAGGAAGGCGACAGGTTTAGTTTCACCCATCCCAAAACAAACTGGAAAGAATGCCTTGACCATGCAGAGCGCATTGGCCTGGGCAGCCAAACCTATGAACTTATTGAAGTGAATTAATCTCCATTATTTAAAATTAGCATCCATCTTTGAAGTATTGATATCAATATTTCAAAGATGGATGCTAATTTTCCTAATATTTACTTCAATATTACCAAGACCAGCATTAATATCCCTAAGATTGATGTTCATATTACCGATATCAGCATTAATATCTCTTATTTTGATGTCAGTATAACCAATATCAGCATCAATGTTGCTGATATTAATATCAATATCACTAATATTCACGATCAATATTACCTTAATTGATGCTGATATAAGCTACATTGGTGAAGATTTAGCTTTAGCAGGAAATGGTTTATGTGGAGGTAACAAGTTAACTTATTCCGGTTCTTATAATGCGGGCAGTATCAAAATCCTTATTGAAGGACGAAAGTTCCAGCTTTTCGCCGTCGAAAGCGGCATAAGTATAAGCAGAAATCCATTCTCCCAGATTTACCAGTTTTGAGTTCCCGAAACTGATTTCCATGGGTATATGCCTGTGACCAAAGATAAAATAGTCGAAGTTTCTCTTTTTCAGCAGTTCCTGAGCATAGAGAATCAGATATTCTTTATCACAACCATGGAACTCTTCAAACAGTCCTTTTGAATAGCGTGATTGTTTCGACCACCAATGACCAAACCCAAAAGCAAGGTTAGGATGGATGCGCGAAAACAGGAACTGCATAGTTGGGCTTGTGAAAATTTTCCGTAGAATTTTATAGCTGTAGTCGCCCGGCCCTAAACCATCACCATGGGCAATAAAAAAAGACTTTCCGTTGATAGTGGTGATGTATGGATCGGTATGCAGCATTACTCCGGCTTCTTTTGGGAGGTAATCGTTTACCCAGATATCGTGATTTCCGGCAAAAAAGTGAACAGGGATGCCGCTGTCGGTAAATTCGGCCAATTTCCCCAGAAAACGTATGAATCCCCGGGGAACAACTTTTTTATATTCGTACCAAAAATCGAAAATATCTCCTACCAGGAAAAGGGCTTCTGTTGTAGGTTTAATTTCTGTAAGCCATTGAACAAAGTGCTTCTCACGAACATCACTCTTTTCTTTAGGATATAGCCCCAGATGGAGATCGGAGGCAAAATAGACCTTTTTGTTTGGCGCCAGGTGCAATGCAGTGTTATTTGATAAGTAACTGAATACTGCCTTCGAGTGAATATGGAGAAATACTGCGGCTAACAATAGTTCCTTCCTTATCGAGAAGAAAATACAGAGGCAGGTTTTCGATGTTGAACTGATTTACAACAGGAGAACTCCAGTATTTCAGGTCGCTAACATTGGTAAAGGAACCAATATTATCCTTTTTAACAGCAGTTTGCCAAATGTCTTTGTTCATGTCGAGTGATACAGCCATCACTTTCAGTCCTTTATTCTTAAATTTACTACTTAAGTCAAGAATTTTTGCATTGTGAGTCCGGCAAGAATCGCACCACGAAGCCCAGAAATAAAGTAGCACAGGACTTCCTTTCAACGATGACAGAGAAACGTTTTTACCAGCAGCATCGGGCAGAGTGAAATTTTGAGCCTGAGCACCCAGGGCCGACATTATCTTTTTTAACTCTTCCTGTTTATGCTGCTCCTTTATGTTAGCGAGATTATTATGCAATGCTTTTACATAGGGAGCTTTTGGATATTTGGGGTAAATGAGAGAGTCGACCATGGAATAGAACTTTGTATCTTCCGATTTATAAAGCACAAACAGGCTGTCGTCAGTTTGCTGATAAAGGGCCATGATACTTGCCAGAGACGTAGGATGTTTCTGAATGAAATCGATCGTAAAGGTCCTTTGCTCCTCTATGATTCTGTTATAGTTATTTTGTAGTGTAATTGTAATATTTGCAATATTGCGATTATTTAAAAACTGACGGTAAACAGTGTTTAAGGAGTCGATACCTTTTACGGTTTTATCCATACGTTTATCGAGCGCCTGAGCCTGCAGCGATTCAACAGAACCCTCTACCACATAGGTTTCGTAAAACTTTTTAGCATCACCTTCCAGTCGTATTTTATCTTTAGGTTTAACAATAAGCGTAATACCTCTTTGATTTCCAACTCTAAGGTTATAAAATGCCGGTTGGGTTATTTCAAGATTGAATTTAAACCTTCCGCCTCCAGATAACGAGGTCGAATCTTCTTTACCAAAACCGGTCAAGGTCATTTCTTTCAGATAAACCTTTTCGTTTTCCGAGTTTTCAAGTCTTCCTGAAATTTTCGAAGAATTTTCGTTGCAGGATAGCAGAAATAAGCCAACGCTAATAAAGTACAGTAACTTTCTCATAGGTAAAAAATATGCGCAAAAATATAAAAACAATGGTATAAAATTTATTTTAATTTAAGCTCACTCCTTTTATTTTTTATTTTATTCACGTAACTTAAAGTAACCCCATGCATTGACAATAATGTAAGGCTTTTATCGAATATTATTTGCGATATAATTTTTAATTTTGTTAATTTTATAGATAAATAAAGCGAACAAAAACTTTTTCCGTTTCATTTTGTTACCAAGAAATTAGAATACTTAAGACTCAAAACTATGGCATACTTACAGTTTGACAAAACCAAATTAATCAACCTGGAATACTCTTTAAATAAAGAAGTGCTTCGCTCAAACAGGGCTGGATCTTATGCCTGCACTACCATAATAGGATGCAATACCCGAAAATACCATGGTTTATTGGTTAGTCCGGTCGAGAAGTTTGGCGGCGAAAATTTTGTATTCTTATCCAGTCTTGATGAGTCCATTGTTCAGCACGAAAATCAGTTCAATCTTGGGATACATAAATATCCGGGAGATAATTACGATCCTAAGGGTCATAAATATGTACGGGATTTTGAAGCTGATGTGACATCAACTACCATCTATCATGTTGGAGGTGTAGTTTTTAAAAAGGAAATACTTCTCGTAGATCAGGAAGAGCAGGTGCTTATCCGTTACACACTTGTGGAAGCGCATTCTCCGACAAAGCTCCGGTTTAAGCCTTTTTTGGCATTTCGCAATCATCACCAGCTTTCAAAGGCAAATATGTTTGCCAATACAAAAGTTGTAAAAGTTGGCAATGGCGTAAAATCTAAGATGTATGCCGGTTTCCCGAGTTTATACATGCAGTTTTCGAAAGATGTTGAATTTATTCAGGTTCCCGACTGGTACTACAATATTGAGTATAGTGAAGAACAGGATCGTGGATACGATTTTCAGGAAGATCTTTATGTTCCGGGTTATTTTGAGACAAGCATCAAAAAAGGTGAATCGCTTATTTTCTCGGCTGCGCTGAAGGAAGAGAGTCCAGCTACCTTTAAACGTAAGTTCACCAATGCATTGTCCAAGCGAATTGTCAGAAATACGTTCAAGGATTGTTTAATAAACGCTGCCCACCAATTTATTGTTCGTCGCGATGGGAAAACCGAGGTTATCGCCGGCTACCCATGGTTTGGTGCTTGGGGCCGCGATACGTTTATTTCTTTACCCGGATTAACACTTACGTTAGACGATCCCGCCACTTTCGAAGAAGTAGCCGATACTATGGTGAACAGAATGAAAGGAGGTCTTTTCCCCAACATGGGTGGCGACAAAAGTCCTGCCTTTAATTCAGTAGATGCCCCATTATGGTTTTTCTGGAGTTTGCAGCAATATGCAAAATATACTGAGTTACCTGAGAAAGTCTGGAAAAAGTACGAAAAACCCATTAAAAATATACTGAAAGGATACAAGGAAGGACAGTCCTTTAATATTCAAATGCATAACAATGGTTTAATTTATGCCGGAGCTGATGGGAAGTCTCTTACATGGATGGACGCAGTTTATAATGGCATACCTGTGACCCAACGCAAAGGATACGCTGTAGAAATAAATGCCTTGTGGTACAACGCTATATGTTTTTCATTGGAAATAGCCGAAAAAGCCGGTGATAAGAAATTTGTTGACAGTTGGAAAAATTATCCCGATCAGATAAAAGGTTCCTTTGTAGCAACATTCTGGAGCGATGAGAAGAATTATTTAGCTGATTATGTTAATGGCACGCAGAAAGACTGGTCGGTGCGACCCAACATGATAATTGCAGCGGCCCTGGATTATTCGCCTTTAACCGAAGAGATGAAGAAGGCTGTTATCGACGTTGTTACTTCGGAACTTTTGACCCCAAAGGGTTTAAGAACACTTTCTCCTAAGAATATTGATTATAAAGGATCGTACGAAGGAGATCACGAAAGCAGGGATAAAGCCTATCATCAGGGTACTGTGTGGCCCTGGCTGCTTGAGCCTTATAGTACGGCATATTTAAAACTTCATAAAAGCTCGGGGGTATCCCATATTAAGAATATTTTGTATGGATTTGAGGAGGAGATGATGAATCATGGGATTGGATCGATATCGGAGATATACAACGGAGATCCTCCACATCAGGCAAAAGGAGCGATATCACAGGCTTGGAGTGTGGCTGCTTTATTACAGATGTTCAAATTACTTGAATCATATAAATCCTAAAAACGTATGAAAATTTTAATGTTTGGATGGGAATTTCCACCCCACATTTCCGGGGGGTTAGGTACCGCCTGTTATGGTCTCACCAAGGGCCTTTCAAAAATTCACGACCTTGATGTAACTTTTGTTGTTCCAAAAGCTTTTGGTGACGAAGAAAATGACGCAGTAAGTCTGATTGGAGCTAACCAGATCCCTGTAGTTAAGAAGAATTTCAGTATCGAAGGCTTCATGCGTGAACTTAATCTTGTTCAGGTTGGAGTCAACCTGATCCCGTACATGGATCCCGTTGAATATAAGAAGCAGATCTCGCAGCGCAAGCAGTATTCCACTGTAAATCAGGAGACCGAACAAATCGGCAAACTTGAATTCTCTGGTAAATATGGTCCCAATTTGTTCCAGGAAATCTCTAATTATGCCCTGGTAGCTTCTGTTCTGGGAACCGAAGTAGATTTCGACATAATTCATGCCCACGACTGGCTCACCTATCCGGCAGGAATTGCTGCGAAGCTCGTTTCGGGGAAACCGCTGGTTGTGCATGTTCATGCTACCGATTTCGACCGCAGCGGAGGGAACGTTAACCCCGATGTTTTTGCAATTGAAAAGCAGGGAATGCAGTTAGCCGACAAAGTTATTACGGTTAGCAATCTTACCCGAAAAATTGTTATCGAAAAATACGATGTAGATCCTGAAAAGGTAATAACAGTGTACAATGCAGTGGAGCCGGTAGCGATAAAAGAAAATTTAATAACCGAGAGGCCGTTTAACGAAAAAATCGTAACTTTTCTTGGAAGAATCACAATGCAAAAAGGTCCTGAATATTTTATTGAAGTAGCCCATAAGGTGCTTCAAAGGATGGACAATGTTCGGTTTGTTATGGCAGGGAGTGGCGATATGATGAATAAAATGATTGCCCGCGCAGCAAAATTGAAAATTATGGATAAATTCCATTTCACCGGTTTTTTAAGTGGAGACGACGTATACCGCATGTTTTACATGAGCGATGTATATGTGATGCCATCTATTTCTGAACCATTCGGAATTTCTCCGCTGGAAGCCATGCAGTCCAACGTTCCTGTAATAATTTCGCATCAGTCGGGTGTTGCAGAGATACTTAATCATGCCGTTAAGGTCGACTTCTGGGACATTAACGCAATGGCCGATGCTATTTATGGAATACTGAACTATCCGGGGCTTCACACAATGTTTACCAAACATGGTAAAATAGAAGTAGAAGGCTTAAAATGGGAAACTTCAGCACTAAAAGTGAAAGAAGTTTATGATATGGTATACAGTTAGTTGAATCAACAAAAATGAGAGGATGAAAACAATTTGTTTGTATTTTCAGGTTCATCAACCGTTTCGCTTGAAGCGTTACAGGTTTTTTGATATAGGTAACGACCATTATTATTACAACGATTATACCAATGAGGCAACATTGAGAAGGATGGCCGATAACTGTTATCTTCCTGCAATTAAAGTTTTGCACAATGCAATCCAGGAGAGTGGCAGCAATTTTAAGTTCGCATTATCCATTTCGGGTACAGCGCTTGATCAGTTTGAACTGTATGCTCCTGAAGTACTTCAGGGATTTCAAACTCTTGCCAACACCGGATGTGTAGAATTTTTATGCGAGACCGACTCACATTCGCTTGCCTCTCTTGCCAGTAAGGAAGAATTTACCAGACAGGTAATGAAGCATCGCGAAAAGATCAGGAAATACTTCAACCAGGATACCAAAGTATTCCGTAACACTGAGCTTATATATTCGGACCAGATAGGAAATGATATTCTGGAACTTGGGTTTGAGGGGATGATAACCGAAGGAGCGCGACAGGTTCTGGGTTGGAAAAGTCCCAATTATCTCTATTGCAGTGCACTTAATCCACGGCTGAAATTGTTGCTTCGAAACTTCAGGTTAAGTGACGATATTTCTATCAAGTTTTCCAATAAAAACTGGAGCGAATATCCGCTTACAGCCGATAAATTCAAGCACTGGCTGTATTTACTCGAACCCAAAGAAGAAAATATAAACATTTTCTTTGACTTTGAAGCATTGGGAGGACGCCAGGCAGCCTCAACAGGGATCTTAAATTTTATAAGTTATTTACCTAAGCAATTGCTAGGTGAGTTTTCATTCAGCAAGCCATCGGATATAATTAAAAATCAACAGCCTATAGCACCAGTTTCCATGGAATATCCCGTTTCGTGGGCTGATGAGGAAAGAGATATAACCGCCTGGTTGGGTAACGACATGCAGAACGAAGCATTTAATAAGCTATATTCGTTGCGAGAAATGGTAAATCAGTGTTCCGATCCAAAAATTCTTATCGATTGGAAATATCTGCAAAACAGCGACCATTTCTATTATATGTCAACCAAGTTTTTCTCAGGTGGTGCGCACAGTATTAATCCTAACCCATTTAGTTCGCCATACGATGCATTTATTAATTATATGAATGTTCTAAGCGATTTTACAATCCGGGTTCAGGAGGCCGTGAAAACAGGTAAAGACGATGAAATTGAACAACTTAAAAAACTTCTTGAGGAAAAGGATCAATTAATTGCCCAATACGAAAAAGGACAACAGGTAAAGACAAGCGAGAAAAAAACAAAGGCCACAGGCAAAACTAAATCAGAAAAAAAAACGGTAACTAAAAGCAAAAGTTCTGATGAAAGTGAAATTCCACAAATTGTAGAGCATTAAAAATAGAAAATAATGAGTGAAAGTACGAGCAAAGGTCATATTGCTCCCGACTATCTATTTGAGACAAGTTGGGAAGTTTGTAACAAGGTAGGAGGGATTCATACAGTTATTTCGACCAAAGCATTAACTCTGGTAGAACAATTCAAAGATAATTATATACTGATTGGACCTGATGTTTGGAGGGATACCAATGCCAATCCCGAATTCATGGAAGACAGTCAGTTGTTTAAATCCTGGAGAAGCAAAGCCGCCGGTGAAGGATTAGGAATAAGAGTTGGCAGGTGGAATATCAATGGTAGTCCTATTGTTGTCATAGTCGACTTTATGGCTTTTCTTCCTCAGAAAGACAGCATTTTTAAAGCATTATGGGAAACCTATAAGCTCGATTCGCTTACCGGAGGATGGGATTATGTTGAACCGGTACTATTTGGGTATGCTGCCGCCAAGGTAATCGAAAGTTTCACAAGGTTTCATTTAAGTATCCGCGATAAAGTTGTAGCACAGTTCCACGAATGGATGACCGGATCGGGGGTTCTTTACCTGAAAAGCAATATGCCTCAGGTAGGAACTATTTTTACTACGCATGCAACTGTTGTAGGAAGATCGATTGCCGGCAACCAGCAGGCACTTTATGGAAAGCTGTCTCAATATAATGGAGATGTAAAAGCTGTTGAGTTCAACGTAATAGCCAAGCAATCTCTTGAAAAACTGGCAGCTAAGAATGCCGACAGCTTTGTAACCGTGAGCGATATTACTGCTAAAGAATGTGCCCAGTTCCTTGAAAAGAATGTCGATTTGGTTACTCCCAATGGTTTCGAAGATACTTTTGTGCCGCCACATGATATTTATGTTAATCAACGGCAAACTGCACGCAATAAAATGCTCGAAGTTGCCAGTGCTTTAAATGGAGAAAAACTTCCTGAAGATTCTTTATTGGTGGGTATTAGCGGACGTTATGAATTCAAGAATAAAGGAATCGATATATTTATTGATGCACTTGGCCAACTGAACCGTAAAAGCGGAATAAACAAAAACCTCGTAGCTTTTGTATTTATTCCTGCTAATCACTACGGTCCACGAAAAGACTTGCTTAATATTTTCAACGGAACTGAAAAAACTCACACGGGAGGTAAAGCACTTACCCATAATCTTCATGATGTGGAATATGATCCCATTATGAACAGGATAAACAGTGTTGGTTTGCTCAATTTACCCGATCAGAAGGTAAAGGTTGTATTTGTTCCCTGCTATTTGAATGGTGCCGATGGAATTTTCAATTTACCCTATTATCAGGTGCTTATCGGGTTGGATTACACAGTTTTCCCATCATATTATGAGCCATGGGGATACACGCCTCTCGAAAGCCTGGCTTTCAGAATACCAACCATTACCACTACCCTGGCAGGGTTTGGTTTGTGGGTAGAAAATGAAGAAGGATTTTCCAAAGATGCTATTTCCATTATAAACAGGACTGATGACAATGATGCGGAAGTGGTTTCTTCCATCGCCGATACCCTTTACAAGGCGCTTCAGTTTAGCAAAGAGCAACTTGATAAATTGCGCGATAATGCCTTTGCTCTTTCCAAGATTGCGCTCTGGAAGAATTTCATATCCTATTATTTAAGTGCTTTTGACATAGCTATCAGAAAAGTGGAATTAAGAATTGGTCAGGTTTTTGAGAAGGAAAGTGTAATTGATCAGGTGCCTCATGTTGAAAAATACCAGATGATCTCTTATCCGAAATGGAAACGTTTATTGGTTCAGAAGTATATACCTCAAAGGTTATCGGCTCTTGAAGAGCTCTCAAAAAATCTTTGGTGGTGTTGGAATAACGATGCAGAAGATCTGTTCGAATCAATCGACCCCTCCGTTTGGCAAGAAAGCGATAAAAACCCTATTGTTTTTCTCGAAATGATATCCTATAACAGGTTGTTAAAGCTTGAGACCGATAGCGAATTTCTTGAAAAGCTAAATAAGGTTTACACCCGTTTTCAGGCCTATATGGCAGAAAAAGACGAGAAGAAGTCGCCTCACATTGCCTATTTCAGCATGGAATACGGGCTACACAGTTCTCTGAAGATATATTCAGGAGGTCTTGGAATTCTTGCAGGCGATTATCTTAAAGAAGCTTCCGACTCGAATGTTAACATGGTGGGTATTGGTTTGCTTTACCGTTTTGGATATTTCCGCCAGGTTATTTCGGTAAATGGCGACCAGCTTGTTGTATCGGAACCACAGCATTTCTCAAAAACGCCTACCATCCCCATTCGCGATAAGGATGGTAACTGGAAAACCATCAGTATTATTCTTCCGGGCCGTACATTACATGCCCGCATTTGGAAAGTTGAGGTAGGAAGAATTGATTTGTACCTGCTCGACACCGACTTTGAAGATAATTTACCGCACGATCGCTCCATTACCCATCAATTGTATGGTGGCGATAACGAAAACCGCTTTAAGCAGGAGTTGTTACTGGGAGTTGGAGGTATCCGTGCATTAAAAGCATTGGATATTAAAGCGGATTTGTACCATTGTAACGAAGGACATGCCGCTTTTATAGGACTTGAGAGGTTGCATTATTATATTAATGAGAAAAACCTTACATTCTCCGAAGCACTGGAAATTGTAAGGGCTTCCACTTTGTTTACAACCCATACACCGGTTCCCGCCGGTCACGACTCTTTTGAGGAAGATATGGTACGTATGTACATGTCGCACTATCCTGAGCGATTGAAGATAAACTGGTCGCAGTTTATGGGGCTAGGCAAAATAAATGCGCTTAATCCTCACGAAAGGTTCTCCATGAGTTATCTTGCTGCCAACATTTCGCAGGAGGTGAATGGGGTATCGAGGCTGCACGGGCATGTAAGCAAAGAAATTTTCAGTACACTATGGCCGGGTTATACTACCGATGAGATTCACATTGGTTATGTAACCAACGGAGTACATCTTCCAACCTGGGCATCGAAGGAATGGAAGGCGCTCTACCAGAAATATTTTGGTGAAGATTTTCTCACCAAACAAATCAATAAAGAAGCCTGGGATAAGATCTATTCCGTACCCGATAAGGAGATCTGGAAACTTCGTAATGGCCAGCGGAAAAAGCTTATCGACTTTATCAAAAACCGGATGAAGGAATCTACAATAAAGCGGTACGAAAATCCGAAACATCTGGTAGAAATTTCTGAAAAGATTAACAAGTTTACCCTTACTATTGGCTTTGCCCGCAGGTTTGCCACATATAAACGCGCTCATCTTTTATTCAGAGATATTGATCGTTTGGCAAGAATCGTAAATAACCCGGGTATGCCAATTCAGTTCCTGTTTGCAGGAAAAGCTCATCCGGCAGATAAAGCAGGAGCCGATCTGATTAAGATGATTGTTGAAATCTCGCGTCGTCCGGAGTTTGTGGGAAAAATTATATTCCTCCAGAACTACGATATGGATTTAGCCAAGCACTTGGTTCAGGGAGTGGACGTATGGCTCAATACCCCGACCCGTCCTCTTGAGGCATCGGGAACCAGCGGTGAGAAAGCAGTTATGAACGGGGTACTTCACTTTTCGGTGCTCGACGGTTGGTGGGCCGAAGGTTACTATCCCGATGCAGGTTGGGCTTTACCAGAGGAGAATACCTATGACAATACCGATTTTCAGGATGAACTTGATTCAGAGACCATATACAGCCTTCTGGAAAACGAAATAGCTCCCTTGTTCTATTTCCGCGACGATGATGACATTCCAACTGGATGGGTTAGGTACATAAAGAACTGTATTGCCAAAGTATCGCCCAACTTCACTACTACCCGTATGTTGAAGGATTATATGGATCAATACTACTCCAGTTTGTATAACCGTTCTCAACTTATCAGAAAGGACGATTTTGAGCTTGCCAAAGACCTTTCGTCGTGGAAGAAGAAAGTTTTCCGCGCCTGGGAAAGCATTGAAGTTATATCGGTTAAATCGCCCGATATCTCCAAAGAGCCCATTGTACTTGGCAAAAATTACATAGGAGAGGTTGTACTCGACTTGAATGAACTTTCGGCAGATGATATTGGCGTTGAAATTGTAATTGCCGAAATGGTGGCTCCCGACAGTGATAAGGTAAAGGTTATTTTTACGCAGGAATTTAAGCTGGTATCCCTGGAAGGTAAAATTGCAACTTATAAGGTGGATATTGTTCCGGTTAAAACAGGTGCTTACGATTTTGGCATCCGTATCTATCCCAAGAACGTAAACCTGCCACATAAACAGGATTTTAACCTGGTGAAATGGATTTGATATGTTGAAGTAGATATTATGACAAATGGCCCAGGTAAATTAATTTTCCCGGGCCATTTTTTTATTATAAATCGTAAACACTTTTGGTGGGCATTTTTTTAAATACCAATCCTATTCTGCTGGGCAGATACAGTTTTAGTACCAGGTTCCCGGCTATTTTCCCGTCAGGGTTCATTGAAAAATAGGTCATTTGCTCATCAACAAGACCATTGCCGCCAAACTTCGCTGAGTCGGTATTTAGTATTATATGATACTTGCCTGGCGAGATATGTATTGCATAATCGGTGAACGACTGCAAAGGATTCAGATTAAACACAAAAACAAGTTCCCCGCGTTTAAAAGCAATTATCTGGGCAGGTTTATCCTCGTGCAGCATTTCGATATATGAATAATCTAATATACGATCATTCTTAATTGTATTAATCATTTCCTTATCGAAGTCGGCTAGGTAATGGTATTTAAGATCGTGGTTGTCCACAAGGCTCCACTGGCGGCGTGCATATTTATACGACCAGTTATTTCCGGCTCTTGGGAAATCGATCCATTCCGGATGGCCGAATTCGTTCCCCATAAAGTTCAGATAGCCATTTCCGGCTGTAGCTATGGTAAACAGACGGATAATTTTATGCAATGCAAGTGCCCTGTCCACTATCAGGTTCTGGTTTTGCTTGTGCATATTATAGTATATCTCCTTGTCCATTAATCGGAACACTATGGTTTTGTCTCCCACCAGAGCCTGGTCGTGCGATTCGGCATAACTTATAGTTTTTTCGTCGTGCCTTTTACGGGTAAGTTCATAAAATATTTCACCCACATTCCAGTGTTCGTCCGACCGGTCTTTGATAATTTTAATCCAGTAATCGGGTGTTCCCATGGCCAGGCGATAATCGAAACCATATCCGCCAAAATCGATAGGAGAGGCTGTTCCTGGCATACCGCTCATTTCTTCGGCTATTGTGATGGCGTTAGGGTTTACTTCATGAACCAGTTTATTCGAGAGAATAAGGTATGATATGGCATCCTCGTCCTGGTTGTTGTCGAAGTACATCTCATAGTTAACGAAGTCCTTTGAAAGGCCATGGTCGAGGTACAGCATGCTGGTTATCCCATCGTAACGGAATCCGTCGAACTTATATTCTTCGAGCCAGTATTTGCAGTTTGATAACAGGAAATGAAGCACCTCATTTTTTCCATAGTTAAAACATAGAGAATCCCAGGCCGGATGGTTCCTTCGGTCGCCAGAATGAAAATACTGGTAGGGTGTTCCGTCAAATCTGTTGAGTCCCTCTATTTCGTTTTTTACAGCGTGCGAGTGCACCAGGTCCATGATAACCCTTATTCCCATGCCATGGGCCGTATCAACCAGCAATTTCAGATCTTCGGGCGTACCAAACCTTGATGACACTGCAAAGAAGCTCGAAATATGGTATCCGAAAGAACCATAATACGGATGCTCCATTACCGCCATTAACTGAATAGTATTGTAACCTGCGGTTTTTATTCGGGGTAGGATATTTTGTGTAAACTCATTAAAAGTGCCAACGCGATGCTCCTCAGTTGACATACCAACATGGGCCTCATAAACGAGTAATTCTTCGTTCAAGGGTCTAAAGGCGGGGAATTTCCAGTTAAAAGAATCCTCCGGAGCCCATACCTGCGCATCGAAAGCCAGAGTATCGGGATTTTGGATTACCCGGTTGATCCAGGCGGGAATTCTTTCGCCCTCCCCATTTTTCCACCTCAGCCATAACCTGAATTTTTGCTGGTGGTGGATAGCTTCTTTAGGTAACTCCAATTCCCAATTTCCATTACTACTAGGATTTAATTTGAACTGAGGGAGTTTTTTCCAATCGGAGAAATCGCCAATCATATAAATTTCTTCCGCATTGGGGGCCCACTCTCTGAAAATCCAGCCCGTTGAAGTGCGGTGGAGTCCAAAGTACATGTAACCTGTGGCAAAGTCGCTTAACGATTTAGTGTTTTGCAGTAACTCCTTTTCTTTTTTTAAGGCATTTTTATTCCGTTTTGCAATTTGATGGGAAAAGGGATCTAATCCCGGGTCGTTGAGCACTATTTGTGGTTTATTCATGGACTATATTTTTAGAAAATAATCTTTGAAGACGCTTAATATTTACTGTAAACTTTGTTTAATAGTAAAATTTTAACGAAGATATTCCAGCTTTTTATCATCTTCTGAGTGTCTTTAATAATTTTTATTTTATTGTTAATCTTAATTTGCCTTTTTTTGCATTTCCACAGAAGTGAAATTACGATTTTAATAGAACAAACAATTTAGAATAGAAACATTAATTAAAGGATAATTCTTTTAACAAACAGAAAACAAATGGGTAAAGTTGCTTTAATTACAGGTGTAACAGGTCAGGACGGTGCTTATCTGGCTGAGTTTTTATTGAAAAAAGGATATACGGTTCATGGTTTGAAACGCAGAAGTTCGATGTTCAATACCGATAGAATTGACCATTTATACCAGGATCCTCATGTAGAAAATAAAAATTTTATCCTTCATTATGGTGATTTAACCGATTCTACGAATCTTATCCGCATTATTCAGGAAATTAAGCCCGACGAAATTTACAATCTTGCGGCTATGAGCCACGTGTGGGTTAGTTTCGAAACACCCGAATATACTGCAAATGCTGATGGTATAGGAACACTTCGTATTCTTGAAGCTGTACGGTTACTGGGATTAGTGGAAAAGACCCGGGTATATCAGGCTTCAACCAGTGAACTGTATGGTCTTGTTCAGCAGGTGCCGCAAAGTGAAAAAACTCCCTTTTATCCCCGTAGCCCATATGCTGTTGCCAAATTATACGGATACTGGATTACCGTTAATTATCGCGAGGCATACAACATGTTTGCCTGCAACGGAATTCTATTCAATCACGAGTCGCCTATCCGGGGAGAGACTTTCGTAACCCGTAAAATTACAAGAGCTGTTGCCCGCATTGCTTTAGGAATGCAGGATGTTGTTTATTTGGGTAACCTATCGGCTAAACGCGACTGGGGACATGCAAAAGATTATATTGAAGCAATGTACCTGATTTTACAACAGGAAAAACCTGATGATTATGTTATTGCAACAGGAGTTACCACCGAAGTAAGAGAATTTATCCGTTTGGCATTTGCCGAAGTAGGAATTGAAATTCGTTTTGAAGGCAAGGATGCTGAAGAAAAAGGATATGTTGTTAAATGCAATAACCCCGAATATCAGGTTGAGACAGGCAAATGTGTTGTTGCTGTTGACAAGCGTTATTTCCGGCCTACTGAAGTGGAACTGCTTATTGGAGACCCATCGAAAGCTCAAAAGCAGCTTAACTGGAAACCCAAATACGACCTTGCCGGTTTAGTTAATGATATGGTTCGCAGCGACGTCAAACTCATGAAAAAGGAAAAATATCTGAGAGACGGAGGATATAAGACTATGAATTACTTCGAATAATTATGGAGAAAAACGCTAAAATTTATATCGCCGGCCATTTAGGTATGGTTGGAAGTGCAATTTTGAATAACCTTAAACAAAAAGGTTATTCAAATTTTGTTTTCAGAACCCTGGATGAAATGGACCTGAGAGATCAGAAGCAAACTGATGATTTTTTTCGTACCGAAAAACCTGAATATGTTGTTCTGGCTGCTGCTAAAGTAGGAGGAATTATTGCCAATAATATTTATCGTGCTGATTTTATTTTTGATAACATCCAGATACAGAATAACATTATAGGAGCATCCTTCAAGTACGGTGTAAAAAAGCTTCTCTTTTTGGGAAGTTCATGCATATACCCGAAAAATGCGCCTCAACCTATGTCGGAGGATTCTCTTTTAACCTCCACATTGGAGTATACCAATGAGCCTTATGCCATTGCTAAAATTGCAGGATTAAAATTGTGCGAAAGTTTCAATCTTCAGTATGGCACCAATTTTATATCCGTTATGCCCACCAATCTGTATGGTTATAACGATAATTTCGATCTGGAAAAGTCGCATGTTTTACCTGCATTAATCCGTAA
Organism: Bacteroidota bacterium; assembly: GCA_023429135.1. Classification (GTDB taxonomy): domain Bacteria; phylum Bacteroidota; class Bacteroidia; order Bacteroidales; family JAAUTT01; genus JAAUTT01. Next base: position 121,868 of record JAEYWD010000034.1, on the reverse strand, counting down.
AATGCACCTGGGAAAATGTTTGATGGAAAACAACTGGGATGCCATTCGTAAAGATTTTACCAAGTATCCGGTAGAAGGTGTGAAAGGCAATAATACTGAGGCGGAGATTAACGAAAAGCTGAATAAATATGGCATTTCAAGGAATGGGAGCGATGTTACCATTACACTATGGGGAACCGGCAGTCCAATGCGGGAATTTCTACATGCCAGTGATTTAGCTGATGCATGTGTTTTTATTATGGAGAATATTGATTTCAACGATCTTGCAAACTTCTATAAAGAAAGAAACCCGCAAGAGGCCAACGAGATAAAAAACACTCATATAAACATTGGTACGGGTGTAGATTTAACAATTCGTGAACTTTCGGAAATAGTTAAAGAAATTACCGGTTACAAAGGAACAATTGTTTGGGATAGTACAAAACCCGATGGTACCATGCGTAAATTGATGGATGTATCAAAACTCCATTCATTAGGCTGGAAAGAAAAAATCGGCTTTAAAGAAGGGATCACAAAAGTTTACGAATCGTATTCTGCCTGAGTTATTTTTTCTTAAGATTCCGAAAACTCTGGGAACGGTATATCTGTAAAATACTCAGATTAATCATGTAAATTACGAAAAAGACAAAAATAAAGACCCTGCTGATATCGTCCATTTTAAAAATAAATATAAATGCGATCATTATCAGCAGGCCCAGGAAACAAAGCTGTAGAAAATTGTAAAAAATAAATTTAAGACCGAATTTTTGGTACACATGAGTAAAGTGGCTTTTTCGGATTAAAATGAAGAATGTAGGAATCATCAGCAGAAGCAGGTAGAGATAATTGTTGGAATAAGTCAATCCTCCCACATTATGCCTTATCCAGAATGCAAGCACATACGACAAAGTAATGGTTACCACATCCAAAACCCAGAATTTAACCCGAAAATTACGTTTAGCATCTTCGTATTGCTTATCATTTTTGGATGTTGTTTCTGTAGAGCTCATCTCACTTAACTATTTGTGTTAAATGTAACGAATTTCCCTAAGCTTTTTCAAAATAAAAATAAGGAATTTTATATTTTTTAAACGAACCGCTTTGTACAATTACTTCAATTTTATATTTTTACCTTTTAAATAAGTAAGTACTCCAGGATAGTTTCTGAAAAAGGTCAATATGGAAAAAATAATCATTGAGAAAACGGCAAAATCCCCAACAATTATTCTTGAAGAAGGGTTAATTCAATTTTCAGGCCGTTCTATTCCTGAAGATGCTACCAAGATTTTTCGTCCCGCTATGGAGTGGATAAAAAAATATTCTGTTGCTCCAGCACACAAGACAACCATCATTTTCAATTTCGATTATCTCGATACAGCTTCTTCCAAATGTGTTTTCGATATTCTGAAAATTGTTGACGATATATATAATACCGGTCACGATGTTGATATTAACTGGTATTATGAGGAAGGCGATGATGACATTCTGGATCTTGGAATGCATTTAAAATCATTTATAAAAGCTCCGTTTAATTTTATTGAAACCGAAGCTTTAATTGGAAAATTCGACGATTTGATTGACAACGATTAAATCAGTGCAGTTTTTTTCATCTATCCAATAATTCCCTTCATTAGTCAATTCGTTTATAGCACTTGTAAATACTAAGAAATTTCAGGAAACCATAAGTTGAGTTCGATGTTATAGTCATAGGTTTATTTTATAACATTGGTTAGCTTATGAAGAGTAGTCTGTTATTTCGCAATTTCAATTGGACCAAACATCCCCTTGTTAAGGGTAAGTCCCGTTTCTATTTCTCAATCCTGGCTTTTGTAGATATATTAATCGTATTGTTCTGTTACCTCGTTTCTTATGTGGTGTCACAACAAACTGATCTTACTTCAATGTTTCAGAATTACGATTATACCATTCTGTTTTTTTTAATGATACCTGTGTGGGCTATAGTGCTTCACATATCAAATGCCGCCAAGGTTCCCCGAATTGGTACAAACATGAATCTGGTTTTTGAGCTTGTTCAGTTTACAATTCTGAGTATGCTCATTATGTTTCTTTTTATCTTTTCTTTTAAGCTCGATTTAATTAGCCGTGCCTTCGTTTTTATATTTATGGGTCTCCAGTTTATTACACTGTTTTTCTTCCGGCTTGGCATTTACAAGTTTTTTAAATATTACAGGTCCAATGGACATAACACGCGTAATGTAATTGTTATTGCCGACGGCACCTCGGAATTTGTTATTGACCAGATTCTTGAAAATCGTGAATGGGGATTCCGTTTAATGATGATTGTTTCTAACAGCAAACTTATTAAAGCCAAATACGCAGATAAGATAAAAGTGATTCCGGACGTTGGTATCCAGAATCTTAAAAATATTATGACTTTTGATATTGTTGACGAAATAATTTATTGTAAACGCAATATAGTACAGCAGGAGATCGAAAGTCTTGTTAAATCGTCTCAGGAGATTGGGGTTGTGTTCAGGTTACAATCCGATTTGTCGCCTATAAATATGACAAAAGCGCAGACCAGTTTACGCGACATGCCTTTTATTACCTACTCAAATGTTCCGAGCGATTATTTTGGTGTTGCATGGAAGTCGCTGAGCGATATTACTTTCTCCATTATTATATTGGTAATATTGTCACCTTTTATGTTGGGAATTGCGATTGCCATAAAATTGACCTCACAGGGGCCGGTATTTTTTAAGCAGGTACGAGTGGGACTGAGAGGACGTCAGTTTTACCTGTATAAATTCCGGACCATGGTTGTAAATGCTGAGGCCCTGAAGAAAAAACTCATGGATAAAAATGAGATGGACGGGCCGGTATTCAAAATTAAGAACGATCCGCGGATCACACCAATTGGGCGTTTATTAAGAAAAACAGGTTTAGATGAACTTCCTCAGTTCTTTAACGTTTTAAAAGGAGAGATGTCGTTGATTGGGCCACGGCCTCCGCTTCCCGAAGAAGTAAAAAAATATGAAAGATGGCAATTGAGGAGACTTTCGGTAAAGCCAGGAATTACGTGTACGTGGCAAATTGTTCCAAACAGGAATTCGGTTGTATTCGAACAATGGATGAAACTTGATTTAGCTTACATTGATAACTGGTCTCCCAAACTCGACATTGAATTATTCTTTAAAACAGTTAAAACAGTAATAAAAGGTTCAGGAGCTTAAATTCAATCCAATTAAAATGAAATTTAAAAATTATGTATGGATCGCAGTTATGGCGATAGTATTAAGTTCATGCATGTCGTACGAAAAATTACAATATGTTAATGAAGGAAAAGCAACCGATTACAGGTACGACAGAAAATCAAAAACTATAAAACCATTTGATGAACTATACATAAAAGTATTGAGTACTGATGAGAAAACAGCAGCAATTTTTGGCAATGAATCCCGCAGTGCAAGCCAAACAGATTTGCAACTTGCCAGCTACACTGTAAACGAAGGCGGCTATATTCTTTTTCCCTTTGCAGGGAAAATCCTTGTTAAGGATCTTACCCTTGAAGATGCGGCAGAAAAAATTCAGCAGGCCGTTAGTCAGTATTTACTCAACACCGCTGTTCGTGTGCGGTTTATTAACAATACAGTAACCGTTTTAGGGGCTGTTGGTAAAGAGGGAGCATACGATTTTACCGGTGATAAACTGACTGTATTCGAGGCTGTTGGTCTTGCAGGAGGTTTAAGTCCCTATGGCGACCGAAAAAAAGTTACGATAATAAGAGCCATTGATAGCAAAATAACATATAATGAAGTAAATTTGGCTGACAAAAGTATAGTTGAATCAAAGTTCTACTATATCGAGCCAAACGATGTTATTGTAGTTAAACCTTTAAGAGCCATAACTCATACGTTTCAAAACAATACATATTCAACAGGTTTAGCAACAGTAAGTACATTAATTGCTGTTTTATTGTTTATAAAAACTTACTAAACATATTGTTTTCTATGAAGAGCAACGAAGACATTTTTCAGTCAACCACAAATTATAAGGCGCTCATTTATAAATTTCTCGATAATAAAGGTTATATTTTTGCATCTGTTCTGATATTTCTGATTGTTGCTTTCTTATTCAATAAATTCTCGCCGAATACTTATAAAAATAAGACTTCATTATTGATTAACGAACAAAATGAGAATCCTCTTTTAAGTTCAGATGATATACTTCAGGGTCTGAATTCGCTGAAAAACTCCAAAAACATAGAAAACGAAATAGGATCTCTTAAATCGTTCAGCTTAATTAATCAAACATTAATGGACCTGGGATTGGAAATCACATATTTTTCTGAAGAAAATGCTTTTTTTAGTCAAACATCTCAAGGTTCCTTCCTGAATACTTCAAAGGAATTTTATAAAGAGGCCCCGTATCAGGTTTTAATGGATAAATCGCAAACACAACCCTTATACCTGAAGTTTTATGTTACTTTTCTTCCCGATAATAAATTCAGGCTCCAGGCCGAGGGTGAAGATATCATACTGTTCAATTATGTTGATAACAACGTTGTTGGCCAGGTTCCGAAGTATAAAATCGATAAGGTTTATCAGTTTGGTGAACCAATTAGCGATAAATATTTCAATTTTAAAATATCGATTAAAGAAAATGCCAATGCTGAATTATTTAAGGATAAGGCTCTGTTTTTCTATTTTAACCATCCCGAATATCTGACGCTTGAATACCAGTCGAATCTGGAAATAGAACCTGTATCGCCCACTGCTTCTTTGCTGGATATTAGCATTAAAGGCGGTCATCCCGAAAAAATAACTGATTTTCTCATCAATTATACCAACGGTTACCTGGATCAAAACTTAAAGAAGAAGAATAATTATGCAAGTACAACTGTTCAGTTTATTGATAACCAGATTTCCAATGTTGCCGATTCGCTTAATGTTGCTCAGAGCTCGCTGCAGAATTTCAGGACATCCAACCAGGTGATTGATCTTAGTTTTCAAGGTCAGCAGATATTCCAGAAATTGAGTCAGTTGGAATCGGAAAAGGCTGTACTTGTAAATCAGAAGAGGTATTATGAATATCTGCGCAATTACTTCAGAGAAAATAAAGACAATACCGATTTACTAGCTCCATCATCGATGAATGTGGTAGATCCTTTGCTCACGCAGCTTATTACCCAACTGCTTACTTTAAGTGCCGAAAGGTCGACGTATCTCAGCTCGGAAAACACCCGGAACCCAAATCTTTCTACCATTGAAGTGCAGATTAAGAATCTGAAAAAGACCATTCAGGAAAATGTAAATAATAACCTGAATACGCTGGCAAATTCCATCAAGGAAATAGATTACCGTACCAGCCGGATGAGTGCTGATATTTCGGGAATGCCAAAAACACAGTTGCAGTTGTTAGGGATTGAACGCAAATTCAAGCTTAACGATGCCATTTTTACGTTTCTTCTGCAAAAACGATCGGAAGCGCAAATTGCCAGAGCCGCGAACATGCCCGATTATGAAATTGTAGACCCTGCCCGTAAAGTTTCAGCCAGGATAGTGGCTCCCAAGAAAATTATTAATTATCTGATTGCCATATTTGCCGGGCTCTTTATTCCTTTAACGATCATTATGGTTAAAGACTTTTTTAATAATAAAATTGTTGATAAGGGCGACGTGGAGGCTATTACCAATAAGCCCATCATTGGCTTTATTTATCACAATTATAAAAAGTCGAACACGGTTATTGCCGATTATCCAAAATCGTCCATATCGGAATCCTTCCGAACGGTTCGAACCAATCTCCAGATTATGTCGCGGGGTATATCCAAGCAGGTTATACTTATAACCTCGTCGGGTAGTGGTGAAGGGAAATCTTTTGTATCAACCAACCTTGCCTCGGTTTTTGCTTTGTTAGGCAAAAAAACGGTGCTTATTGGTTTCGACTTGCGTAAACCTGCAATTTACCAGGATCTAGGATTAAATAATCTTATTGGGATTAGTTCGTACCTGAGTAACCGTGCGGTTCTTGAGGATATTATTCAGCCAACCAGAATTGAAAATCTTGACTTTATTCCCGCCGGTCCTGTTCCACCCAACCCAATTGAGTTGATAGGGTCGAATATTACAAAGAATCTGATCTTTAAACTGAAGGAAATATACGATTACATTATAATTGATACAGCTCCTATTGGAGTGGTTACCGATGCTTATTTTCTGATGAATTATGCCGATTTGAATATTTATCTTATCCGGCAGAATGTAACTATCAAGGAAATGTTTGGTAATACACTCAAATCGCTCGAAAATAATAAGATTACCAATCTGGCAATACTGATGAACGATGTTTATCTCAAGAGTCGTGCTTACGCATATGGTTACGATTCGAAATATTATACTGACAAGGACGAATCGTCGACAGTACAATCTTTCTTTAATAAAACCGGATTGTCGAAAAATGGAAAGGAATCTCGAAAATCGCAAAAAGTCCCGGGTTGATTTTTAATTCCGGGAAGGTAACAGTAAAACGGTTCCCGACCTGTTTACATCGCGGTTGCGGGCTATGTCAACCCAGGGTTTATAAGCAAAAACAAAAAAATCGTCGAACGATATAAATTCTTCTTTGGCTGTCGGTTTTCCATCACCTCCAAGAAAGTTGGCAAAAAATAATCTATCAATCATTAGAGTGGCGGTATCTCTGAATCTTAATCCCGTTATTCTGGCGCATATTTTTCCGTTGATAAATCCTTCAACCAGTCCGTTGTGTTTACCGGGAGTGTTTAGAACAATACGCTGGGTTACTGTATACCAAACTTCGGGCTTTAAAGTATAGCCTGGTTGAAGTTCTGCCCCTGTTCCATAGTACTTCTTACCTGGAACAGGATAGCTATCGCCAAAAGCTTTATATTGATCGGGGTGATAGATATAAAAGCGTATGTTGGTTCCATGAAAAATAAAACGTGAACTAAATCCATCCCGGCCATTAGGCATATACCCGCCATTATTTGATTTTCCGCCGGATAAGCCTGGTAATTTCCCTCTTAAATTGGTGTTGGCGAATCCAGACGAGAATTTTACTCTATATGAGAGATACAGCTCTTCGTAACCTTGTGAAAACTTTGCCTGCCATTGTACCCCGCTGCCTTTAAGCATAAAAGTTTCCGGAGGAAAGGTTTCCTGAAGATATTTATTATCACCTTGCTGAAGGATACGGCCATAGCCAAGTGACTGGCTGGCCCAGTTAGGTTTGTTCCAGTCGCGGTACCATTCCTCCTTTTTATAATCTCCCGGAGTATTGTTTGAGAAATCGTGCTGGAAAATGATATCAAAAGCAGTCTCCTCGCTAGGATACGATTGCGAAAAGAGCGGAGTACCGATTGCAAAAATTGCGATGGCGAGAAGGACCTTTTCCATGAACATAATTGTGATTTTCTGTTATAAAGACGTTGAAGGCGAAAATAAGTTCAGGGAATTTTCTGATAAGCAGAGGATGTGTGAAAAGTTTTGAATTGGGAGCTGAATTACATATTCATCTCTGCATTGAAACCTAAGCATATTATGCCAGGAGTAATTTGCTTTTCAGCGAACAATGAGTTTTTTATATTGTCATTTGTTTAGGATTAATCGCCTGGAGATTGTCATGTTCGATTTTTTTACTGAAACTATATAAGTTCCGTTTTTCAATTCCGAGAGATCGAAATTTTCAATATCAGTAGTTTCTGAATCCTTTGTTACCATCGAATTTCCGGCAAGATCCAATATCCGGATATTAACAGTATTGTCGGTTATGCCTGGTAACATGGGGTCATCGGGAACTTCAATTTCCACATTGACATTTCCTTTTGAAGGATTCGGATACACTTTCATACTAACTGCTTTAATTTCCTTTTTGCCGTTACCTTCGAGTCGTACAGCAATTATTGCGCTGCTACTTTTTGATGAAGTTGCATTGTCGGCAACCACTATGGTAAGCGTATAATCCCGTATTTCGGAATTGAATATTTTGTCGGTTGTAGTTGTCAATGCTCCTGTTTCCCGGTTAATCTGAAATAATCCTGAATTATTTCCTGAGGAAATGGAATAAGATAAATCCTGAGAGGCGTCATCGTCATAGGCAACAACATTTCCTATAAAATTATTTTCAAATTCCGATTCTTTTACAATAAATATCTGGTTATTAATTACTGGAGGCGTATTAACTGCAACGGTGGTATTACCTGTGAATTTGACCATTATAGTTGCTGAAGCACTTTTAGGGGTGGTTCCGTTATCGGTTACTTTTATATTTAAGGTATGCGACAATGTCTCGCCCGACTTAAAAACATCGGTGGTTGTGGTAGTTAATTCGCCCGTAGTGCTGTTAATAGCAAAGATTCCCGATGCATTTCCGCTTTCTATCACATACGAAAGCTTTTGTCCGGCATCAGTATCACTTGCTATAACCTTACCAATATAATTCGAGGTGAAACTGTTCTGATTTATTGAAAATGTTTGATTTGATATAGTTGGGCTATTATTTACAGCTACTACAGGAGAACTACCTATGAGGTTTACAGTAATAGCTGCCGAGCTGCTTTTAGGAGTAGTTGCGTTGTCGGTTACTTTTATGTTTAAGGAGTAAGTAAGGGTGTCGCCAGCCTTAAACACATTGCTGGTAATTGTTTTAAGATCGCCTGTAGAGGTATTTAAGGAAAAGATACCGGACGAATTACCCGACAATATTTCGTATTTAAGCGTTTGACCTGCATCGGGATCAGTAGCTGCAATTTTTCCTATAGTGTTATTTATAAACGTAGTTTGTTGAATCTGGAATTGCTGAGCCTTTATAACCGGTGAATTATTTGTTGCTGCTATAGTTGTGACCGACACTTCTTTTGAGTAGTCGGAGAAATCGCTGTTGTTATGCGCTTTAATGCGATATATATAGCTCCGGCCAGGCGTAAGGCTAATGTCCTTATATGAGTTATTGCCGTATGCTAAAGTAGTCACTGCAGTAAAAGCAGTTTCGTTATCGGCTTTCCGTTCAACAACATAACCTGTAATTCCAAGCGGGTAGTTGCTCCATTGCACTTCGGCACTGCTGGTGGTTGCGTTAAGTACATTTACGTTTGTACCCCAGTTTATGATCTGGTTAAGATCGGGCATAAACAATGTTCTGCCCAAAGGACTTTTTGTGTTTCCTCTTGGAACATTTACCCATGGGTTATAGGCGAAAACACAAAAGTCGTCGTAATGGATAAATTCGTCGATTACAGGAGGCTTACCGCTGCCACCCAGGAAGTTGCCAAAATTGATGCGATCAATTTTAATAGAAGAAATATCACGAAACCGCATTCCCGTTTTTACAGCACATAATTTACCGTTGAGGTATCCTTCCACCAGACCATCGGCCTTACCAATGGTGTTCATAACTACCCGCTGTGTTACGGTATACCATACGTTAGGCTGGAGGGTAAATCCAGGTTCGAAATAAACTGCCGATCCATAATACGTTTTACCGGCAACGGGTGTGGCATCGCCATAATCTTTATACATTTCGGGATAATACAGGTAGAAAAGAATTTGTGTTCCATGAAACATGTAACGGGTACTCCAGCCGTCGGTGCCTGTAGGCAGATTACCACCTGTATTGGAAGCCGCACCGGAGAAACCCGGAAGCTTTCCCTGGAGATCTTTGTTTGTGAAGCCAGCCGAGAATTTAATTTTATAGGATAAATAAAGTTCATCGTAACCCTGGTTGAATTTGCCGTGCCACTGAACTCCCGAACTATCCATGCCCATCTCACCTTTTGGAAATTTAATCTGTAGGTTCTTTGATGAATTTTCAGTTAAGATTTTTCCGTAGCCAAGTGCGTGATTGGCCCATGTTGGGTTGTTCCAGTCTCTTTTCCATTCGGTTTCTTTGTATCCCCCTTCGGTGTCGTTTTCGAAATTGTGCGAATAAATTATACTGAAAATCTGATTGAAGGAAGCTTCATCAGTTATTTGTGATTTAGCAGTTTGTGTTTGCACTATAAAGCAGTACAAAAAACACACCATTATCCTGTACAACTTCATAAAGTAGTTTTTTAGGTTAAAAAATCAATTATCAAGTTAGAAGGCACAGACACTAAGTTTTGAATGAGGGCTGAACCTTAATTAATAAGGTATTGTTGTCAGTTCCATCATTTCAGTTTTTTTATGTTTTGTTGATATTACGGGGGGTTTAGAGAATTGTTGTTTGAAATTCTGTTATATAAAAACCCGCCATCTAACAACTATGACGAATCGCTGATTTTCATTGACGAAAAAATTTTTAGTGGTGATAAAAAATATTTATCCCAAAATTTTGATTATCAGCTTATTTGGAAAGAATCTAAAGAATATCGCCATCGGACGCCTGTAAATGGTTATTAGTCCCGATAACTGAAATATTAACCTAAATGCATAAGAATGCAGCAAACCTTTTATAGACGAATATGTTTTTACTGGTACAAAAACCTATATGGACGCTAATTTGAATTTTAAACTGAGTTAAATGACTGTAATCCATATTTCGTTCGACTTCCCGGATAAAATTGATAAAAGGAAGACAGTTGCCGTTAAGAACCTTGTAAACAGTTATAGTCAAAACAATAATATTGTTTTTTCGCTAAACAGAACAGCTACAAGGATTATCAATCCAGAAGTTTATAAGGAAGAACATGGATATACTCTTCAGGTAACCGGATTTCCTTTTGGAGTGTTGTTAATTTTCTGGATGTTTGTTGCATACCGCCGGATACTTAAAATAATTGAAGCTAAAGGTATAAAGCCTGAAATGATTCATGCGCACAAGCTTACTTTCGAAGGGGTGATTGCATATTTTTTAGCCAAAAAGCTAAAAGTCCCTTTTATAACTTCAATAAGAGGAGCCGATGTATATGTTCTAACCCATAAAAGGTTTAGCCGCTCTTTTTACAGGAAAATCATCAGTAAAGCCTCACGCGTTATTTTTATAGCTCCCTGGGCTGTTAAGCCAATGCATACATTTCTGGGAGAGGAGAACTTCAAAGGGAAAACAGAAATATTACCCAATATTGTAAACTTCAGTCAGCAAAAAAACGGTGCGCATTTTTCGGAGTACAAGAGGTTTATAACCGTTTTCCGGTTTAAGGCGAGCACCTATAAATTGAAAAACATTGGAAGAATAATAAAAGCATTTGACCTTGTTTTTCGGAAGTACCCTGAGTATGGACTTGATATTGTTGGTGACGGCCCTCTGAAATCGCGGATAATTGCCGATATTAACCGCACCAGCTATCCTCAGAATTTTACGTTGAAAGGTGAGATTGAAAACTCAGTCATGGCCAAAATATATCCTGGTTATTTAGGATTTGTTCTTCCCAGTTTTCCCGAAACTTTCGGACTGGTCTTTATAGAGGCGCTTTCGGCCGGTATACCTGTGATTTACGCCCGAAATGCAGGAATAGATGGTTATTTTGATGATTACCATGTTGGCGTTGCCGTTTACCACCGGTCGGTTGAAGAAATTGCCGGGGCAATTGAAGAAATCATCAAAAACAAAGAGAGTTACAAACACAACGTTGAAAACATGATAAAAGCAGGCTATCTGAACCGGTTTACGAAAACCTCGGTGGGAGAGCGTTATTGCGAAATTCTTCAGAAAGCTGGTGAAACAAACCTAATGCGAATAAAATGAAGGTAATGCATATCGGAAAATATTTTTTCCCGTTCAGAGGAGGAATGGAAGATCATTTATACAATTTATGTCTTTCGATTAAAGATAAAATTCAATTGGAACTCCTGGTGTTTAACCATCAGAAGGGAACAAGCGAGGAGCAGTTCTACGGGAATAAGCTAACCCGGCTTTCGCGCGATATCCATGCTTTCTCAACCCCGATGAATTTTTCCATTTCAAAATATATCCGCCGGTTCGACGGGGAAGTAATACATCTTCACGAACCTAATCCTATCGCAGCTATGGCTTGTTTAGTGGCAAGCAAAGGGAAGAAAATAGTAATCACCTATCATTACGATATTGTAAAGCAGAAATTACTTTTTCATATTTACAAATTTGTGCAGCACCAGATACTGAAAAGGGCCAGCAAAATTATTGTAACTGCCCGCAACAATATGATTTATTCCAATGTCCTAACGCGGTATATGGATAAATGTGTGGTTATTCCGTTGGGTATCGACATAAAAAAGTTTGATTTAACCGATCAGATAAAGGTTGAAGCTGAAAAGATACGTAATATCTACAAAAATAAGCTGGTATTATTTGTGGGTAGGCTTACCTATTACAAGGGTGTCGAATATTTGTTGCGAGCTGTGATTGGAATGGATTGCACACTTTTGGTTATTGGGAAAGGAGAAGAAGAGACCCGAATGAGAGAAATAGCCAAAGATGCTGAAAACATTGTCTTTTTAAAGAATGTTGAGAATGTTGTTCCTTACTATTACGCCAGTACTGTTTTTGTGCTGCCATCGATAGAGAAGAGCGAAGCTTTTGGAATAGTGCAACTCGAGGCCATGGCATGCAAGCTGCCGGTAATTTGTACCAATCTGAAATCGGGTGTCCCCGAGGTTCAGGTGAACGGAGAAACAGGACTTGTTGTTGAACCCAGAGATTCGGATGCCTTGCGTAAATCGATTCAATTTTTCCTGGATCATCCCGCTGAGCAGCAAAAATTCGGTATTGCCGCACGCAACCGGGTGCTTAACAATTTTACCAATGAGATAAACGCTCAAGCTCATATCGATTTGTATGAAAACTTATAAGATTTGCCTTGTTTGCAGCGCCGGAGGTCATTTAAACCAGATGAAAGAGCTTATTGCGCCTTTATCAGCGGTAAGCGATGTTTATCTGGTAACGCTCGACAGGGAGGATTCACGGACATTGTTAAAGCAGCACATACGGCATTATTTTATCCGCGATATTCGCGACAATGGAAATTTACTAAGTAATTTTTCCGACAGTTTAAAAGTATTCCTTAAGGAAAAACCTGATATTGTTATTACAACAGGAGCCGGCTCGGCGCTGTGGACCTGTTTACTTGCCCGCTTGTTTTTTAAGAAGGTTATTTATATCGAGAGTTTCGCAAGAGTAGAAGAGCCTTCGGCCTTTGGAAAATTTATTTATAAGTTTGCCACTAAAGTACTCTATCAATGGCCAAAACTGAAGAACTTTTATAAGAGAGGGATTTACGCCGGTTCCATCTTCAATATAAACCTTAATTCGGGAGCAAAAAAGCTGGAACAGGTATTTGTAACCGTGGGATCAACTGAATTTCAGTTTAACAGGCTGCTAAAGGATATTGACGATTTAATTGAACAAGGTTTTATCAAAGAAAAGGTTATTGCCCAGGTTGGAACCTGCGATTATACTCCACGGAATTTTGATCATTTTAAGTGGGTTAGTTTCACCGAAATGCAGAAACTGATGCAGCAAAGCAAATACACTGTTACCCACAGCGGAACCGGGTCCATTGTAAATGCATTGCAAATGGGAGCTAAAGTTATTACAGTTCCGCGGCTTGCTAAAAATGGAGAACACCTGGATAATCACCAGCTCGAAATTGCCGGTGAGTTTAAAGCGCTGGGACTTCTAATGGTTAGTAATAATTCGGGGGAATTGAAGAATGCAGTTACTGCAATGGAGCATTTTGTTCCTTCGGGTAGCCTGAATAATACCAGATTCTTCAAAGAGCTTTCGGCTGTCCTTAAAGTGCCTCTTGTGGCAGAGAATAAAGAAATAGACTGATGTTTTATGTTTTTCAAAATCTTAAGTAGCTTTGAGTAATGTTCTTTATTGGCATTAATGTTTAGATAACTTGTATGGAAAATAAAGGTTTCTGGCTCAGAAATGGGTTACTCTTTTTTATAATTCTTTGCTCTGTTTCTTTTTACGAACTGAAATTTATACCTGTGGTGGGTATAAAAGCGCTTGAATTCTTCGGTGCCATTCTGATTGTTGTGTTACTTCTTGTTAATTTTATTTACGACAACAGTCCCAGGATAAAGAAACATTTTACTATTGAAGTTTCACTAATTCTTACGGCGGTTGTTCTTAGCACTTTCGGTGCTTATCTTTTCCACGACCAACCCTTTGCAGTAACTATTGTTGTGCAGCGGTATATGTATTTTTTCCTTTTATACTTTTTGCTGCATCAACTCAAGCCTTCCATCAACGATGTACTTAAAATGATCATTTTCATCGCAATGGTACATGCTGCTATATATGTTGGATCCTATGCCCTTTATCCTAATGTTTTAGTGCACTCAAAAGCTGCCGAAGCAAGAGGAACTGTGAGGATCTTTTTCCCGGGATTAATTTATGTTTTTCTGTCGCTTTTCCTGAGTATATACTTGTTCTTCAGTACAAAAAACAGAATATACCTTCTCATTGCCTTTGTGGGAATACTCATTACCATTTTGCTGGGAACACGCCAGGTTTTGGTTACAATCGTTTTTCTTCTGTTTATGTATATTCTCTTCAGCAGGAAAGTAACATCGAAATTTGGGGTTTTTACCCTGGTACTTCTGTCGCTTATTCCGCTGTATTTTATTTTTCAGGACATTTTTATTTCACTTTTGGAAGTATCAAAAGCTCAAAGTCAGCAACAGAAAGAAGATGTTCGGTTAAGAGCCATGAAATTCTTTATATTCGACTTTTTTCCCAACAAAATCACGTACCTCACCGGAAATGGGGAGCCAAGTTCCAATTCAATTTTTGGGATTAAAGTAAATCAGATAAAGAAGTTTATGGGCTTTTACCAGGGCGATGTGGGGTTGGTTGGCGATTTCTCGAAGTTTGGAATTTTGTTCGTAATAGCTCAGTTAATGGCTATTTTCCGGATTATAACCTGGAAACTTGAAGAAAGGCTTTGGTTTATAAAACTGCTTATGTGGAGTACCTTAATTACTCTTGTAACCGGTGGCTCCTTAGCTCAGGACGGTGCAGCTCTTTGTCTGATGTTTTATTTGATTGATGCCCACGAATACACTAAGGCAACAGCACCTCTTCCGCCTGGAGTTACACGCCCAGGAGTAGGCCCGGACCCGCAAATTAAAAGATTATGAAGATTGTTTCTATAATTATACCCGTATTTAACGGCCTCGATTATACAAAAAAAAGTATTACCAATTTGCAAACCGGTATATCCAGAGCTGGTTCGGAGGAGTATTCGGTTAACATTGTTATTGTTGACGACGGTTCGCGGGATGGGACTTCCAATTGGGTAAAAAGTCAAGCGTTTCAAAATGTTTACCTGTTAAATGGCGATGGCAACCTCTGGTGGAGCGGTGGAGTGAATGTTGGGGTAAAGTATGCCTTACAAACCCTGCACGCCGATTATATTCTTTTGTGGAATAACGATGTTTCAGCCCACGAAAGTTATTTTACCGAATTATTCAAACTTTTAAATTCCGAAAACTCATACCGTACAATTCTAGGTTCTAAAGTTTATACCGACTCGGAACTAAAAACAGTTTGGTCAATGGGAGGGATATTCAATCCTTTTTCGGGTAAAAAATATATGTTAGGTATGTTTGCCAAAGATTCAGGCGAATTTCAGAAACCTGTTTCAGTCGACTGGCTACCAGGAATGGGAACTATAATACCTGTTTCGGTAATTGAAAAGACGGGCTACTGGGATAATGTTAACTTTCCGCAGTATCATGGCGACAGCGATTTTACCTATCGTGCAAAACTGAATCATTTCGACATTGTGGTTTATCCGCAGCTTAAAATCTGGAACGATACTACCAATACAGGCATCAGACATAATCTGAATTTTTCGAAACTTTACAAACAGTTGTTCGATATCAAATCGAACTACAACATTCGCAAAAACCTTATCTTTTACAGAAAATACGCAAAGTCGCTAAGAGCATATCTGCCCTTGTTAAAAGCTTATGGGATTATGATAGGAGGATTTATGAAGTGGAAGGTTTTAAGTTTGTTTAACATCAGGAAAAAGGCAGCAGCATGAAAAATATTTATATCCATCCCAATGCATCAGAGAAATATTATTCGTTTAACCCTTATATTACCAATCTCAACAGTGCGGTAAGCGATTATTGCAATGTTGTTAACCGGAACACAAAATCGAACAATGGCATACTTCATCTGCTTGGATATTTGCCTAAGGTGGATTATATATGGTTTAACTGGATTGAAGATTTACCCGATAAAAGCAAGGGTTATCTTCAAACCCTGGTTTTGATTTTCATTTTGTTTTACTGTAAGCTGACATCGAAAAAGATAATCTGGACACTTCATAATAAGTTTTCGCATTATAAAAAAAATCATCATATCAAGCGCTTTCTTTTCAGGCTGCTGATGAAACAGAGCGATTTCATCCTCACCCATTCCACCGAAGGGGTAGAATTCGCAGCCACTTTTGGGAACAAGGTAAAAGCAAAAACCAAATTTCTGCACCACCCTGTTTCGGGTAACTATAATGTTGCCATCAAGCCTAAAACCACCGACATTTTAATCTGGGGAAGTATTATTCCATACAAAGGAATTGATCTGTTTCTCGATTATCTGTGGTCGCACAAGCTTGATGAGAAATGGACAATCCGTATAGTTGGTAAAATCCGTGATGCAGCTTATAAGGAAAAACTAATGGGACTAACAAACCCCGGAATTGTAGTCGAAGATAAGTTTGTTGACAATGAGGAGTTAAAACATGAAATTGAAAGCGCCCGCTGTGTTTTATACACTTATTTGAAAGATAGCGTTTTGAGTTCGGGAGCAGTTATGGATTCCATTATGATGGGAGCCCGTGTTATTGGCCCTCAATGTGGCGCTTTTGCCGACCTGAAAAACGACGGAGTTATAGAAACCTATTCCACCTACGAAGAATTAATGAAAATACTTCACAGTCTTAAGAATAATAGTGACGAAACTGATCGATCAAAAATAACAGGCTTTATAGCCGGTAATACCTGGGAGAGCTTTGGCCGAAATGTTGCTTCGTGGTTAAAGTTCTGATTACTTCGGATGCATTTTAATCCTACCTTAATTTCATACGGGAACAAATAAACCGCTACCCTGTTTTCTAATTGGGATACTGCTCTTAATAAGAAGTTAGCGGTTGATTAATATTTTAAACAAAACGTTGTATGAAATCTGACACAAATGATTTTAAAGATCAGTTGGAGGGCAAAAAAGTTTTAATAACCGGGGCAAGCGGTTTTATTGGACAGAATTTAAGTAAAAAGTTAATTGATATTGGAGCTACGGTTCATGGGACCTCAAGAAATCAGAACGGAAGCGATCCTGATTTACCTGGATTGTTCTGGTGGCAGGGTACTTTCGACGATCATGGATTTGCACGAAAGATCCTGAAAAAGAGTCGTCCCGACTATATTTTTCATTTGGCTGGTGATGTTACTGCGGCAAACGATCAGAAGCATCTGCTCTCAACCTATAGCAGTCTGTTAACAAGTACGGTTAATCTGTTAACCGAGGCTGTGGATATGGGATGCGAAAAAATTATTCTTACGGGTTCCAGTACCGAGCCTTTAGACCTGAACGAAACCCCGGCATCTCCTTATGCTGCTGCCAAGTTGGGTACCGTTATTTACGGTAAATTATTTCAGCAATTGTATAAATTGCCGGTAGTAACCATTAGGCCGTTTATGGGTTATGGTCCTACCCAACCGAAATGGAAGATTTTGCCCCATGTTATTTTATCAGTTTTGAATGGTCATCAGCCAAAGCTTACCAGCGGGAAATGGGAAGTCGACTGGATTTATATTGACGATCTGGTGGAAGGAATACTTACTGCAGCAACGCATTCGCAAATTCATTCCACACCGTTGGATCTGGGCTCGGGAAGGCTAACCTCTGTTCGCGAGATGGTTGAAAAAATTGTTGAGATTATGGAGACAAATATCCAGCCCGATTTTGGCGCTATTCCCGACCGTTTTTCGGAGCAGCCGCGTGTTGCCGATGTGGAAACCACCCGTTCGTTGATAGGCTGGCAGGCAAAAACGTCTCTCGAAACAGGGCTCCGTAATATGGTTAATTGGTTTAAGACACAGGTTAGGGAGTTGAAACATGCCTATCTGTTACTGGGAATTTTTTTTTGTAAGCTTAATTATTTATCCCACGGGTTGCAGTTCGAAATTGCTATTTAACCATTTTAAGAGCAGTTTAGTGGATATTGTGTGAAAAGCCAGTTTGATAACCGGAGGTTGAGCTTGTCGAAACCTCATTGTCACTTCGACAAGCTCAGTGACCGCACTTCGACAGGGCTCATTGCTGGGCACTTTTCAGTGGCCTCTTAGGCAGCAAGAACCTGGCTGTGAGCTTTTCTCTTTACCTGAGACTTATAACTGAATCTGTCTTTTAATTTATTAATTGGAGATTCAATTATAATCCACGATAACCAGGAAATTAAAACAAGCAAAGCAAATCTCTCCAGTATTACCAAAGCTCCACTAAATTTTACAGGCATGTAAGAGTTAATAAGAGGAATATGCACATTAAACTGATTGAGTTTATTAACAAATGTCTGCCAGATCCAGGGCATAAAATTGTGATACAAATAAATACCATAACTTATTTTGCCAAGAAATATCAGAGTTTTATTATTTAATAAAAAAGTGTGTAATACGCTTTCCTGAAATTGAATGGTGAAAGCAATTAAGTACAACGAGAAAACAGAAATTAAAGTTCGGTGAGGTATAAAAGTATCAAATTGAAATAGTGAGCCGAAAACAAAAAGGAGCAAACAAACTGGGGCAAGATAAGATAACCATCTGGTAAAGGTTGGGACAAAATCTTTCTTGTATACCATTAGATACGATAGAATGGCCCCGGCGCCGAATGCATCAAAACAAGCAGGAGTTAAAATTTCCAACAGAATGTGATGCGGGAATATATAGGCTAGAAAATAATTAGACAGTATACCAAAAATCAAGATAAATATTATGGTATATTTCAGATACTTCTGCTTGATAAAAACAATTAACCATGGCCATATCAGATAAAATTGCTCTTCAACAGCTAACGACCATAGATGTGATAATTTACCGTCCCACCCTTGTTTGATAAAGAACATAATATTTGAAGAATATGTAGCATAATATTCAAAATCCTGTTTTATAGATGTACCTGTTTTGTCGCTCAATAAAAACAGTATAAATATTGTAAGATAATATATGGGGAATATCCTTAAGCTTCTTCGGATAATGAAGTTTTTAATTATCGATAGCTTGGCTATTTTTTTTGTCTCTGCCTCCTTTTTATTTTCCAGCAGGATACGGGTGATTAAAAAACCGCTCAGAACAAAGAAGATGGTTACTCCCACCGCTCCTAAATCAAATATTTTAATATAGGAGAAGTGAAGCCAGTGCGACACAATAACCAACAGTACAGCAATAGTTCGGATAGAATCCAGTGAATTAATTCTGCCTTGTAACATTTAACTTAAATATAATCAGGTTTGGATAGTCATGAAATTAAACCTTTAACAGAGTTTCCTCAATTTATTATTTAAAGGGTTATAAAAATAACTGTGGGTGTTAACCCACCGGAAGAGAGCCGGACTAAATACATTGCCATGTTAATGATTAAACATTAAAGTATCCTTTAAAGTATAGGAACCTTGTTCATATCGAATGAAATGGATTTATAATTGTCCTTATTATCTGAAATTTTAAAAATCAGGTCGTTAAAATCTTTATCGGCGATTTCGAATTGAGTGTCTTCAATACCAAGAACAATATCTTCACTATCTTTTTCTCTGAATAATACATGTTGTTGCTTTGTACCTTCATTCAAAAACGGATCAGTATAATGAGTAGGTTTACCCCAATCGATTGATCCATTCTGCCAGCCTTGAAGTATTATAAAGAATCCGACAACTGTATTTTTTGTAAAAGTTGTATCTCCAAGCTGCAGCATATCGCCCTGCATCAACTCACCACCTTCGCCTTTGGCCGAAACGTTGGGAAAAAGTAAATGCTTCTCAATATCCTTAACCGACTTTGGCTCGCTACCGAGCTTGTACGAATACCAGCCCACCGAATTCTTATATACAGCCCGTTCTGCTATAAAGGTTAGATAAACTTTCGATTCACGGGTAAGCACAATGCGTTTCTGCACTGTATCTGAAAACAGAAAGGGAAAAGTAAGAGTTGCCTGCTGATTTGTCGGGAATAATTGTTCAACCCGGGGATATAAAATAGGATTGGCAACTGTTCGGATAATTTCTTCGGGTACTTCAGGTATTGGCTTCTCTTTATCTTTTTCACAACTAATGATAACTGGTAATAAGCCAAAAAACAGGTACAATATTTTTTTCATACATGGCGATTTTAAATAGTATATATATTAAACAAACAACAAATTGGAATGTTTGTATTTTATGAATCAGGCCATTAAATATATCTTTATCTGCTGCTACTTGCCAATTAGAAAAAAATTAATATCTTGACCTTCAAATAACCCGATAGTTTTAAACCAACTATATGTTTCCAGTTATCTAATTTAAATACCTAAAAATTATGGCACGTATGCTTTATCAGCGCGATTCGGCGTCTTTTATGCTTGATGCTATTCGCCGTCACCAACGTTTATGCCGCAAATCAAAAAGCGGTGAATCACTTATCCAGGCTATCCAGAGTCCTGCCGACAATCTCAAGGCAAAATTCAACCTTGAGTTACAGGCTCAAGATTCCCGTCAGGATTTTTATGACGATGTTTTGTATCTTGATACCGATCTCGATAATGTGATCCGTGATACATTCGAAGCCTGTAAAAGTTTCGACCGCAACAATGCCGGAAGTTCCTTGTTAAACAGAATTTTTGAGGACGGCACATTCTCCAATATTATTAGATTGCCTTATGCTGCCGAACCTAATGCTGCCGAGAAACTGGCAGTTAAAATAGAAAGTCTGGGCGATACGCACCAACTTTACCCTTTTGCGGCAAGAATCCGTACTGCCGCTCAAAATGTACTTAAAGCCCTCCAACAGCTAAACGAAGCAATTCGGAAGGAAAAAACTGCTGAAGCCGAAACTCAGATTGCCAAAATGGATTTAATTCGTGCCTACGAGATAAACTACCTGGATGCACGCCGTCAACTCGGAGCCACCGGTGCCGACCGCCTTTTCCCGGTTCTTCCAGCACGTAACAACGATACAGCAAATGAAGAGGTGGTAACCGAAAGCAATAATAAAGCGGTTTAATCCTGTTAAAAGCAAATTAATCCGTTGTAAAGGGAAATGCAATGCTGCAAACCTCGTTTCAACGGATTTTTTATTTTCTGCACGCGTGCAAAGTGAAAATCATTTTATGTAAAATGCTTTGCATTCCTGAAAATCACATTACGCCGCAATGTAAATTGCTTTGCAAGCCTGCAAATCTTCAATAAAACTACGTAAATAGGTTTGCAAGCATGAAAATACCTCTGCGTAGCAATGTTGACATCTTTAAAGGATGAAAAGTTAAAAACATTTCGGAAGCGGTAAGTTTTCGCTTTGTTTAGAGAATTTCTTTGGTATGGTGCAGGCTGTTTAAAATGCTTTTTGCTAAAAATGGTTTTTTAATAATGCAAAAACCTTCTGCTTCGCTTCCCACTTCCTCAATATTCCCGGTCATAATAGTAATTTCACAATTTATATTTTTGCACTTTATCCAATCCAAACCATTCCCATCGGGAAGAAAAACATCTAAAAAGATATGAGTAGGCCGAAGCCAGGTTAATGCTTCTTCTGCTTCCTGTAACGAATTTGCATAAAAGCTTGCAATTTTATTATCGTGAAAAATATGTTGCAGTAGAATCGAAATATCATAATCATCTTCTACAACCAGT
This sequence comes from Bacteroidota bacterium, assembly GCA_023429135.1. Lineage (GTDB taxonomy): Bacteria > Bacteroidota > Bacteroidia > Bacteroidales > JAAUTT01 > JAAUTT01. The sequence continues at coordinate 100,111 of JAEYWD010000034.1, read as the reverse complement.
ATAGTTTGTTGATCCATACCTGCAAAGTTAGTTTAAGTAAATGTAAGGAATTGGGTTAAGACTGAAAGTTAAATTCACAATAATTTTCTTTTAAGCTGATTAATTAATTGGAGCAGGCGTTTAGTTAACAGGCATAACAGCGGGTCGACAGACCACGGTCAACGGTCCACAGCCAATACAGCTTTAGCCTTTGTGGCTCAAACGAGGTTTATTTTCCTTTCAGGAATTTAATTTTATTGGTAATACCTTTTATCCCATAAACAGGAAGCATGGCCAGATATTCGAAAAAATTCCAGTTTAACAATTGCAGCGATAACTTTACGGAGTACCAATAATTGTAAACCAACTGAATTACAAGCTTTGCAAGAACCACTCCTAAAACTCCATAGATGGGCATTACATAAAATCCTGCTGCAATAATGAGAACTCCCGAGATAGTTGCCGGCCATAAAAACGGAATATGATTGGTCGAGATGTAAAGTCCGGCATGATATGATGAATGTATTTCAAGGATTTCGCTTATAATTATAACAAGCAATATCCAGAAAGGGACAAAACGGGTTTCGACCCCGAGTAATTCAAGGCCCATGTTACCGAATAGTAAAATAACACCCAAAGCGCCTACCAGTAACGAAAGTCCAACAAATATGTATTCGGACGATTTCTTTTTTAGACCTTCCATATCCTTTTTGGCAGTAAGCTCATAAATAATGGGAATATTGGTATAGAATGGTGCCTTTGCCATATTACTAATGAAGACTACTATACGCTGTGTAAGAAGAAAGCTGGCCATCATAACCGGATCCTTTAATTGCGAAATAACAACCGAGGTTCCGGAGTTTACGGCAAACACTCCCCACGATAAACCCCCGAACCGCCAGGTAGACGACCATAATGATTTGAAAAGTCCCTTGTCGAAGTCGGGATGACCAACCTTTATTCCCTGTTCGCTAAACCATTTTACGACAAGTTTTTTCAGGTAAAAATACCGGGCAATTACCTGAAAAGTCATATAGGCAATCAGGTAAACTGGTTTTAAGCCAAAGGAGAGTAAAATTATGAATACGAGAATCTGAAAGAGCCCCTGGACAAGACCATACCGCGATTCAAGCTTTATATATCCTAGTCCCCTAACAAACGAACTCCATTTTACTCCCATTATCGACATGGTGCTGTTAAGAATAATAAGAGCGTAGGCAATCCAGAAATCGATGCGGTGATGCCCCATTTCCATAATATTCCAAACCATCAGTATTCCTGCTGTGAGCAGTATAAATATCATGAACAGATTGATGAAAAGGTAAATTCGAAAGGAAGTTGATAATAAGCGCTGGAGTTTTTCGAGGTTTGGACCTTCTTCCGTAACTTCAAGTTTTTCTTCGTAATCTTCGCGGCTTTGAGGCAGTTCTTTTGCCCCCGCTTTAAAATACGATACCGCCCTTACAAGCGTTGAACCAAAACCCGAGTCAGCAAGCATAGCAAATCCGGTAACTGTTGTTAACAGGAACCAGAACGACTGTTCGAGAGGCGTAAAAACTTTGAGCGTAAGCGGCAAAACAAACAATGCACTTCCAAAACGAACAAATACTGAAGACCAGGATAATATGGTTGGGCTATCGATTAACTTCTTAAAAACGTTTATCATCAAATTAAAATGGTTAACTACTATTTAACAATCATGACGGCATATTGATTTAATATTCCCGTAATTGGCTACAAGATTTGATTTTAAGTCCATTACAAGCTATAACTACTTTTAGCGACTCCTATGTCAAAAAATCATTCCTTTCATTCCTTTCATTTCCTTCATTTCCTTCATTTCTTCATTCTCTTCATTTCTTCATCTCTTCATTCCTTCCACTTTCTAAGCATTTTCGAATGAAATTTTCCGGCGGTAATAATTCACAAGTTTTTTAACAAGCTTATATTTCAGCATTACACCTGCTACTCTGGCGCGTCGTGAGTTTAAAAGCGAATCCAGATTTGGGAAATTGCTATAAACTGATTTATAGTATTTAATGTTATTCAAAAGTGAATCCTCCAAAGCAAGATAAGTAAGAATGTTTTTATGTTTACTTCTTCGTATTAAGTTCAACCGGTATTTATATAGTTTTTGTACAAGAATGTCAATTACATCGTTTGTTAATTGTTGGGATGAAACCCTGTAAAAGGAAAGTTCCTGGTTCACCAGCACCATTTTATTAACCGCACTGTATTTAAACCAGAAGTCGAAATCGGCAATAGGGTAATGATCTTTAACAAAGCCTCCAATTTTCAAAGCTTTATCGCGATTAAGCATAACACCTACAAATGGCGTTAGATGTTGAAAGAAAAAGAATGCCTCTTTAAGAACTTTGAAGTCGTTTGTGATGGCGGTTTCTTTGAATAACCCGTCCCATTCATTTTCAGCCACCCTGGCTTTAACAGCAAACCCGCCAACATCGGGGAATTTACTCAAAACTTTTTGTGCTGTTTCAACATATTGGATATGCAGCATATCGTCGTCGTGGAGAATTGTTAACCACGGAGTCTGGCATAGGTGAAAACATTTGTTGAAGTTTTCCTCCAGCGGAACCGTAACTTCGTTCCGAACATAAGTGATGAGCGGATTATTATAGCTATCTGCTATTTTTTTAAACTCATCGTGCGGAGAGCAGTTATCGATCAGCAAAATGCGGCACTTTACGGTTTGGTTTACGGCACTGTCCAGTGCACGGCGAATAAAATCGGTTCTTTTGTAAACAGGTAATGCAATGGTTAGAAGATCTTCCATATATTTTTATTATATAAAAGTTAGGCTATTTGTTTTTCTTTTTCTTTGCTAATTCGGTTTGCAGAGACAGATTTCCATTTCCCATTCTCGAGATCGTTGATCAGTTTTTTATGATTGGAGTAGAAGCTGAGTTTAGACAACAAACTGTGAATGTTGTATACAAATTTGTAGTATTTGGAACTTCCTGTTTTATCTGAAAATAAGAGGGGAACAATTATTAAAGTTGCCTTTACTACCCTGTATGCCGACATGAGAACGGAAAGAAAATAGTTTCGGAACTTCAACCGTTCAAATCCTTTCTTTTGGTAAACAAGTACCTGGTATTGCTGAATTACCGCAGTCGATCTTCCAAAGCCCCTGGCAAGTTTTATCATGTAATCCCATGTTAACCTTCCGGCTGGCATATAATGATAAAAAGTCATATCGTTGTCGTAATAAAGTTTATAACCCAGCAACGACATTACAAGACAGAGTTCAAAATCGCCACCTGAACTCAGTTTTTTCCCGCTACGGTCGGTTAACCAAAATTTGTATCCCGATCGAAGCAAATTCTGGAGAATTTCTTTTTTAATGCCTAACCCGGCCCCGTAAAGAAACGAGTTATTTGGAGGCAATATGCCGGTAATGTTGTTTTGGGGACCTATGGCATAAGCGCGTTCAAAATTGTCGAACCAAAAAGGTCTTTCAGTTTCGAAAACACCGGTACCCTGGCCTCCGCAGAGCGCTACATCCGGGTTGGTATGCAGAATTTTGAATGTTTTTTCCACCCACCGTTTTTCTACCCAGTTATCATCGTCAACAAGAGTAACATAATCGTATTTGCTGCTATTGATGCCCGCGGTGCGAGCGTTGGATAATCCCGGTTTCATTTCGGTAATCACGCGTAGCGGAACCGGATGGTTACCCCAATATTCTTTTGCAAGGTTTGAGGTATTGTCGGTCGAGGCATTGTCAACAACTATTACTTCCCATTTGATATGCGATGGAACCTCTTGCACTTTCAAGTGATCGAGCGTTTTTGGCAATCGCTTGCTGCTATTATAACAGCATATTATAACACTTACTCCAGTCATTTTCAACAATTAAAATCCATATTAATAAATACAAGTAGCGATTCAGTTCTTTCATACAACAAATAAATTGGAGTTTTTCTTTTTGAGATAATCGTTTTGTTTACCATTTACCCGATAGTTTTGATAAACGCTTTTATTGGTGAGGTGAACAGTAGAAGAAAATGATGGGATTGTTGGATGCTTTGGGTCAAAAATGGTCAATTGCTGCGCGTCGGTTAGGAATCATTTGCTCGCGTCAATAATGGTCAATTGCTGCGTGTCAATAATAGCTCCTAATGACTTAATGACCACCAATGACCTAATGACCTAATGAATAATTTCAATTCACTTTCCCGTAATATTCCTTCCTGTCGGAGAAGGCGCATATTTTTTTTCGTACTTCGTTTACCCTTTCCAGGTCGATGGTGTCGATAAGTATATCTTCTTCTTTATCGGTTAAGGTTGAGGTTACCTGGCCCCATGGATCGATAAAACAGCTATGTCCCAGGAAAGGAGCACCCACATCTTTGCCAATGCGGTTGCTTGCAATCACCCACGACTGGTTCATAATTGCATGTGCTTTTAATAAGGTTTGCCAATGCTCCAACCGGGGAAAGGGAAATGCCGAGGATACGATAAGCGCCTGGCAATTTTCGTCCACATAAGCTCTGAAAAGTTCCGGGAAACGGATATCGTAGCAAATGGATAATCCAATTTTAAAGTCGCCAACCGTTATGGTTACAGGTTTTGTTCCATGCTGAAAAACTTCGCTTTCCTTACTTAAGGGGAAAAGGTTGATTTTACGGTAAACAGTTGTTATTTCACCCTCCGGGTTGAAAACAAAAAGCGAATTAAAAAGCTTTCCGTCTGCTTCTTCCAGTAAACCTGCAAGAAGTGTTATTTTGTAAATTGATGCAAGTTCCGTGTAATAATTGACTTCTTCCTGAAAATTGTAACCAATGTTACGAAGGATAGTTAAGTCGTAGCCAACATTAGAAAGTTCGGGAGTTATAATCAGGTCAGCTCCCTGCAGGGAAGCTTTTTCAACGAATTTGCTTATGATTTCGCGATTCTTCATAAAATCGCCCGGTACCGAAGCCATTTGAGTGGCTGCTATTTTTAGCTGATTGTTTTCCATTTGTTTTGGAATAATTTATTTCGATTCGCAAATATAGACAATAGTTACACAGAGAACCACGGAGATTAATACAGGAGAACCACAGAGAAAATGCAATTTCATATTCGTAATGTTCGATTTCAAATTAACTCTTAATTTGAAAATCACTAAACGGCTGTTTTCTCCTGAATTTCTCTGTGTATACTCTGTGGTCCTCTGTGAAATAAACAGTACACAGAGAACCACGGAGTTTAACAAGCTCCGAAATTCTCCGGCTGTTCCCTATAGCCTAAACCCCTATAGCCTAAACTCCTATAGCCTAAACCCCTAATTATACTGCCTGAAAACCGGTTTTACACTGGCTCCTTCCAGATATTTTTCGACACCTTCTTCCAGCGCTTTTTTGTAGATCACCAGCGTTTCGGCAATTTTTTCGATGGTGTCGTCAATATCTTTATCGGAATGAGAATAAGAAACGATGCTGGAAGGCATTAACAATCCCCGTTTCATGGTTTCCTGGATAAAAAGGGTGCGGAATGGCTGCGACGGTTTTTTGTCCTGGTCGCTGGTTTTGTAAACCGAGCAACAATCGGGACCGATGATAGAAACATAGTCAATTAAACCAAGCTCTGCCGAAGCTTTGTTTACGCCGTCGGCCAGGCGTTTTCCCTGACGGTAAAGAGTGCCGATTACATCATTGTTCTTATAAAAACGGATGTTGGCAATGGCAGCCGCCAACCCGTGGTTCTCTGCTCCATGTGTTGTCGAGAGCAGAAAAACTCTTTCTTTTTTATGATGCAGTCCCCCCAGTTGCATAAACTCGCGTTTACCAGCCAGGGCCGAAATCGCAAATCCGTTCCCCATGGCCTTACCAAAGGTTGAAAGGTCGGGAACGATATTATATTTTTTCTGTGCTCCGCCGATGTGCCACCGGAATCCTGTAATCATTTCGTCGAGAATAAAAAGGGCGCCGTTTTCGTTGGCAATTCTTTTTAATTCGTGGAGAAAATTGTTTGCCGGAGGAGTGAATTTTTCAGCTTCAAGAATAACACAGGCTATTTTATTGGGATACTGGTTAAACATGCTTTTAACGCTTTCAATGTCGTTAAAGCTGAATTTTACAGTGAGGTCCTTAACAGCTTTGGGAATTCCTGCCGACATGGGCGTGGTTCCAATGAACCAGTCGTCGACCGAGAAAAAGGGCTGGTCGCCGCAAACAGCTACCAAATCTCTTCCTGTGTAAGCACGTGCTATTTTTACAGCGCCCGATGTTGCATCAGAACCGTCTTTACAAAACTTTACCATTTCGGCACCGGTAATGATAGAGAGAAATTCTTCGGCACAATCGAGTTCAATTTTAGCTGGCCTAACATAGTTATTTCCCAAAAGAATCTGCTGTCGTACGGCTTCATTAACAGGTTCGAACGCGTGGCCAAGAGCAACAGCTCTGAGACCCATTCCATACTCTATAAATTCGTTACCATCAACGTCCCAAACATGGCAACCTTTACCTCTTTCGATGTAAACAGGCATATTTTCGGCAAACTGATCGTCACCCTTCGCGTAGGTGTGACTGCCTCCGGGAATCACTTCATGAAACCGGTTTTGGATTCTCTTTGAATTTTCGAACTTCATAACCCCTCATTAAAAACTATTTTCTTCTCAGGTATTTTGTTTTAATAAACCCTTTGAAAGAAGAAGTTCCGCAGCTTCGGCAATAATTCTAATGTCAATTTTTGATAGCATTGCAATATCGGTGAGACTATGAGCTCCGTCAGAGTAGTTCAGTACCCATAAAAACGCAAGTTGCAGGGTTTTGCTGTCGTTGTGGCCACCAATAGCATCGTAAAGGCCACGTTTGCCAAGTTGAGGTTCTCCTTTCGGGAATTGGTTAATATAAAATCGGTCAGCTTCGATGTGCTGAATTATTTTCAGAAATGTGTCCAGCGAATCTTTCAGTGCTTTAGCTGAAATCAGATCCATGTTATCGGCCGAGGTATGATACTCGGGGTATTCGCCAAAAGGAACCCTCGTAAGGTTGCCTACCGGCATATTAAAACCTGGCGAACAGAATTGACGCTCGTCGTAGCCATAAGGAATAAAATCGATCACATGACTGTCGGGCATATGCGAAAGTACATATCCGGCAATTTTATCGATTCGCGCAGTTGCCTGTCGGGAACGCTTGTAGGTAAAAATGCTGTCGATGCCAAGTAATGAAGTTACCAGGCCGTATTTTACATGCTTAATTTTATCTTCGTTTTTTGCCAGCCAGGCTATTGCTCCAATGGTGCCGGGGATAAACAGGAACCGGTAAGAGAAATAGGGCGACATTTCCGATACAATTTTAGCCAGCCGGCTGCAGACCGCAATTCCCGAGAGATTGTCGTTGCAAAGCGATGGGTGGCAAACATGCGTTGAAATCAGAACTTCATCCTCCGTTTTTCCTTTTACATAATACTCACCATAAGTAAGGCTTCCGTCCGAAAGTTCCGAATCGATAACCACCTCGTAGGTATCCTCCTTTAAAGAAGTGAGTTGATTATGACTCATGCAGAATCCCCAGTTTTCCTTGTAATACGAAGTGCGGTAAGGAACAAGGTCGGGTTTATCGGGAATAGAATGAAGATGAGGTTTTAGTTCATCCAGACTTAACCTTGCATTTACAGGAGTGCTGTAATTAAGCACGTGCAGGTTTAAGTTTTTGAAATCGACAATAGTTTGTCCTGAAGAGTTTTTGATGTAGGCTTGGCGGATATTCCATTCGCGGGGAATTTCCCAGTCGAGGACTTTGGTTCCCGTGGGAATTTCATGAATTTCCAAAGGAATGATACTGCTTATTTTACTGAGCGTTTCCCGCAATCCATTGCCGGTAATACTCCGGCAAATGGGAAACAAATCAGCAATCTGACTGATCATTTCATCTCCCGTAATCTGAATATCAATTTTATTTAGCATAAAATATTTTTAATTGCAACCGGTAACTTAACTGAATAATTCGTGAAGTTTCTATGACCTCACCCCCGCCCCCTCTCCTTTTGGAGAGGGGAGAAAGACCGCACCACATTATATTCGGAGCTCTTCAAAGTCCCTCTCCTGCAGGAGAGGGATTTAGGGTGAGGCTTATACCTTCTAAAACACATTCAATCCCGGAATGAAAGTTACAAATTTTCCGCCCCAATCTCTTATAAAACTTAACTGGTTGCTAATTTCGGTTTTTAGGTTCCAGGGAAGGATAATCACATAATCGGGTTTGAACGACTTAATTTCGTCGGGATGTTTTACCGGAATATGGCTTCCCGGAAGGAGCTTATTCTGTTTGTGAGGCGAAGCATCGGAAACAAAGCTGATAAGGTCGTCGCCTTTTAAACCGCAATAATTGATAAGGGTGTTACCCTTTGCAGCAGCGCCATAGCCTACCACTTTTTTATTCTGCTTTTTGGCTTCTATTAAAAAGCTCCAGAAATCGTATTTTATCTGATCCACTTTGGCCTGGAAGCCTTCATAATATTGCATGGTGTCCATTCCTGCAGCTTTTTCCTTATCGAGCATCGCCTGAACATTGGGCGAAATTTCCTTCGTAGTGTCACTTTTATGTTTACCGAAAACCCGCAACGATCCTCCGTGAGTTGGCAGCTCTTCCACATCGAACATTTCAAGGCCCTGACTTTCGAAAATTCTTTTTACAACAAAGAACGACAGGTAGGAGAAATGCTCATGATAGATGGTGTCGAACTGATATTCTTCAACGAGCCTGTAAAGATGCGGGAACTCGAATGTAACCACCCCGGTATCCTTCATGGCAATTTTTACACCTTTTACAAAATCGTTGATATCGGGAACATGCGCCAGAACGTTATTTCCAAGAATCAGGTCGGCTTTAATACCTTTGGCAACCAGTTTATTTTGTGCCAGGTCGGAGCCAAAGAAATCGATAATGGTAGGAATACCTTTCGAGATAGCCACCGATGCCGTATTGGCGGTAGGATCCACGCCCAGTACCGGGATGTTGTATTCCTTAAAATATTGAAGCAGGTACCCGTCGTTGCTGGCAATTTCGATGATCTGGGAGTTGGAATCGAATTTGAAACGATTTACCATCATATCCACATAACGCTTAGCATGAGCCAGCCAGCTTGTCGAAAACGATGAAAAATAGGTGTACTCGCTGTTGAAGATGGCATCGGCCTTTTTCATTTCGTCCACCTGCACCAGATGACAGTTGTGGCAGGTGAAAATCTTCAGCGGGTAATATGTTTCCGGATCGTTGAGCTGTTCCGGTTTTATCATATCGTTTGATGGAGGGCAGTTTATCAGGTCAACAAAAACATGATTCAATGCGGTGTTACAATGTCTGCAATTCATAATTTAATGCCGTTAAATTTGTTTAGAAATTCGTATTTACTGTCTTTTTCCGAGATTCGGGTTACCGGTAAAGGCCAGTTAATTCCCACTGCCGGGTCGGAGAAACGTATTCCACCTTCGTGTCCGGGCTGATAAAATGAAGTATGATGGTAAATCAACTGTGCGTTATCCTCCAGGGTTTGAAAACCGTGCGCAAAGCCTTCGGGGATGTAGAGCGATAAAAGGTTGTCTTCCGACAGTTCAATGCTGAAATGCTTGAGGAAAGTTGGTGAACCTTCCCGGATGTCAATAATCACATCGAACACTTTGCCGCGGATACAGCGAATCAGCTTTATTTCCGAAAACGGGGGCAACTGGTAATGCATTCCGCGGAGGGAGCCTTTATGTGTGGTAACCGAATGATTAAACTGAACAAATTCCTTTGTGTGGCCAATCTGCTGAAATTCGTTTTTGCAGAACGTGCGGGCAAATAAGCCCCGGTCGTCGGTGAAAGGTTTCGTTTCTATAATATAAGCTCCTTTAAGCGGAGTTTCGGTGAAAATCATCTGTTCAGTTCAAGATTGTTATTAATAATTCCCTTCGACAGAAGTTCGTTAACCACAAAGAGCCTGATTAAACGCGACTGCCTGTAATTAACATCATCGAAACTGATTTGGTTTAACCCGTCGTACAGATCTTTGATAGACTGCTCCAAACTGTGGATAGGAGTGTAGTTTTCTGCCATTTTCTCGAAAAGGTCAAAGCTTACGCGGTACGATCTTTTATCGGGTTGCGCATCCTTGTTAATGGAAACATTAACATTTGGAAGAATCTTTTGGGTGGCAAAGGCAAGGTCCTTCACCTGATAGTTCCAGATATTCGAACCGGTGTTTATTACCAGATAATTGCCGCCATTCGATGCATCGCGTTCAATACCCCAGGTAATGGCACGGCCCATATCGCGTACGTTGATCAACGGACGCCATGGGGAACCGTCGCTCATAATATTGATTTCTTTGGAGGCGATAGCGCCTGCAACAAAGTCGTTCAACACAAGGTCGAGGCGTAAACGGTCGCTCATACCGCAAGCTGTGGCAAACCGGAAACATGTTACCTGAAACTTATCGTCGGCCAGCGGCTCAAGGTCTCTTTCGGCAAATACTTTTGATTTGGCATAAGCCGTAAGCGGATTAACTTCTGAACTTTCGGTACGCGCATTGCCTTCAGCAAAACCATAAACAGAGCAGCTCGACGCGAAGATTGTTTTTTTAACGCCCATTTTCTTGGCTTTGCGTGCAATATCAATAACCGCTTCGTAATTGATATCGAGGGTTACTTTCTCGAATTTGTTACCGATGGGATCGTTTGAAATGGCTGCCAGTTGAACCACGGCGTCAACACTTTCGAGAATTTGTTCGGGGAATTGGCGCACATCGCCGTAATATTGTCTGTCGATATAAATTTCGGGAGCAATATCAATATTTGTGATTTGTTTTGCGAAATAGCCGATATCGTAGCCAATAAGTTCCGCAGTCGGGTATTTCTTTCTTAAAAGTTTAACTAGCTCTGAGCCAACGTAACCTAAATTTCCTGTGATTAAAATTTTCATGGTTTATTTATATAATGAGTATCTGCTAATAATTCTTGAAATTTACCTCATCCTAAACTAAGGAAGTGGTCTCACCGAAGGTAATCCTTCTCCTCAAGGAGAAGGGCTTAAATACAGGCTGTTTTTACTCCCCTCTCCTTCAGGAGAGGGGTTGGGGGTGAGGCGTATTTTCTGCCCGCAACCCGCTCACCACACCTTCCAGGGCGCTTTTCCCGACGACCAAAGGTCTTCAAGCACGCTTTTGTCGCGGATGGTATCCATAGGTTGCCAGAAATCCTGATGGCGGTATGCCGAAAGCTTTTCTTCATGTGCCAGCATTTCAAGAGGAGCTTTTTCGAAAATTGTGCTGTCGCCTTCCAGGTAATTAAAAATGCCTGGTTCCAGAACAAAGAATCCCCCATTGATCCAAGCCGAAGTTTCGTCCACATGCTTTTCGCGGAAGCTGTTCACTTTTTCCTGATCGCTCTTTAAAAGGATGGTTCCAAAACGTCCCGGCTCCTGAACAGCAGTGAGTGTTGCAATAGAATCCTGCGATTTGTGGAATTTTATCAATTCATCTATTTTAACGTTACTTACACCATCACCGTAGGTCATGCAAAAGGTTTCGTTGCCCACATATTCTTTCACACGGCGTAACCTTCCGCCTGTCATTGTATTTAAGCCGGTATCTACCAGCGTAACCTTCCATTCTTCCGAATTGTTGTTTAAAATCGACATGGTGTTATATTTCAGGTCGAATGTTACATCGCTTTGATAAAGGAAGTAATGAGAAAAGTATTCTTTAATGATGTTGCCTTTGTATCCTATACAAACTATAAATTCCTTAATTCCGTAGTGGGAATAAATTTTCATAATATGCCAGATAATTGGTTTTCCACCAATTTCTACCATAGGTTTTGGTCTGATTCCACTTTCTTCACTGATTCGGGTACCTAAACCACCGGCTAAAATGACTGCTTTCATATTTTAATATCTGTTTGATTTACTAGGTTTAATTGTTTCAATTTGCAAGGCGTTATTTTGTTCAATCTCTTTAAACATCTGTTAGGCAAAAAATCCTTTTCTGAAGTGAAAAAAATAGGTTTCTAACCGGATGAACTATAAAAAACATATTGAAAACTATTAATTTATAAGGCATAAGTCCTGTTGTTTTAAATTATACTTCGGATTATATAACAATGGTGAGCAGTTTTTTTTTAATCTTTGGAAGTTGATTTTTATCAAAACAAGGAATTGTTAGACAAACGTGATTTACAGTTGGGTCAATATTCAGAAAAGATATGACAGAAAAATTTACCCCTAAATCCATAGTCACTGTAGGAGCATTCGACGGAGTTCACCGGGGGCACCAGGCAATTTTGCACCGGTTGGTAAGTAAGGCAAAGGAAATCTCGGCCGAGCCTCTGGTGGTTTCCTTCTGGCCTCATCCTTCCCATGTAATCGGGAGTAAGCCTTTGCGGCTGATAAACACGCTGGAGGAGAAAAAACATCTCATTCGTTCCCATGGAATTGAAAAACTGGTAATCATCCCTTTTACCCCTGATTTCTCAAAGCTTAGTGCTCTTGATTTTATCAAAAACTATCTGATAGGGCAATTCTCGATGAAGTATTTTCTGGTAGGGTATAACCATCATTTTGGTAACGATCGGCTGGGCGATATCAACACCATTAAACAATATGGAAGGGAACTGGACTTCGAAGTCGAAAAAGCCGGACCTGTAGAAATTGGTGATGAAAAAATCAGTTCCACAAAAATACGACAGGCACTTTTGGATGGTAATGTTGAGCTTGCCAATTCTTATTTAGGATATACATTTTTTTTAAGTGGGATTGTAAGTCGGGGGCAAATGTTAGGCAGAACCATTGGCTACCCTACGGCTAACATTCAAATTGACTACGATTATAAACTTTTACCCCGCGACGGTGTTTATGCTGTTAAAGTTGAAATTGGAGGGAAATATTATAAAGGAATGTTGAATATAGGTCACAGGCCAACAGTTAATACGGATAAACTTTTGAAAACCATAGAGACGCATATCATCGATTTTGATCAGGATATTTACGGCCATCAAATCACTGTACATTTTGTAAAACGCGTTCGCGACGAAATAAAGTTCCCGGATCTCGACAGTCTGAAGTCGCAATTGGCAAACGATAAACTTCAGGTTATTAATTTTCTTGCATAAAATATTTATCTTTGCAACCTTATTTAAATAATCATAATGGACACATTAACATTAGTTGAAAGCCTGCCCTACAAGGTTCGTAATATCGAAGAAGCCGAGTTTGGCAGAAAAGAAATTGAAATCGCCGAAAAGGAAATGCCGGGTTTAATGGCAATCCGTAAGAAATATTCTGCATCCAAACCACTGAAGGGAGCCAGAATAACCGGTTCTTTACACATGACCATCCAAACTGCAGTATTAATTGAAACATTAGTTGAGCTTGGTGCCGATGTTCGTTGGGCCAGTTGCAATATTTTCTCAACACAGGACCATGCCGCTGCTGCCATTGCTAAGGCCGGTATCCCTGTTTTTGCGTGGAAGGGCGAAACACTCGAAGAATACTGGTGGTGCACACTCCAGGCTCTTTCGTTCCCTGGAGGAAAAGGCCCAAACCTGATTGTTGACGATGGTGGTGATGCCACGTTGTTAATTCACCTCGGTTTTAAAGCTGAAAACGATGCAAAAGTTCTGGATAAAACTCCCGGAAGCAAAGAAGAAGGAATTATTCTCGATTTATTAAAACAGACTTTGAAGGAGGACCACGGAAAATGGCACAGGTTTGCTAAAGAAATCCGCGGCGTTTCAGAAGAAACTACCACCGGCGTTCATCGTTTATACCAGATGAAAGAAAAAGGCGAACTGCTTTTCCCTGCTATCAATGTTAACGACTCGGTTACCAAATCAAAATTCGACAATCTCTATGGTTGCCGCGAAAGTCTTGCCGATGGTATAAAACGTGCTACCGATGTTATGATTGCAGGTAAGGTTGTTGTTGTGCTTGGTTATGGCGACGTTGGTAAAGGTTGTGCCCGCTCTATGCGTTCCTATGGTGCCCGTGTAATTGTTACTGAAATCGATCCCATCTGTGCATTACAGGCTGCCATGGAAGGTTTTGAAGTTTCTACCATCGAAGATGCTCTTCCCGAAGGAAACATCTACGTTACAACCACTGGTAACTGCGATGTGATTACCATTGAGCACATGGCCAAAATGAAAGACCAGGCAATTGTTTGCAATATAGGTCACTTCGATAACGAAATTCAGGTTGAGAAGCTTGAAAACTACCCCGGAATTAAAAAGCTGAACATTAAACCTCAGGTTGACAAATATACTTTCCCAACAGGTAACTCACTGTTCCTTTTAGCTGAAGGTCGTTTGGTGAACCTTGGTTGTGCAACCGGCCATCCTTCGTTTGTAATGAGTAACTCGTTCACAAACCAGAGCCTTGCTCAGATTGACCTCTGGCAGAACAAGTACGAAGTGGATGTTTATCGTCTCTCGAAAAAGCTTGACGAGGAGGTTGCACGTCTTCACCTGGAACAGCTTGGTGTTAAGCTTACAAAGCTTACCAAGCATCAGGCCGATTATATCAGTGTTGATCCCGAAGGTCCATACAAACCGGAGCATTACAGATACTAAAAAAGCTCAGTCAACGGACCACAGCTAAGAATATAACAGAAAGGCTGCCTAAAAAGGGCGGCCTTTCTCGTTTATAGTGATTAGTAAAACTGATAACAAGACCTATAGCCTAAAATTCTACATCCCAAAACCCTAATTCGAAATATACAACCTTTTCGAAGGGTCGAGGTAGGCGCGATATTGTTTAAGCGGAAATTTAGCGGGCCCTGTGCTTACCAGTGCGCCATTGGCTGTAAATATAAAAGTAGACCCGCATTTGGGACATTTGGCAATCACATCGCCTTTTTCGGCAACTACAGCACTGGTATCATTAGGAAAATTGGTACAGGTTCTTTCAAAGGCATAATATTCATCATAACCGTTTCGGAAGATAATAATACCCATATACCCCCCTCCTTTAGGGCATACCATGGTATTTCCAATTCCCAGGCTGGCAAGGTCGGTGTCGGCCTGCAGAATCACATTCACAGGAACATTTGGCATTACCTGGTGAATATCGTTGCAGTTGACGACAAGAGCTGCACAAATTAAAAAAAATAGTATCTTTGGTTTCGACATAATGGTTTAAAATACAAAGATAAAAGTATGAACAATTATTATTGTCGATTTATTGTCTTAACCTATGAAAACATTTTTGAAGTTTTTGCTTTTGGTTTCTCTGATTGTTGTCTCGGGAGCTGTTGGAACAGCCGAGGGACAATCTCGAAAAGTTAAGCGTGCAGAAGCCAAAGCCGAAAAGCAAAAGGAAAGACAATGGAACGCAGTACTAAAGTCGCAAGAAAAGGATAAAAAGCGTCGTTTCGAAATGCAGACTTCCGATACGAAAAAAAGAATGAAAGCGACAAAAAAGAGTGCAAAGCGTATAAACGAGCAAGGTCGGGAACCATTCCTTAAAAAATTGTTTCATCGCAAAAAGAGATAAAAATGAAAGCAGATTCAGGAAGTTGGCTATACATCATTTTAAGTATTGTATTTCTTGCGCTAAGTGCCTTTGGCAATAAAAACAAGAAAAAAGCAACAACATCTACTCCCCCTATTAACGATGAGGATGGTTACGAACCGGTTTCGCCATCTCAACCATCGTCACGGCCATCTTCGCGCAATTGGCCCAAAAGCCTGGAAGATGTCCTGAGCGAAGTTCTCGATGTCCCTAAAAAGCCTGAGGTTGCTTACGAGCGCCCCCAGACCTTTTCTCAGGAAACTATCCCGGAAACCAATCCGTACTCGTATGAAAATATTGATGAGGAAGCTGAATCGCTTGAAACCATCAGCAATGAGGTGTTTAATTATGAAACAATACCGGACGACAAATATAAAAGGATAGAGCATGTGGAATCGCCTATTTCTCAGATTAGAAAGGAAGATAGCGAACCTATTCTTTCTCTGGACAATCTCGATTTAAGGCAGGGAATTATTTATGCCGAAATTTTAAACCGAAAATATTTTTAATTGTTTAATTTTGTAAATTGGCAAGGTGAAATCAGGAAAGAGGTTTTAATTTATGTTTTATAACTATTTGATTAGAACCGATAAATAAAAAATAATATATTTGAACCTGGGAAAGGGTTCCGAGTTATCGGGATTCTTTTTTCTTTTTAAATAAATCATTCATAGGAGGTTTTTAAATGGCTAATGTTTCATATTTAACTGAAGAAGGTTTGCGCAAGCTCAAAGCCGAGCTTGAAGTTCTGACAAATGAGAGGCCTAATATTGCCCATCAATTGGCAGAAGCACGTGATAAGGGTGATCTTTCAGAAAACGCTGAATATGATGCTGCCAAAGATGCCCAAGCCATGCTGGAGGCCAAAATAATGAAGCTCGAAGATATCATTGCGAACTCAAGAGTTATTGATGGTTCACGTATCGATATAGATAAGGTCCAGATTCTTAACAGGGTTAAGATTAAGAATCTCAAGACAAATTCTACCATGGAATATTTTCTTGTTTCGGAATCGGAAGCTAATCTCAAAGAAGGAAAACTCTCGGTGAATACTCCTATCGCCAAAGGTTTGATCGGGAAAAAAGTTGGCGATGTTGTTGATATTACCGTTCCTTCGGGAAAGATGCAATTTGAAATTATTGATATAGCACGATAAAACTATGGCGTCAATTTTTACAAGGATCATAAACGGCGAGATACCTTGCTATAAAATTGCTGAGGATGATAATTATTTCGCTTTTCTGGACATTAACCCTCTGATTAAAGGACATGCTCTCGTGATTCCTAAAAAGGAGGTGGATTATATTTTTGACATCGACGATAATTTAATCGGAGGTATGATGGTTTTCGCCAAGAAAGTAGCGCTTGCCATCGAAAAAACCGTTCCGTGCAAACGAATCGGAATAGCTGTTCTGGGGCTTGAGGTGCCTCATGCACATATTCACCTGGTACCTATTAACGGCGGGAATGATATAGATTTTTCCAAGCCTAAATTAAAATTTGCGAAAGAAGAGTTTGAACAACTCGCTTCTCAGATAAAATCGAATATGTAAAACCCTAGCGTAACCTGCTGGGGTTTTTACTTATAAAATCTTTCCAGCTTTTAGCGCCTGCCAGCGAATTCTCAACTTTATTCTGGAAATAATGACAAACTGCTGCGGCTAACCCGTCGGTAGCGTCCAGATCTTCGGGCATATCCTTAAATCCAAGCATTTTCTGAAGCATAAAAGCAACCTGTTCTTTGCTTGCATTTCCCTGCCCTGTAATCGACATTTTTATTTTACGCGGAGCATACTCAAAAATGGGAATCGAGTGTAAAAGGGCCGATGCAATAGCCGTTCCCTGGGCGCGCCCCAGTTTCAGCATCGACTGTATGTTTTTGCCATAAAACGGAGCTTCAATAGCAAGTTCATCAGGAGCGTATTTTTCTATCAGGCAATTGGTTTCCTCGAAAATCCTTTTCAGTTTCACAAAGTGGTCGTCAAGTTTTTGCAGGTCCATCGTTCCCATGGTAATCAGGTAAGGTTTGCGATTTTCTACTTTTAAAATCCCATACCCCATGATATTTGTGCCCGGGTCAATTCCGAGAATAATTTTTTCCCTCACTGCTCTTGTGGTTTATTCCTTTTCTTAAGCTTACTGATAATTACTCCGCCGATAATCATCACCAGGCCAATATAGGTTGTAAAATAAATGGATTCTTTGAGAATAAGGTTTATAAAAAGCAAGGATATAAATGGTGAGAAATACACAAGGTGACTCACTCTTCCTGAGTCTTTACTGAGCTTAAGGGCTTTGAGCCAAAGCACAAAAGTTAACCCCATTTCGAAAATTCCGATGTAAAATGATGCGAGAAGACCTTTTACCGGGATATGTTTAAATCCTCCAACAATCAACATCAGTATGGTTATGTAAACTCCAGCAAACACAAAGTTCAGGAAAAGACCTGTTTCTTCATATTTTTCGCGGGTAGAATTCAAAAGCCAGTATGTTGCCCATATTAGAGAGCTTCCTGTTGAAAAGAGTACACCGATGGGATTTTGTATTTCTCCCAGATTGAGTTTCCCTTGTAAAGAGATTACAAGCACTCCAATAAAGCTTACAACAATGCCGATAATAGCTTTCCCGGATATTTTCTGTTTCAGGAAAAGCATCGAAAGCAGAACAAGAATCAGGGGCCATGTATAATTGAGCGGTTGAGCTATTTGAGCCGGTAAAAGTGAGTATGCTTTTAAAAGGACGAGATAATACAGAAAAGGATTTAACAACCCAAAAATGGCGCTTTTCAGAACAAACCGCTTGTCGAGTAAATATATTTCGCGAAGTTTTTTCGATAGCAAAAGATGAATAAACAGGGAAATAATGGCTGTATAACACGAAAATGCAAGTAGTTGAACAGTCGAAAACGCTTCCAGCCCTATTTTAAAAGCGACAGCAACTGTGGACCAGCACAGAATGGCTGCAATTGCGTATGTATAAGCTTTGCTCTGATTTTTCAAAAGTGTTTTTTTTGATGAGCAAAAATATCTAAAACAAAATTAATCCTCGCTTACTGATTAAGATTTCTTGAAAAGTTCTAAGAAAGCAATATATTAGCCTTTCAACATACTATCTGTTTAATTTATGAGTACCAATGTTTTAAATATCATCAACAGCTTTGGTTTTGAAGGAAGTTTTCAGGAGTATAAACTTATTCCTACCGGCAATATAAACGATACATACCTTGTAAAAACAAGCGAAGTCGATAAACCCGATTATATCCTTCAAAAAATTAATCACCATATTTTTGTGAATGTGCCTGAATTGCAGAATAATATAGTTCGGGTAACCAGTCATATTCGCAGGAAACTGGAAGAGCAAAAAGTTAAGGATGTTAACCGTCGTGTCATAAACCTTATTCCAACCAAAGGTGGGGCATGGTTCAGCAAAGATGCTGAGGACAACTACTGGCGGATGATGATATTTATAAAGGACAGCAAAAGCTACGACCAGCTTTCGTCACCATTACTGGCTTACAAGGCGGGTATTGCTTTTGGCGAATTCAGTGCGTTACTTTCCGATCTTCCGGGAGAACCGTTGTACGAAACCATTAAGGACTTCCATAACATGGAATGGCGTTTGCAACAGTTCCGCGATGCCGTGAAAGATAACAAGGCCGGTCGTTTGGAGATGGTGAAGGAAGAGGTGAAAGCTGTTGAAGAAAGGGCCGAAGAGATGTGTCTGGTCCAGAGGTTAGGCCGCGAAGGGAAGCTTCCGAAGCGGATTACCCATTGCGATACCAAAATCAATAACATTTTGTTCGACGATAAGGGCGAAATCCTGTGTGTAATCGATCTCGACACTGTAATGACAGGCTATGTTACCTCCGACTTTGGTGATGCTATCCGCACCGGCGCTAACTCCGGTGAGGAAGATGATATGAATCTCGACAACGTATCGTTGAACATTGGTTTATACAAAGGTTTCGCCGAAGGATTTATTACAGGAGGTGCTTCCTTCCTTACCAAACAGGAAATTGAAGTGTTGCCTTTTGCTGCCAAACTGTTTGCTTACATGCAGGCAGTGCGTTTTCTGGCCGATTTTATAAACGGCGATACCTATTATAAAATTAAATACCCCATGCACAACCTGCAACGTACAAAAGCACAGTTAAAGCTGCTTTTCAGTATGGAAGCGCAATATGCTGCTATGCAAAAAATTGTTTTCGACGTTGCCAAAGAAAAATGTAAAAACTATGCTTAAAATAAAAAAGCTATTTCAGCCAGGCACTTCGGTTCAGGAGGCCGAAAACTATTTTTTCAACCATGAAGAATCTCAAAAGATTGGCCATGCTAACTGGAGTAATTTTCCCTATAAACCGGAAGTAAGTTTTAAAATCGGTCACTCCGGCACTGAAATATATCTGCAATATCTGGTGAAGGAAAAATATATCAAAGCAAGATATAAGAATGACAACGATCCGGTGTGGACCGATTCCTGTGTTGAGTTTTTCTTCTCGCCGGCGGATGACGGATCGTACTACAATGTTGAATTTAACTGCATTGGTACAGCTTTAATTGGTTTTGGCACCAACAAACAAAACCGCCAACGTGCCGGTATTGAAATCACCAGTAAAATCGAACGGAATTCGAGTCTTGGCAATGACACCATCGAAAGCAAAGAAGGCGATTTTTCGTGGACACTAACATTGGTAATTCCAGCAAGCGCATTTCATAAACATAACATTGAAAATTTTTCAGGAATGATAGCCCGGGGCAATTTCTATAAATGCGGCGACGAAGTGAAGGAAGCGCATTACCTTTCGTGGCAACCGATTAATTTCGAAAGGCCTAATTTTCATCTTCCGGAATTTTTCGGAGAGCTGTCTTTTGAGTAATGGGAAGAGTCCACAGTCCTCAGACCACAGCTTATTTGCAAACAGCCGGGTAGTCGATAATTTAATTTGTCAGGGGGTTAAAATTTTTCTGTTTTTTGGCCGTGGATAGTGGTCCGTCGACCGTCGACTGTATTAACTATGGACCATCGACTAAACGCTATCGACTATTTTGTATATTTGCAAGCTTATTAATTAAAAATTTTTAGTTTGTGAAACCAACCTTATTAATATTGGCCGCCGGATTAGGCAGTCGCTACGGAAGTTTGAAACAGATGGACAAACTCGGTCCATCGGGCGAAACTTTACTTGAATATTCTGTGTTTGATGCCATCCGTGCCGGATTTGGCAAAGTTGTTTTTGTAATCCGCAAGGATATCGAAGCCGATTTCAAAGAATCCGTTCAGAAAAAACTCGAGGGGAAAATAGCTGTTGAATATTGCTTTCAGGAGCTGAATGTATTACCCGAAGGATTTTTACTCCCTGCCGACAGGGTAAAACCATGGGGAACCGGTCACGCCATTCTTGTCGCTGCCGATAAAGTGAAAGAACCTTTTGCCGTAATCAACGCCGATGATTTTTATGGTCATGGCTCATTCAAACTTTTAGCCGATTTTCTGACTTCTCCGGCAATTGCTGACAATAAAACATATTCCATGGTTGGTTTCCAGCTCGAAAAAACCCTTTCGGAGTTTGGTTTTGTATCGCGTGGTGTTTGTGCCACTGATGCTAATTTCAACTTGGTCGCTGCCAACGAAAAAACACATATTGAACGCACCGATAGTGGGATTATCAGCAAATTACCCGATGGCTCAACAGAAACACTCGACGGGAAATCGTATGTTTCGATGAATTGCTGGGGCTTTACAACTTCATTGTTCGATTACCTCAAGCAAGGTTTTATCGAATTCCTGAAAGCCAATGTAGCCAATCCCAAGGCTGAGTTTTACATCCCCTTTATGGTGAATGAACTTATTGAAAAAGGCGAAGTAAAAGTAAAAGTTCTCCAAGGCACCAGCGAATGGTTTGGGATGACTTATCCGCAGGATCGCGCGCTTGCCGTAGAAACAATCCGCAGTCTGATCAAAGAAGGCGTTTATCCTGATAATCTCTGGAAATAAGGGTTACGGGTTACTGGTTTCGTGTTATTCTGGTGAAAGGTAATTGAGCGGAGCCGAAACTGGAATTCAGTGGATATCACTTCAGCATCGCTCAGTAGCCCATTTATGGTACTTTACAGAAAATATTCATAAAAAGGAACAATCTCTATTTCTATGTTTCTGTAGATTAGAGCTTCCTTTTCGTCAAAAGTTATTACAATACCTTTGGAGGTATTCAGGGTTCTGCATGCCTCCGCCATTCCTCTGAGTTCCCGCTCTTGTGTTTCAGAATTCTCCAGCGTATATGAGATCTGCACGGGTTTATAAACATTATTTTCCTTGATTACCAGATCGCATTCATAAACATCTTTAAAATAGAAAATTTGCGTTTCTCTTTTAATAAATTCCATTACAACCATATTCTCAAAAAGTTTTCCCCTGTTTTCCGATACGGAGAATTCTATGGCCGATAGTAATCCATTGTCAATTACATAAGCTTTTTTATCGCTCTTCTCCTGTTTTATTTCCGAAAAATGGAATTTGTTAATAGACTGAGTAAGAAAGATATTATTACAATATGTAAAATATTCGTACAAATATTTATTGCTAACATTATAGCCTAAAGATCGGAGATCGTTATAAGCCTTATTTATGGAAAACGGCTTTGTTATACTGGCAAAAATCTTTTTAATAAAATATTTTAATGTTTCAGGGCTGGCTATTTTATATCTTTCAATAATGTCCCTGAAAATCATTACATTGAAATATTGCTGTAAAAGCTTTACCCTGTTTTTGGGATCGAAATTTACCGTTTCAGGAAAGCCACCGGTAAGCATGTATTTTTCGGCAAAAGTAATTATGCGGCTCTTGTTATTTTGAGGGTATAAAACAGGCTCAACCTTGTTAAAGCTCAGGTATTCCTTAAACGAAAGAGGATAAACTGTAAAAGTCAACGTGCGTCCGCGAAGTTCGGTGGCAATTTCGGAGCTTAATAATTTAGAATTGGAACCGGTGAGGAAAATATGTTTCGTTTTTGTATCGTAAACCCGCCGTATGAATTTTTCCCATCCCTGTACATTCTGGATCTCGTCAAAAAACAGATAAACTTCGTCCAACGGAGTATCCGGATATAATTCCTGGTACGATTGAATTATGAGGTCAAGATTAGTTTCGTTCAGGATTAACCTTTCATCCTCAAAGTTTAAGAAGAAAATCTTCTTTTTTTCTATTCCGCTTTTAAGAAGTTTTTCTATTACCTGATACAACAGATACGTTTTCCCGCTCCGGCGCGCGCCGATTATTGAAATGATAATATTGAGATTGAACGGAATTTCTATACTTCTCCATTCAACCTTTTGAGTTATAGAATTGTGATACTCAAGTATTATATTTTTTAGGATATTCTTCAATGCTGTTTTTTAACCTGCATCAAAGGTAATAAAGTTTGGTAAAATTTACTAAATAATTTTGGATACTTTGGTAATTATTACTAAAAAAAACGAGAAAATTTAGTAAATTTTACTAAATTTTCTCGTTTTTTTACTATCATTCATTCATTCATTCATTCATTCATTTCCTTCTTTTATACCATTCCTTCCATCGACTTTTCAAGGTCTCTGGCTTCTTTCAGGAATTCTTCAACAGTCATTTCCTTGAAGAAAATTAAACCGTGACTGGCTCTGATTTTTGAATTGGGGTTGGTATAGAAATAATCCTTGCCTAACAGCAACTGGATCATATTCAACTGGTCGACCCAGGTGCGTTGAGCCAGAGCGCTGAATTTTCCATCAAGTTCGTAACTTGGGAACGAGGCATTTACCTGACTCAGGTAACAATCGGTAAACGATTTATCCAACACATCCAAGGCATTGAGGGTAACCGGAGTAATTACGTTTACATCGGCCGGATGGAATTTGTACCAAACGTTGCGGTAACCCCAGATGCGCAGTTTCGACAAATCTTCTTCTTTGCTCCAAAGTGCAACGGCATTGGCAATGGCCTGCAGAACTTTGTAATGCGTATCGGGACCGCTTCCTTCAGGATCGAAAGCCAGGCTGATCACCGAAGGTTTAATTTCTTTCAGTTGCTTTAACACTGGAATTACGTCACGTTCGCGGTTGGGTTGCTCGGTAAAAATATCGCCGGTGTAAAATCCGAGGCGCAGGTGATGTACATTCTTTACCTGAACTCCAAAGTGTGCCCATACCAGTTCTTCTTCGAACTCACGGAGCATCCCTTTGAGTTTCTGAATTTTTGGAGGATTCTTCTGGCCGCTGTAACTGTCTCTGAGAATGGCAAGAATGCTGTTGATGGTATCGCGCAGCTCGTCGGTGCTCTTTACGGCCCAAATATCCACTATAGCACGTATCAAACGGTGCGACAGACCTCTTTTGCGTTCACGGGGCTCGCCGGAAGCAACTTTATTCAGGAAATGGTAAACATCTTTATCCCATTTATATTTGTAACCAGTCTCAAAAAAATCAGGGTATTCGATCATTTTTACCTGGCCTTCTTCTATAAATTGCTTGGTATCGACTAAAGAATTGTAGATAAAATCGTTGGTAACTGCAGTAAAACCGGAGGTTAAAACTGAAAAATGCGATTTATTGCTGTCGTTATTAAGCAACTCGGTAAGCGGAGGTAACATTCCCAGCATAATATCGTCGTGGTGCGGACCTGTATGATAGTAAACCTGGTTATTTTCTTCCTGCATTCCCCTTTCTATTTTTGAAACAATTGAGTTTACAACCGTTTGTACGGTATCGTTATTCAGATTGGGGATAAGACGGCAGAACGGATCGTTTTTAAGATCGTCGAGTACCAGATGATGTCCGTATTTATTGCTTTTGCGGCAGAGATCTATCACCGCTTTCTCAGTCTTTTCGTGTGTCCAGGGACCGGTTTTATAGAAATGTTCGATGCTGTCAGTCAGTTGCGACGCAGCACCCTGTGTCAGATAAAAACGGCTGTTTGGCAACCGTTGCAACACGGTTGCAGGATAGAGTACTGTAGGTTCGCTCTCGAGCGCATCTCTTACAAGACCAGCTTTGGCTTCTCCTGCAGCAAAAATAATGGCAACAGCATCTTTATTGTAAGTAATGGTTTCCAACCCGATTGTGATTACCAAACGATGGCGAGATACTTCAATACCTCCCAGGTCGCCGGCAGCTACAGCCTGTGTTTCGAAGTTTGTAGCTGTTAATCTGGTTGTTGAATAATGATCGGACCCCCGGGTGTTAAAAGCAATATGCCCATCGGGACCAATACCGCCGAGAAAGAAACCTATTCCGCCTCTCTCGCGAACCTGAGCTTCGTAATTGCAGCACCAATCGTCTATCTTGAAAATTGATTGCTGTTGTTCCTGCTCTTTTTTAGTTTTGGCCTCGCGGTAACGTAGTGAGAGATCCACTTTGCTGTCGGGAAAAACTTCCGAAAAATGTTTCCCGTTTACCAGGGGTATAGTGTCGGAGTTGATTAACAGGGCATTTTTGGGGCTTAGTCCGAAACCTTTTATATAATACTCGTTAACATAATAATAAAAGCTGTTCTGTTGCTGCGAGTTGATGGGGTAGAACTCATCAATCTGAACAAATTTGAGTGCACTCAGGTCGGGTTTTTTCTCGCCTTTTAAACCGTAATCTTCCCGAAGCTTTTTGCCTTTGGCATTGCTCCAGTTCTCGAGTAAATATTGAGTCCAGCGGATAAAATACTCGGGAGTTTTACCAGTTGGTAAACTAATGGTGCCATCGGGATTTTGGCCTACCCATTCCAAAAATCGCAGGGCCGTTAAAAAACCCAACTTTGGGAAATTGTCAACTGTAATGTAAGGAACTTTGGTGGAAATCTTTTTGTTTTCCTGAAGTTCCACAAATCTCTTTTCAACCGGAGAAAGATTCAGGTTGTCAACATTTATGTTTTTCATCTGTGTATATATTTATTTCCGTACGGATAAAATCACATTATAAACCACTATCTGTTGCTATAGTTCTATTTCTGAAATTTATTTATCTGAGGGTTGATTTTCAGCATAATTTTCAATAGCCTTTTTTACTGAACCGTTTAGCAGAAGTAAACGTTTTGCTTCGTCGCGGTGAATATTCAGCTCTTCAACAATCATCCGTGTTCCGCGTTCTATCAGCTTTTTATTGGTAAGCTGCATGTTCACCATTTTGTTACCTTTTACTCTACCTAATTTAATCATAATTGAGGTAGTAATCATATTTAAAATCATTTTTTGTGCTGTGCCAGCTTTTAAGCGGGTGCTGCCGGTAACAAATTCGGGTCCTACAATGGCTTCTATGGGTATTTCGGCCGTTTCGGCCATTTTGCTGTTGGGGTTGCAGGTAACACATCCGGTGAGCACCCCATGTTCGCGGGCAATTTTTAAACCCCCTATTACATAAGGCGTGGTTCCCGATGCGGCTATTCCTACCAAAGTATCGTTGCTGTTAATATTGAATTTCATAAGGTCGTCCCAGGCTTTTGTGGGATGATCTTCTGCTGCTTCTACGGCCTTGCGCAGGGCGCCGTCACCACCGGCAATAAGTCCGATTACTATATTATCAGGAACACCAAAAGTAGGAGGTACCTCAGAAGCATCCAAAACCCCCAGACGCCCGCTGGTACCTGCACCTATATAGAAGAGGCGTCCCCCTTTTTTCATTCTCGCCACTGTCCTTTCCACTAATTTCTGAATCTGGGGAATTGCCTGATTTACGGCAATATGAACCTTCGCATCTTCGCGATTGATATTGTCGAGTAGTTCCCGAACCGACATCGATTCGAGGTTGTCGTACAATGAAGATGTTTCGGTAACACTCATTTTTGTTTCCTTGTTATTATCAAGTTCCATTTTTATATGTTTAAAGTCCAAACATTTAGCTTACAACTAAATGCTGATTATGATAGGTTATTAAATCGTCAAGCGGGGCTTTGGTTATCTTTGATGCTTTCAGGTCAAACTTTTCGAGAGTATTTGTTAGTTGCTCCTGAAAATGCCAGGCAATACTTCCTGTAAAGTATATTTCAGTGGTTCGAACCTGTTCATATTGCATAATATTGCGGGTTATAAATTCCTTGAAACTTTCCAGAACAATATTTTCAACTTCGGGAATTTCAATATTGTCGCCTATAAACTTTGCAAACTGAGCAAGATAACGATTTGGAAATGGCTGTTTATAAGCAGAATCGAGAATGCTGTTCACATTTAACTGGTAGGTATCGAAAAAGCGTTGCGAAACGATCTCTGGCATTTGATTTTTTAAGATGTCAGAAATCAGGGTTTTCCCTAAAACTGCACCACTGCCTTCGTCGCCCAAAATATATCCTAAAGGAGATACATGAGCCGTGATTTCTTTCCCGTCGTAATAGCACGAATTGGAGCCAGTTCCCAGAATGCATGCAATTCCGCTTTTATTCTGGCATAACGATCTTGCAGCGCCTAGCAGATCGCTACCCACAAAAACATCCGAGGTGAGGTATATACTTTTCAATGCATTCAGTACAATTTCCTGTTTCTGATTTGCACAGCCGGCCCCATAAAAGAAAATATGATCAGGTTGTATTATAACATTTTTCCGGAGAGTTTTTTCTATTGAATCCACAATGTTTGCCGTATCCTGATAAAAGGGATTGATTCCCGAAGTGATAAAAGGCTCTTCTTTCTTACCATCTTTAAACAAAATCCAGTGTGTTTTTGTTGATCCGCTGTCCGCAACAAGTATTTTTGCCATATTCCTGTGAATATTTCTTATCCATCAATTAGATATAAACAATAACAACTTATAATTTACGATTAAATAGTTGTAAATTCCCAATTTTCAATCATTAAGTTGCAAATATCATCTTAAATGATACCTATATTTACTGTGCAAAATTATAAAAGTTATAAAAATTAACAAGTAATATATAACATGTATTACAACTATTGTAAATATAAAAAAGACTATTTATTTTTGGACTGATCTTTTGCATAATTAGCTACATAAAAAATTATATGAGATATATTAAAGATCTGGCAGTAGTTACGTTTTTGGCAATGCTTTTCGTATTCAACCCGGCTTCTGCCCAGTCGAAAAAAGAGAAACGGCTGGAGCGGCTTGTCTCAAAGCGTTTAGCTACCTGGAAAGAGTCTGATCATGGGTTGAAAAATTTCCGAAATGCAAAATTAGATTCGTTTAAACTTAACAGTTCCGATAAAAATCTCAGGATTTACTTTTCTCCTGAGTTATCTTACCTGCCCATCAGAGAAGATGCGGTTCAAAAGCTTTATAAATCCATTTCGGACGAGCTAGGAAAGAAGTTCAGCGATTATGAACTTCTAGGGTTTTCAAATAAAGTGCTTATCCAGGATCTTGTTCCCAATTGGGCTAGAAAGACGTTGCCTGTTGACCAAAAAAGAAACGATGTCTTTTCAGTAAACCGCATTCCGCTTGTAAGGCGAGCCGATGCACAAATTCCGGCAAAAGGATTATACAATAATAACATAGCGCTTTGGCCCAGCCATGGTTTTTTCTACGAAACCACTCTCGATCGCTGGGAATATCAGCGGGCAAGGCTCTTTGGTACTGTTGAGGATGTTCATCCGCTGATGTATATGTACCAGTACATTGTCCCTATGCTGGAGAATGCCGGGGCTTCGGTTTTTTTGCCCAGGGAGCGCGACACACAGATACATGAAGTGGTTGTAGATAACAATGGCCGTGGTTCCTCAAACATATTGATGCCTGTGGATTTGGTTTATGATGAAATTAAAAAAGGTTTTGCTCCCAGGGATACCATTTTTTATGGCGATAAGCCTTTTGAGTCGGGAACATCGTACCGGATTGACCCAAAAAAGAATGCTGGTAAGCGTGTCGATTATGTTCCTGCAATTCCTGAAAGGGGAAACTACGCTGTTTACGTGTCGTACCTGCAGGATAATTCCAATAGTTCATCCGCTGAGTACATAGTAAAGCACCTGGGTGGAGAAACCCGTTTTCTCTTAAATCAGCGCATGAGCGGAAGCACATGGGTTTACCTGGGTAATTTTGAATTTGAAAAGGGTACTTCAGGAGCTGTTTCAATAAATATAAAGGGAACGGAGGATGGATTTATCTCTACAGATGCCGTTCGTTTCGGAGGTGGCATGGGCAATGTTGCCCGCCGTCCGCTCGATAACGGCACTGTTGCCTACCAGTGGAAGCAAAGCGGCAAGCCAAGATATATGGAGGCGGCAAGATACTATCTGCAATATGCTGGCGCTCCCGATACGCTGGTTTACAACCTTAACAAAGGGAAAAACGATTATACCGACGATTTACAGTCGCGCGGAGAATGGATCAATTACCTGATTGGATCGTCCAAGCCTCAGTATCGCAGTTCTTTTAATGCAGGTTTAAATATTCCGGTAGACTTGTCCATGGCATTTCATACTGATGCCGGCACAACGCCCAATGATTCTGTTATTGGTACGCTTACAATTTACAGCACCGAAAAGAATAACGGCATTTTCCCAAACGGACAATCAAAAATGACGAGCCGCGATTTTACCGATATGATGCACACACAAATTGTGAATGATATCCGAGCGGGCATAAATCCAAAGTGGACCAGCCGGCCTATGTGGGATCGCGGTTATTCCGAAGCCTACCGGCAAATTGTTCCCGCCGTGCTCCTTGAGTTGCTTTCGCACCAGAATGTGGCCGATATGCGCTACAGCCTCGATCCGCGATTCAGGTTTACCGTGGGCCGGGCCATTTATAAAGCTATGCTGAAATATCTGGCATATCAGCAAAACAGGGAGTACGTGGTTCAACCTTTGCCAGTCGATCATTTTGGCATTACAAATTTGGGAGATAAATCCATCCGCCTCAGTTGGAAACCGGTTCTGGATTCACTTGAAACAACAGCCAAACCCGACAAGTACAAAGTTTACAGAAGAATTGGAAAAGGAGGCTTCGACAATGGGGTTGTGGTTACCGATACTTTTCTCACGTTAACCCTAGGTAAATACGACGAAATATACAGTTTCAAGGTTACGGCCCTGAACGAAGGCGGCGAAAGTTTTTCTTCGGAAATTCTTGCTGTCGGTCTTAAAAATGAAACAGCTCCGACGGTACTGGTAGTAAATGGTTTCGACAGGGTTAGCGGCCCTGCTTTCTTCGATCAGGGTAACATGGCCGGTATTGCCTGGTGGGACGATCAGGGAGTGCCGTTTCATTCGGAGCCAGGTCATGTTGGAAATCAATACGACTTTAACCGCAAATCGGACTGGAAAGATGACGACAGTCCGGGTTGGGGCGCAAGTTATGCTGATATGGAAGGGAAAGTAATTCCCGGAAATACTTTCGATTTTACCCGCGTTCATGGGGAAGCAATTCTCGCTAACGGTTATTCATTTGTTTCAGTGAGCGATGAGGTTTTTAATCAGGGTTCTTTTACCACATCTCCTTTTGATATTGTAGATGTTGTGCTTGGAGAAGAGAAATCGATACCTTCCTTCAAAGATAAAAATGTAAAAGACTTTCAGATTTATACCCCCGCTTTTCTGAATAAGCTGAAAGAGCTTGCCGATAACGGGAAGGGCGTTTTTCTTTCGGGAGCCTACACCGGAACCGATTTGCTAAATACTGGCGATTCAACGGCCATCAAGTTTGCTGCAAAAGTTTTGCATTTTCAATGGAGAACTAATCATACCGTAAATCAGGGAGATTTTTATGCTACAGATGATTCTGCACCTTTGTTTAAAGGTAAATATAGTTTTAATACTTCTTACGATCCTTCCATTTACACCGTGGAAGCGCCCGATGCACTTGATCCCGATGGAGCCGGCGCCAGAACAATTTTCCGGTACAGGCAGAATAACAGCAGTGCCGGTGTGGGCTTCCGGGGTAATTACCGGAGTGTGGTTTGCGGATTTCCTTTCGAGACCTTAAAAACGGATCAGGAAAGAAAAGAATTTATGTTGCAGATATTGAATTTCCTTAAAAAATAATTGATATTAACGAGCTAAATAATTGTTTATGATAACATGTTTTGTATCGGCTGCTAACCCTGAGGATTTAAGCCACAACATTGGTGTATTGAAGGCTTCGGGAGCAGTGAAGAGTGTGATTGCTGTCGGAAAAGAAAAAATTGATATTAAAGGACTGGATGGCTGGATTATTTCCGAAAACTTTGCATCGACCGAAACCCTGAAAGAAATTGCCGCCAAAGCAGATGGGGAGTTTGTAATGTTGTATAATAAACATTTACCGTTCGATCTTGGACAACATGCTCTCAACCGTTTTATGCAGGTTTGTAGCGACAGTGGTGCCGGCCTTGTATATTCCGATTATTTCGAAATGAAAGAAGATGTCCGCAGTGCTCACCCCACTATAGATTACCAGGATGGCAGTCTGCGCGACGATTTTGATTTTGGCTCGTTGCTGTTTTACAGGACACAGTCGTTGAAAGATGCTGTTTCGAGAATGGCTATTCCTTACAAATTCGCAGCATTGTACGATTTGCGGCTAAAAGTTTCGCAGAAGCAAAAGATGGTGCGCATTCCAGAGATGCTTTACACGGTTATTGAAACCGATACCCGTAAATCGGGCGAAAAGCAGTTCGATTATGTCGATCCTAAAAACCGCCAGGTGCAGATTGAAATGGAACAAGCCTGCACAGCTCATTTAAAGGAAGTTGGTGCATGGTTAAGTCCGCAATTCCGCAAAATAGAATTTAACGAAGGTAATTTTGAATTCGAAGCCTCGGTAATTATACCTGTTCGAAACCGTGTTAAGACTATTGGTGATGCAATACAGTCGGTGTTGAATCAAAAAACATCTTTTAAATTCAACCTACTGATTATTGATAACTTTTCTACTGATGGAACTACTGATCTTATCAAATCCTTTGCTGCGAAAGACCCGCGTGTAGAGCTAATTATTCCTGAACGTAAAGACCTGGGTATAGGCGGTTGCTGGAACGAAGGCATCATGCATCCAAAGTGCGGTAAGTTTGCCATCCAGCTCGATAGCGACGATCTTTATATTGATGACAATGTTATTGCACGTGTAGTTGTTGCTTTTTATGAACAAAATTGTGCCATGCTCGTGGGTTCGTACCGTATGGTGAACTTCAAACTCGAAGAAATTCCTCCGGGTTTGATCGACCACAAGGAATGGACACCCGACAACGGTCGCAATAATGCTTTGCGCATTAATGGTTTAGGAGCACCCAGAGCTTTTTACACGCCTGTAATCCGCAAAGTAAAAGTGCCCAATGTGAGCTATGGCGAGGATTATGCACTCGGACTCAATATCAGCAGGTATTACCAGATTGGCCGTATTTACGAACCTTTGTATCTATGCCGCCGCTGGGAGGAAAACTCCGATGCCTCGCTCGATATACAAAAGCTTAACGGACATAATTTGTATAAGGACAGAATCCGCACACTCGAATTCTGGGCACGACAGCAGTATGTGAGGGAAGGGCAGAAGGTTTAGGGGAAGCCTCACCCCCCAGCCCCCTCTCCACAAGGAGAGAGGGAGTGGAGCTTCTCTTAAAAGTAGTTACAATATTTTAAACATTGCCTATGTATTCCTCCCTCTCCCTTTGGGAGAGGGTTGGGGTGAGGGCCTTAATTAATTTATGAACTCAAAAAATCAAACCGATGTATTCCCCCCCTCTCCAAATGGAGAGGGGCCGGGGGTGAGGCATATCAATCAATTCATTCAGAACCAGCTTGCTGAGTGGGAATTGCCTGCTGTGAATTATAACGACTTGAAAAGTGTCCGGACCAAAACCCTTCACTTCAAAGGATTTGATATTCTGGTACAGTTTAATCCCAAACGTATTATCTCATCGGCAGCCAAAGTTGATACAAAATCAATCGAAGCCCGACCCTGCTTTTTGTGTGCACAGAACCGGCCAAAGCAGCAACGAGGTATTCCTTTTAATGAAGAATATGTGGTGCTGATCAATCCTTTCCCGATTTTCCCAAAGCATCTTACAGTACCCATCGAAAGGCATACCGACCAGCTTATTGAAGGGCATTTTGAAGATATGCTCGATTTGGCGGAAGCTTTACCCGATTTTGTGGTTTTTTACAATGGTCCTAAATGCGGCGCTTCGGCTCCCGACCATTTCCATTTTCAGGCCGGATCCAAAGGATTTTTGCCTATTGAAAAGGATTTCCATAATCCCACACTTTTGAAGCAAGTAGGTGAAAAGAAAATGGTAAATGTTTATTCCTGGAAGGGGTATCAGCGGGGAGTTATTTCTATGAATGGCAGGGATAAAGCTGCGATGAATCTGCTTTTTGAAGAGTTTTACCGGAGATTTAAAGAAATCCAGCCGCAGGAAAAAGAACCGATGCTGAACCTTCTAGCCTATAAAGAAGATTGTGAATGGGTTGTACATCTTTTCCCAAGAATTCTCCACCGTCCAAAACAATATTTTGAAGCAGGGGAGAAGCAAATTTTACTGAGTCCGGCGAGTGTAGATATGGGCGGCGTTTTTATCACACCGCGCGAGGAAGATTTCAATAAAATAACAGCCGCTGATGTTTCGGATATGTTGGCACAGGTTTGTATGGATGAGGCTTCTGTTGAGAAATTTTTCAGGTTTTAAAAAATGGATATCGATCTTGCAAAAGTTATAATAAAAAAGGTAGAAGATACTGATATCAGCATTATGACTGAACATCGGCTCGATTACCTGAGTCAGTTGCAGGGTGAAAGAAGCATGGAATACAAGCTGACCCTAAAAAAGGAACTTGAAGAATATTTCAGGAAATCCATGTACGATGGGAGTTTTTTTGCCTTAATGGCCGTTTACGACGGAAAAGTTTTGGCTTTTGGAGGAATGGTTATAAAAAAAATTCCGGGCGATTTTAACAGGGCCTCCTACCTTGAAGGTGATATTCTGAACATGTATACCATTCCTGAGGCACGACGGAAAGGTATATCCACGCTTATCCTAACTGAGCTTCTGAATGAAGCCCGAAAGATGGGCATCACTAAGATTGCACTGCACACATCGAAAGATGGAGAAAAACTTTACAGGAAATTTGGTTTCGAAGATCCTGTTTATCCCGTTTTGGAAATGGTAATAGCTTAACCCTGAGCATAAAGAGGAAAGCGACTAAAAATATTGAATATGAATGAGCCACAACTGAGAATTGGAATTATGTATGAGCCAGCCATTGAATTTATCCTCAATGGTAAATATATGTTGAAAGAAACCGGTAAAATATGCGAAGGGAATAACCGGATCAGTTACAACCATGGCAGGATTCTTCTAAACGAAGATGTTATGACGGGAGGAACTCTGCTTTTCGAACCGGATGATTACGAAACATCATCGTTCGATTTGCTCAACGTTACCATTGGCATAAAATTTCATTGGGAACGAAAGGAGAATCAGAAGTTCAAAGGTTCATTAAAGTTCATAGTTGAAAACGAAAAGCTTACCGCTATCAACATCCTCTCTCTCGAAGATTACCTGTTGAGTGTAATTTCTTCCGAAATGAGTGCTACAAGTAGTCTGGAGCTACTAAAAGCACATGCTGTAATTTCAAGGTCGTGGCTTTTGGCTCAGGTACTCAAGGGAAAGCAACTGGAGCAGTTGTCCGCAAAATATCAGAGCATTTACGAAACGCCCGATGAATATATCCGTTGGTACGACCGCGAGGATCATACCAATTTCGATGTTTGTGCCGACGACCATTGTCAGCGTTACCAGGGAATTACCCGGCAAACCAGTCGGCTCGTTGCTGAAGCCATTAACGAAACCCGCGGTTTGTGTCTGATGTACAAAGGTAATGTCTGTGATGCCCGTTTTTACAAGAGCTGCGGAGGAGTTACCGAACTTTTCGAGAAAACGTGGGAGCCGGTAAATCATCCGTATCTTCAGGCAATAGTGGATAATCCGCAAACTCCGGCTGGCTACAACATGGATTTAACCAATGAAGATGCTGCCGATCGTTGGATTCGAACTTCGCCCGAAGCCTTCTGCAACACCCACGATAAAAAAGTTTTGTCGCAGGTGTTGAACGACTACGACCAGGAAACTACTGATTTTTACCGCTGGGAAGTAGTTTATTCGCAGGAGAAAATTGCCGAACTTATTTCACGGAAGACTGGAAAGGATTTTGGGAAAATTATCGATTTGATCCCTGTGGAAAGGGGAAACTCAGGCAGACTTATAAAACTGAAAATTATAGGAACGAAGTTGACGGTCACCATCGGTAAAGAACTTCAAATCCGCAAAGTTCTTTCCGAATCGCACCTTTACAGCTCTGCTTTTGTGGTCGACAAAAACAATATCAAGGATGGTGTTCCGGGCGAATTTGTGCTTACCGGCGCAGGCTGGGGGCATGGCGTAGGACTTTGTCAGATTGGTGCTGCCATGATGGGAGAGAAAGGTTATTCTTACAAAGCTATTCTCAACCATTATTTTAAAGGGGCGGAGTTAAGTCCACTATATTCTTCAATAGGGAACTCAGAACTCAGTTCATCATAGCTTTATGTATCTTGAAATAAAACAGTTACTAAAACTCATGCACTCATCTTATTCGGAGCAAACTCCCTTCTCCTATTGGAGAAGGGCCGGGGATGAGGCCTATCTTTTAACTTATGAAAAAAACATCCCGTAATCCCTGGCTTTGGATACCTACCCTCTACTTTGCCGAAGGTATCCCGTATGTGGTTGTAATGACCGTAGCTGTGATCATGTTCAAACGGCTTGGCATTTCAAACACCGATATAGCCTTGTATACCAGTTGGCTTTACCTGCCCTGGGTTATCAAACCTTTTTGGAGTCCGCTGGTAGACCTGCTAAAAACCAAACGCTGGTGGATTGTGGTGATGCAGTTGTTAATTGGTGCAGGACTAGGCGGAGTTGCCCTGGCCATTCCACTGCCAATGTTTTTTAAGATTACACTTATTTTTCTTTGGCTGTTGGCTTTCAGTT
Organism: Bacteroidota bacterium; assembly: GCA_023429135.1. Taxonomy (GTDB): domain Bacteria; phylum Bacteroidota; class Bacteroidia; order Bacteroidales; family JAAUTT01; genus JAAUTT01. The sequence continues at coordinate 64,724 of JAEYWD010000034.1, read as the reverse complement.
CGGCTACTCACGATATTGCTGCCGATGGTTTTTATATGCTCGGTTTAAATGAGCATCAGCAAACGTATTTTGTGGGAATCCGCAGCACCTTCTACCGTATAGCCATGATTACGGGACAAGGGCTCCTGATTATAGTTGCAGGTTTTTTTGAGACCACTACTGGCCATCCTCCAATAATTATTAATGCCCAGGCCGGACCCTCGTATGCAAATGTGATAAAGTTGCCCGAGGTTCAACTAAATAATATACAGGATCATGAGAAAACTTATTTTGCTGTATTTCCCGAAAAGGTAGAAATCTCTACTCAAAACATCGCCAAAGGTCAGTTGGACTCTGTTAAGTCGATTATTACCAACCATAATACCAGCAATGGTTTTGTGATAGGAGGGGCAAAAGCTGTTACAGATAAAAACGAAAAAGAATCCTGGTGGACCAGAAGTATCTCCAAGCCTTTCGGGAAATTTCTGAAGGAAACATTTAATGCCGATGAGGCTCCTGCAGCAGTGGATTCGAAAACAGGTAATATTGCTGTAGTTGCTGTTAAACTCTCAAAAAAACCGGAGGAAAACAAAGAAATGGTGTTAAACCTGAAATTTCAGAAAGGAGACAACAGTATCAAGCTTCTGGAAGGTGACCGCTTGGCGTTTAACACTGCAAACTGGGATAAACCGGCATATATTTTACTGCAGGTCGATTCAAAGCTTAACCGTGCAACAGAAGCTGCTTTCAAAGGAACTTCGGGCAATATCCATCTTTCCTGGAGCATAACCTTCATTATTCTGGCGGTGCTTTTTGTGTTGTTTTCATTCTATCACAAATTTATGCTTCCCTATCCGGCAGGCGATAAAGCTGTCCGCACGAACAATAACATAATGGCCGACTTTTTTGAAACTATCGGGTCATTTTTTGCAAAAAAGGAAATCTGGGTAATTATCTCATTCCTGCTTCTGTATCGCTTTGGCGAAGCCCAGCTTATTAAACTGGCATCGCCCTTTATGCTCGATCCTAGGAATATCGGAGGATTAGGTTTAACTACCGGGGAAGTTGGATTAATTTATGGAACTTTCGGTATTCTGGCATTAACACTGGGTGGAATTCTTGGAGGTTTGGCTGCCGCAAAAAAAGGTTTAAAGTATTGGTTATGGTGGATGGTACTTTCTATCAACCTGCCACATCTGGCTTATGTTTACCTGGCTTTTGCGCAACCTACGAATTATTTCATCATAGGATTATGTGTGGCTGTTGAGCAGTTTTCGTATGGATTTGGGTTCACGGCTTATATGCTCTACATGATTTACATTTCAGAAGGAAAAAACAAAACAGCGCACTTTGCCATCGCAACAGGCTTTATGGCTGCAAGCATGATGATACCCGGTATGTTTTCGGGCTGGTTGCAGGACATGATTGGCTACAAAAATTTCTTTGTTTGGGTTATGCTTTGCATGATTCCGGGAATGATACCTGTGTTCTTTGTGAAGGTGCGGCCAGATTTTGGAATTAAGAAAGCCTCACCCCCAACCCCTCTCCAGGAGGAGAGGGGAGAAGACAAATAAATTTTGACAACCCTCACCCTAAATCCCTCTCCCGGCGAGGAGAGGGACTTTGAGATAGTGCCAGGGCCTTATGATGTCTCTGTTACTTTTGAAAGAGAGGCCCCCTTCTCCTCTTGGGAGAAGGGCCGGGGATGAGGGGTTAATTTCAGTACCTATGAAAAAACTTACACTTCTCACACTTCTTCTTTCAGCATTTGTTTTTAAGCTAAATGCTGATGTCTGGATTCGCATCAACCAGATGGGATACCTGCCGCATTCAGTTAAAGTGGCAGTGCTGATTGCAAACGAGGATATATGTGCCGCCGGTTTTCAGGTTTGCAACGCCCTTACCAACGAGGTTGTGTTTTCGGGCAAAGCTCAACTGTACAATGGTTCCAAATGGGGTATGAAAGTGGCAGCGCGACTCAATTTCACCAACGTGGAGCAAAGCGGTGGGTATTATATCAAGGCAGGAAATGTCGTTTCACCAGTTTTTAAAATATCGGCAGATGCTTATAGCGGTTCTTCAGATTTTATCCTGAAATATATGCGTCAGCAGCGCTGCGGTTATAACCCTTTTCTGAAGGATTCATGTCACACGCACGATGGGTTTATTGTAGATCATCCCACCCGTACTGGCGAAATAATCAACGTGAAAGGAGGCTGGCACGATGCTACCGACTACCTGCAATATGTTACAACGTCGGCCAACGCTGTATACCAAATGCTGTTTGCCTATCAGAAAAATCCTGCTGCTTTTAAAGACGAGTTCAATGCAAACGGACATCCAGGAGCAAATGGTATTCCAGATATTCTGGATGAAGCACGCTGGGGTCTCGGCTGGCTCCTGAAGATGAATCCCGACAGCGGCGTGATGTTCAACCAGATTGCCGACGACCGCGACCATCGGGGTTTTCGCCTGCCTAATAAAGACACCGTTTCATATGGAAAGGGGTTATATCGTCCGGTTTACTTTATTACAGGAAAACCTCAGGGTTTGGGAGCTTTTAAGAATCGAGCCACCGGTGTTTCGTCCACTGCCGGAAAGTATAGTTCTGCTTTTGCCTTAGCGGCCCAGGTTTTTAAGAGTTTTGATCCAACACTTTCCAAGATGTTGATAAAAAAAGCCGAAGATGCTTTTGAATTCGGACTTACAGATTTGGGAGTTGCACAAACAGCCTGCGTGGTTTCTCCTTATTTCTATGAAGAAGATAATTATATCGACGATCTTGAGCTGGCAGCTTCGGAACTCTATAAGCTCACCGGGAATGCTTCCTATTTAAAACAAGCTGCCTACTGGGGCGCTCTCGAGCCGGGAACCCCATGGATGGGTCGCGATACCGCACGCCATTACCAATATTATCCTTTTGTTAATCTGGGACATGCCAACCTTGCCAACGATAAAAATACGAATCCTACGGCCAGTGTGGCTTTTATGCGGAAAGGACTACAAGGGATATATACCAGGGGACAAAACGACCCGTTTCTTATTGGCGTTCCTTTTATCTGGTGCTCCAATAACCTGGTGGTAGCAGCCATTACACAGTCGAGGTTATATTTTCAGGCTTCGGGCGATTCCAGCTTTGTGGAAATGGAAGCGGCCCTGCGCGACTGGCTCTTTGGATGCAATCCCTGGGGAACAAGCATGATCTGTGGACTTCCGGCTGGCAGCGATTACCCGGAGAAGCCACATTCGTCGATAACACATCTTATGAAACAAACAACCTATGGAGGATTAGTCGATGGCCCTGTATATGCTACAATTTATAACAATCTCAAAGGAATCAGGCTTTTCGGCGAAGACCCCTATGCTCCTTTTCAGAATGGAATAGCTGTTTACCACGACGACATTGGCGATTACAGCACCAACGAACCTACCATGGACGGTACTGCCAGCCTGAGTTTTTATCTTTCGTTTTTGGAAAGTGAAGGAATAAAGCTGAAAAATTCGGGTAAAGATATGGAAGATGCTCATGGTGCCTTGATTCGCAAAAACATGGATAAAATGGAAATCAGGCTCATCTTCTCTGCAGACGAATATGGCGAAGGTGCTGCTGAAATCCTGAAAACACTTGCCAGGAAGAAAGTTAAAGCTTCATTCTTTTTGACCGGTAATTTTCTGCGAAATCCAAAGTTCTCCCAGGCTGTAAAAAAGATGATAGCCGAAAATCACTATGTAGGAGCTCATTCGGATAAACACCTGCTGTATATGAACTGGGAAAACCGCGACTCGGTAATTATTACGCGCGAATTGTTTGAAAACGATTTTAAAGCAAACTATGCCGAACTTTCAAAGTTTGGTATACATTCCGATTCGGCAAAGGTTTTTCTGCCTCCTTACGAATGGTACAACTCAACTATCTCCGACTGGAGTGCCAATATGGGGTTAAAGCTGATCAACTTTACACCGGGAACAGGGACAAACGCCGATTATACAACTCCTGACATGAAAAACTACAAATCGTCGCAGATGCTGATGGAGCAACTGATGAAATTCGAAACAACTACTCCTGATAGATTGAACGGAGCCATTCTGCTCATTCACTTAGGCACTCATCCTGACAGAACTGATAAGTTTTATAAACGAATAAGCAACATTATCGATACGCTAAAGAAAAAAGGATATGTATTTAAAAGATTCTAAAAGAAAACTGTATTCCTCTGTGCCACTCTGTGCCCCCTCTGTGGTCCTCTGTGAAACTGAATTATGTTACACTGAGAACCACAGAGGAATACTATGCTTACGTTTCATTGTTCCGGCTTTACTTTTCCTAATTTCAGTGACTACATTTGCCCAACACCATCCTAAACGTGAGATGAGAGCTGTTTGGATTGCCACCGTCGCCAATATCGACTGGCCATCGGACGACAGTTTGCCGGTAGATAAGCAGCAAAAGGAAATGATCGAATTACTGGATCTGGCAAAGGCTTATCACATGAATACCGTTGTTTTCCAGATCCGTCCCTGTGCCGATGCTTTTTACAATTCACCCTACGAACCCTGGTCGCAATGGCTTACAGGTCGGCAGGGTAAAGCCCCCGACCCTTATTACGATCCTCTGGAATTTACAATCAAGGAATGCCGTAAAAGAGGCATTGATATTCATGTGTGGTTAAATCCCTACCGTGCAGTGCGCGACACAGCGAAAAACACAACCGTTGCCAACCATATTACCAATGTACATCCGGAGTGGTTTCTCACTTATGGAAATACCCTGTATTTCAATCCCGGACTTCCCGAAACCCGTAATTTTGTTGCTCAGGTAGCTAGCGACATTGTACGTCGGTACGAGATCGATGCCATTCATATGGATGATTATTTCTATCCTTACCGTATCGCAAAAAAAAAGTTTCCGGATGATAAAACATTTGCAGAATTTCCCCGTGGTTTCTCGCCCGAGCAGCGTGAGGACTGGCGTCGCGACAATGTAAACCTCATCATCAAACAGCTTCACGACAGTATGCGTTCCATTAAACCCTGGGTGGAATTCGGCATCTCACCTTTCGGAGTATGGCGTAATATCGACAAAGATCCGGCCGGATCGTTAACGCAGGCTGGTCAGACCAACTACGACGATTTGTATGCCGATATCCTCAAATGGCAGAAAGAAGGCTGGATCGATTATGTTGTTCCGCAAATTTACTGGCAGATTGGGAAGAAGGTTGCCGATTATGCCGTTCTAACCGACTGGTGGAGCCGCAACTCTTATGGTTGCCCGGTTTATGTGGGACAGGCACCCTACCGCATCGACAAAAAAGCTAAGGAGAAGGAGTGGCATAAATCGAAAGAAATAATCAGGCAGATTGAGCTGAATCGTCAATACCCCAACATCAACGGAAGTATGTTTTTCAGCGCAAAGTTTATGAGGAGTAATCCATTAAAAGTTCATGAGAGACTGCTTAAAAAAGTTTACAAATATCCTGCGCTTCCTCCTGTAAATTACAAAATTGCATCGGTTGCTCCTGGCGCACCAGATGATACCAGTATGGATATATCCTATGGTACAATTACCCTTACCTGGAAAGCCGGAACCAATAATAAAAGTTTTGTAGTGTATAAGTTCAGGAAAGGAAAACCTGCAACCGTAGATAAGGCAGAAAATATTTTCCTTACAACCGCCGGTACAAGTGTATCCTTTCCTGTAAATAAAGATACCGATACAGGTAAGTACTATTATATGGTTTCATCGCTCAGTTATTCCAATACCGAGAGTGCTCCCGTACATTTTAATAAGTAAAACTACCCAAACATGACTGCTTCACAACGTTACCTTTCGCTCGATGTCTTCAGGGGGATGACCGTAGCCCTGATGATCCTTGTAAACAATCCCGGAAGCTGGGCCCATATTTATCCTCCGCTTCGCCATGCTGCCTGGAATGGCTGTACTCCAACCGACCTTGTTTTTCCTTTTTTTCTGTTTATTGTTGGAGTTTCGATGTTCTTTTCGTTTGCAAAGTATAATTCAACACTCAATAAACGGTCACTTCTCCGAATCGGGAGAAGAACCCTGTTGATTTTCGCCATCGGTTTATTTCTGAACTCTTTTCCGCAATGGTCTGTCGATTATTCCAAACTTCGCATTCTGGGCGTGTTACAGCGTATTGCCCTGGCTTATGGAATAGGCTCTCTTATTGTTTTGGCTTCTCCCCAAAAATTTCTGCCTTATATTACGGGCATCATTTTACTTGCTTACTGGGGAATTCTTTGGTTCTTTGGGGGCAACGAGCCTTACAGCCTCCCCGGAAATGCCACTATCCCTTTCGATAGCGCTGTTCTTGGTGAAAATCATCTCTACAAAGGTTTTGGCATTCCTTTCGATCCCGAAGGATTGCTCAGTACGCTTCCGGCAATTGGGACCGTAATATTGGGATATATGGCCGGCAGACTCATTAAGGAAGCTGAAAAAACATCCATTCACCTGAAGTTATGGATCTGGGGAGCAGTTGGTGTTGCCGCAGGGTTACTCTGGAATTTCTACCTCCCCATTAACAAACCCCTGTGGAGCGGGTCGTATGTGCTTTATACAGCCGGATTGGCCTGCCTTGTGTTAGGACTTTTAATTCTTATCATCGACCAGAAAAGCTACACCAAATGGACATCGTTCTTTGTTGTTTTTGGAATGAATCCGCTGTTTATTTTTGCACTTTCCGGGTTATGGGCTAAAATCCTCGGCCGTTTAATAAAATTTGACTCCGGAGATGGTTCCACCATCAATGGCTACACCTGGGCTTACAAAAATCTGTTCCAGTCGTGGGCCGGCGATATTAATGGTTCTCTGCTGTTTGCAATTTCGCATATTATTTTATTCTGGCTGATAGGATACATTCTGCATAAAAAGAAGATTTATATAAAAGTATAATGAAGCGGAAATACGATCCCGATTTCAGTCAATTGCTCAAAGTACTGCGGTGTGAGAAACCAGACAGGCCGGTACTCTTCGAGTATTTCATGAACGGAGATCTTTTTACATACCTTACGGGAAAGAATTATGCCTTGGCTATTGAAGGCGACGAGCAGGTTAAAATTATAATTGAAGCTTTTATAAATGCCGGATATGATTATGTAACAGTTCCGGCAAGATATTTCGGCGATTTGAAATTTCAAACGGCAACGCATGATACCAAGGCCACTACTTCTCAAAACGAAGGCTTTTTAATAACCAACCGTGCTACTTTTGAGGCTTACCCCTGGCCAGATCCTGAAAGAGGTGACTTTGGTTTATTTGACCGGCTACAATCGTATCTGAAACCCGGAATGAAATTCATAGTGCCAGGCCCCGGCGGATTGCTTGAGAATGTGATTAACCTGACAGGCTTCGAGAATCTTTGTTTTATGTTTTTTGAAGATGAAGAACTGGTAAAGGATATTTTCGACAGTGTGGGGTCGCGTTTGCTCAGGTTTTATGAGAAATACTCTCAAATTGAGCTGGTTGGAGCATTGATTGTGAACGATGATTGGGGTTTTAAAACCCAAACCATGTTCGATCCTGATACGCTCCGGCAATATGTTTTTCCCTGGCATAAAAAGATGGTGGAAGCAATTCATCATGAATCCAAACCTGCCATTCTGCATTCATGCGGCAATCTTGCTGCTATTATGGATGATATCATTGACGACCTGAAATACGATGCCAAACACTCTTACGAGGACGCCATTTTACCGGTTGAGCAGGCTTATGAAAAATGGGGAAACCGTATTGCTATCCTTGGCGGAATTGATATTGATTTCCTGGTCCGCAGAAATCCTCAGGAAATTACTGAAAGGGCTAAAGCCCTGCTTGTACAAACAAGCTGCAAAGGATACGCGTTAGGTTCGGGTAACAGCATTCCGCCTTACATACCCGTAGAGAACTATATGGCGATGATACAATCGTTTGATGATCCAAAAGTGGTCCCTCTGAATAATTAGTGGCGATTGTTAATGTATTTGCTTTTAGTTAACTTTGCTAAAGTAAATTATAAGGATATGATTAATTATAGATCAATAATAAAAAGAAATCCTAATAAGAGGTTTGGGCGGCCATGTATTAGAGAAACAAGGATTACTGTTTATGACGTTTTAGGCTGGTTAGCGGCAGGAATGACTTATAATGAGATCTTAACTGATTTTCCTGAATTAAATATGGATGATATAAAAGCTTGTCTTGCCTATGCTGCTGACAGGGAACATAAATTACAATATGCTCAATGAGATTACTTTTTGACCAAAATATTTCATATCGTATTGTAAACAAGCTCAAGGATGATTTCCCAGAATGTAAACACGTTTCCAATGTTGGATTATTAGATAGGGAAGATCCTGATATTTGGCTATACGCCCATGATCATAATTATATAATAGTAACATTTGATTCCGATTTTTATGATATAAGCCTTTTGAATGGATTTCCTCCCAAAATAATTTGGATAAGAACAGGGAATTTGACTACAAATGAGATAGCGGAATTATTGAAAGCAAATAAAGATAACATTCACCATTTTATAAATAATCCTGAGCAAACAAACTCGGCCTGCTTAGAAATTGGGTAAAAGCCCTGAGTTTATCTCGTATAGAATTTAAAACTAACCTTTAATTGCCTCCTTCAGCCTTTTCGTAGCCTCTTTTACAATCTCTCTGGGGCAGCCAAGATTTATCCGCTGAAAGCCTTCACCGCCAGGGCCAAATGTTGGACCATGATTAAAGCCCAGTTTTGCTTTTTCTATCATAAACCTTTTCAGGTCGGGATCGCTGAGGTTTAATCTGCTAAAATCGAGCCACGCCATATAGGTACCTTCCGGGCGGATCACTTTCACCTGCGGCAGGTTTTGCGATACGAAATCTTCAAGGTAATCCACATTTCCTGTGATATATTTTAAAGCCTGGCTCAGCCATTCGTCACCACGCGCATAAGCTGCCTCCATGGCAACAGCGCCGAAAATGTTTCCTCCTGCAATATGAAGACTTTCCACTACATCAGTAAACTTCTGCCTGAGAGCAGGATTAGGTATTATTACCGCTGAGGTAGCCAAACCTGCCACATTAAAGGTTTTACTGGGAGCTATACATGTAATGCTCTGCTGTTCCATCTCCTTACCCAGCATAGCATAAGGGATATGTTTGTAGCCATCGAATATAAGATCGGAATGGATTTCATCCGAAATCATCACAATATTGTTTTCGATACATATTTTGGCAAGTTCCATCAGCTCTTCTCTGTTCCAGACCCTTCCAACAGGATTATGCGGGTGGCAGAACAACATTGCTTTGGTAGTTGAATCTATTTTTTTTCTGAGATCATCCAAATCCATCTCATAGCGATCGCCTTTACGAACAAGCTGGTTGTTAAGCATCGCTCTTTTATTAAGCTCCACACCCCAAAAGAATGGGTAATAAACCGGAGATTGTAAAATTATTTTCTCGCCTGGTTTCGAATAAGCCTGGATACACATGTTAAAAGCAGGAACAACACCCGGTGTAAACAAAATCCAATCTTTCTCAACTTTCCAGCCATGGCGGCGTTGCATCCATCCAATCACTGCTTCATAAAGGCTGTCGGGTTTAAGGGTATAACCGAAAACTTCATGCTCCAGCCGCTTTTTCATTGCATTTACAATAAAATCGGGCGTACGGAAATCCATATCGGCTACCCACATGGGCAAAACGTCTTCGGTACCAAAATATCGTTTACGGGCGTCGTATTTCAGGGTATCAGTCCCTTCGCGGGGTATTATTTCGTCGAAATTGTAAGTCATTATTAAAGAAAATTTCGCCAAATATCGGAAAATAGTCGATAGCAAGAGGTCCATTGTTGGCCTAAAAAGTAAAAAATGAATGAACATTGTTATAGTGTAACTGTGGCCTCATGGTTTCGTACAATTTTCAGCCTTCTTTCGAAAATATTCGAATAATAAGTTAAATTTGAATTATACATTATTCATGGAGCCATGAAGAGAAAAATTTCTTTCAGAATATCGGCCAAGATTGGTCTTGGTTTTGGTATTCTAACCGCTGCACTTGTTGTAAATGCAGTTTTGATTACCAACGTACTTAACGACAGCCGCGAACTTAACAAAAACATAAGTGAAGTTTATCAACCTTCGGAAGCTCAGCTTGTAAAACTCCACGACATGGTGAACAGCTCGCAGGCGCTTGTCAAGAGTTGGGTTTTTGTTGATAAAGTTTCCGATACACCCGATAAGCAGCGTTTGAAACAAATGCATGAAAAGACTTTACCGGAGTTGATCCAAGCATTATCTCTGCTTTCGGATCATTGGGAACCCCAAGATCAGCAAGCATTTCGTTCTATTAGCTTCTTCATTCGCGATACATTATTTGCGCGGCATCATATTATTATTGATAGGTTGAACAGCATCGATAAGTACAACGACGCCAATGTGATGTTCGATATAATTCCTATGGTTTCAGATAATGGCGAAATAGTGATGTTAACCGGCAAAGCTCTTAACAGCCTTAACGAACTTATTATAAATCAGAAATCTCAGGCCGATAGTGCGCGAACTTCAATGGAAACTCAACTTACCAGATTAAAGAACTTTATTCTCTACACAAGCATCCTACTGGTTTTTGTTTCGCTTGTTGTTGCTTTTTTAACGGTGCGTTCGTTGGTTATTCCCATAAATTCGATGAAAGGAACGCTGCTGATGATGAGCAAAGGGATTCTTCCCAACAAACCCATGATAGAGCGGGCCGACGAAATAGGCGAGATGTCCAGGGCTTTGAATTCGTTGGTTTCCGGGTTAAAATCCATTTCGAATTTTGCCCTCGAAATAGGTAGGGGAAATTATAATACAGCTTTTAAACCTGCCAGTAAAGACGATGTACTTGGCAATTCGCTGCTTCAAATGCGCGACGACCTGAAAGCTGCTGCCGAGGAAGATCAAAAACGTAAAATTGAAGATGAGCAACGTAACTGGGCAACTGCTGGGCTTGCAAAATTTGGTGACATTTTACGAAAAGATAATGACAAGCTCGATGTCTTATCTTATAACATCGTAAGTAACCTGGTCGACTATCTAGGAGCCAACCAGGGAGGTATTTTTGTTGTGGGCGAAGATGAGATGGGTAATGCCTGTCTTGATCTTGTTGCTTGTTATGCATATAACCGCCAGAAGTTTATAAACAAAAGACTCGGAATGAACGAAGGTCTTGTCGGTCGATGTGCCATTGAACGCGAAACCATTTACCTTACTGATGTTCCCGATAATTATATACGCATAACTTCCGGTTTGGGCGATGCAAATCCGCGATGTCTGTTGCTTGTTCCAATGATTATGAACGACGAGTTGTTTGGCGTATTCGAGCTGGCTGCATTCGACGAGTTGCAACCTTTTCAGATTATGTTTGTTGAAAAGATAGCGGAAACAATTGCTTCAACGCTATCAACTGTAAGGTTCAATATGCAAACCGCCAAGCTTCTGGAGCAATCGAAAATTCAGGCAGAAGAACTTGCTACCCGTGAAGAAGAAATGCGACAGAATATGGAAGAGCTAAGGGCAACTCAGGAGCAGAGTGCACGCCGTGAAATAGAGATGCAGCAAAAGATTGAAATGCTTCAAAAGAAAAACAGTTAGTGATCTTCTGCGGTATTTTCATTTTAATAATATTCTAAAACCGTTTTTTATCTATGCGTTTTTTATTTATAGTTCAGGGCGAAGGCAGGGGACATATGACCCAGGCAATTTCGCTTCAGGATATTCTTGTCAGCAATGGTCACGAAGTTGTTGAAGTTCTTGTTGGCAAAAGTCCACGCCGCGAAATACCTGCCTTCTTTTACAACCGAATTAAGTGTGACATCAAATCATATGAAAGTCCGAATTTTGTGATGAGCAAGGATAACAAAAGTCTTTTGCTTTTCCGCTCTGTATTCTATAATCTACGCAAATTTGGCACCTTCATCAGTAGTATGCGTTTTATCGCTAACCGGATTAAAGAAACACGTGCCGATGTTGTAATTAATTACTATGAGTTGCTTGCCGGTTTTACATATCTGGTTTTTAATCCAAAAGTTCCATACTATTGCATAGGGCATCAGTACCTTTTATTGCATCCGGGTTTTGTTTTTCCAAAAGGGAAGCATTTCGACAGGTTTTTGTTGAACTTCAATACACGGCTCACATCTTTCAGAGCCCGTAAATTTCTTGCCCTTTCTTTTGTAGAAATGCCCGACATCCCTAAGAAGAAAATTTATGTTGTTCCTCCATTATTGCGGAAGGAAGTAATTGAGGCTCAAACATCCGATAAGGGATATATACTAGGATACATGCTAAATACCGGTTATGCCGAGGAAATTATAGCATGGCACAAAAAACATTCAGATAGGGAAGTACATTTTTTCTGGGATAAAAAAGACGCTCCTGAGGATCTTGAAGTGCAGCCCAACCTTTTCTTTCATAAGATCAGCGATGTAAAGTTCCTTAATTATATGAAGGATTGCTCGGCTTTTTCGAGCACCGCGGGATTCGAGTCGGTTTGCGAAGCATTTTACATGCAAAAGCCTCTGATGATGGTCCCCACCGGAAATCATTTCGAACAGAACTGCAATGCTTTTGATGCAAACAGGGCTGGAGCCGGAGTTTTCGATTTTGTTTTTAATCTTGATCTTTTACTCGACCTGATGGCAAAGTATAAAAAGTCGGAAGTGTTTCCACGGTGGGTGAGGAGTGCCGGGCAAAAATTTATCGGCATTCTCACAGAAACCGATAAAGCAAAATAAATTAATAAATTAGCCGTTTTTCTGCTAAACAACCTGTATGTTTCGAACGGGCATAGTCGCAACTTTTATCGTGTTTATAATCGTCAACAGCTATGCTCAGATTGGCGGTCGCCAAACCTATGCTTTTCTTAATCTTACAAATTCTCCGCGGGTTGCGGCTCTTGGTGGCAAGAATGTTTCCATACCCGATAGTTCCGATTTATCTATGCCTTTTCATAATCCTGCTCTTCTGCGCAGCGGAATGCATCACCGGGTTGTACTTAATTATGTAAATTACTTCGCCGATATCAATTATGGCTACTTTTCCCTGGCAGGGCGTTACAAGGAAAATCAGAATATTGCCTTTGGAATTCATTACATGAACTATGGAAGTTTTGATGCAGCAAATACCTCAGGTATTAAAACAGGAACTTTCAGCGCCGCCGATTACGCGTTCAACCTCTTTTATTCCCGTAAAATCGATAGTTTATGGAATGTAGGAATAAATGTAAAGCCAATAGTTTCCGTTTATGAAGTTTATACATCCATCGGTCTGGTGTTCGATCTGGGCGCGACCTATTATAATCCAGAAAAGCTTTTCTCAGCCGGAATTGTTTTGCGTAATGTAGGTTCGCAGATAAAACCTTACTATGGAACCAACTTTGAACCGGTTCCTTTCGAAATAGTAGCAGGAGTAACGCAAAAGCTCCGGTATGCTCCTTTTGCATTTTCCCTAACGGCACACCAGCTTCAGAAACCCGATTTAACATATGTGGTTAAAGAAGAAAATAATAACGATGAATATTCCAAGGGAAACGAAAAAAGTAAGATCGATAAATTAGGCGATCAGTTTATGCGGCACATTATTGTTGGTGTTGAATTTAATCCTTCGCGCAATTTTTATCTCAGGGTTGGATATAATTACCAAAGACGGAAAGAAATGGCAGTTAATTCGAAAGCTGGTATGGTTGGTTTTTCATTTGGTTGCGGAATTAAAATTTCCAAGTTTAATATTGAATATGGCCGGGCTTCTTATCATTTGGCCGGTGCCTCTAATCATTTCTCGGTAGGGCTGAATCTCGATGAGATTTAGTGAGGATTATCACTTCCTATTTTTTTTCAATATCTTTCAGGATAATTATATTTGGATTGCAATTACTATAAGATTTGCGGCTACTTATTATCGTTTTTTAAACTGATTACTTTGAATAAGGCTATACAAAGTCATATTATCTCTGAGTTAATTGAAGGAAATATCAAAGCCTTTGAAGCCGTATTCAATAATTATTACAATGGGTTAATTTACTTTGCAACTTCCTATCTGAAGAACAGGGAAGATGCTAACGATATTATTCAATCGGTATTTCTTACCTTATGGGAGCGGAAAGCCACACTTCAGCAGAACACCAACATTACTGCTTACCTGTTCACAAATACACGTAACCAGTGCCTCAATTACCTTAACCATTTGAAGGCCAAATCTAATTACCTTTCATTTCAGGAGCATAACTGGAACGAATTACAACTTAATATTTATGCTTTGGAAGAATTTAATCCTTCAGGGCTTGAATACGAAGAACTCGAAAGAAAACTGCAGAAAGCACTCGACTCAATGCCCGAAGATTCATCCAGGATTTTCCGGATGAGCCGTTTCAACGGATTAAAATATTCTGAGATAGCCGAAAAATTGGGAATTTCTGTAAAAACTGTCGAGAAAAAGATGAGCATCGCTCTAACGCATCTTCGGGTTGAATTGAAAGGATTCTTCTTTTTGCTTTTTATTTCAAATATGTAAAAAAAAATAAAAAAACCGTAGGGTGCAGGTGGGGGTATTCTGTTATATTCTAAAAGACAACCTTCATAGATGAATATTGACAACGAACTACTGATAAGATACCTTTCGGGAAACTGTAACGATGACGAATGCGAATGTCTCTTAACCTGGGTCGAGACCTCAGAAGAGAATAAACGTCATTTTGCGGAAATGAAAAATTCCTGGGTAATCTCAAACATAAATACCGAAAAACTGAATCCGGACGAAACAGACAAAAGTTTCAAAACAGTATTAAATAAGATTCAAAATAGTGAAAATGGCAGCGAAAATAACTCTTTTTCAAAGATTTCAATTTTTTGGAGAATTGCTGCCGCAGTAATTATAACCATAGGGTTAACCTCACTCTTTAATTATTATATATGGAGTAAACCTCAAAAAAAACAGTTAGCTTTCAATGAGCTTTCGGTACCAAGCGGACAACAGGCCCAGTTAACCCTTGCCGATGGAACCAGGATATGGTTAAATTCAAAATCTAAGCTTACTTATCCGGGTGAATTCTCAGGAAATATCAGGGAAGTGGTACTAGATGGAGAAGGTTACTTTCAGGTTAGCCATAATCCCGACAAACCTTTTATTGTCCGAACATCGCATCTTGATGTGAAAGTGCTCGGAACTTCGTTTAACATCACTAACTACAGCGATGAGGATAAAATATCCTTTGCACTTGAGTCTGGATCTATCAGTCTTTTAGATAAGGGGACTGAAAACAGCAAATTAAAACTCAAACCGACCGATCTGGCAGTTTTCTCCAAAACGACACATGATATTCAGCTTTCGAAAGGTGATTCCGATATTTATAAATCGTGGTTAAAAGGACAGTTTAAATTTCGCAATCTGAGCTTTGAGGATATAGCACGACGGTTAGGTCGCAATTTTAATGTGGAATTTGTTTTTGTGAATGAAAAAATAAAAAAGATAAAATACAACGGAAGCTTCTACAATTACGAACCTCTTCATCAAATTCTGAAGATTATGCAGACAAACTCTGCTTTTCGGTACAGAATAGTAAAGGACAAAGTTTTTATTGAATAATTAAACTAAACTACATATGAACTCTACCTGAAAGAAATAAAAAAGAAAAACCAGTAAATGTCTCACCATTTACCGGTTCAATTTAGTCAGCATTAAATTTTCGCAGCTTAAGTACTAACTAAAATCTATGTAAAAGTATGAAAAAAATTTTCATGTTGGAGGATTTTATACCTCTGATGTCACTTCGTAAATTACTACTTATCATGAAACTAACCTTAGCGCTTACATTTTTAGGAATCCTGCATATATGTGCCAGCGAGTCGTATGCGCAAAACGCCCGCATTACGTTGAATATGCAGAATGCAAAAATTGAAGAAGTTTTTGCAGCTATCGAGAAGCAGTCGGATTTTGAATTCTTCTACAACAACAATCAGATTGACCAAAATCAACAGGTTTCGGTAAATGTGGAAGCAGTAAAAATCTCAGATGTTCTGAACACAATTCTTGCAGGCAAAGATCTTGATTACAAGGTTATGGGCAGCAGAATTATTCTTGTAAAGCAAAACTCGTTCGAAAGTGAACTTTTGGGTTCTCTGGGGTCTGTTCAGCAGATTAGCGTTAGTGGAACTGTAAAAGATGCAGGTACTGGCGAACCTATTCCGGGTGTTAACATAATCGTGGAAGGAACTACTATCGGTATGGTAACTGATATGGACGGGAGATTTTCATTAAATGTTCCATCCTCAAATGCAACCTTAATTTTTTCCTATATTGGCTTTGTATCCCAAAAAATTGCTCTAAACGGACAAACATCACTAAGCATTAATCTGGAACCGGATGTCCAAAACCTCGAGGAAGTTGTAGTTGTAGGTTATGGTACTGTTAAGAAACGCGATTTAACAGGTTCGGTAGCTTCCATTAAAGCGGAAGATATTACCAAAACAGCCTCCAGCAACGCAATGCAATCCATGCAGGCCCGTATGCCGGGTTTGGATATCCGTCAGGCCGACGGACAGGCGGGATCAAGGTTATCCATAAACCTGCGCGGACAACGGTCTTTATTGGCCAGTAATGATCCTTTAATTTTGGTGGACGGGGTTGAATATGGTTCTACGCTCGATCTCAATCCTTCCGACATCGAATCGATGGACGTTTTGAAAGATGCATCTTCTACA
Source organism: Bacteroidota bacterium (assembly GCA_023429135.1). Taxonomy (GTDB): domain Bacteria; phylum Bacteroidota; class Bacteroidia; order Bacteroidales; family JAAUTT01; genus JAAUTT01. Next base: position 48,019 of record JAEYWD010000034.1, on the reverse strand, counting down.
GCTATTTACGGTACAAAAGGTGCAAATGGGGTAATTATTATTACCACAAAAAAGGGTAAAGCTGGTAAATCGAATGTGAATTTCAATGCTTTCATGTCGTCAAATACACCAACCAATATTCCTAAAGTAGCTTATGGTGAAGTTGAGGTTCAACGGTTGATAGACAAAGCCAATTATGTAGCCGATAAAGCATCGGGAAACTGGGGAACCAGTGCCTTAACACCCAAAGATATTTTAACCTTAACCCTTGCCGATGGAACTTCTGAATATTCCATTTATGAGGATGGTTCTTATACCGATTGGGCTGATCTGCTTCTTCAAAACGGATTGACCCAGAACTATGAAATGTCAGTTTCAGGAGGTAACGAAAAAACTACCTACAATCTGTCGTTGGGTTATATGAAGGAAGAAGGGCTTATGCAGCGAGATGAGCTAAGCCGTTACAATGGACGCATTAACATAGATCATAAAATAAGTAAAGTTTTTAAAGCCGGTGGAAGTATCCTCTATACCTATAAAGATCATGATGCAAGAACCGGTGGTTTATTCGGACGCTCGTTGAACATGACAACCATTACTCACCCATATTTGAGCGACGGAACTATTTATAAAACCCCAAACCCCCGCTATGCTGCGCATAGTAACCCGTTGCTTGACGAAATTGAAGGCGCTTATCAGGACAATACACTATCTTCAAGATTTTTTGGGAATTCTTATTTAGAAATTACACCGCTGAAAAATCTGATGTTCAGATCGATGTTTGCGCTCGACCGCACAAATGATAGGTTAGGCGATTACCAGGATTATGAAAGTGTTAGCCGTTTTCAGGCACCATCAACCAGCTATATCTCCAACGAATCAAGATATAGAAATAAATACACCTGGGATAACACCTTAAATTATAGTGTTGAACTTGGCAAACACGGTATTACAGCATTGTTAGGCCAAAGTATGACCCAGAGCATTTACGAACAATCGTCAATTTCGGGCGATGCAGGTAAAGAGCATTATTATAAGAATGCCTTCTACGATGTGAAAAAAATAGCCAGTCCGGTTGTTTCAAGTACATACACCCAATCATCTATGTTATCATTTTTTGGCCGTCTGAATTATAAGTTTAACGAGAAGTATTTATTAACCGCCTCGGTACGTGCCGATGGTTCTTCTACCCTTGCCGAAGGCCATAAGTGGGGATATTTTCCTTCAGTTGCAGCCGCATGGAGAGTTAGCGAAGAGTCGTTCCTCGCGGGTACCAGCAACTGGTTAACCAACCTCAAATTACGTGCTTCATGGGGTGTTTCAGGTAATGCCGCTGTTGACCCTTATAGCACTTTAGCTTCCTTAAGTACTCAAAATATTTATTATTATTTTACCGGAGCCGATGTGGTTGGAAAAGTAGCCAATAGTATGGCAAACCCAAATTTAAAATGGGAGACTACCACTGCCTACAATTTTGGACTAGATTTTGGTTTTATGGATAACAGGGTTTCGGGTAGTGTCGATTATTTTATGAGTAATACCACTGATTTGCTATATTTCCGGACTGCTCCTCCATCATCAGTATATCCAACAATTATTGATAACGTTGGAGAAACTGAAGGAAGTGGGATTGAGGTAGCCCTGAATACATTGGCTATTAAAGCGAAAGATTTCTCATGGGATATCAACTGGTCCTATACAAGTTTCAGGGACAAGGTTTCGAAACTATCTGAAGGTATTGAAAAATATATCAATGGAAATGACGCGCTTATAGTTGGAGAAGCGGTTAGTACTTTTTACAACTTTGAAGCTGATGGAAACTGGGGTGTAGGTGAGTTTGCCACTTATAAAGCTAATTGGGAAGCTAATCATCCCGGACAAACAACGGGTTACATTGCAGGTTATGGCGATCCGGGTACAATTAAAATTATCGACCGGAATGATGATGGAATGTTAGGGAACGAAGATAAGATTGTTTATGAGCGTTCTCCCAAGCACATTATTGGTATGAACAATACCTTTAACTATAAGGATCTTTCACTTTCGATTCAGGTATATGCCCGTTTGGGTGGTTATATCCAGTACGATTACAACAGTCAGCTTACCTATGAAACTTCAAACTGGGCCGACCTCGATTATTGGACACCTTCAAACCCAGGCGCGAAATTTCCAAGCCCGGGGGCTGTAAGTTCTCCGCATAGTAACTATGGCTCTTCTTTACTCTACGAAAAGGCAGATTATATTAAAATAAAGGATGTTACGCTTTCTTATAATTTGCCTAAGAACATTATTGGTAAAGTTGGCCTGAGTAATCTGAAACTTTATGGTTCATTGAAAAACTACTTTACTTTTTCGGGTATAGATAATTATGACCCGGAAAGAGGTGGTGCTATTTCCTTCCCCTTAGCCAAACAAATGGTATTTGGATTAAACGTTCAATTTTAATTTTAAACAGTACAGAGATGAAAATAAAATCATATTTCATATTAGCTGCTTCGGTTCTGATGTTGATGGTAACGGCCTGTGAAGATTTTCTGGAAGAAGAAAACAAAGCCGGTGCAACCGCCGATCTTACGTATTCCACTAAATCAGGCCTTGATGGCTTAATTGGAGCTTGTTACAGTTTTTCCCGCACATGGTATGGGAAAGAAGCTGGTTTAGGTCTGTCAGAAATGGGATCCGACTTGTTTTATTATGGGTTCGACAATAAACAAAAGTCGCTCAACTCATACAGTATCTCCCCTATAAGTCTGGACAATAATACCGCTGATAATCCTTGTTTGGATCAGTATTGGGAAATGTTTTACAGCGCTGTTGATGTTTGTAATACTGCCTTAAAATACATTCCGATAAATACGGTTATTAATGAAAAGGATAAAAATCAGTTCTTAGGCGAAGCTTATTTTTTACGGGCATTCTATTATTTGCACATGGTGAATATCTGGGGTCCAATACCCTATAATAGTGAGCCTCCCACTTCTATTGTAACAAATCCGGTAAGGGCTCCCGAAGAAGTTATTTATAGTAATATTCTTACTGATTTGGATAACTCCATTGCAGCATTTGAAGCTGCTAATTACAAGGTTAAGACAGGAGGTCGTGCCAATTTTTGGGCTGCCCGCGCTTTAAAAGCCCGTACTTTGCTTTATGCTGCCTCGTGGTTAGGTAAGAATAGCGTAACTTCAAACCCCAATTATTCCGGGAAAGATCTTTATGCTCTCGCTCAGGCTGAAGCTGATGCCGTAATTGGAAGTGGTATTGCCTCTTTTTATCCGAATTATGCCGATACATGGTCCATGGCCAATGAAGATTTTTCAAAAAACAAAGAAGCTATCTGGGGAGTTACCTATTCATACGATCTGACTACAACATCCAATGTAGTTCCTTACCGTTACAAAAAGGACGATAACAACAACCCACGGGAATATAATGGTTTAATTACGCGTACAGGTTATGGCCGTGGCGGGAGTGCGATGCTACTCATGTTTGTTTCGATGTGGAACAATGGTGAATCCGATTTGGGTGGGGATGGAAAAGAAATCTTCAGAAGGGTTACTGGTCCAACCTCCGCCACCGTTGAAAACACTAAAACCAAAGCAATCATTAATGTTGCTGCAACTTATTCTCCCTATGGCAGAGGCTTCACGAGGTATTTACCTTCACTGTATTTATGGAAACTTCTGGACAGTCATCGTGCTACCGATCAGAGAACTAACGCCACATTGCTTGAGGCCTATACAATTGCTCCTGGACTGGAAGGAAGCTCTAAAAAGTATCCTAATATAAAAGATACTGCCATTTACTACTGTCCTTTAGATGGAAATTCTCCTGAAGGTATCGCTAAACAGGCTTGGGCAAAGGGTCGGTACCGTATTCAGTTTATGTACAATGGAGAAATTCCGGTATATACATCTGGCGATCCAGCAACTGCTCTGCCAACCGACATAAAGATAAATGCCATTCCAAAGTCAACTGTTTATGGCGACGACAGGTATAAATCGGGGAACACGGCTGGTCAGAAATCATATCCCGGAATAAAGAAATTTTTGGACAATGTGTATGATCCTACTTATCCAACTCACGATATTTCGAGTCGCGATGCCATTGTTATGCGCCTCGCTGAAATGTACCTGATCAAAGCCGAATGTCAGCTTTATACCGGAGGCGATGCAATGGCTACAATCAATGAGCTTCGTAAAGCACGCGCTATTACAGGTACCGATAACAATTTAACAGGTACTGCCACGCTCGAAACAATTTTAGACGAGAGAGCAATAGAACTTTGCGGAGAACAGCAACGGTGGTTCGACCTGAAAAGAACCAAAACGCTTGTTGATCATGTAAAGAAATACAATGCGCAAGCTTCGGCTAATATTAAGGATTTTCATTATCTTAGACCTATTCCTCAGGCTCAGATGGATGCAGTAACAAATAAGGGTGAATTCACCCAAAATGAAGGATATAACTAATAAAGCCTGATCTTAAAAGCTGTCAAGACTCTTAGCCTTTGTTTTGGTCTTCAGGGTTTCTTTACTCTGTGTCCAGAATAACAAAGGCTAAGATGTTTCTGTGACGGCTTTTTTGATTAATATGAGTTCGTCCTAAGAGTTTTAGGTAATTTGAAAAATAAATATCAAGTATGAAACTGTTAAAATTAATTCTTATTGCATGTTTGGTGCTTGTGATTAGCTGCGGACAGAAAGTTTCACAGCACGATCCTGTTCAGTATGCTACTCGTATGGCCGATTCTCAGATAAAACGATATCCTCAGCCATGGCTGGCCGAGAACAGAAAACAAGCGATCTGGGGCTATACAGAGGGGCTTGTTAGTCTGGCAATGGAGCGCCTTTGGCAGGAAACCGGTCAAAAGAAATATTTAGATTTTTCCAAGGCTTATGCCGATTCCCTTGTCAATGCCGATGGAACTATTAAAAGGTACAATGTAGACGAATATAACATTGATAATATTTGCTCAGGCAGAATTCTGTTTACACTTTATTCCGAAACCAAAGATGCACGTTACGATTCTGCTCTGAAGATGCTCCGAAATCAAATGAAAACTCATCCCCGGACTAGCGAAGGAGGCTTCTGGCATAAACAGAAATATCCTCATCAGATGTGGCTCGACGGAATTTTTATGGGCAGCCCTTTTCTTGCACAATACAGTGTAGTATTTAACGAAAAGGAATTGATGGATGATGTGGTAAATCAAATTCTTACTATTCAAAAGCACACTTACGATTCTGTTACAGGGCTGAATTACCATGGTTGGGACGAGAGTAAACAACAGGAGTGGGCCGATACTTTAACCGGTCAGTCGCCAAACTTCTGGGGCCGTTCCATGGGGTGGTATTGCATGGGATTGGTCGATGTTCTTGATTATCTTCCCGAATCACATCCTAAATATCATGAAATAAAAGAAATTTTCCAGAATACAGTTGATGCTATGATTAAGGTTCAGGATCCCGAAACGGGAGTGTGGTATCAGGTATTGGACCAACCACAAAGGGCAGGTAATTACCTCGAATCTACTGTATCGTGCATGATGGCTTACTCAATTCTGAAGGGGATTAGGATGGGTTATCTTCAGCAATCGTATCTTGATCCGGCAACAAAGGCCTATGATGGTATTATCAAAAACTTTATCAGAGATAATGGTGATTCTACCATTTCACTAACAAATTGCTGCTCAGTGGCTGGATTAGGAGGCAATCCTTACCGTGACGGCAGTTTCGAATATTATATAAGTGAGCCTGTGCGGGATAACGATCCAAAGGGTGTCGGACCGTTTATTATGGCTTCCCTTGAAATGAAAAAAGCAAGACAATGAATAAAAAAAGCCTGCCACTAATCCGGCAGGCTTAACCCTTAAACCCATTTACCAAAAAACTATCTTATAAGCTCGAAAGCTTTCTCATTTTCTTATTAATGCGTTCAACGGCATCTTCGAGCGATTCTTCCGGTTTAATAATGTTATAGTTACCCCAGAATTCTTCATCATAATAATCGTCAACCCGTTCAACAAAAATCTGATTAGGTTTTAGCATTTCGTTAAACTTGAATTTTTCAACATTTTTGTTATCGATATCAGTAATTGCCAAGTCGGCCGACGAAGTATAGATTTTATTAAAGAACTTACCTCTTTTAATTACTCTGAATTTTACCTCGTAGCGGGCGTGATTCAGAATCCATTTGCCATCCTGTTCGCGGTAACTTACCATGTAGTTTGCTCCTACGGTTTTCACATCGGTACCAATAGGTTTTTTCTTTACCAGATATTTATCGGCAAACTGCAAACCATAAGGACTGATTGAGAATTCTGCCCTGCGCACTGCCAATGTATTGACATCGAGATAAAGCTTGCCTTCATACATGGGCTCCTGAATACCTTCGCGCTGAGTAAATTCAATCACGTAAGTTTCCCGGCCTTCAATATTGGTAATATTAACAGGCTTGAATTCGTAGTCGCTGAAATATTCTTCAGTCATAAAAGATTCGGGGTTCTTTGCTAAGTCGAGCATTACAACAGCCTGGTGACCACCCTGGAGTTTGAACATAATGGTATCCATTTTCTTCACATCCTGACTTTTGCGGCCTTTGAACACTTTTACACGGTCGGCTTCGTATTCATTGCTGTATCTCGATTTATAAATGTTGAGTACGGCTTCTGCCAATCCCACATACTGTTTGTTTTGCATTACCGATTCGCGATAGAAAGCAGTACAGATATAAGGTGAAGTACCATAGTTCGCCGAGATATTATGAATTGCCGAACGGATAAGGTTCTGGGGATCGTTGGAGCGGATAACAAGCTCTTTCAGGGTAACAACTTCGGTTGAGAGTTCTATTAAGTTGTTATTGAGCTGTATCTGGTCAATTGTGAGATCCTGATTTTTATAGCCCATGAAAGAAATACGAATGGGCTGACTGGTTTTGTCTTTTGGCACTTTCAGGATAAACTCACCATCATTGTTCGAGATTGTACCAATATTGCTGTTTACCAAATAAATATTGGCATAAGGAATTGGTTTTTTTGTTGAACCATCGGTAACTTTTCCTTTAACGGTGATAACTTTAGTAGTATCCTCATAAGCTTTAGCATTTCCAGTTGTTATGCTGGACGAATAGGCTGAAAAACTTATCAATAGAAGAGCAGCAATGAATACGCCTGCAAACAATTTATAATTTCTGGCGGTTTGAGCAGAATTTAAGTTCTTAATAGCTTTTTGTTCCTGCCCCACAATTTGTTTTAAATTCTTTAGGTTCATATCTAATGTTTTTATTGTAAAATATTTTTTGTTTATACAGCCTGTATTTCCGGTTTTGAAAGTATGATTCTTTATTTTTTGAATACCCTATGGGAAAAATGAAAAATAGTCAATAGCAAAAAGTCCATAGTCAATAGTTGGTGGACTATCGACTATGGACTTTTAATTATGGACTATCGACTAAAAATGTGTATTTATTGCATCCACCGGATTCATTCGTGCGGCAGTATATGCAGGTAGAAATCCGGAAACAACTCCAATGATTCCCGAAATTAGCAGTCCACGCACAATATTTCCAAATGTCATGGCTACTTCAAAATCGGCGGTGTATTTGGCTAAAAGTGTACCAATATAGACCAGTATCAGACCTAAAACGCCTCCGGCAAGTGAGAGAATAACCGATTCGTATAAAAATTCGACCAGGATGGTATATCGTTTTGCTCCAAGTGCTTTTTGAATTCCTATAATGCGGGTACGTTCCTTAACACTTACAAACATAATGTTGGCAATACCAAAGCCTCCAACAAGGATGGAGAAACCTCCTATAATCCATCCTGCCATATTGATCATAAAGAATATATTGTCGATCCCCTGGGCAAGCATGCTGGCCTGGTTAATTGAGAATGTTTCCTTTTCCATGGGCTTTATCCTTCTCACCGAGCGCATAATCTGGGTTATCTCGTCACTCAGATCGGCAGTTTTTACACCACTTTTAGCTTTGACCCATATAAATGGATTCATACGGTCCTTTCGGATATCAAAAAGGGTGGAACCATAATTCATTGGTAATAAAATCATTTCATCGAGACTGCCTCCGCCAATCATGTCTTTTCCTTCTTTTGTCACAACCCCGATAACCGTTATTTTTCGACCCATCATATTTACCTGTTTCCCAATGGGATCCTCATCTTCAAATAACTTTGAAGCTATTTCATGACCAATAATACAAACGTTTCTTACCGATTCCGATTCATCGAGGGTAAAGTATCTGCCTTGGGCTAATTCAAAAGATCTGATCTGACCAAATTCATGCGTATTCACCCAAACACCCATATTTTCGGCAGTATTATTTTTGTATTTGATAGTTCTTCCGGTACTTACCGAAAAGCAAACTGCCTCGGCAAGTTTGCTGCGGCGTTTCAGTTCTTCATATTCTTTGTAATTGGGAACAGGACGTTTCATATATTCCCACCAGGGATAGTCGGGACCAAAAGACCATGGCCATTTCTGAACATAAATTATATCGCTTCCGAGTGAAGAAACACTGTTACGGATTTTATCCTCGAGTGAATTGAGGACAGTAAAAACTGCTATGATTGCAAAAATACCAATGGTAATACCCAGCAAAGTAAGAAATGTACGGAGCTTATTTGCAACAACTGAGGCGTATGCAAACAGGAAACTTTCTTTTAGTAAACGTATAAAAAGGATCACTTGTAAAAAATTATTTTAAAAACTTATATACTTTATATACAATAAACTTTTATTATTATTTTTGACGGATGTCAGAAACTTTTATGTTAACCTTTTAGTATAATTAATTGGTAGCTAAAAGTAACTAATTTTAACCACATATTTTATATTTTTGCCTTAAATAAAGGAATGCTTTATAATGAGTGATTTAAAAAAAATTCAATCTGCCCTTATTTCAGTTTACCACAAAGATAATCTGGAAGAGATCGTAAAGAAGTTGGATGGCTTGGGAGTGAAGATTTTCTCGACCGGAGGAACCAAAGATTTTATCGAAAAATTCAATATCAAAGTTACCGCCGTTGAGGATGTAACTTCTTATCCTTCTATTTTTGGAGGTAGAGTAAAAACACTGCATCCAAAAGTTTTTGGTGGTATATTATTTCGCCGCGACAATAAACAGGATCTTGAAGAAGCTGCCAAATTCGAAATTCCTCCCATTGATCTTATTATTGTAGACCTTTATCCTTTTGAAGAAACAGTTTCTTCAGGTGCTGGTGACGATGATATTATTGAAAAAATTGATATTGGTGGAATTTCACTCATCAGAGCTGCTGCCAAAAATTTTAACGACGTTGTTATTGTGCCCTCCCGTAACGAGTATGGTAAATTACTTCAGTTGTTAAACGAAAAATCAGGCAGTACTTCTTTATCCGATAGAAAATGGTTTGCAGCTTCTGCATTCAACGTTTCGTCGCATTACGACAGTGCAATTTTCAATTATTTTAACCTAACAACAGGAATTACTGCATTTAAGCAAAGCATAATAAAACACGATCATCTCCGTTATGGAGAAAACCCACATCAAAAGGGTTGGTTTTTTGGTGATTTCAGTAGATTGTTCGATCAGCTTCACGGGAAGGAGATTTCGTACAACAATTTACTTGATATTGATGCCGCGGTTAATTTGATAGGAGAGTTCACCGATGCCACCTTTGCAATTCTGAAACACAATAATGCATGCGGGTTAGCTTCGCGCGAAAAGCTAGTTGATGCATGGAAAGACGCTCTTGCAGGTGATCCGGTATCGGCTTACGGAGGTATTTTAATTACAAACCGGGAAGTGGACGAAGAAACAGCAAACGAAGTGAATCAGCTCTTCTTTGAGGTAATCATTGCTCCTGGTTATAATGCTAAAGCTCTTGAGATCCTGAAATCTAAGAAAAACAGAGTTATTCTGATTCAAAAATATTTAGAATTGCCTGGCACATCCTTCCGTTCTCTGCTGAATGGGGTTGCCTACCAGGACAAAGATTTAAGTACTGAAACCGAAGCCGACATGAAACCGGTAACAAAACTGGTTCCTACGAAAGCTGAATTGGCCGATCTTGCGTTTGCAAATAAAATTGTAAAACACACCAAATCGAATACAATTGTTCTTGCAAAAAACAAACAACTTGTTGCCAGTGGCGTTGGGCAAACATCAAGAGTTGATGCGCTTCGCCAGGCAATTGATAAAGCTGCCAGCTTTGGTTTCGATGTAAAAGGTGCGGTTATGGCCAGCGACGCGTTTTTCCCTTTCCCCGACTGTGTTCAGATTGCACACGAGGTTGGGATTAACACGGTTGTTCAACCCGGAGGATCGGTTCGCGACAGCGACTCGATCGAATATTGTGATTTGAACAGCATGGCTATGGTAGTTACAGGAATACGACATTTTAAACATTAAAAATCTTACTGCAAAAAAATAAATTGAACGCATTATATGGGATTGTTCTCCTTTTTAACTCAAGAAATTGCCATTGACCTTGGCACTGCAAACACCATTATTATCCATAACGATAAAGTGGTTGTTGATGAACCCTCGATTGTAGCTATTGATTCTACTACCGGAAAACTTATTGCTATTGGTGAGCAAGCCAGGCAGATGCATGGTAAAACCCACGAAAATATCAAAACTGTTCGTCCGCTCCGTGATGGTGTGATTGCCGACTTTAACGCGGCAGAGCAGATGATGCGCGGAATGATTAAAATGATTAACAGCAAATCGCAATGGTTTACCCCTTCTTTAAGAATGGTGGTTTGTATCCCTTCGGGAAGTACTGAAGTAGAAGTAAGAGCTGTACGCGACTCCTCAGAACATGCCGGTGGTCGCGATGTATACATGATTTTCGAACCTATGGCTGCTGCAATAGGAATCGGACTTGATGTTGAAGCTCCCGAAGGATGCATGGTTGTGGATATTGGTGGTGGAACTACTGAAATAGCAGTTATTGCACTCGGAGGTATTGTTTGCAATAAATCCATCCGTATTGCCGGAGATGGCTTTACTTCCGATATTCAGGCATATATGCGTCATCAGCATAACATCAAAGTTGGTGAACGTACCGCCGAAGAAATTAAAATAGCTGTTGGTTCGGCATTATCCGATCTGGAAGTTCCGCCTGCCGATTATATAGTTCGTGGACCTAACCTGATGACCGCATTACCTATCGAAGTTCCTGTTTCGTACCAGGAAATAGCTCACTGCCTTGATAAATCGATTTCAAAAATCGAATCAGCGGTTCTGAGTGTTCTGGAGCAAACTCCTCCCGAATTATATGCCGATATTGTAACCAAGGGTATATATCTTGCCGGTGGTGGCGCTTTGCTTCGTGGATTGGATAAACGTCTTACCGATAAAATAAATATTCCTTTCCATGTTGCCGAAGATCCTCTGCGTGCTGTTGCCCGCGGTACAGGTATCGCTTTAAAAAATGTAGAACGATTCCAATTCCTGATGCGTTAATGAGGGATTTCCCAGATGCGTAACCTGCTTAAGATTTTATACACGTATCATTTTCTTTTAATGTTTATTGCCCTGGAGGTAATAAGCATTATTATGCTGGTTCAGAACAACCGTTACCATAGCGCCTCTTATGCTGTTAAGGCTAAAGCTGTTTCAGGTTCCGTTTATGGTGCTGTTTCCGACTTAAAGGAGTATTTATCTCTTAAAGAAGCAAACAAGGCTCTTGCCCGCGAAAATGCTATGCTGCGCAATTATCTCAAGAGCAATTACGGCACCTTTGATACAACTAAAATTCTCATAAACGATTTAATTTTTAAGCAACAATATCGTGTTCAGGAAGCTAAAGTTGTGAATAACACAGTAAATAAGCAATATAATTACATTACACTGAATAAGGGAGCTAAACATGGCATTAAGCCTGATATGGCAGTAATTGGACCAGAAGGGATTGTGGGACTTGTAAATGGAGTCTCAGAGAATTTTGCCAATGTAATGCCTTTATTAAATGTTGATTTTAGAGTAAGCGCCCGTTTAAAGAAGAACAATTATCTTGGGTCGGTTACCTGGGACGGGAAGAATTTTGAATATTGCACTTTAAAAGACATACCACAGCACGTTCAGGTAAATAAAGGCGATACAGTAGTTACCACCGGTTACACAGGATCTTTCCCCGAAGGAATTATGATTGGAACGGTGTCGAGTTCTAAACTTAAAGACGGTAACTTTTTAAGTATCGAAGTAAAAATTAGTACGGTTTTTAAAACACTGAGCTATGTTTCGGTTATTGAAGATCTTACAAAGGAAGAAGTAACTCAATTGAAAACAGAAACGGAAAAATGATTGGTGAATACATAAAAATTGCTCTTCGCTTTTTCTTTCTGGTAGTTTTGCAACTATTAGTGCTTAACAATGTCCAGTGGAGCGGTTATCTTAATCCGTACCTTTATGTACTCTTTATTTTGTTACTTCCTTTCGAAACACCAAACTGGCTTTTAATAATCCTATCGTTTTTATTAGGTTTTACAATCGACAGTTTTTCCAACACATGGGGAATGCACTCTGCTGCCTGCGTTTTGACTGGGTTTATCCGTCCCTACTTTTTAAAGATAATATCTCCCCGCGATGGTTACGACAATGCAACAAGACCTATTATCCGCGATTTTGGTATAGAATGGGTAATTAAGTATTCGCTGATTCTTATTTTTATCCACCACTTCACTCTTTTCTACATAGAAGTATTTAAGTTTTCTCTGTTTTTTCACACTTTTTTACGTGTAATTTTAAGTACACTTTTCACTTTTACCCTGGTTATAATAAGCCACTTTATCATATACAAACGATAGTATGAACCCATTTACTGAACGTAAATATGTCATTGGAGCAATTTATGGCATAGTGGGAATTATTTTTATATTGCGCCTGTTCTGGATGCAGGTAATTGATGACTCCTATAAGCTTTCGGCCGAAAACAACTCGCGACGCAATGTAACTCAATATCCTGCCCGGGGACTCATTCTCGACCGGAATGGTAAACTTATTGTATTCAACGAAGCTGCTTACGATTTAATGGTTACACCTTTTCAGGTGCAACAATTTGATACCGCAGAGCTTTGCAATATTCTGGAAATACCCAAGTCTTATTTAATACATACACTCGATTCGGCTCGTAATTACAGCCGTTTTAAACCCTCGGAAGTTGTAAAACAGATGTCGGCGGTTACATATGCCCGTCTGCAGGAAAAGTTATACAAGTTCCCTGGATTTTATGTGCAATCGCGTACTTTGCGAAAGTATAACTACAAAATTGCTTCTCATGTGCTTGGATATGTTGGAGAAGTAGATCAGAAAATAATTGACAAAAACACCTACTATAAAGCTCGCGACTATATTGGCACTACTGGTCTCGAACGAACCTATGAAGAAGATCTGCGAGGACGTAAAGGGGTGAATATTTTACTTGTGGATGTTCATAACCGGGTGGTGGGTTCTTACCTTGATGGTAAATATGATACAACCGCAGTGGTTGGCAACGATTTAACGACAACGCTCGATGCCGATTTGCAGCAGTATGCTGAGTATCTGATGCAGAAAATGCATGGATCTGTTGTTGCAATTGAACCATCAACTGGCGAAATTCTGGTAATGGCATCTCTGCCAACTTACGATCCTTCTCTCCTGGTAGGGCGTGTAAGGCGAAAAAATATCGGAACACTGCTCAGAGACACTATTCATAAACCAATGTTCGACAGGGCGGTGATGGCTGTTTATCCTCCGGGAAGTACTTTCAAGCTTATAAACGGAATGATTGGTATGCAGGAAGGGGTATTAACTCCTGCGAATACTTACGGCTGTTCGTTGGGTTATCATGCCGGAGGGCTTACTGTGGGTTGCCACCGACACCCTTCACCTTTGAATTACATTGGTGGTGTTCAAAACTCCTGTAATGCCTATTTCTGTAACGTATTCAGAAATATTCTCGACAATAAACAATATCCCAGCCTTGCCGATGCCTACAACATGTGGCGGTATCATGTTTTATCCTTTGGTTTTGGAAAGAAACTAGGTACCGACCTGCCTAATGAGCTGAATGGCTACATTCCCGATGTGGGTTATTACGATCGCTATCATGGAAAAGGTAGGTGGAAATCGCTTACCGTTATTTCGCTTTCTATCGGACAGGGCGAAATAGGTATAACGCCGCTGCAAATGGCGAATATGGCTGCAACCATGGCTAACAAAGGATATTATTATACCCCTCATCTTGTAAAAAAAGTAAAAGGTAAAGAGGATATTGATCCTAAATTCAAGGAAAAGCACTTTACCGATATTGATACGGCATATTTTACACCTACAATCGAAGGAATGTCAATGGCTGTTAAAGCTGGAACAGCCACCGTTGCCAGGATGAAGGATATTGAAGTTTGTGCCAAAACAGGAACTGCTCAGAACCCTCATGGTGAGGACCATTCAATATTTATCGCGTTTGCTCCCCGTAATAATCCCAAAATTGCAATTACCGTGTATGTTGAAAATGGCGGGTTTGGTGCTACATGGGCCGGTCCGGTAGCTAGTCTGCTTATTGAGAAATATCTCACAGACACAATAACACGTCCGCATTTAGAACAGCATTTGTTGAATTTTAACCGTAAATATGCCCCATGATTAAAAAAACCAATATACTTCAGGAGCTCGACTGGACAGTGGTTTTTATATATATTGTCCTGCTGTTGATGGGCTGGCTTAATATTTATGCTGCCGTTTACGACGAAAGGTATAAAAGCATTTTCGATATTTCGCAGCGTTATGGTATGCAGATGCTTTGGATTTGTCTTTCCATTTTATTGGCTTTTGTGATAATTACCACCGACGTTAAGCTTTTCTCCTTTTTTGCTTATGTGCTTTATGCTGCATCAATAGGGCTTTTGGCTCTGGTGCTGGTGATAGGGAAAGAAATTAACGGGGCAAAAGCATGGCTGTCTGTTGGGTCGTTTTCTTTACAGCCCGCGGAGTTTGCAAAAATTGGAACTGCTCTTGCGCTGGCTAAATTTCTTAGTCAGTTTAATGTTAAAATAACCGATTTACGTACGCTTATTCCGGTGGCTATAATTCTTGTTATTCCCATAGGACTTATTGCGCTGCAGCCCGATGCCGGATCTATTCTGGTATTTACTGCATTTACATTTGCCCTTTTCCGTGAAGGATTACCAGGTATTGTGCTTTTTTTCGGTTTCACATTGATCATTCTCTTGTTTGTGGCACTTATTTTCCCACAGATCAATATTCTTATAGTCCTTTTAATATTGGCATTCATCTTTTTTGCCATACTTACAAAGCGTTACAGAGAAACATTTTTAGGTATTGCCATTTATGGAGTTTCCCTTGGTCTCATTTGGCTCTTCAGCTATTTTTTACACAAAGATTTGAATCTTTATAAACTTCTTGCCTTTTCTTTTTTCCTTGCAGGCATGGTTTATTTAATCATTGGTTTCTTTAAGAGAATTCCGTTGTTAAGCACTTTCGTGCTTTTTATGTTTGGGGCCATTGTATTTACAAATTCTGTCGATTATGTTTTTCACGAACTTATGGAACCTCACCAGCAAAAGCGTGTGAATATTTTGCTCGGACTCGAATCTGACCCGCTTGGTTACGGATATAACGTAAATCAAAGCCAGATTGCAATTGGTTCGGGGGGGGTGCTTGGGAAAGGATTTTTACAGGGAACTCAAACCAAATTTAACTTTGTCCCCGAGCAGAGTACCGACTTTATTTTCTGCACCATTGGTGAGGAATGGGGATTTGTGGGATCTTTGGTGGTCATCGGCCTTTTTATTTTTCTTATGTACCGGATTATTGTTATAGCGGAGCGGCAACGATCCACGTTTTCTCGTATTTACGGCTATTGTGTCGCGTCCATATTCTTTTTCCATTTTACCATTAATATCGGGATGACGATTGGGCTGTTGCCAGTAATTGGAATTCCTTTACCTTTCTTCAGCTATGGAGGGTCATCGCTGTGGGCCTTTACTATAATGCTGTTTATTTTGCTGCGTTTGGATGTATCGCGGTTAGAACTGCTGAAATAGCAAAAGATCGATAATTTGATCTTTCTTTTTTGTAAATAGAGCATCTCGCCATCAGAGAGGGAGAAAGGTTCCGACTACCTTTTTTATAATTATGCAACTCCAGAGTTGTGTTTCTCTAAATGAAGCAGAGCTCCGGGATGAAGTTGTCAACCTCTTTAACCCTTTCTTCGCGTCTTCTGCACTCTTTTCGTCCAGTCATTTAATCTTATTGCCACTATTGTTAAACTTAAGGACGAGTTTGTTACCTCAATTTTATTGTGTTACAAAAGCTCTTAGGTCAATCTCACATTGCTAATAATAAAAAAGCCTCATTATGCATTTCTGCTTTAATGAGGCTCTCCGTTCTAATTCGAAGCAATTATTTCATTCCTTTCATTCTCTTCATTCCCTTAATTTCTTTCATTAGTTTTTATCCCCTTTTCTTTGTAAAAGCAATGTTCTTCACCCTTCCAAAATCAACAATTTTAAAGCCATTGACATTACCGTTACGGTCTCGGGTAAATTGCACTACCCCGAGGGTTTGGGTAAGGAACCTGTCTTTCCCGAAATATTCAAGATTTATCTCCCGGTCAACTCCATAAAAAGTCTTGAATGTTTTGGGAATCACCATCACAAGGGTATTTTTCTTCAAAACTACAGGATAGGTTACATCCAGCGGCTCATTGAAATAATTGCCCGTATATCGCTGCAAATCTGCCGATGTAACTATTCCCGAGTCGCCCACCTTCATGCCTTTGGGCTGGCGGTTGTTCTGGTTCCATATTAACTCCTGGCATTCTCCATTACTGCCTAGCTCGAAGCTGCATCGAGCGTTGAATTCATCAACATAAAACTCTGTTTCGCTTTCAGCACGCATAATGTATTTTGGCTGACCGGGCATCGAAACCATAAAAGTATCATTATTTACTTCAAAGCTGAGTTGCATCCCATTGGTCATTTTATAAATTCCTGCGTAGTTTTGTAAAACATCGCCCGGAAGTCTTATTTCTTTTCGTTCCGATTTCTTTTCGGGTACAAAATGATCGTTCAGGAACCAGTTGGCAACATTAGTCGCCAAAGACCAATTATCGATACTCTCATTATTGCTCATGGAAATAATGGCCAGATTGTTTTTCGGGAAGAAAATAATCTGCGACCGGAATCCCATGGCATAACCACTGTGATCGGCCGTTTTAACGCCTTTATAATGTCTTACGTTTAATCCATAAGTATAGTTAGTGATGTATCCATTATTAAGCACATGATCGGGTGAGAATAATTTTGCAATCATTTCCTGATCACCAACTTTTGGGTTAAGAACGTTCTGCATCCAGAGAGTCATATCTTTAACGCTTGTGTAAAGGTTTGTGGAACCGTATACCGATTCGCCGTCGGTATTCATGCGAATATAAGCATTGTCAACTTTTTTATACCCTGTAGCTTTGCCAGGGATAATCTTTCCAGGCGAGTCGTATACAAAAGATTCGTCCATGCCAAGAGGCTGAAAAACTTTTTCCGTAAGGAAATCGTCGAATGTTTGGCCGCTAATGCTTTCGATAATTTTAGCAAGTAAGAAATACCCTGAGTTGGAGTAATTTCCTTCGCTGTTTGGAATGTAGTTAAGTTGATGATAACGCGAAATGATATCCATTTCGTCGTCCGCATCCCAGGGTGCTTCAAAGGGTACCCCGGCAAAAAGACGGAGATTGTCGGACGAAGGAATACCGCTTGTATGGTGAATTAATTGGCTGATGGTAACCTTATATTTGTAATCGGGTAATTCGGGAAGATAAATGTGGATATCGTCGTCGAGCTTGAGTTTGCCTTCTTTTTCGAGTAAAAGAATACAAAAGGCGGTAAAATGCTTGGAGACAGAGGCTAAATTGAAAAGCGAGTGCTCAGTATTTGGCAACTGGTATTCCAGGCTCATCATACCAAATGTTTTCTGGTAAAGCACTTTATCGCCCGAAACCACCGCAACAGCTCCACCCGGATTCTGGGCAGGCAACGATTGGCTGATTAATGAATCAATCCTCTGAATAATATACCCCGTATCCTTTGGTTGGGCGCACATTACCAGGTTGAAGCAAGAAATAAAAATGGGAATTAAAAATAATCTCATAATTGTAAAGTCCTGTTGTTGGAAATCCGAGAATAGCAAGATAAATCAATATAGATAACCATACGTTTTAACTTTTATTTTAAAAAGTGTGGAAAATTTTTCACACTACATAAGTAAGGCAAGGGTTTCCGGGGAATTTTATGGAACAAACACAGCAGAAATCAAGCAACACCCGGAAATTGCGATATACTAAGCCTGGATACGGGATTATGGATGAAAGGTTTAGGTTTTAAGCAGGTTTTTCTGGAAATTTTTGCTAACGGATATAATTTAAAGGGAGTTTAAAATTATTGTTTTCAGTCAAGAGCCTGTAAACATTATTCGGCTAAGGGGGGACCTTAGCCGAACGCACTTGCTAATGTACAATCTCTGGTCAACAGGGGGTTTTCATTTCTGGCAATTTTATTTCAGGGAACTTTCTAACGGAAGTAGTTTATGTGAAGATTTAAAAAATGTGCTCTTTTCCTTAATAAAGCGCAACTATGCTAAGAAAGATTTAATGCTGTTTAGGATGCCTATTATTCGCGAAAATGTAGTTTGTAATCAACATTTCATTTCGATATGTGTTGATTGAAAACTACAATTAGTTTATATTTGTGTTGTCTTAAAACAACAAACATGGATATATTTTTCGAACTTTCAACAAATAAAGTGCAGGAAACGCCAACGTTATTCAAGCGTTATCTGTTGAAAGAGCTGCCCCGGGGTCAACGCTTAGTCATTGTTAAAGGTGCCAGAGGGTCCGGGAAAACTACAATGCTTTTACAATACATAAAAGAAACGTGTTTACCCGCACAAAAAGCTTTGTATTTGAGTCTTGATGATATTCTAATCTCCACTGTAAGTATATCGGAACTTGCTGATAAATTTTACAAGGGAGGGGGACAATTGCTTGTATTGGATGAAGTGCATAAATATCCTGATTGGTCGCGTGAAATAAAAACGATATACGACCGCTATTCTAAATTACAACTACTTATAACATGTTCATCTGCACTTATGTTATCAGAAGGTGCTGCCGATCTCAGTCGCCGGTCTCTGGTTTTTAATTTTAACGAATTGTCACTGCGCGAATTCATTGAGCTTAAATATGGGATTACATTTCCCGCTTTTAGTCTCAAAGAGATAACTGATAATCATGAAGTGCTGACAAAGGAAATAGTATCGAAGATAAAACCACTTATGGCTTTTAACGAGTACTTGCAATATGGAGCTTTCCCTTTTTTCATTCAGGGGCAGGAATACTATTCAAAGCGATTAGCTCAGGTAATTGCACTTATTCTTGAGAGTGATCTTCCAGCTATAGATAACATAGCTTACGGAACTGTAGTTAAATTACGTAAATTGCTGGGCATTATTGCCGAGTCGGTGCCATTTAAACCCAATATTACAGAACTAAGCCACAAAGTGGACACCACACGTGATCAGTTGTTGCGCTTACTTTATCTTCTGGAAAAAGCTTCTGTTATTTATCAGTTGCGAAATGATTCGTTTGGAATGAGTTTTTTAACGAAACCCGAAAAAATATATCTGCACAATCCTAACATAGCCAAATCAATAACATATTCAAACACAAACAGAGGTACTGACAGGGAGACTTTTTTTGTTAATCAGCTTTCGGCCATGCATAAAATTGTATTTTCTCCTGCCGGGGATTTCCTTGTTGATAATACAGTTACTTTTGAAATAGGAGGCAAAAACAAACAACGTAAACAAATTCAAGGATTGGAGAATGCCTTTCTGGTAAAGGACGATATTGAATACGGTACCGGTAATACCATTCCCCTGTGGTTGTTTGGATTTCTATATTAACTTGAGTTCCTTGAGGCAATAGGGGGTAAAAATATCTACCCATCTTGCTATTTGAAATGTCAGTCAAAAGCCTGTAAACATATATTCGACTAAGGTGGAACCTTAGCCAAACGCTTTGTGCTGATTTACAGCCGCGGAGCAACGGGGGTTATTCATTTTTATCCTTGAATGAAACAATAAACAAATGAGTAAATAAAATTGCCAAAAGGATAAAAAATGAATACAGACCTGTTTTTCCTACATGTTTATCAATGTAATATAACAATAAAAAAAACATACGACCAGAACCTGTTGGAGATGTGCTTTTTTCCGGGTGTTTAAGGTCATCGTATACAACATCTAAATTAAAAATGATCAGGATTGTACAGATTAAACTGAACGTCGCAACAAACAGTCCGTCATTCTTAAACAGTTTTCTCATGGTATATCTATTTTTTGCGTAGCTCCATCAACAAACTGTTTAGGAATAAACCTAAGGATATCATCTATTTGTTCGGGTTTCATTTGGGGTAGTTTTATTAAGAGTCGACAGTTTGATTTGCAATTGTGGTTTACGTTGCAAATAGCCAAGAGGTTTCAAAGGAGCTTTTCGCGATTGAAATTAATCAGGATATTTATCAAGTTTGACGTGAAAGGGTCTTACCGGACAATAGATTGTTGTCCGCTCGGACAATGGTATGTTGTCGATGTTGACAATGGTGTGTTATCCGGTCGGACAATGGTGTTTTGTCTGTTCGGATAAATGTTCTTAATCCGCCCGGATAAAGAGGTTTTATTAATTCGAATAAAGCACAATTAACCAACCCGGATAAAAATGCTTTATTAATGTTGATAAATCCAGGAATTGTCTGTTTTAAAAAAATGTTCATTATAGCGTTGTTAGAACTATGCGATAATAATTTTAAAGTGCTTTTGAGTTTCCGGTCAAAGGGTGATTGACTTATCAGTCAATGTATCCTTGACTTACTTGTCAAATGGCCTTTGACAACCCGGTCAAAAGGGTTTTGACTTATCTGTCAAAGAGTGTTTGACTTATTTCTTAGATTAAGGCTTTTATGCCAGATTATAAATCCAGCCATATTCCATACGGGAATTCAATTTTGCCTTTAGTAAGGCATAAAAAAGGGCCGCAAAATGCGGCCCTTCAACGTAACGATAACTAAACTAATACAACTATTCCCAACCAGGAGTTTGAGTTAATTTAAAGCCTTTTTCGGCATATTGAGTGATTTGATTTTGACCAACCGGAGCTAAGTAAACTCTATTGGTAAAGTCGTCACGGTTTTTAATATTTTGAGGAATATAAAAGCCAACCATATCGTCAAGGTTATTGCCTGTATATTTAATTGGGGCACCTATTAGCGGCTGAACAAACAAATTATTTTCCTTCCCTTTTACAAAGGAGGGGAATTCGGTTTTAAAATTAATCCACAAACCACGCATATTATCGGGATCTGAGTTTTTCATGTAATCAATTTTTTTCCATCGTTTAATGTCGAGTAAACGGCTATGTTCAAAAGCAAATTCCATACGGCGTTCACGACGAATTTCCCATAAAAGAGCTGGAACATCCGCGTCTCGTTCAGGATCATCGTACAGGTTGGCAAGGTCAAGAGGAGCTGTAAGAACAACACCTTTTGCCTTGGCTTCGGGAGCAAGGGGACGAAGTCTGATGGCATTTATTGATGCATTTATATCGGACTGATTTACAGCAGTTCCACCCATTGTAGCCAATTCTGCTTTAGCTTCAATCCAGTTGAGTACAACCTCAGCCAATCTAATTACAGGAGCATCGCTGGTGTTTGTGTTAGAGGTGTATTTTGCTGGATATGGGCCTGGATAATAAGTAGGTCCAACACGATCAGTAAACTTGACACAGTATAATAAAGTAGCAGCCTCGGCTCGGGGAACATCCAGGAAAGTACCTTCAAATCTGGAGTCTCTAGTTGCTATCATATTTTTTAAGTCCAACTGGTTTCCATTGGGAACTGAAGTTAGAGTATAGGGCTTACCGTCATTACATAAGAAAGCCTTTGCCAATTTTAGGTTTGCAGCCTGAGGTTGGCCTTCATAACCATTGCTATAGGATGTGGCAGAATGAGTAGTACTTAATGTTGCGTCATAAGCTCGATACATTATTACTTCTTTATTACCGGAAAGATCTTCGGAGCCGAATAATGATCTGAAATCGCTTGTAAATGCATATTTACCCGATTTCATTACAAGATCCGCAGCTTTTACAGCTAGTTCGAGATATTGTTTGGCTTTTTCCTGATTATTTAAGTGATATTTTTGCCAGGTTCCTTCAAATAGCATTAATCGTGAAATAAAACTTGCTGCTATATAGCGATTCAAATATTGAGCATGAATGTCTGCGAGTTTCATATTATCAAGAACAAAAACAAAATCATCGTAAACCTTATCCATTACCTCTGTACGATTATCTCTATCTTTATACATAGTCACCAATTCATTATCTTTGATTACTTTATCAAAGTAGGGAACATCTCCAAATACACTGGTTAAGCGGCTATACTCGTATCCCCGAAAGAACCTGGCAACTGCAACCCAGTGCTTATATGATTCTTCATTGGGAAATTTTTCTTTTATACCCTCAACTCTTTCTATAAAGTAGTTAGCTTTTCTTACCCATGCAAAACTCCATATTGGGCCCGCATAATTTGTTAGCATTAATACACTTTCACTAGTTGAGACTCTTGTTGCAGGTACCTGATTTTCAAAGTTTGTTTGTTGACCTGTAGAAGCATAGTCATCAGAGAAATTATAGCCTCTCATAGGTGTATAATCAGTTCCCCAACTACTGTTATAACCAACAAAGTAATTGGAATAAAATCCATTAGCGAATAAGCGGGCACTATTTTCACTTGTCCAGTAAGTATCGTCATTCATAGTGGTAAGGGAAGTTCTGTCAAGAAAATCTTCGCATCCCATAGATGCCAGACCGATGGCTATCATTAAAATAATTATATGCTTTTTCATGATATTTTTTTTAAAAGTTTAATTGAAGACCAACTGAGGCACTCTTGTAGGTAGGAACACCAACACCGGTACGATTTGAATTATAGTCAGTATCGGTTCTCCACATGGAAACTCCTGAAATCACTTCCGGGTCAACTGGAAGGTCGCCAAGTTTATCAAAAGTAAAGAAGTTCTCAAGTGCACCATAGATTCGAAGTTTGGAAATTCTTAGTTTTTTAGAAACAGCAGATGGAAGTGTATACCCAAGAGTGATATTCTTTATTCTTAAATAGGACATATCTAACAAATACTTGGATTGCACAGCCATGTTGCCTTTTAATTTGGTAACATCAGCTCCGGCGACTAAACTGTAATTGTATGGTCTAGGATAAAATGCATCAGTTCTATCTTCTTTCCAGAAGTCTCCTGCAATAGTTTGGGACATCCCTCCATCTGAAGAATTATAACCAGGTATAACTAGAGAACCATTACCCCAAATTTGACGGGAGCCAACTCCTTGAAGAAATACAGAAGCATCAAAGCCTTTATAGTCAGCTCCTATCCTTAGGCTGTAGTTATATCGAGGAGTTGAATTGCCAATTTTCTTTAGATCGCCATGATCATTGGTTAAGCGTGTTCCATCGTTAATAACTCCATCATTATTCAGGTCCTTAAGTTTTACGTCCCCAGGACCAAAAATAAAGGTAGTATTTTGAAGGAATGCTTGTGTTGGAGCATTTGGGTCAGCTAATTGATTAACCTTTACGGTTGGAATGTCTTTAGAAGCCACAAGGATTAGCTGTCCATTATTGTCATAAGCAAAATCTTCTTTTTGATATAACCTGTCAGTTTCGTACCCCCAAATTTCTCCGTAAGTTTTTCCAACATACCAGGAATCTATACTTTTGGTAGAACCATATTTGGTAATCTTCGTGATAGCATCATCGAATGTTGCAGTTATATTGATGCCCAAACCATTACTAAATCTATGATTATAATCTAATTGAATTTCATATCCTTTGGTTTCTAAAGAGCCGTTGTTACTTTTTGGAGCAGCTGTACCAAATCCTCCTGCAATACCTTCCTGGGGAACAATCATGTTGTTAGTGTTTCGTTGGTACCAGTCGAATGTTGCAGTTAGTGAATTGTTCAGAAATTGCATATCAAGGCCAAAGTCCAGAGTTGCTATATCCTGCCATGTAATAGATTCCGATACTGCATCAGGTGTTGCGAACTGATATGAACGCGCGCCACCTATTAACCAGTAATTTTGTGATCCCTTTATGGTTGGAATATAAAGAGCATTGTCAACGGACTGATCTCCAATCATACCCCATGAAGCCCTTAATTTCATTCCGCTTAAAACTGGCTCTGTCCATTTCATGAAATTTTCTTCAGTTACTCGCCATCCTGCAGAAAACGAAGGGAAAGCCCGCCATTTTAAATCTTTAGGGAATTTAGATGAGCCGTCATAACGTAAGTTGCTTTCCAATAAGTACTTTTCTCTAAAGTTGTAATTCAATCGTCCAAAGAATCCAACCTGCGATTCCCAGTATGCACCGCCACTGGAAGTTTGGGTTCCATAGGCTAAATCAAATTGAGGATTCCCATAATCAACAAGTTGGGTTACTTGTGACCAGTTATAAGTATATTCATAGCCAATCCTGGAAGCACCAAGCATAAATTTGAACTTATGAGAATCTTCAATACTAAGATCATATGATGTAGTGAAATTAAGTGTTGACCATTTATCGTGTTTAGCATATTCGTAAACGTGATCTGGGTTACTTCCAATGCCGGTATAGGTATTGGAGGCAAGGCGAAAAGCAGCCATTGCACCTTCGGCAGACGATGGAACTATCTCTCCGTTTGAATTAACATAGATCCGGTTTCCATCTTTATCTAATTTAGGAATTGCAGATGACCAAGTGTCACGGGCTGTAAATCTTGTACCTGGACGCTTTGTATTGTACCCTTGGTCGGCATATGTATATTCAAGATTGATATTCCAATTTTTCAGAGGGGTATAGTTTATTCCTCCATTCATACTCGTGTAGTTAGTTTCCTGCATAGCTGTATTAGCAGCTTCCAATTCGTATGCTGGACTTCTTAACGATTCTCCATCTTCCTTTCCGAATGGATAGGTTGGCCCCCAGCGGTATATGTATAACCAGGGATCGGCTGTAGTAGAGTTTGTTGCATAGGCATATCTTTTTACTCTTTTCGAATACATGGTACCTCCGTAAATCCGCAGATTTTTTGTAATATCAGCCCCTACTCTTACTGCGCCATTATATCGACGAAAATCATCATGTTTTGATGGTTGTATAATTCCTTCCTGATCCAAATACCCTAAACTAACATTATAATCAGTCTTTCCGCTTCTCCCGTTTACAGATAAATTATGGGTTTGGGTTGGGGTCCATTCTTTTATCATATAATCGTACGGATCAAATGTTCTTAATCCTATTTTTCTGTTGTTGGCATCGACATACCAATCTCTTCCATAAACATAAGGATCATTTTTTCCTATCTTTCCACCCCAATTTTTTTGCCACTCTTTAGCTTTGTCAAAACCTTCAGCGGTCATCTGCCAGAATACTCCCGCACTTGTGGCGTTAACACGTTTCATAGCTTCAACAGTGTAATCTAAGGCATCTATTCGTCCCATTTCCATTTTTTTTGCTACATTCTGGAAAGAGAGACTTGTAGAATAAGAAACATTTACGCTTTCTTGTTTGGCCCCTTTTTTTGTTGTAATTAAAATTACACCAAAAGCAGCTTTAGAGCCATAAATAGAGGAAGATGCGGCATCTTTTAAAATGGAGATAGATTCAATATCATCAGGATTTAAAAGTTGTATTGATGGTATTTCAACGTTATCTACTAGAATTAAGGGAGTCCCCTTACCTTCAATTGAAGTATATTGTCCGCGTATCTTCATTATTGGGTCGGAACCAAGTTCTCCACTGGGAACAACAATTGTTAGTCCCGGAGTTGTACCCTGGAGACCTCGTCCAACATCGGCTATAGGGCGGGCTTCCAGAACTTTGGTATCAACTGATGCTACAGCACCAGTCAGATTTACCTTTTTCTGCGACCCATACCCAACAACTACAATTTCATTAAGCATTTGGTCGTCTACATCAATGGTAACTGTATAGCTTCCTCCCGGAATTACATCAACCACCTTTTCCTTATAACCGACAAAGGAAACGCGAATCTGTTTGCTGCCCGAAGGGAGACTTAACGAAAATTTGCCATCCATATCAGTAACTGTTCCCACGGTGGTTCCAATTGCAACCACGTTAGCTCCCGGTACAGGCTCGCCCGTTTTGGCGTCCTTTACCTCTCCTGTAATACTTTGCCCAATTGCATAACCCGAAAGCATGCAGAAGAGGGCAAAAAGAAAAGTGACTCTTTTTGTTTTCATAGAAATTTAGTTTGCAAGTTTAATTGTCATGTACTGTGAGTAATAAAAGTTATAGTTTATATGATAGAGATATTATTTTACCTTCTGTTGATGTAAGCCAAAGCTTTCCATCGTTTTGAAATACAAGCTTGTTAATCGACGAATTACCTATTTTATATTTCCAGAGAATATTGCCTGTTTTTTTATCGAGAACCACCACCAGCCCGTTTTTGGTAGCTATTGCCAAATATTTGTTATTGCTTGCAATAGGGCAGGGGTTGTGGTCGTAACCAATTTCTGCGTTTGCTGCCCATTGAAGGTTAAACTCTCTGGTGGTTGACGAAACAGCTATAACCGAGTCGTTCATCAGTTTGGCAAAAACATATTTGCCATCAGGGCTGATTCCCATCGATTCACGAACTTTATATTTACCGGTTCTCCATATTTCTTTTCCGGTTTTTAGGTCGAGCGCTGTAAAGAAGCGGTCGGGAGCTACAATAAAAACCTTGTTGTTCGATATGGCGGGAACAATATTGCCAGGCGAAAACAGGGTCTGTTTTTTACCGTTATTCCATCTCCACAATAGGTTACCGTTCTCTTTGTTGAGGTTATACAAATGTGTATCCCAGGCGCCAAAAATTATGTTTTTGCCTGCTATTGCAGGTTTTCCCTGAACAGGCCCTGTTATCCCGGTATATTTCCATACGATTTGGCCATTGGTCGCATCAATCTTATAGAAAGCTTTACTTCCACCACCAATATATACATGATTTTTTTCGGCAATAGCTTCAGCAAGAACCGGACTTTCAATATTTACCGACCATTTTTCTTTCCCGGTTTTAATATCCAGACCTTTGAAAAATCCATCGGCAGTTCCGAAAACAAGATGCCCCGCAGCTAAAACAGGTGTGGAATATATAGAACCGTTAAACTGTTGTTCCCATAATTTTGTATTGTTTTTAATTCGGATAGCTTTTACCCAGCCTGCGGAATTACCATAAACCACAAGTGAATCGGCAACAAGACAGGGACCGTTAAAAATTGAAACCGTATCCTCAAGGTTGAAGTCGATTTGTACTTTTGAACCATTATTTATTGAGAAATCTGGTTTGGGAGAAACAGGAAGCGCCAAAAGTTTGTCTTTTTTAAGTAAATTAACTTCAATGCTCTCAGGAAGGGATTCATCGGAAAGGAGCTTTTCGGAAACAATAACTTTTTCATTGTCAATTTCAACCTTATTATAACCAAAACCTTTTTTATCTTTCAGGGCTCTTCCCATAATGCCGGGCATTCCGTCGAAATTCATCAGCATGAGTTTATGGCCATGACCGCAAAAATCAATTAAGCAGTTATTGGATTTTAAGACAGAAGCTATATCTGTCCAATTATCCAGCCCATCGGCAATCGGGTAGTGAGAAAATGAAATAAGCTTTTCGTTTGAATTCTGACCTAAAACACGTTTGAGCCATTGTATGTCTTCCTGTTTTACATGCCCATCGCCCATTTTCATGAATGGCCCTGTGTTAAAGCCAACAAGCAGGTATCCGTTTTTGCGGAAAATGAACCTGTCGTTTCCCCAGAGTTGGTTGAAATACAGACCAGCGCTTTCGCTCCAGTTGGTTTCGTGGTTACCAGGGATAATCAATAATGGTTTATTCAGCTTATCGAGCGCCGTTTTTACCGCCATTAGTTCGACATTTGAGCCTGTATTGGTTAAATCGCCGGTTACAACAACAAAGTCGAAATTCCCAGTATTGATATCTTCAACGGTAGTAAACAATGCAGCTTCGTTATCGTTACCCGGGCTTACATGCAAGTCGGTAAGAAAGGCAAAGCTAAGTTGCTGACCATTAACAATTGGAGAGCAAAGGAAAAATAGAGCCAGTAACAGGAATAATCTTCCTTTTATGATTTCTGTACCTATGTATTTAAAGCTCAATTTCATTACTATTTCAATTTCTGAACACCAATTCCCGGTCTGTCTGGTAATTCAACTTTACCATCCTTTATTTTTAATCCATCGAATACATCATTGCTTATCAGTAGATTTCCATCCAGGTCTGCCCAGTCGACCAATGGCGAGAGTTGGGCTGCTGCTGTTACGCCGCACGATGTTTCGGTCATACAGCCTATCATCACTTTCATGCCCATTTCGCGAGCCATTTTTGCCATAGTGAAGGCGGCCCGCATTCCGCCGCATTTCATCAGTTTGATGTTAATGCCGCTGTAAGCGCCGCTTATTTGTTTTAAATCTTTGGCAGTCTGGAGCGCCTCGTCGGCAATAATTGGCAAAGGACTTTTTGAGGTGAGCCAGGCAATTTCGTCAATAGCAGTCTTAGGCATGGGTTGTTCAACAAAAACAACTCCCTGTTCTTTAAGCCAATTCACCATATCCAAGGCCTGGTTCTTATCTTTCCAACCCTGATTAACATCCACACAAAGAGGTTTATCGGTGGTTCTGCGAATGGTGCTTACTATTTCGCGGTCGTTATCTCTTCCAAGTTTCACCTTTAGAATCCTGTAAGGTGCGGCCTCCAGAACTTTCTCCTTTATCACTTCAGGGCTGTCAATTCCTATAGTAAAAGATGTGTTTGGCGTTTTGGCCGGGTTCAGTCCCCAGATTTTATACCACGGTTGACCCATTATTTTGCCGACCAGATCGTGCAAAGCAATGTCGACCGAAGCTTTGGCGGCATAATTACCTGGTGCAATACCATCTATGTAATCGAAAATATCTTCTATTAAAAAAGGATTCTTAAATCGGGAAAGATCCACTTTCGAAAGAAAAGCTGTTGCCGTTTCGTGACTTTCGCCCAGGTAGGGAGGCATGGAGGCTTCACCATAGCCGGTAACTCCTTCGAAATCAATTTCAGTAAGCATTACCGGAGTAGTTTTCCGGCTGCTTGAGGCCAGGGTAAAAGTATGTTTGAGCTGAAGCTCGTAAGGTTTAAAACGTAATACCATTTTTTTACCTCCATTAATATTAATATTGGGAACCATTGAAAATCCATAACCCATCGAGGCAATCATGCCTCCGCCATAAACCAGTCCGGCTTTTTTGAAAAAGTCTCTGCGGCTTGTTTTTTCAGGTTTAGGAGAGTGAGTCATCTTCGTTTCTGATAAAAATTAGTACCATGAATGATTCTTAACCGATTGAATTCCCTCTGAATCTATTCTTCCAATTATTCGCCGCACTTTTAGCAAACTAATGGTGCGATAGCGGCTGTAATTTGTCCGGCTGCTGTCGAAACTGTTAATCTTCACCAAACCCGATGAATGAATAAACTCGGAGTCGCCGAGATAGAGGCCAACATGTGTAACTTTCTCCGGCTTGTCATCTTTTGCACGTCGCCCGAAGAACACCAAGTCGCCCGGGTTAAAGCTGAACTTTTCATCAATCGGGACATCTTCTCCATAAAGCACCTGTTGTGAAGCATCACGGGCAAGGATACAGCCATTCAGATAATAAACTGTTTTGACAAACCCACTGCAGTCGACGCCTTTAATTGATGTGCCTCCCCATAAATAGGGGGTACCCATAAAAATTTTTGCAGTTTCGAGTACTTTATCTTTTTCAGTGATTGTTTTTTCCTTCCACGACTTAAAATCTACAGCGCTGTTTTTAGGGAGTTTGCCTTTGCGGCCGTCGGGAGTGAAAACAATCCAGGTGTCTTTGGTTTCGGAGTTTTTCTGGAGAATACAACCGGCTGTCACATTTGTTATTACCTTGTTTGAATTTGGGTCCCTTAAAAAATCAAGCCATGCGGTTACAAATACTCTTTCTGAAGAGCGCCAGCTCTCAAAAGTTTCCTGCGATAAAGGTTCAACTACATCTTCTTCAATCCACGAGAGGTATTTTTCGGGTGTTTGGACCAAAAACCAGCCATCTTCTTCTTTCAAAATCCTCAACGGAGTTCCCAACAGAGCCTGTGTACCCATTTCGGCATCGTGCGATGGATTGAGTCTCATATTTGCCGTACTCACGGTTACCAATGCCCAGGGATGGTCCATTTTAACAGGCAAAAGCGTAATGCTGTCTTCAATGTTGTAACCTTTGTCCTGAAAAGTTTTGATTAACTTTTGATAACTTTCTTTATTGTCAGTTTCTCCTTTAAGCAAAATACCGGATATTTTATTTGTTGCTGTAACTGAAAAGATTCCAACCCGCGAATCGGGGACAAACTCCTTCTGCACGGACGCTACTATTTCATGAATGTCTTCTTTTTTCTGACATTGAGTTAGTAACACTATTAAGACTATTAGTATAAACGATCTCATTTCTGACATGTATTACATGTTATAGAGCATTATAATGTATTAATAAAGAATAAATCCGTATCCAACTTAAGTTACTGGCAATGCTCCATTTCGTTTTTCTTTTATCAACAGTAATAGCTTCCATTACCAGTAGTTTGTATATTTATAGCTATTTTAAATTATAATAAAGTTTATAAATTTGTTATGTTGTATTACATGTTACAAATATATTTTTTCCAATTACAATAACAAAAGATTAATACCTGTTTCTTAATATGAAAAGAATTTTTTTTTCAGTCGTGTTTCTTGTAATACTGGTTAGCACTGGTGCTCAGGTGAAAACCGGATTACAGGTTTTAATGGATCGGGACTTTAAAGATCTCGAAAACAAAAGAGTAGGATTGATAACCAATCCTACCGGAGTTGACAAGCACTTGCGCTCGGACGTTGATATACTGTTTGAGCAGAAGAAACTTAAGCTTGTTGCCTTATTTAGTCCCGAGCATGGTGTACGGGGTGAATATCAGGCCGGGGAATATGTTGCGACCTACACCGATGCGAAAACAAAACTTCCTGTGTACAGCATTTATGGTTCAACACGCAAACCAGGCAAAGAAATGCTGAAAGGTATTGATGTTCTTGTTTATGATATTCAGGATATAGGATCGAGGTCGTACACTTATATCAGCACACTAGGACTGGTGATGGAAGCTGCTGCAGAGAACAATATTGAATTTATTGTGCTCGACAGGCCCAATCCTTTGGGAGGTAATAAAATTGAAGGATGTTTGGTCGAGCCGGAATTTGTTTCATTTGTAAGTCAGTTTTCCATACCATATATACATGGAATGACAGTAGGAGAGTTGGCAACTTTTCTAAACAGCGAAGGTATGCTTGCCGGAAAAGTAAAATGTAATCTGAAAGTTATCCCCATGAAGGGTTGGAAGCGTTCCATGAATTTCGAAGCAACCGGATTACCTTGGGTGCCATCTTCTCCCCATATTCCACATCCATATACATCATATTTTTACCCAATAACTGGAATTCTCGGAGAGCTTTATACCATTAATATAGGTGTAGGGTATACCCTGCCTTTTCAGCTTGCGGCAGCTCCATGGATTAACGCTGATTCGCTGGCATCGAACCTCAATGGATTGAATCTGCCGGGAATTATTTTTCGTCCTGTTCATTTCAAACCATATTACAGCACTTCAAAGGGAGAGATGATCCATGGTGTTCAGATTCATATTACCGATTATGAAAAGGCACCTCTTTCGCTGGTTCAGTTTTATATTTTGCAGGAATGCCATAAGTTATGGCCTGCGAAAAATGTTTTTGAGATGTGCGAAAAAAGCCGGCTTAAAATGTTCGATCAGGTTTGCGGAACCGATAGGGTAAGAATAGAATTTACAAAGAATTTCCGGGTGGAATCCATTGTCGGCCTCTGGTTTAAGGATGTTGAAAGTTTCCGTGATAGAGCAAAGAAGTATTATTTATATAATTAGTGCGCAACCGCTTGGATTGCAGTATCCAACAGTTATTTACAGATGTAAAGAACCTAAATTAAACCGGTTCTATTTCCTTGGTATTAACACCTTTAATCCTAAAGGAACAATTTTAATTTTAATCTTTTTACCCATCATGGCAGGTTCACCATCCAGGTGGACTTCGCCTTCTTTTTTCCTTTTTATTCTGATTTTTTTACCTTTTATTACGTTTACATATTCGCTTTTGTCGATGGTGCGTTTGAATAAACGTATACCAAGGTCGAAGGCCTTTACTTTCGGGAAGGGAGAAAGAATACAGACATCGAGCAATCCGTCGCGGATATCAGCCGAAGGAGAAATGTAGGCATCGTTTCCATATTGGCCCGCATTGGCCACGGTCACCATAAAAGCTTGATGTTTATATTTTTCACCATCAATTTTCAGCTTATACTTCATCGGTTGATAATGAAAAAACGCGTAAATAGTTTCTTTTACATAGGTGAAAAATCCTCTTCGTTTACTTTGTGCAAACTTATTTCCTATATGCGCATCAAATCCAACTCCACAGGTGCAGAAAAACGGATTACCATTAATAGTGCCATAATCAATAGATGATTCATCGCAGTTGTTAAACATAGCGATAGCATCGGGAGTTTTTAAGGGGAGGCCTAAATACCTGGCAAGACCATTTCCTGAGCCGCCAGGAATAATACCCAATGCAGTGTTGGTTTGAACAAGCGACCTTGCCACCTCATTTACAGTTCCATCGCCACCAACTGCAACCACCTTTGTTATGCCATCTTCAACACATTTGGCAGCTAATTTAGGAGCATGCCCTGCTTCACGGGTGAAGTAAAACACAGGCTCATATTTTCTTAAATCCAATGAGGCATTTATAAGATCGGGAATATTCTTTTTGCTTACAGTTCCCGACTTAGGATTTATGATGAATGCAATTTTTTCTCTTTCTGTCACAGCAGGATTTTTTTAGGATGCGCTAAATTAAAATTATTTCGCAGAAAAAAATGATAAAGTTTGTCATTCCTTAGGTTAGGCCCAACTTTTTATTCGCTTATGTTCAGGTTTTGTTAACTTTACCTTAACAATTTAGTCTTTTTGAAACATTTTATTTGCAATAAAACTTATGTTAAAAAAGAATCATTACAAAACCATTATCATTTCCGATGTTCACTTAGGAACCAAAAACTCCAAAGCCAAAGAACTGGTTCGTTTTTTAAAAACCAACACCTGCGAAAAGCTGATTTTGAATGGGGATATTATTGATGGCTGGCAACTGAGGAAAGGGAGTAAGTGGAAAAAGAAACACACTCGTTTTTTTCGGGTTATCCTTAAAATGCTCGACAAAAAGGACACTCAAATAATTTATCTCCGGGGCAATCACGATGACTTTCTCGACAACCTGATACCCTTTGAATTTAACCGGCTACAGATTGTTAAAGACCACTATCATGTAAGCGGAGATAAGAAATACTTCGTATTGCATGGCGATGTTTTCGATACAATTACAACAAACCTCCGATGGCTGGCCAAGTTGGGTGATGTTGGCTATACGTTTTTATTATGGTTGAACAAAGTATATAACAACCGCCGAATTAAAAAGGGGTTGCCATACTATTCTCTTTCAAAAGTAATTAAGCAAAAAGTAAAATCGGCAGTATCGTACATCTCCGACTTCGAGAAAGAACTTGTAAATTTAGCACGCTCCCGAAATTGTCATGGAGTTATTTGTGGTCATATTCACCACCCGGCCATTACAAAATACGATGAACTTGTTTATATGAATTCGGGCGACTGGGTTGAATCCCTTTCTGCTTTGGTAGAGGATTTCGATAATTCCTGGAAAATTGTTTATTATGATGACATGCTCATGGAAGAACGGGAAGAGGAGGATAACGATTAAACATTGTATGAAGTAATATATCTTTCAGATTTTTTTGAAGATTTTTTCGTTCATTTGAAATTATACCAACAAAAAACTGTTAATTTGTTGAGTTTTATTATTATTGCCTCTTTCAAAAAAGATGTAACTTTAGCAAATTTTTAGCGACCCAGGAATAAATGGATGAAATTTTTGAAAAAATAGGTACAACACAAACTCTTAGCCAAAAAATTGAACGAAAAATAGAAGAGGCTATCAGGCAAAAAAAATTGATAAATGGAACAAAACTTCCTTCGGAGAAGGAACTTTGTGAAAAATTTGCCGTTAGCCGCACAGCTTTGCGCGAAGCCTTACGTCGTCTGAGCGCCAGAGGACTGATTGTTATTAAAAAAGGCAGTGGCATGTATGTGTCGGAGATCAGAATTGAAGATGCCATCAATTCACTTAACTTGTATTACGACTTAAGGTTCGACTCCAACCTGATTATGCAAATTATTGAGGTACGAAGGATATTTGAGCCCGAAATTGCCCGATTGGCTGCAAAAAACAGAAGCGAAGAGGACATAAAAACACTTATCGAAAATTACAACGAACTCGAACGTTGCGATCCAGACAATACTCAGCTCGAGGCTGATATCATCAACAGATTCCACATGAACCTGGCCAAAGCTACTGGTAATCCTATTGTGATTATTACCATGGAGCCAATATATTCGTTGCTGCCTCGAATGCGAAATATTATTTACGGAAACATAGAAGGAGAGAAGGAATATACACTCAAATTCGAATTGGATATTATTGAGGCAGTAAAAGCCAAAGACGATGATAAGGCCTATAAATATTCCATTGATCTTTTAGAACGTAATCGCGAAATTTACGATAAATATTACAGGGAAACCATATAAAGTGTTCCCTGTAATATTTCTAATAATTTCTCAACTCGAAATTTTTACCCAGATAAACCCGGCGCACTTGTTCATCGTCGGCAAGTTCCTGGGCTGTTCCGGCTTTAAGTATGGAACCTTCGAAAAGCAGATAGGCTCTGTCGGTGATGGATAATGTTTCGTGTACATTGTGGTCGGTAACCAGAATTCCAATATTACGATTCTTAAGTTTAGCCACAATAGACTGAATATCTTCAACAGCAATGGGGTCAACTCCTGCAAACGGTTCGTCGAGCAAAATAAACTTGGGATCAATTGCTAAAGCCCTTGCAATTTCAGTTCTGCGGCGTTCTCCACCCGAGAGTTGAATTCCTAGACTTTTACGAATTTTTACCAAACCAAATTCCTGTAAAAGCGACTCAACTTTTTCGTCCTGCTCGGCTTTCGAGAGTTTTGTCATTTCCAAAACCGCCCTGATATTATCTTCAACACTTAATTTACGAAATACGGAAGCTTCCTGCGCCAGGTACCCAACACCTTTCTGTGCACGGCGATACATGGGTTCTTGTGTGATTTCGGAATCGTCCAGGAAAATCTTACCTTCATTGGGAACAATTAAACCAACTATCATATAAAATGTAGTAGTTTTACCGGCACCGTTGGGGCCTAGTAAACCTACAATTTCACCTTGTTTTACTTCAATGCTCACTCCTTTTACAACCACACGGCTTTTATACCGTTTCACAAGGTTTTCCGTACGAAGAATCATATTTCAATTATAAAATAAAAACCCAAATATAGAGTTTTAACCTATTTGTTGTTATTTTTTTAAGTAATGTTAACGTATGTAGTTTCAATCAGAATATAAACTGTAGCATGGCTCTTATCCCGAACGGGGAAACATCTTCGTGGTCGAGATGATTGAGGCGCCACATGGCGTCTACCCTCAGGAATTTGAAAATATTTTCTACACCTGCACTGGCTTCAAAGTAAGGTTCCCGAACACTATGTAATCCTTGTGGGAAAATCATTGTTGAACGGTTTGATTCATTGATACTTCCAACCAGACCATGAGCAGAAACCACTTCACGCCATTTTAGTTTGCGCAGCAGGGGAATCTTATTCAAAAATGCACCCTGAAAGTGATGTTCCAGAAATAAGCTGGTATATTGATCGCTTGCAAATTCATAATAATTCATCATGTTAAATGATGAATAATCAAACGAATAGGTCTCGTTTCCTTTGTGGAGTTCCAGCAGAGGGTAGGGGACTTTGCCAAATATTTTACCTGCATCCAGGTTGTATTTGAAATATCCGAAAGGATAGGTGTTTACATAATGTTCAACGTTCAGATTTAACTTTAAGTAATTGTAACTGCTTTTAAAAATATTGGGAACACCGGCGCTTACATTAAAGTTAACAATCGGATATTCCGTACCTAAGCTAACACGCTCAAATTCACCCTCAATAAACTTCTCCTGAAATGCAAAACGGGTGTTAAGGGTAATTTCTGTTGTTCTTACCGAACCCACTGCAACTGTGTCTAATCCGTTGAGTGTATTAAATGGCACATTCTGCCCGGGTATTATTCTTTTATGGTTAAACGAAATTGTATTTGAAAGTCCCGGCATCCATTCTTTCTCAAGGAACAACTTTCGTTTGTAAACCATAGTAAGTTTATCATTGGGATGTCTGCTCAGAATAGAGGAAAGAATGTTATCACTTAAAAAAGTATTATCACTTTTTCCCAATTGCTGTATATCATTTTCAAAATTTCCCCCCACAGCAAGACGGGGTTCCTTGTCGAGCATGTAGAGTGCTCCTGCTCCGTATTTAAACTTTCCGTCGCGCGTACCATAAGCAACGTGTCCCGAAAGCATAAGTTTTGTACTGAAACTGTTGCTGGTACGTCCTCCTAACCGGAACCGATTTCCTTCAATGGGATTAAAGCTGTATAAGGTGTAATATGGACCTACTTCAACTTTTCCAACCACGTAATAATAATTAATAAAAAGGTTAAGAAGGTCGACAAAGGTTTTGTATATAGGGAGATTTTGAACCGAATCGACCATTGCATAAATGTTCTCTTCTTTTTTTGTAAGTGGAATGTGCCGAGCCGATTCCCAGAAAGTTTCGTCTTTCTTCATAGCATCGTCGGCAACACTTATGTTGTTTTTAAGTTCTTTAATCTCCTTTGCAATTGGAGCATTAAGTTGATAATTTTTGTATGTTGTTGTTTTTCGTCCAAAAAAGCCTGTCGTTTTGTCAGTTAGGTTAAAGTCAATAAAAAGAAAATCAACCTCGGGCAACCAAACCGAATCATTAACCTGTTTGTATTCGGCTGTTGCAACCAGGTCGTGTACGAAATTGAGATTTGCATCGTCTGGTATTCGTATCTGAGCTTTCTTAACGGCAAAACTTGTATCTGCAATCCATACAAAACCACTAAAAGCCGATTCCTGTTTCCGGCGCGGTTTAAATGAAATCTGATAACACCAGTTTTTATCAATAAAGGCACTGTCAATCAGGTAATATTTATAAAAAGCTGTACCGTAATCCGATATAGGACTAACAAAGCCTTGCCCAAAAACATCAAGGGTATTGTCATAAATATTATAGGTTTGATACATTTTGCCAGTAAACTGGGCAACGCTTTCGTTTTCAGTTCCCGAAATTTTGGACGCCTTAATAACTTCACGTTCGAGTTTAGGTTTACTTTGATAAAAGTTGTCGGAGACCGACTCAATTAAAAGAAAGGGCAAATAAGTTTTTCCTGTAATGGCCGAAGTATCCACATAATCGAAAACAAACTGCAGTTTATTCATGAGTTTGTTTTTGCGGTACTTCTCATCAAAATTGTTGATATCAAACTGCAGCTTATTGTAACATTCATAATTGTACGAACTAATATTTTTTGGATTATTCACATCTTTTCTGGCAATCACTTTTTTAAGCAAAGTGACTGCAGGGTTTTCACCCGGTAAAACTATAACTTCATTAAGCTGGAAATCGACCTGTTCCATATCAATATCTATGGTTTGGAAGCTGCCTTTTACAATGTGAACGGTAATGGGTTTATATCCTAAACAGGAAAAAACAACTGAATCCGAAGTAGCCTTGGTTTCAATAAAATAGTCGCCGTTAAAGTCAGTTACGGTACCTGCTGTTGTTCCTTTTAAAACAACATTCACAAATGGGATAGCTTCCTTGGAACCTTTTTCGGTAACCTTACCTCTGATTTTCGTAGTTTGGGCACTAAGACTTGAACTTAGTACTATAAGTGTGAACAATAAGGCAATACTAAGTATGAAATTTTTCATAATTGCAGAACATTTCGATGACAAAATTAATCGAATAAGTTCCCTTAACAAAAATTATGCAAAACTTGTTTGCTTAGGCTGCCGACTCTTTTTCCTTCTGTCGGTAAATACTTGCTGAAATCACAATACCAACCTCATACAGGATAATCAAAGGAATTGTAACCAGAATCTGACTGAACATGTCCGGTGGTGTAATAATGGCAGCAACAATTAAGATAACGATAATGGCATGTTTACGATATTTCCGCAAAAATTCAGGGGTAACAATTCCAATTTTAGAAAGAAAGTAAATGATTACAGGGAGCTCAAAAATGAGACCTGAGGCTAGAGTGACCGAAGCAATTGTCGAAAAGTAGGATGGTAAATTGATTGTATTTGCCACCGATTCGCTTACCTGATACGATCCTAAAAAGTGAATTGAAAGAGGTACAATTAAATAATAACCAAACAGAATCCCGGTAAAAAACAGCGCTGATATAGCAAAGATCGCATATTTGGCATACCGGCGTTCTTTTTCATACAGTGCAGGACTCAAAAATTTCCAGAATTCATAAACAATATAAGGAAATGCCAGAATTAAACCACTAATTACCGATATCCAGATATGGGTGGAGAATTGACCGGACATATTGATGTTGATCAACTCAAAAGGCTTTTCGTTTATTTTCAGAGCAGGGGTATTCAGCTTTTCGGCTAAGGCTGCAAATACTTTATTTGTGAAGAAATGGGGTTCTTTGGGAGCTATCAGTATACCGTCGAAAATAAAATCTTTAAAAATAAAGGCAGCAATTGCTAAAACAACAATGGCCACAACTGATTTAATAAGGTGCCATCTTAATTCTTCCAGATGCTGCAAAAATGACATTTCTCCACTAGTACTCTTGGCCATGTATGTTATTTCTAAGGTTTAAAAAAATTGCCCAAACTTATAAAACATTCTTAAATTATCTTAAACAAAGAGGTAATAAATAAGCAACGTTAACAATTTTAAAATATTTTTTTGTAAATTTAGGTACAAATGTATTTAAATTTCAAAGCGGTGTTTATAAGTATGATATAATTCAGATTTGAGTCGTTGATATTTGTTATATTTGTATTTGCTTAAAAAAGTGTAATTATTTAATAATCAAGTAGTTATATCCCAGGAGAGTTAAATGGAAATCAATTCAAATATATCTTTAAACGATTACCTGAAGAAGTTTTTTGGTTTTACCACCTTCAAAGGTAATCAGGAAGAAATCATCAAGAATTTACTTAAAGGGTCGGATACCTTTGTATTAATGCCTACTGGTGGAGGTAAATCTTTATGCTACCAAATGCCGGCTTTGATAATGGAAGGTACGGCCATAATCATTTCACCGCTGATAGCCTTAATGAAAAACCAGGTGGATGCCATGCGTAGTTTTAGTGTTGACGATGGTGTTGCCCATTTTCTGAATTCATCTTTATCCAAAGCTCAGATTACCAAAGTTAAAGAAGATGTTACTTCGGGGAAAACCAAACTTTTGTATGTAGCTCCCGAATCTCTTACAAAAGAGGAAAACATCCTGTTTTTAAAACAGGTAAAAATATCCTTTTATGCTATTGATGAGGCGCACTGTATCTCAGAATGGGGGCACGACTTCCGTCCGGAATACAGAAGAATTCGCCCTATAATCAATGAAATAGGTGAAGCTCCTATCATAGCTCTCACGGCTACAGCTACTCCAAAGGTACAATTGGATATTTTAAAGACCCTGAACATTGTTGATGCAACATTATTCAAATCGTCTTTTAACCGAGCTAACCTTTATTATGAGGTTCGTTCGAAGGTGAATGCGGCAAAGGAGATCATCAAATATATCAGGAATAATCCAGGGAAGTCGGGTATTATCTATTGTTTAAGCCGCAAAAAGGTTGAAGAACTGTCGGAGATGCTTCGTGTGAACGGTATCAAATCCTTACCTTATCATGCAGGGCTCGATGCCAATACCCGTGCTGATAACCAGGATAAATTCCTGATGGAGGATGTTGATGTTATTGTAGCCACAATAGCTTTTGGTATGGGTATCGACAAACCTGACGTGCGCTATGTGATCCATTACGATATTCCAAAAAGTCTGGAAGGTTACTATCAGGAGACCGGACGTGCCGGTCGCGATGGTGGCGAGGGGAATTGCATAACTTTCTACAGTTATAAGGATATCCAGAAACTCGAAAAGTTTATGCAGGGTAAACCAGTTGCCGAACAGGAAATTGGTAAACAACTGCTCTTCGAAACCACTGCTTATGCAGAATCTGCTGTTTGCCGCCGTAAATTACTTCTGCATTATTTTGGAGAGGAATACCCGCATTTTAATTGCGAGAACTGCGATAATTGTAAAAATCCACGTATTCAGTTCGAAGGAGAGGAATATGTGATAAAGGTTTTAAACGCAATTCTGGAAGTCAAGGAGAAATTCAAATCGGAACATATTGCAAATATTCTGGCTGGAAACCTCGATAGTTCAATAAAAACCTATAAACATCATAAACTGGATATTTTTGGTTCCGGGAGCGAAAAAGATGTTCGTTTTTGGAATGCCGTTATCCGTCAAGCCATGATAGCCCAGTTTATCCAAAAAGATATAGAAAATTATGGTCTTTTAAAGGTTACTCCTAAAGGGAACGAGTTTTTAAATAATCCGGAGCCGTTTTACCTCACCGAAGATCATGAATATAATGAAGAGGACGACGAGGATATGTTGAATCAGGGTGCTAAAACAAGCACTGTTGATACCGAATTGTTCAATATTCTAAAAGACCTCAGGAAGAAAATATCTAAAATCAAAAATCTTCCTCCATTTGTGATTTTTCAGGATAATTCACTGGAAGATATGGCTATACAGTACCCAATAAATATGGAGGAACTTCAGAATATTGTTGGTGTTGGGGCTGGTAAAGCACAAAGGTATGGAAAGGAGTTCCTGGAGCTCATTAAGTCGTATGTGGAAGAAAAAGAAATTGTTCGTCCTCAGGATATGGTAGTGAAATCGGTGGTGAATAAGTCGGGTATGAAAGTTTATATCATCCAGGCTATTGACCGCAAAATGTCGTTGGATGATATCTGCGAGGCCAAAAATCTTGAAATGTCCGATTTATTAAACGAGATAGAAGCCATTGTGAATTCGGGCACCAAGCTCAATATCGACTATTACATCAACGAAATTCTCGACGAAGAGCATCAGGAGGAAATATTCCAGTATTTTAAGGAAGAAGCTCAGACAGAATCATTGGAAGATGCTCTAAAATCATTGGGCGACGACGAATATACTGAGGAAGAAATACGTTTAATGCGCGTCAAATTTATGTCGGAACTGGGAAACTAAGCCATTTTTGTATCGAGTGCATCGCGTAAACCATTCCCTGTAAGAGTAAAAGCCAAAACCAACAACATGATTGCTATCCCGGGCAAAAAAGCCAGAAACGCCTGGTCGAGGATAATATATCCATAATGATCTTTTATAATACTCCCCCAGGAAGGCACCGGAGGCTGAACTCCAATTCCAAGAAAGCTCAGTCCCGATTCAATCAGAATGGCAGAAGCAAAATTCGATGCTGAAATAATAATTACCGGGCTAAGAATGTTTGGCAAAATATGCCTTGTTAATATGCGAAAATGTCCAAATCCAAGGGCCCTGGCAGCCTCAATGTATTCTTTTTCGCGAATTCCAAGAACCTGGCCACGGGCAACCCTTGCGACTTCTACCCACATGGTTAATCCAACTGCTACAAAAACCTGCCAGAATCCCTTACCTAAAACCAGCGATATGGCCAACACCATTAATAAAGTGGGAACCGACCAAACAACATTGATTACCCACATGATAATGCTATCAGTCGCTCCGCGGTAATAACCTGCCAATACGCCTAATCCCAGCCCTATTATCAACGAAATAACAACTGAAATAAATCCTACGGATAGGGAAACACGCGTTCCGATAATCAGACGACTGAGCATATCTCTTCCAAACCGGTCGGTACCAAGAATATATTTCTTTTCAACTATGTGGTCCGCTTCAATTTTTGCAATAAGTTCATCGCGTAATACAGCAATATCCTTTTGTTCAACATCTTTGAAGGTATAGACACCGGCTGATGTCTTAACTATTTTGCTATCGTACGAAAGAGCGTAAACCACATCAACCACACCGAATCTTCTTTTGATGGTGGTAGTATCTCCCGGAGAAGTATATTCTGTGATTACAATATCTTCTCCCTGAAATTCATAATTCTTTATTGGTATTTCTGAGTAGTTCCTTTTTCGGCCATTAACCAGGGTCGAAAAAATATTTGATTTTGGTTTAGGTTCATTATTGGTTACACGCAGCATCTGTACATTAAAAAATGGTTCTTTAGCAGCAAGAGAAAGATGCTGGGTGTTGGCATCAGGGGAATTGTCGGGAACAATCCAGTAAGCAAAAACCGAAAGCAGGAAGCAAAAGAAAATAAAATACAAGCTAAACAGAGCCAGCTTGTTCTTTTTAAATCGTATCCAGAAATTCAGTTCCTCCATAAAAATTTTAATTCTTTCGGGCTTTCCATTGCTCACCACTAAAATGACCTGCTATTCCAACCAAAGAAACATAAAAAATATACATCAACTGGTGGATAAAGAAGAATCTCAGCAAATGTGAGCGATTAAAAAACTTTGCAACATTATATAAAAGGATATAATCGACAAAACATTTTAACAGATAAAAAGATAAAAAGGCTAACCACATATCAGGCTGAAGTACTGAGTAAAAAAGCATTCCCAGCATAAAGACGTTTGTAAACAGCACTATAACAGCTACCATTATAATATCAAAATCTCTGTAAAACCTCGACTTGAATGTCCAACGGGTACGTTGTTTGAAAAATTGCCCGAAGTGTTGCGAATTTTTGGTACTTACAACCGCTTCTTTCTCCTTAACAAAAACTGCAGGGATATGCTGCTTTTTAAGTTCAAGCAATAGAAAAATATCATCTCCCGAAGCAATGGACGATATATAGATGGATTTGGCTTTCAAAAAGAGATCGCGCGGAGCGCCCAGATTAGCCCCATTACAAAGAATCGGCCTGCCAATTCCTGCCGCTCCGGCTCCCGATGCAATTAAACTGAGGAATTCAAGACTTTGAAAATGATTAAAAATACCTTTTCTCTCGTTCATAAACACAGGTCCGATGAGAAGCTGACCGGGAAACTTCTGAAAATAGCCTGCCATTGTAGCAACCCATTCGGAAGAGATCCTGCAATCGCCATCGGTAGTCAATACCAATTCTCCTTTTGCATGTTGAATACCCTTCCAAAGGGCAACTTTTTTGCCCGACTCTTCAGTTAAGGAGATAGATCTAACTAAATTATTCTGCTTTTGAAACTCCTGAATAATTGAGCCTGTTTCGTCCTGAGAATGATCATCAATCAGTATAACCTCGAATTTATCGGAGGGATAATTCTGACCCATCAAATCATTTAGCAGCAAATGTAAATTTTCAG
This sequence comes from Bacteroidota bacterium, assembly GCA_023429135.1. Taxonomy (GTDB): domain Bacteria; phylum Bacteroidota; class Bacteroidia; order Bacteroidales; family JAAUTT01; genus JAAUTT01. The sequence goes on along the minus strand of JAEYWD010000034.1, from coordinate 4,342 downwards.
CTTCATCTTTTACAGGTACCAGAATGCTTACAAAGGGGTTGTTTAGAGGAATTTGTGTTTTCGGCTTAGGCTTTCGGAACCAACCGATTATGTAAAATGAAATAACTAATATATAAGGAATAACAAAAAGAATAATATATGGAATATGCATCTGCCGGACTACGATAAAGAAATCTTTTCACCAAGATATTTGTCTATTTTATTGAAAAGCAGGTGGATGTTGATAGGTTTCGACACGTAATCGATACAACCCACCTCAAGACATTTCTCTTTGTCTTCGGACATAGCGTTGGCTGTTTGGGCAATAATAGGTAAATCTTTTCTGAAGGAAGTAATTACCCGGGTGGCATCCAGACCACTCATTTCGGGCAGTTGAATGTCCATAAGTACAATATCCAGTTCGAGGTGGCTTCTACAGAAATCAATGGCTTTTAAACCGTTGTCGGCATGCAGAATTGTTACGCCGGTTTTCTTGAATACTCCTTCGAGAAATTTAAAGCTTACTTTATCATCTTCAACAATAAGGAATGTACGGCCTGTCCAGTTATATTCCGACTTCGGTGTCTGGGGTTTATTTTCCTGATTTTCATCTTCAGTGGCGGCCTGATACGGAATTGTGAAATAGAAAGTTGATCCTTCTCCGGGTACTGAGCTGGCCCAAAGTCTTCCACCGAGCAGTTCTATCAAGCCCTTGGATATGGTTAAGCCGAGACCTGAACCTCCAAATTTTCGGGTAAGCGAATCGTCGGCCTGTGTAAAGCGATCGAAAATGACCTTCAGTTTTTCTTTGGAAATACCTATTCCCGAGTCACGAACATAAAATTCGAGATCATAATTTTTTAACGAGTACCCAAATTCCACAAATCCTTTTTCGGTAAATTTAATGGCATTTCCAACCAGATTTATTAATACCTGCCTCAAACGGTCAGGATCGGAAATAATAATCTGGTTATCGGGTAAAGTTGTAACCGGAATCAGTTTTATGCCTTCTTTATTTTTAAAGGTCATACTCGATTTAAACAGCACGCTTAGCTGGTCGAAGATAGAATTCAACCGGAAACCTTTCAGCATGATCTTCATCTGTCCGGCTTCAATTTTCGAGACATCGATAATATCGTCGATCAGATTCAGCAGTGTTTCGGAGTTTTTATTGATGAGTTCCACATACTCTCGTCGCTGCTCGGCTAAAATATCTGGGTTTGCCAGTAATTGGGTCATTCCGAGTATTCCGTTCATGGGAGTCCTGATTTCGTGCGACATGTTGGCCAAAAATGCCGATTTAAGTCTGTCGCTTTCTTCAGCTTTTTCTTTGGCGCGAATCAGTTCGTTTTCAAGCTGTTTCTTGTGTAAGGATATGGATGCCTGGAACAGGAAGGTTTCTATGATCTTAATATCGCGAATTTCCTGGTTATTACGAGTGGCAATAATTACACTTCCGTAGATATTTCCACCCCTAAGAAGTCCCATGGCATAAATGCGGTTTAACTTAAGAAGTTTTTCCAGTGAATGAGCTGTTTCAAAGGCTATACTTCCAAATGTAGCTTTATGCAGACCTCCTGTAACTTCGTAGAACGATAACTCGTTTTCGAGTAGTTTTTTTTTGAAGTCTTTTGTGATTCTCACTTTCAAATCTTCAGGATTTTTCTTCAAAAGGTTGAGGATACTGTTTAAATGACGGTGTACCCCGGAAATAAATCTTACTGAGAAATTATTTTCCTGTTCATTGTATGAGGAAACAACCACCACAGCGTTCTTTACGAGTTCGGTTATTTTCTTACCGATAAATATAAAGTTATCGTCGTCAGTTGAAAAAGTTAGGAAATTGAGAGCGGTGTTTGAAAGGAAGATAAGATTCCGGTGGTATTTCTTTTCGCGGTCCTCGGCAATTTTGCGGTCACTGGAGTCGACCATAACGCCACGTAGCCCCGATATCTTATTTTCAGAAGTCAATGCGTCAGCATAAATCATAACCGGGATTGATTTGCCTGTTTTTGTAATGGCAGTATACTCTTCACCTCTCACTTTCATCCCATCGAAAATCCGCGACATATTAATTTTAGCCCTCGAAACATCTTCGGGTGCTAGCATGTCGAAAAGGTTGATACCATTTGAAAAGTCGTCGTTTGTATATTCAAAAAGTTCAAAACCTCTCAGATTCAGGAAAGTGACATTCCCTAAAACATCTGTTTCGAATACCATTTCGGGAAGCAGGGTAACAAGCTCTTTATATTTTTCTTCGGAGAACTTAAGAGCGAGTTCCGATTTTTTCCGGTTTGTAATATCTCTGGCAATGCCGGTGATACCAATTATTTCATGAGCCTCGTTAAAAATTGGGGTTTTAAAGGTTTCGGACCATTTTAGCTCTCCGGCATGGTCGTCCACCTCCTGAAACAATATTCTTTTTTTAACGCGGGCAACTTCTTTATCCGATTCTTCAAATTTATGGGCCAGTTCCCTGGGATAAAGATCAAAATCAGTTTTATCTATAATCCAGTCAGTTGTTGTATGAAAATTATCGGCAAATGGTTGATTCACCATTACATATTTGCCTTTATTGTCTTTCAGCCAGGCCCAATAGGGAATATTATCGAGTATCGCCTGAAGCTGGGCTTTACTTTTGTAGAGATCGTTTTCAAGGAGTTTCTGATTGGTAATATCGCTGATTAGCATTACTTGGCGAATCCAGGTACCTTCTGCATTATAAATCGGAAAACAACGATTCCAGATCCAGCGAATGGAGCCATCGGGCCTTACAATCCGGTATTGCACCTCAAACCTATGTTCGGTTTTAAAATAAGAGCTGTTAATTGTTTCGTTAAAAAACTTTTTATCGCTGTGGTGAACAATATTCTGAAGATAATTTACCGGGCCGGTAAGACTTTTTCCCGGAAATCCAAAAATTCTGTCGAATGAAGCATTTGTGTATAAAACCATGTATTGATTCATCAATACGATGGCGTCAGTGGAGTGTTCGGCAAGCTGCCGGAATTTTTCTTCACTTTCTTCAATGCTCTTTACAAAATGCTTTTTATAGCTGAGGTCGTGAATAGCAGCAACACGAACCGACCTGCCCTTATAACTGAAGGGTCGTGAAATTACTTCTACCTCAATATTTTCGCCGCTTTTGCTGCGAAATACGGTGTCGTATGCCTGTGGGGAATCGGATCGTATACTGAGTAGTACTGGTTTTCGGTATTCGAGCACAACAAAATCGAGCAGGTTAGCACCTATAACTTCGTCAATAGAATAACCAGTGAGTGTGAGTAGTTGCTCGTTTGCATCTATTATCTTACCATGTTCATGGATTACAATACCTTCAAATGTGGAATTTGCAAGTTGCCTGAAACGTTGTTCACTCTCACGAAGCCCATCTTCAAGACTGGTAAGCTTCATAACCTTTTCTTCGAGGAATTTAATCCTCTTCTCAAGGTTTTGATTCAGGTTATAAAGTTCCTCGTAGGAGAGAGCAGGCTTACTCATTAATAATTATTCAAAAAAACGTAAAATAAAATATTCTTGCTAATTATCCAAGCCTAAATAAGCCAAAGCATTAATTCAGCTTAATAATTCATTAAAAGACATAAATTTAAAAATTGCAAATACAACTTATACTATATTTATTTTTTCGCTCTTTTGTTTATTTCATCCCGAATTAAAGAGGCTCTTTCATAATTTTCCTTACCAATAGCTTCTTCCAGCAGTTCTTTTAATTCTTCCACTTCGAGATCTTTTATTTCATCCAAATCGGCCTGAGAATGAGAAGTACCTGCTTCAACGCGGTAATCTTCAGCTTCAGGCTTTTTAAATTTGGATTCGCTTTCAAAATCAATCACTATACCAGCTCGTGCCATAATGTCTTCCGATGTATAAATCGGACATTTAAAGCGAAGAGCCAGCGCAATGGCATCGGAGGTTCGTGCATCAATGGATATTCGGGTTTGCCCGTTATCGCAAATCAACTTTGAAAAAAATACGCCTTCTTCCAGTTTATATATGTTTACTTCTATCAAATTAATTTTGAAAGCTTGCGAAAAATTCACAAATAGATCGTGTGTCAAAGGTCTTGGAGGTTTCAAGCCCTCCAATTGAATAGCAATAGCCTGAGCTTCAAAACCGCCTACAATTATAGGAACCCTTCTCTGACCATTTTCTTCGCTTAAAACCAGTGCATATGCGCCCGATTGAGTTTGGCTGTAAGAAATCCCTAAAACATTTAGTCGAATTTTACTCATTTTCAAGTATGGAAATAAAAACCGTAAATTAAACACAAATATAAATATTTAGAAATTACTTTATACTTTATTATAAACCGCAACTTCTTCAATTGTTAAAACTATAAACA
>JAEYWD010000032.1 GCA_023429135.1 Bacteroidota bacterium | reverse complement strand
CCTTTTGTGTCAAGACAAAAGGACGAAAGATAATTATTTTTAAGGAGGCCTGTCATCACCGCAGTATGCCCCATTTTTTGGGGCCACCTCTACTTATGACAGATTTGGGTAAGAAACTGTAAATGTTTAATGTAACTATTGCGACGATGTTGACATGACCGCTTTGCTCAAATTTTTCTCGCGTCGCTGAAATACATGCTCGATTTCATTCCGGGGGCTCCGCTTTGCTCCACCCCCGGCTACGAAGAGGCCACTCCTACGGAGCTTTAGCAGCCACTCCTGTCATCCAGCTATTATGCGCCAAAATTTTTTTGGGGCCGGGTCTACTTACGACTTACGACTTACTACTTACGACTATTGTTGTTCGGCTGGAAGCCGGTTGGAGAAAACTTAGCGAGACGCTAAGCTTAGCACAGGGTTTCCCCCGGCTGTTTTCTTACGACTTACTACTTACGACTTACTACTTACCACTTCCGACTAGCCTACGGATTAAACATCCCCTGGATTATTAGCAAAAAGAAGATTATCTTTATTGCTCTAAAACCAAAAAAACTATGTCATTTTTAGGGAATATAATATGGCTCGTGTTTGGCGGACTGATTACAGCAATCGAATACATGATTTCAAGTATACTGCTCTGCATCACCATTATCGGAATACCATTCGGATTTCAAACCTTCAAACTGGCCGGACTGGCACTTTGGCCATTCGGAAAAACCATTCAGATTAAAAAGGGCAATCCGGGATGCCTTTCTACCTTCATGAATTTTTTCTGGTTAATCTTTGGCGGTATCTGGATCTGTCTCACGCATTTTGTATTCGGACTGCTGCTCTGCATCACCATTATCGGGATACCGTTTGGGGTACAGCATTTTAAACTGGCCTCGCTTGCGCTAACGCCGTTTGGAAGAGAAGTGGTGTAGAGAAAACTATAGCCTAAACCCCTAACAGCTAATCCCTAAACTAACAACCGCAGCAGCTCTTCCTTTCTCTCTTTGGCTAGAGGTATCTTTTCGCCGTTGATCAAAACCAATTCGAGTATTTTTTCCGAGTAAGAGTCGACTTTTTCCAAATTAACAATGTATTGGCGGTTACACCTGAAAAATCTGGCGGAGGGGAGCATATTTTCAATTTCGGCAAGGGAATGGTTCACGCCTTCAAGTTTCCCTTCGGGATAAAAATAGATCTCGGTTTTATGGTTTACAGCCCTGCAAAACAGAATTGCATCGGTATCCACTTTTTTCTTATAAATGTAGGTTTGTACCCAGATGATGTTATTGGCTTCTTTCATAAGTACAGGCTTAACGGTTAGTTTTAATATTATCCGGTAATTATTGGGTCTAAAACATGAAACTTTCTCTGTCACCACAATTTTTATACCAGAATTCAGGTTTTTTTGGCGTGATGAGCCATCAGAAAATCTGGCACGTACCAAATAACTGGGCACCTCAATACATTAAAATAAGGGGAATAAGGTTAGTTAAAATTTGTGATCATTTGTACTAAGGTCAAAATACAATTTATAAATAAGGTTTCCTGAAAAAGAACCTTATTTCATTTCAGTCCAGAGTATCGCCGATGTTTAACCTACAAAGCATCGCAAAGTGCGATCATCTACTTTGGCTTTTAATAAACCTAATCTTCAACACCAACAATCATTCCGTTGGCAATAAAATTAAGTCCAAAACGGAGTTTCGAAATGGTATAGGTCTCCTGTTCCTGATCCAGGTATTCAATATGCTGAAGTTTAACTTTTGAGAGTTTTCCTTTGGCGTCAATCATTTCAAAGAAATCGCCTTCATTAACCTTTCCGACATTTTTATAACCTGCATATTGCGCTGAGTTATCAGGTAATAGTGAACTCCATCCTTTGCCGTCAACCAGAAAAGGATGGTCCTGGGTGGCTATAATACTGGTGCCATTTTCGAAGAGATATTTTACAAGGTTCTTGTGTTTCACCTTTTCAAGTTTTTCTATAATTGCTTCGGATAACCCTGGGTCTTTGTAGCCATAGGTCATAACAGTATCGCCCGTGTTCAGGTTCTCAATTACTTTTGTGCGATTATGGGGCAACAGCACTCGAGTCCCTTTTCCAAGGCAATGAACATCCAGGCCGTCAAAATATATTTCGGTAACAGCAACATCCTCATATTTGGTCCCGGGATAAACATCCAGAATTTTAAATTTCAAAATCAGATCTTTTTTATCCGACCGATGTCCTATTGCCGGAACCTTAAAACGCTGCTCAGCTTTTGTATCTTTGAGGTTCAAAATGGCATAAGAAACACCATTTATACTGAGTTCAAATTTCTTTACCCGCGAATTTTCATTCCAGGCCTTATCAGTCTTCACATAACCATCGTAAATTTTTATTTCGGTAATCCTAGGGCTTTCGTTCTTAAAATAATACTCAATATACTCTCCTATTCCATTTCCTTTGGCCCCTTCCACCCAGGCAGTTTTAAAACTTAAGTCATGGGCATTGTCGGGGGTATACTCGGTACTTCCATTTTTAGGCAGGAATGACGAAGCAATAATTTTATAGGGACCTCCCCCGCAATACCAACTGCATCCGCCACCCATAACATCCCAGATACTCTCTTTAGTTTCATCAAATTTCTCCCCGATATTATTCAATTCCTGTTGCTCGGCTGCCGTTAGTTTTTCTTTTTGGAGCAGAACATCCCTTCTTTCTATTTGGCGTTGATCATTTTCCGATACTGCAGGAATTTCACCCAGTAACGGGTTTATTTCTTTGATCCTTGACTGTGAATATCCTGCAATGTTGACAAACATCAAAAACAGTAAAAAAAGTGATTCTCTCATTTGTAAGGAGTTTATTTAAATATCTGACAGGTTTCAAAAATCATATCCCGATAGTTCTTTTTGTTTATGGGGTTTAAGGTGCCTATTATGATTGCCATTATAAAACATAAGAAATATAGCTGGAAAACCGTCCAATAGCTATCCTAATCATCTGATTTCCTAAATTCCGAAATGATTGCATCCGGATCGTCGAGGATGGCTATTTCGCGGATATCAAGCGCCAGATCTTTTATGGTGCTTTCTTTGGTTGGCCGCAGGAACAGCATTAATACAATTATCATTCCCGTGACAACCAAATAGATATAATTGCTTGTTAGCATAACCGCAACGATGGAAATTAATGACGGTATTTCGAATAAGGTATACCGCACAATAAGAGCGCTTCGGTAACCATCCATTTTCATTTTGAGATCTGTCGCGGCTTTCAGCTTTTCTAATTTCAACCTAAAGAAATAAAAACTGGCAGGAATAAAACAAACCGTTGCAGCTAATAAGGTGTAATCAATTATATTAATAAAACTCTGAGGGTTCTCCATCACCCCTCCTTTCGTAAAAACAAAAACGACAACAAAGCCAAAAAGTATTTGTCCCAATATGAGGGCGATATGCAATAACTTCAGAGTTCTGAAGTATTCTTTGGGGTGTTGTTGTACAATTTCCATGGCTTAAGGTTAATTGGTTATTTATCAAATATAAAAATTGTTTTCAAAACTGGTAACTGGAAATTGTAACATCTCCCCTTTTAATTGCTATATCCTGAAGAATTACTCAGTGATGGGTCCAGGAAAGAGCTCAAATTCAATACAACACCTCAACGGGAATACAGACTTTCTGCCATCGCCGTTTCTGACTATAGCCTGACCTCCCGCTCAGGATGGTCATGTTAAGATCTGTAATGTTACTGTGGATTTTCTATAAAATACCTGTTCATTTGAACCAGTGAATTAGTAACTTTACCTGGAGTCTTCATTCTTTTTGAGGTTGTGTAAAATTTAAAAATTAAGATCATGCCACTAAGTCTAAAAGACCCCAAAGATGCACAAAGATTTGTCTTTACTACTTTAGTACTCAGTGATTTCTTTGTAAATTGGTGTCTTTGTGGCTCAAAACTTTTCACAAGCTCAAGGGGGAAGGTACTAAAAACATTAGATCAGTAATGACTCAGGGCTGTATCTGTAAAGGATACGACCCCGGTTTATCTTAAAGTTGAAATCAATTATTTGAAAACATGATGAAGCGATTTTGTATAATATTAACCGCAAGTCTGTTGGTGATGCTCTCGTTTGCATGCGGTAAGGACGATGAAAACAAGCCACAGGTAACTGATAAAGATTCGAGCAACTTTGCAAAAGGCGCCGATGTTAGCTGGGTAACCGAAATGGAAGCCAAAGGCATTTTGTTTTACGATAAAAACGGAATAAAAACCGAATGCATGGCCCTGATGAAAAGCCTGGGGATGAATTCCATCCGCCTAAGGGTTTGGGTAAACCCTGCCGATGGATACAACAACAAAACCGATGTACTGGTGAAAGCCAAGCGAGCCAAAGATCTTGGGATGAAAGTTATGATCGACTTTCATTACAGCGATACCTGGGCCGATCCTGGTAAACAAACCAAACCTGCTGCCTGGACCAACCTGTCGTTTAATGATCTTTGCACGGCTGTAGCCAACCATACCTCCGAGGTGTTAACAGCGTTGAAAAACTGGAACATTACCCCTGAGTGGGTACAGGTAGGCAACGAAACCGGCAACGGCATGCTCTGGGAAGATGGAAAAGCCTCAGTAAACATGGCTCAGTATGCCAAACTTAACAATGCAGGATACGATGCTGTAAAGACCGTATTCCCCAACACCAAAGTTATTGTTCATGTACATAATGGCTGGGACAACAGTCTGTTCCGGTGGTTGTTCGACGGTTTGAAACAAAACCAAGGTAAGTGGGATGTGATAGGCATGTCGCTCTACCCCGAAACTGCCAAATGGCTCGACTTTAACGATAAATGTATCGCCAATGTTAAGGATATGATAAGCCGTTATGGTTCCGAAGTAATGATATGCGAAGTGGGAATGCCCGCCGATCAGGCTGTAACAGCCAAGCTATTTCTCACCGACCTGATTACTCGTGCCAAAGCGATTGACAACAACAAATGCCTGGGCGTTTTCTACTGGGAACCACAATCGTACAACAGTTGGAACGGCTACAAGCTTGGAGCTTTCGACGATACAGGAAAACCAACAGTAGCTCTGGATGCATTTAAGGATTAGTGGTTCACAATAGAGGTTCCCGAAGCCTGTAGTAATATAGATTTTTCAGGTAAACGGATTCCGTAGCCGGTAGTTTAAGGAGTTCCGATAGATCGGAAATGCCGACCACTTGAAGTCCTATTTATTAGCGTTGTAATTTTTCAAATTTAGATCATAGTGATAATTAAGTTTCTTAACCGAAATATTGCAATTCTGAAAACTTAGCTCTTCAGTTATAATTGTGTCATTCCCCATATAGCTTGAAAGATGCTGAAACGTAATATACTTAGTCGAACTCCGACCGGAACCCTTTTTTACAATCTTAAAATCTTTTATTTTATCGAAAGTGATTAAGTTTTTCTCAGGTAATTTAATGCCTTGTGGAAGTAATGTTAATAATGTCTGTCGGTTAAGTAATCCTCTTAATGAATAAATTAGACACAAAAAGGCAAAACCGATAGTTGCCCAATATTTTATCTTTTGTCCCTTGTTTTCAGGATTTTGATTAAATAAGATAACAAAAATGGAACCGAACAAAAATAGAAGAAGATAAGTTAAAGAGGTTCTAATTCTAAATTCAACGGAGTTTCTCTTATATGTGGGATCTGATAGTAATTTTTCTATTTCTTTTTTATCTTTTCTACTAATGTAAAACACTTTTGAAAAAAAACCGGCTTTTATTAGCAATCTTTTTCTAGTTGAAAAGTCAAGTAATACCGACCTTTCTTCGGAATAAATCATTGCTTTAATTATATATTTCACAGCAATAATACAATATAACACCCACGAAAGTATAATCGAAATAATAAAAGCTAAGAATAATATAATCCCTGGAAATACTTGAATAATTATGAATGGAAGAATACAAATCAATACTATGGGTAATGTTTGGCAGATAAGCATGGCATAATTGATAATCTTTACAGAATCACAGGTTTCTTCCAAAACTTCAAATTCGGTATCAAAAATTTCAAGGTCAGTACTCATTAGTTTAATTCTTGTGACATTTTTTAAACCGCTAACTTTCAGTATCGCTGGAATATCCACTTAGGATGTATGCAGCTTGCGGGAGTTAGTGAACACTTCATTATCCACCATTACCGCCCGTGCAAGCGAGCTCTGAACTTTCACTCCCGATAGCGGTCGGAAGGTCTAGAACCCGCGTGATATATACACATTGTTGAACTAAATCCAGTTTCGAAGGATAGCTGTTGTTCCAAATAAAGTTAAAGTCAGTGAAGAAGATTTAAACGATCCTAAAATTTGATGATTTCACATCTGCGTTTTGTTTAATTTAATTACAAAGCCATTTTCACCAAATATCCCAGGTACAAACTATTTATTATACACAGCACTTATTTATTTTCAATTCCAACAAAATACAAATCAAAACCGCCTAAGCCACCGGTTCTGTTTGATGAAAACACCATCATTGTTTGAGTCTCCGAAACGCCTTCATCAATTAAAATTGGTCTGAACTCATCAAATTCAGTATTGATTTTTGCTCCAAAATTAATTGGTTCACTCCATGCACCATTTTCCAGAATGCTATAATACAAATCATATCCGCCAAATCCGCCGGGCCTGTTAGATACAAAAACCATTTTATTACCAAATATAAAAGGGCATTTATCATCCCCACTGCTCGACAATGAATTATCCTTCAATATCTCGCGGCTTGATTTATCTGACAGCAATAATTCAATGTCCATTTCCGGATTTACATTCGTGTAAAAGAGGTCAAAATTCCCACCATCCCTGTTGGAGCAAAAATAAATCCTGGTTTTCTCAGTATTAAAAGTTGGATACAAATCTTCAAACGCTGAATTTAAGAATTCAACTTCTTTGGGTTCCGAAAAATTCTTATTAGTTCTGTTCGAAACAAAATTTATTTGAGAATTCCCTGTTACATCGGTTGAATATAACAAAGTGAAATTAAAAGTATTTGAATTATATCCGGTTATTAGATTTGGCCCAAATTCGTTTCCTGTTGTTTTTATTTTATTTATTCCTGTTTTAATAACTTCATAATCGTCCATGTATACTCCCCAATTATCGTATTTATTTGTAACTTTTAAGTTACCCGATGTTTTATCAAAGTTTACATTCATTGGCATGTAAATAATATCAAACTTATTATCGTTGCTATACCTGTTTGTCGAAAAGCAAAAAGGAATTAGTTCTCCTAAACTGGGAGCCGTGGAATTGTAGTCGTCAAATTCTGTGTTAAAGTCCGATAAATTTACTGGTGTTGAAGGAAGGCTGCCATGGTTATATTTATATCCTAACAGAGGTTTATCACAAGAGGACAAAAAAATCAACATACCTGTTGCTATAAGTTTGGCTATATCTTTCATGGGTCTTTTATTAAATTTAAATCGATTTACTTTTTTACTAGACGTAATTTGTTGGTCGGGGTTGCGTTTGTTTGAACTATAGCATCTATATTGGAATAGGATTTATCAACTCCTTTTGTCTGCTTTGTTGCAAGAATATAATCAATCTTAATCCCAGAGTTTATTGCCCATTCAATCGCTTCGTATCCTTCAATCAGAAATTTACCGCTATCAATCCGTCCTTTCGATGAATTAAGGCTTTTCGCCTGTTGTATTTTATCGTCTTTTAAGATGTTATTTCTTGTATCATTGAATCGTCTGTGTGTGCTATTTTTTTAATGTGCCATATAGTTGATGGTATGAAAAGTTACCGTTTGCGGACGAATTCCAGTCAAGATACACAAAAGTTGAAGCGGGCTACAATCCTTGAATATCATACTATCCCGGCAATTTTTTATACCACTTGCTCCTACCCGTTATTCTCGTTTCCTTACTAGAAAATTGCTGAATAAGAAAGAGGCTGCGTGAAAAGTCGTTTTTATATGTTTTAAAGGATGTGTAAATATTTGATTAAGTCCCTATGACCTAAATGTGTCCGATCCTTATTTTCCGGCCATCCGATACTTTTTCACTTCACTTAGAAAATATTCTCCCAGTGGTTTTGATAACTGCGGGTTTTGAGTGAGCCGTTCGGGATGCCATTGCACGCCCATCACAAAGGATTTCACTTTTGAGCCATCCGATTCAATGGCCTCGGGAACTTTATTATCGCTGTAGGCAGTGATCTTAAATCCGGGGGCCACCTTCTCAACAGCCTGATGATGATAACTATTTACCGTTCCCGATTTTTGTCCTGTAATTTTTGCTAACCTGGTATTCTGCAGAATAGTGACATTGTGCAAACATTCCTTTGAGCCCGGAGGACAGCGGTGTTTTACGGTTGTATCAATATCCGAAGGGATATCGGTATAGAGCGTTCCTCCGAAATATACGTTCAAAATCTGCTCGCCACGACAAATTCCAAAAATGGGCATCTTCAACTCCACAGCTTTTTTAATAAGCGCAAATTCAAGCGAATCGCGGTATCGGTCTATTTCCTCGCATCTATTCAACTCGTTCAGCTTGCCATAATTTACCGGATCAACATCTTCGCCTCCTGTTAAAAGCAAACCGCTGCAGCCTTCCAATAAGCGCAGGGCCGAATCTATCCTGAGAGAATACATTCCAACAGGAATGGCATTGGAATCGGCAGCTTTCAGCCACTTTTCGTACGATTCGTAAGGCTTGCTTACAGCAATTTTAACCTGGGCTTGTAATTGGGTAAAAAGAAGCGTTATAAGTAAAATAAATAAACCCCGTTTCAGAAAATAAAATATGGTGCTTTTCATAATGTTTGAAATTGAGAGAAGTAAAAGTAAAAAGAAAAAAGAAAAAGCACCCGGAATTGGTGCATTATAAATCCAATTTCCAGAAAATGGATGGAAATCCGTTATAAAATGACCTAAAAACAAGCTTTTTATCAACTAGCAAAATCCTTTCATTTTTATGTTCAAAATTTGAAAGCCTCTCATAATCATTCATAAAAGAATAAATTTTTATAGCTTTTTGTCGAAAACTGACAAATCTTAATTAAATGATCCAATACTTTTGGGACGTTGCAGTTCGGCTACTATGCAACACATAAAGAATAACTAATTACTAATTAATTTTTGCAAACGATTACAATTACAAAAACCAGGTGAGAGTAAGATCACAGACAATAACTTACTAATGAAAATCAAAATCTCAGTTTATTAAACATAATTATTATCTAACAAACTAAAACTATGAAGAAAAACAATTATTGGATTAGTTGTTTCCCCAAGCGGAAACTAAGGTTACTACTACTATCACTGAGGCTTAGCGTTATACTAAGCTTTTTGGTGACATTAAATGCTTCGGCTCTTGTAAAACCTGCCGGTGAAATCAGCAATCAAAAAGCGAAGGTTACAGGAACAATTACCGATGCTATTACCAATGAGCCCATTGTAGGGGTTAACGTAATTATTGAAGGAACCACTTTGGGAACTGTTTCTGATGCAGATGGTCGTTACTCAATTGAAGTACCCAGCTCTAACTCTGTGTTAATCTTTACCTTTGTAGGCTATACCACCGAAAAAGTCCCTTATGCAGGGCAATCAACAATAGACGTGAAGCTTACTGAGGATGTAAAAAGTCTGGAAGAAATTGTAGTTGTTGGTTACGGTACTGCCAAGAAGAGCGATATTTCGGGATCTGTGGCTTCCGTTAGCAGTGAAGATCTAATGAAAAAAAGTCCTACTAACCTTGTACAAGGTTTACAAGGAGTAGCTGCAGGTGTGATGGTAACAGCACAAGACGGTGCTCCGGAAGCTAACGCAGCAATCCGTATTCGTGGTGTTGCAACCATTAATGGAAACGCTAACCCTTTATATGTAGTCGATGGAGTACAGGTAGGAACTAATGCTAATTTCCTTAACCCAAGCGACATACAGAGTATTGAAATTTTAAAGGATGCTTCTGCTACAGCAATATATGGTGCTGCCGGAGCCAATGGAGTAATAATGATAACCACTAAACGTGGAAAAGCGGGAACGACTCATCTCACTTTTTCAGCAGATTATGGATTACAGACCTTATCCAATACCTTGGATGTTGGTGGTGTTGACCAATATGCTAAAAATATACGGACTGCCCGGGCAAATGATGGTGCACAGCTCCAGAACCAGGTTTTCGCGGCACAGTATGATGGAAAGAGAAAGTTCATTGACTGGCAAAAGGAAATGACACGTGTTGGCGTTAAACAACAATATAATCTTTCTGCTTCAGGAGGTACTGAAAAAACCCAGACTAGTCTATCATTAGGTTATTTGAACCACGACGGTATTATTGTTAATACAAATTACAAAAGATTGACAGCTCGTCTCAATACCTCATCAAAAGTGGCCAGTTTTATTGAAGTGGGTGGCGAAATCAACTTCTCTCATGATGAATCACATGGTAGTAACGCTGGTTTTGGTAATAACGGCAACCTTTCTTCACTACGTGACCTGGCATTTACTTGTCCCACTATGGATTATGTGGACCCCATCACAGGTGCTTATGTTAGCCCTAATGTAGTAAATAGCAATGGAACTTTTGGAATTGGGATACAAACCGGAGTAGGACAATATGATGGAGGTATTGGTAATGCAGGTAATATTTACGCAGAACAAAAGGAAAATAACGGTTTAAATAAAAACAACCGGATACTTACCAGTGTTTACGCTAATATTAAACTATTCAAAGGATTAGAGTTTAGATCTATAGCTTCTTACAATTACACCACCTGGAGTTATAATAGATTCTGGGGTAATAAAAAGCGCTATATGAATGACGGCCTAACAATGATTGACCTGACTGGTTACGATACCAGGTATGAATTTAGTCTTCAGCAGAACCAAAATAACAATATTGCCATTGAAAATTATCTTACTTATAATTTGAAAAATGATATCCATAACCTGACTTTTATGGCAGGGAATTCTGTAAGTAAATTCTTTGGAATGCAGCTCTCATCTTATGCTAAAGATTTCTCGGCCGAAAACGTCCGTAAAATTGCCCTGACCAGCGATCAAAAATCAAGAACAGGTGATGGGTGGTATAATGATGAAGTTCACACAATATCATACTTTGGACGTGCTACCTATAGCTTGAAAGATCGTTATATCGTAACAGCAACTTTACGTCGCGACGGTTCTTCAAACTTTGGTTCCGGTAACCGTTGGGGTACTTTCCCTTCAGCCGCTTTAGCATGGCGTATTTCCGAGGAAGATTTCCTTAAAAGCATTACAGCTATCAGTAACCTTAAACTTCGTTTAGGTTGGGGACAAACTGGTAACTCCGGAAGTGAAGGAGCTAAAGCTGTTTCTGGTTTGACTTCGAGTTCTGTTATGTATAATTTTTATACTGAAGACGGCGTGGCTGGTATAGCCACAACAGCTTTAACTGACAATGGTACAGTTGCTTTGTTAGTAGATACCAAACTGAAATGGGAAACAAACGAACAAACTAATGTTGGAATTGACCTGGGATTATTAAACAATACTTTGAGTATTACTGCTGATTATTTTATAAGAACATCCAAAGATCTGTTGTTGTATAAAACCATACGCCCTTCTGCAGGATACACCAGCGTTTATACCAACTATGGCGAAATCCGCAATAACGGTCTTGAACTCAGTTTTAATTACAACAAGAAGCTAAATAACGATTGGACCATTGGCGCCTCATTAACAGGTTCATCCCTGAAAAACAAAGTTATAACAATGGGATCCCCTTTATATAAATCAAATACAGGGAGTACCAATGATGGATCAAATGTGGGTGCAGTTGGCTCTGATTCCGGTGTTAAATGGACAGGACACTCTATCAGCAAAGAAGGTGAAGCTGTTGGATCTTTCTATGGATATGTAGTAGAAGGAGTATTCCAAACACAGGCAGAAATTGATGCTCTCAACACTGCAGCGAAAGCCGCGAATAAAGACGTAAAAGCATACCAAGAGGAAAAAACATCGCCTGGTGATTTTAAGTATAAAGATCTCAACGGGGATGGTTATATTAATGACCAAGACAGAACCGTTCTGGGAAATGGTTTCCCAAAAATAAACTATGGCTTCAACTTAACAGCTAGTTATAAGAACTGGGATTTCTCTGTTTATGCCTACGGTGTATATGGTCAAAAGATCAATTCTTACTCGGCTATGACATTGTCTAACATGGTACAGTCTGACAACGGTACTACTCCAAATATTTTGAAAGATGCATCTGATGAGGCGTGGACTCCATCAAATCAAAGCAATACGCTTTCTAAGTTGTCAATTCTCGATAATAACTTTAATATGCGTGCTTCTGATAAATGGATTAAAAAAGGCGATTTTCTGAAAATAAGCAATGTTCAGCTTGGGTATAATTTCAGTAGTAAATTGCTTCAGCCATTACACCTCCAAAGTGTTCGTATTTACGCTTCCATTCAAAACTTAGCATGCTTCTCAAGTTACAAAAAATATGGTGACCCTGAGGCAGGACAAGGAAGCGTTCTCTTTACAGGTGTGGATACAGGTCGTTACCCAATGCCTCGTACATATTCATTCGGTGTGAATCTGCAATTCTAATTGTTACATTTTAAACATTAAAGAAATATGAAAAATAAATTATATATATTATTCACAGCTTTGAGTGGGTTATTACTCTTTGGAATAACCTCCTGCGAAAACGAAGACTATTTGGAGGTAGACCGCTATTCTCTGCTGGCTGCAGATCAGATGTTCAAATCTGATAAGGATGCCAGGCAAGGCCTTACAGGTTGCTACGATTTGATGTACAATTGCGGAGACATTGATGGGGACGGCAATGGTGATATTGCCAACGATGGATGGGGAATTAAACCGAACCTGTTTGTAGGTTCCCACCCAACTATGGAGACCACGGCTACTGGATGGGACAAACAATGGAACACCCAAAGCTGGAATGCTGGTAGCTCTGAATTACTGGCTGGTTGGTCACATGCCTACAAAGCAATTGCTACCTGCAACGACTTTATTGCTGGTCTGGCAGCTTCAGATACGGTACACAATATTACCCCAGCTTTAAAAAGAGTGATGGATGGCGAAGCAAGGTGTATCCGTGCATTCTTTTATAATTGGCTTGCAAAAACTTTCGGGCGTGTACCTTTGCTAATAGCTGGCGAAACCTATTCTAACACCCCTGCCAAAGCACGCGCAAAAGATTATAACGAAATGTGGGACTTTATCATTGCTGATCTAAAGATAGCGAAAGATGAACTTGACTGGATACCAAATGGCGGACAGTATGGTCGCATGACAAAAGGGTTTGCCCTCTCATACCTCGCAGAATGTTATATGTGGAAAGCTTATAGAATTCCTGATAAAGCTCAGGAAAATTACCAATTAGCAGCCGATATACTATTACAAGTAATAAATAGTGGTCATTACGCATTAAATCCTTCTTTTACAACATTATGGGATCCGGGTGCTGTTTGGACAAAAGAAGCCATTTGGGAAACCGTTTACGACGAAGGTTCACAGTGGAATAGTTGGAGCAATCTGACTGGCGCTCACGACTGGTTTACCTATTTTACAGGTTTTCCTGGAACTGGCGGATGGGGAACGCTTTACCTTTCATGGGAATGGTGGAGCTCCTATGAGCCAGGCGATAAACGCCGTGAAGCTTCAGGTGTAACCGGCAAGGTAGCAAATATTAATCCGGATTGGAAATCTGCTACAAATTACGGGTTCAATCCATATCTGCAGGTAGATCTTGGCGCTGCTAACAAGTACAAGTGGGCTCAAAGTGGTGAATTAGCTCCTGCAATCTGGAGTTTAAAATTCTGGCGCTCATGTCGTACCGATTGGAGTGCAATGTGGGGGCCTATACAGGTATATTATAAACGCTATGCAAGTGTACTATTTGACTATGCAGAGTGTCTGTTCAGGTTAAATGGACCTAACGATCCCACCGCATGGAGTTACATTAACCAAATTCGGGAACGGGCATTTGGTAATCTTGAAGTAGGAAAATCAGCTCAGTTAACTTCCACATATCTCCCATATTATCAGCAAATAGCTCAGTATTATAAAGATAAGGGTGATGCCAATGTAGTGGTACCTACTAAATATCCCCTTGCATTCAACGAAACTTTGGTGACTGTTCCTGATGCCAAAACTTATTACACACAGCTAAAGGCCACCAAAGGTTTTACTTCTGATGTATGGCTGGTTGCTCTTGGAATGGAGCGCCTCAAGGAATTTAATGCTGAATGGACCGTAGCGCCTGATTTGATTCGTTCAGGATTTATTCAGGACCATATTGAGCGCAATTATCCTAAAGGTGTAGGTACTGCACTTGATCAAGATTCGTGGCATACTGTACGAAACTTTGATTTCAGCTTGCAAAAAATGGATATGCCAATACCAACCGATGAGTTGCAGGCAAACCCATTGTGTGATCAAAATCCAGGATACTAATGTCAAAGGATTAAGTTAAATCTTATTGTATTTTTAAAAAGAGGAATACTCAAAGGTATTCCTCTTTCCCTTCTCATTTCAGATTTATTAAAATTTTACAACCGTTGAATACCGTTATATTCGCATCCATTTGATTTTTTTGTGTAAAATATAACAGTCATAAGAAGTAGCATCCTGGTTCCTTAGGTATTTGTTTCCAAAAATATAATTTTGAAACTATTGAAATGTGCTAGATAATAGTGGACCACCGAAGTCAAGCCTTACTTCTGATCAGAATTATTTAATCATCATCAATACAACTAGTTCTGTATCTACATTAATATAGAATTATTATAATTAAGTAAATTCATAATGATAATTCTGCTCAAAACAATAATTACTAATGAATTTTCGTGGTTACTATAGAGTAGGTCTCAAAGACGTTCAAACATAATTGTATCCGTTTTTATACAAATCTGCCGGACTGTTTTTACAGTAAATTATTGCCTTCTAACCGATTGTATAATATATTCTATAAAATGAAAATTGATTGATCGACAGCCTTTTTTAGAAAAGGCAGGAATTTGAAAATATTAACTTGTTGCTGAATAAACCAAAATTTGGAATAACAATATAACCCTTTATACATCAGATAAGTAAATTACATTTAACAATTAAAACTAATTATCTCATGAAAAATCTATTTTTAATTCTAGCATTTGTATTAATCAGTTTAACAGGATTTTCACAAACCTTTTCCTATTCATCAAGTCAACCAGGTAATACTCAGCAGGTATTTAATGTTACAGTAATTCACGGTGGATATAACTACTCATATGCAATTAGTTCCCGCGCAACACATGGTTGGAGTTCTAATATAACTTCCATAGGAAGTACTCATCTTGGTACTATCGGTGTTTGTACTGATAATCAAAATAAAAGCGGGTCGGGAAATAGTGGAGCAGCCAACCCAGGCTTTACTTCGGATCAGATAGTTATAGTTATTCTTAACAATTGGTGGAATACTAATTATATTAGCAGTGGTTCTGCAAGTATTACCATAAATTGCTACTAGTCTTAATGTAGCATAAAATCCCTTACACCTCAATTATTTGGGGGGAATAAATTAATAAACAAAACTATCTGGTTATAAAGGGTTTTTACACTATTTAAGCATGACAAAACGATTTTTAATTATTTTTTTTTCTTGTTTACTTTGCTCCGGTTGGACAGATTCTCCCGCTCAAAATACAAGTAATTATGCCGATACACTAATTCATGTAGGAGCAGTTACTGTTAGTAAACCTTTTTTTATCAGAGATCTCAGAAATTACATAACATCTACGAATTTCAGGAAGGTTGACTCTTCTGATTTAAACAACTGGTACAATAATTACCTGAACGGTCTTTTATTAACAAATTGTGCCATTGAAAATGGTATGCTAAAAAGGGTAGATTTGGAAGAGCAAGCTGTTGGCTTTGAAAATTATGTCCTTATTCAAAAGGGAAGTCCATTCTACATAGCAAACATAAATTCAAAAATTATCGTTACTCCGGTTAAAGTAAAGGAAGCTTACGATAAGATGTCAAAGATCGTGAATTTTTCACTTATTCAGTTTAAGAACCGGAAAACCTACACTAATGCTTTAAAAGAACAAAGGTCCTCTGATGTTTTTTTTGATAGACTTAAAAATGCAAATAATGATTCCATAAAGTATTCCAATAACGAACTAATATGGCCATCATTGGATTTCTGGCACCTGCAATATCAGATTGAATCATTAAAAGTTGGTGAAGTTTCGGGGCCGGTTGATGCCCGGTATGATGAATTTTCTAATGCTGTTTATTTAATCCGCGTTGATTCGATCCGCCAAAATGGGAAAAAACCATTTAATTTGGAAAAGCAGAAATTAGAATTGACTTTAAATAAAATAAAGGAAGATAGTCTATATGATCGTTATGAAAAGTCAATACTACAAAGAGCTAATATTCAATTAAATGAAACAAAGCTGAGCGACGACTTGATTCAATGTTTTATAAATCATTGTTCAGATCCCAAAGACATCCATTTTAAGCCCTATTTAAAGGATATCCTTATGAATTATTCTTTTAATGGAATCCCGGTTCAGGTAAAATGTGCCGATTTTTTAAAGTATTACAGGAATCTTCCCATAAGGTTAAACTTTAGTAAACGCGACGATATTATTAACTTTTTGTACTATTTTATATTATCGGCCCATATGGTTAAAGATGCATGTGTAACTAATTTTGATAAGGATGCAAAGTTTTTGTCGTTGAAAAGAGATCTTAGAAATAAACTTGCATTACAAAAGTTTGAAGAAGAATTATTTAATAAAGTTGCTGTGAGAGATATTGAATGTAAGGCTTATTATAATGACCACCCGCAGGATTATACTGGCAGTATCCGTACGAAAGTAACAATGCTCACTTTTGATTCGGAATATGAAGCCATGGCTGCTAAAATGGCTATTGGTGATGTTGATACCTTTTTATTCCGGGAGAAGATAAAAAATAATCTTTTATATCTCAAAATAAAGTCAATTCAAGACAATAATATGATCATGTATTCGGATAGCCTGAAATATCCTGCTGAGTTCTTAAACCAAACATTAGAAGCAAAAGACAATACCTTTTGCGGCCCCTTTAAGCTGAATAATCAAGTAGTTTTATTGTACAAAGAAAAAGCCTATGGAACCCGATTAAAATCATACGAAGAATCTAAAGGTCAGATTTATTTATATTTAAAAAGTCAGAAATTCATGAAGGTGAAGGATAGCTTGCTTAAGCAAGCTCATGAAAAATATCCCATTTATCGTGTTCCTTCTTTTAAGGAGGTAGAAAATATAATACAAATAATATAATTCATTAACAAATAGTTATCTTCTTTTTATTATCCTTTATATTAACATATAACCATATCTATGAAAAAAATAAGTTTACTTATCGCATCACTCCTTCTGAGTCTTTTAGTTTTTTGTAATTTCTATTTCGAAAACACGAGCATAAAGCCATGGACCAAAGGCGCCTGGACTACAGGAAAATATCGTAATATCTTTCTTGAGATGGGTTACAAACAAACCGAAATAGATGCCAAATTAGCCAAAGCATATCACGATTTGTTTGAAGGACCAAATAAAGTTTATTTTGAAGTTGGCGACTCCATGGCTTATGTTTCGGATATTAAAAATCACGATGCACGTACCGAAGGCCTTTCGTACGGGATGATGGTAGCTGTTCAACTGAACAAAAAAGAGGTATTTGACCGCATATGGAGATGGACAAAAGTATATCTTCAGCACCAGGACGGACCCCGTAAAGGCTATTTTGCCTGGAGCATCAATACCTCAACCTTTAAACGCAATTCAGAAGGGTCAGCTTCCGATGGCGAACTCTATTTTATTACTGATCTTTTGTTTGCATCAAACCGTTGGGGAAACAATACCGGCATTAATTATTATGCAGAAGCCCGGAAGATTCTCGACGCCATGTGGGGAAAAGACGGAACCGGCGGTATAAAGAACATTTTTAATGTTGAGCATAAACAAATCACTTTTACGCCTGATGACTTCGGTTATGGCTGGACTGATCCGTCGTACCATGTACCGGCATTTTTAGAAATCTGGGCCGAATATGCCAAAGATGGTCACGAACAGTTTTACCGCGACTGTGCCGATACGGCAAGGGTTTTTCTGCACAGAGCATGTCATCCGGTAACCGGACTGAATACTGATTACACCGAGTTCAGCGGGGTCCCGCACTCCACATCCTGGATGCCGGCAGCATTCCGGTACGATTCCTGGAGGGTTCCCATGAATATTGCCATGGACTATTCCTGGTTTGCAAAGGATATAAAGTGGCAGCAGGATTATGCCGGAAGACTTCAGCAATTCCTTTACAGCAAAGGGCTGAATGATTTTGAAGATCAATTCAATCTTGATGGTTCGAAACCCGATTTTATCCTTCAGGCTGGTGGGTACAAAAAGCTTCGGCATTCTTTAGGATTGGTGTCAACATCGGCAACTGCTTCAATTATGGGAAAAGATCAAATGAGCCGGGAATTTGTTAAAGCCTTATGGGATGCCAAACTCGAACCTTACTCCGATGGCTATTTCGACCCCTATTACGATGGATTGTTGTATCTATTCAGCCTGATGCATTTAAGCGGAAACTACAGGATAATAACCCCGAATTCAATATAAATACGTATCTCTCATTGGAATTAAAAAACGGAACTGATATTCAAAAAATATTGGTTCCGTTTTTTTTGGCCACCGGGATTCGCATCAAGATGGGATATTCCTACTACTAGAAACTCAAATCACACTATTAATTTTAAATGCATTGTCAACGGTAAGAAGTCCTCTACTCTCGACTTACAAAACGTTAGTTATGCTAATGGAGTCGCGGTACAGTTGACAATTACACCTGATAATATCATTAAAAATCCAGATTTGTTAGTTAAAATTTTAAAAAGCAGGCGCCACCATCAGGTGGCGCTGCATATACTGACCTTTATAAATGATTGTTAATGCTCCATATATTAAATATTAAATTTATTAATAACCATAGTTTTGCGGGTTTGGATCACTCGGATGTACATTATCAATATGAGAAGAAGGTATCGGACGGAAGCGGAACCATTTTTGAATCCCTCCACCAAACTGAGGATTAACCCAGTAATTATCAGCTTTTACCCGGTCATACCAATAATCGGCACCATAACGTACCAACAAACTGAAACGGTTCAATTCTCCGCCAATTTCGTGTCCATATTCATCCATATAAAAATCAGTAAGCCCCTGTCCGGTAAAACTGCTGATAAAACTTGCAGAAACAGACATTTCGCTTTCAGTTGATGCGGTTCTCTTATCAAATGTACCTCCGTCGTATTTCCAGAAATGAGCATATTTTGTTTCGCCTTCTTTCCAGGCAGCACGACCCCGGACTTTATTAAGCGCATCGGCGGCTAATTGGACCTGGCCTTTGCGGGCGTAAGCTTCAGACAGAAGTATGAAAGTTTCACCCAAACGCATCCGGAGGAAATTTCTGAATCCGCCCATATCGTTAGTAGAAGCCCGGCGGCTATCCAGAAATTTAGCCGAGGCCGGATACTGATTTGTAATTGCATCGGGAACCGCGGAAACGCCCCTGTTTGCAGGAGGAGTTAAAGAAAGCATTGGAATGTACCAATATTTTTCTTTAGCACGAGCCAAAGCTAATTTTTCTAATCTTGTACCAGGACCGGGACGATTTGTTACATCTTCTACAGATAAAAGAACAGCGGTATCGTTAAGCTCGAACCTTTGAGAACCAACAGTTTTACCAATATCAGCAGGATTAAAAGAACCTGCAGCATTCGAATATGCTTTCCAGGGAACATCGTTATCGGTATTACAATAATAAACCCAGTTGAATGATTTGTACAAACGGGAGTCGATCAATTTACCAGGTTTTCCGGTTTCGTAGTTTCGGGAAGCATAGAGGCCATCATCCTTGAAATAATATGAGGTGGGAGAAATTCGCCTCCATGGGCGGCCGGTCATTAAGCTGCGGGCAACACCAGGGTTGGAAACACCATTTCCAAGCCATGAAACACCAGTGCCATCATCGAGTTTGGTTGTAAGATTGTAGGTATCCATCTGGCCCGTATAGTACATGTGTAACTGATTACCTGCTCCAACGTCGGTTGCAGAAGCATTATTATAAAAAGCTGTGGAGGAGAAATTAATTGAGAACAATATTTCAGGACCTGTATATTCAGCTACTAAACCGGTTTTGGGGTCCCAGCCCCATAAAGTTGAAAAGTTGGGAGCTAAAGCATGATTACTTCCGTTTCCGGCACCTTCCCCGAAATTACATACACGGTTGGCATAATAAATAACCGAATCGAGGTCTGTTGTTTTTCCTCCACGGTCCTCATTCATTTTAGCATCCGACTGGTTCTTGGCAAAAACATCCGAGTAGCGGAACATATATGCCTGTGCCAGTAAGTGTCCGGCAGATCCTTTGCTTGCTCGCCCCCAATCGCCAGTTACTTTACCATTGGCATCGGCCCATGGAAGTAAATCCCATGCCTGACGCAAGTCTGAAATAATCTGTTGCCACACTTCCTTCTGAGGAACTCTGTAATAATCTGTTTTAGGCTCACTTGCCGCAACTGTTGTGAGAGGAATATCCCCAAAATGAACTGCTAACTGATAATAGTAATATGCCCGCAGGAAAAGTATTTCGCCTTTTCTGACGGCCTTGGTAGCTTCAGGCATATCAGTGTTTTTGGCAAGATATTGGAGCCCAAGGTTACACGCATAAATAGCCGAATAATTATTACCCCAGAAGTAGCCAAGAAGAGCATTTGAAGGTGTTAAAGAGGCGGAAAGATACTGACCGAATGCATCACGGTGACTACCATCGCCACCGATCATATAAAGGTCGCTTCCTAAATCTTCCAAAGGATAAATATTCTCGTTGTTGGCTAACCAACGGGTATTCTGATAACATGAGATTGTCAGGGCGTTTAAGCCATCGGCTGTATTATAGTAGCTATAATCGGTTCTGAATCCTTTTTCTTCAAGAAAATCATCATTACATGAAATAGTGAAGAGAACCAGTACTGCCAATAATATATTTTTAGATATTTTCATTTTCATTGGTTTCAATAATTAAAATGTTACATTCAATCCAAACATATATGTTTTCATTGTGAAGGATGGATCACCATAAGCATCGAGTGCTTTGGTATTGGTATTTCTCTGCTGCGCAATTGCTCCTTCGGGATCGTTACCCATAAAGTCTGTAAACAGGAATGGGTTCTGAATCTTTACATACAGGCGGATCTTCCGAACACCAACTTTTCGGGCAATAGAATTGTCCAATAAATTATAACCCAATGTTATGTCCTTCACTTTCAAATAGTCACCTTTCCAATATCTCATTGCAGTAACATTCGAAGGCATTTCCATACCCGAATGAGGTGCGAGAAACATTGTTTTAGTATTGGTTGGAGTCCAGTAATTCGCCATTACCTGGTTATAACGCCCGGAAACTCCTACACCCGGATCCCAATAAATGGTGTGCCCAACGGCTCCATTCATGAAAACATATAAATCGAAAGGTCCATAAGTAAAAGTATTTGACATACTGGCTTCCCACTCGGGTACTCTGGCGCCTCTTATCTGCCGGTCGGCATCGGTAATTTTATAGTCTCCATTCAAATCCACAAGCCTTAAGTCGCCAGGTTTATAGTTTGAACCATTGGCATTGAATTTTGCCATTTCATCCATGTCTTCTTTGGAATAGCCCCACACATATGGTGCAGCAACATAATCGAAATAAGTATCGATAGGATGACCAACAAACCATTTATTTGCAATATCGTTCTGTAAACCAGAAGCCAGTTTTGTAATTTCTTCGTTATTTTTTGCAAAAGTTACTGTGCTGGCCCATTTAAATTTACCTGCTTTTATGTTCTCGGTATTAAGACTAAGTTCAATACCCTTGTTTTGTGTTTCACCAATATTGGAAGTAATACCGTTAAATCCAGAAACAATAGGCAACGTTTTGTACATTAAAATATCGCTGGTGTTCTGTACATAATAATCTAACGATCCGGAGATTCTTCCATTTATTAAGTCAAAATCCAAACCTATATCATATTGGTCTGTTTTTTCCCATGATAATGAGTTATTGGAAAGGGAACTTGGTGAATAACCCATAGCTCCATCGGCTTTACCCCAGTTGTACCTGCTGGATGCAATCTGTCCCAAGGTACTGTAAGTACCAACAGCAGCGCTACCAGTAACACCATAACCAAGACGGAGTTTCATATTGTCAATTGCGTTAACATCTTTCATAAAACCTTCTTCCTTGATACGCCAGGCCAGGGCAAGTGATGGGAAAGAAACCCATTTATGACCTTCGGCCAATCGGGAAGAACCATCATAACGTAAAGAGGCAGTAAGAAGATACTTATCCATGAAAGAATAATTTACACGTCCCAACCACGATTGCAACTGCCATTGGGTGTAATCGCTTCTTGTAGCTTGGGTTGTTGCAGATCCAAGTGAATTCCACAACTGCGATTCTATAGGTAATTTACTGGCAGTTAGCTGACTTTGTTCCCAAACTGATTTCTGGTTGGACTGAACCAAGGTTGCTCCAAATGAATGGTTGCCTATTTTGTTGTTGTAGGTAAGGATGTTATCAAATAACCAGCCTCTGGATACCTGTTCTTTCTTCTCGGCCGTGGGATCGCCAAAAGCAGTATTGGTTGAATAATGGCTATAAAAATAGTTGTTTTGAGTCACGCTTAAATCGGCGCCAAAATTAGCGCGGTACGACAAACCTTTCATTAGGTTAATAGTTACATAATAAGCTATATCCAGCCCGTTTCTGCGATTCAAAAACTTAACACCCGTCAAATCATAAAAGGAGTTATACTGCAAGGGTTCTCCACCAGGGTGAACAATAAGTCCCAGTGCAGGATCGCCTACCTTGGTAACATCACCGTCGGGTGAATTGTATGGAGTTGCAAGGGGTGATGCCCATCCGGCAATCCCTTTCCCATTATCATAATCGAGGTAACTGAAATTGACATTTCCCCCCATCATTATTAATTTTCCGAGCTTCTGATCGAGGTTCATCCTGAGTGTATATCGTTTACGGAACGATTGGAGCGAAATATCTTTTAAATCAGTAAAAGAGCCCGATACATAAACCTGTGTATTTTCGGTACCGCCACGGATACTTAAAGAGTGGTTCTGAGAGATTGCTTCATCGCGGAAGCCGGCCATTTGCCAATCGAATGTACGTAATTTTGAGGGATCCCACGTTCCGCTAGCCCAGGCGGGTTTTAAAGATTCTACAAGGTAAGGATCCTGGCTAAGATAAGGCAAACTTAAATCGGCGGCCAACGATGGTGTTTCGGGATAGCCGGCAGCCGCAACGGTATACCCACCGTTTCCGTCGTAAGTATATTGACGGGCTGCTTCCCTGTTAAACTCAACGTATTCTTTACCATTCATCAAATGTCGGATTCTGTCAAGTTTTCCAATGCTGTAATCGGCATTGTATTCCACTGTGACTTTTCCTCTTTCCCCCTTTTTGGTAGTAACAAGAATAACCCCATTTGCACCACGGGAACCATAAATAGCTGTTGCCGAAGCGTCTTTTAAAACTTCGATAGATGCCACGTCGTTAGGGTTTAGGAGTTCAAATCCTCCATTTGAAGGAATTCCGTCGATAACAAAAAGCGGATCATTTTTCCAGCCGTCGCCAATTGAACGGTTACCCCTCACGCGAATGTTGGGAACAGAATTAACACCTGAGCCTTGGGTGGTTATCAAAACGCCGGCTACTTTACCCTGCAGACCCTGTTGGATACTCCGGGGATTTGAGGCGAGTAACTGCTCGGTTTTTACAGAAGTTACAGACCCGGTTAAATCAGATTTCCTTACGGTTCCATAACCAACTACAACAACTTCCTCCAGGTTTTTAACATCCTGAACGAGTTTTACATCAACTACGTTTTGTCCGGAAACAGGTACTTTTTCTGTTAGATATCCAACAAAAGAGAAAGTAATTGTTGAGTTGGCAACTGGAACATCTATGGAATAGCGTCCATTCTCATCTGTTACAGTACCAAGAGTGGTTCCATCTACCACAACGTTAACCCCTGGCAACGGGGTCCCTGTTTCGGCATCGGTTATAGTTCCAGTAACCTTCTGTTGCTGCACATAGTTCTCGGGAGTTATCACAATAATTTTGCCGATTAGCTTATAGGAAGCATTGGATTGCTTTAGCACTTCACCTAAAACTTCTGAAATTTTCACATTTTGAGCTTCCAAATCGTACCGCCTATTCAAGTCAACCTGATCTATCTTGTAAAAGATTCTGAACTCGGTTTGCTTTTCAATTTCGTTAAAGATGTCGTGAAGGGAAATATCCTTCACATTGATACTTACTTTTGAACTCTGGGAATATACAGCCGCAGAAATCTGTAATGTAGTTAGTATTGTCAGTAGAGTAGTAATTTTCATAAACAATTTGTATTTATATAAAAATTTTTGACAATAGTTGAATAGCAGTTTCTTTTTATTCATAATTTTGAATTAATAAATTAATTAATAGCTGATCACTTTGTCTTGGCCGACGAAATCAGCAGTTAGTTTAAAATTTTCAACACCGGGAAAACAATGCTTTTTCCGGTTTTTTTATTTAATCAGTTTTTCCCCATAGGCAATTTTTTTAATTAGTTTTTTGATTGAATATAGATTTCATGGTCTTTTTCGTAGTATTTAAGGTCGGTAGTAAGGCTTAAAACTTCCAGTACCTGATATATCGTCTCGTTATAAATGAATTTACCGGAATACCTGTTGCTTCTCAATCCCTCACTTTCTATATGGACGTTTTTTCCGTACCATCGGGTTAGTTTTTGTGCCATTTGCTCCAGGGTTTCGTTTTCAAAAATCAACTTCTGATCTTTCCATTGGATAATTGATTCTACTAAAGGACTCACTTTTAAAACTTTCACCTGATTTGCACTCTGTTGTACAACCTGAGTGTTCTCCTGAACTAAACCTTGCGATCCGAATTTTTTAATGGAAACTTTACCGCTTGTTTTATCATATATGGCCTGCTCATTAGGCCTGAGGGTGGATACTACGGAATTTTTGTTTTTTGAAGTTTCAAATATTTCGACCAACCCGGATACCAGAGTAGTTTCAATTTTATCTTCACCCGGATACGATTTTAAATTAAAACTCGTACCCAGTACTCTAACCGTCATTTTTCCCGAATGAACCAGAAAAGGTTTGCTTTTATTATGGGCGACCTCAAAATAAGCTTCGCCCTGAAGGTATACTTCGCGCGTGTTCTGATTGAAATTGGATGGATACCTGAGTTTGGAGCCCGAATTGAGGACAATTTTAGTTCCGTCGGTTAAAGTTACTTTGCCTTTTTGTCCCGCAGGAATCACAGTTTCGTTATAAACTACGAAGGATTTTTGCCGGCGTTCATTCGAAAATTTAACCGTCAAAACTCCCGATAGTATGATAATAATAAGAATGGCAGCTATATTCCATAATTTTGGCCATATTGAAATACTGTTATTTACAGGCGTATCCTGTGGTAATCTGTATTTAAACCGCTGTAATGCGAACTCAGTATCTGTATCGTTTTTGGGAAGAAGGCTTGTTTTGGTCCAAATATCGCGCAGAGTGACAAAAAGATCCATATTCTCCTTTTTGTCCTTAAGCCAACTCAGTAATATTTCGGCATCCTCTTCAGTAGCCGAATTATCAAGGTAGCGTGTAATCAGTTCCTGATAATAATTGTTCTCCATGTTCTTAATTGTAAAAACCGAGACAACATTTGAGCTTTTTACCCCACCCTCATTATGTATTTTTTTTCAGAAATCTTTTTAGGCTTATTACAATAGTGCTCGCCTGCTACTTTTTCAGGTAATCTTTAAGATTTGTCCTTACAATTTGTAAAGCTTTGGTCATTTGTTTCTCAACCGCTTTGACAGTAATATTAAGTTTAGCTGCAATCTCCTGATTTTTTAGATTATGAAACCTGCTCAATACAAATACATTTTTACACTGAGCGGGCATTTTATTAATTATTTCCATAATTTGCTTTTCCAGCTCTATGGCAATTAGACTCTCGGGAGAAGATTCAATATAATTATGGTAATGTTTTTCTATTTCAGCGAAAGTGTTTGATTGTTTTGTCTGGTGGGATTCTTCAACCTTTTTGTGTTTGGTAAAATTACATACCGCGTTAAATACCGATGAAAACAAATAAGATCTGATTGAACCAATCTGATTGAGCATGTCGCGTTTTTCCCATAGTTTAAGAAAAACATCCTGAACAATATCCTCGGCAGCAAATAGATCATTTACATATCTATAGGCATAAGCTCTCAGGCTTCTATAATATTCCCTGAACAGAAAATCGAATTCTTTATTCTCAATATCGCTTAACCTTTTCACCCCATGTTCTATTTCAGTAAGGTGAAGACCAGCAAATAATTTTGCTGCAATTTGATCAGCTCCTGAAACAATTTTGGATTGCTTCTCCTCCATGTCACTAATATCCCTTCCCGATTAGTTAAACACTGAATTATCCTGAACATTTTTCCGAACGAATACTTATTAGTCAGTAGTTTCTTTTAATTTTTGAACTTCTTCATATGAAAGAATTTTGTAAGAATTGATCTTTATAAAATTCCCTGTACCAATCAAAATTATGTTAACAGAATGAAAAGGATTTTCAAATTTTGAACTATTAATATAAAAAATACTTCATTTTTAATGTCCTGAGAAGACATTTCAGTTTATATCGACTTACTTAATTATGATAATCAGCGCATTGTCGGTTAACGCCATGTAAGTGACTATTATCATATTTTGATAACCCAGGGCAATAATACTTAACCATCGGGATTCACACCAGGACGGTGAGATTACTAACTATTAAAACACAAATCAAACTTGTATTTATTATCTATTCACTTTCAATTAATTTTACAGAACAAATCAAAAATGTCACTCCTTTTTCAAATTTCCTCCTGAAAAATAAAGAGATCGACATCCCCAACCGAAAAAGTTTCAATATTTAAAGGTATGCTTTAGTCCACGAAAGAATTGGTAATTTTTAAACAATTGCTTTTAAAAATATTTCATTCTGAAACACTGTTGTCCAATTCGTGCATTTTATGGTTTCATGGATTAATTCTAAAAACTAAGAGGCTGTGTTACGATCTCTTAACCGGCATTTCATTAGCTTCGATGTACTTTTATACAAACGAAAACCAGTTTAAACGCAAGATTATAAAGTACTTTACACAACCTCTCAAATTACTGACCTTCTAAAAATTATTAACTTTAAAGTATTACCATAGGCATGTATTTTGATTTTAACTACTTCGCTGATTTATAACCCAGAATGGTCAACATGGTCTCCCCATACCGTTCGCCTAATTCCCTGTATCCAGCGGCGCTGAAATGCAGGCGATCCTTAACTCCTTCACATCCGGTGGAAGGAATTATATAAGTATTGGGAATTGTTTTGGGAAGCGTCGCAATAATTCCATTCATACCGGCGCATGCCCCATTCTGATCGGCATTGACCATTTCTCCGGCCAATAACGGAACTTTCTTAGGTTTAAGATTAAGATCTTTCATGAGGTTATCATATACAACCTTTACTTTTTGCGGCCAAAGTGTATCTCCGGCGTTCGATTCCCCCTGGTGCATAAGAATTCCTTTGATCACGCCGCTTTCCTGAGCTATTTTGGCCATTTCCACCAGGCGGCCATATGGATCTCCATCGTATTCCTTTATCATATTAAGCATCCACGGCGGTGCTGTTGTAACATACGACTTATAATTGTCCTTATCGAAGAGTTCTATTTTACATCCGCCAATGGAAACGTTTATTACTCCCACCCTGATGTTCTTTGGCAAACCGGCAACCATAGTCCGTCCAAAATAATCGGCAGGACCGAGTCCGGTACGACACCTGCAAAGTGGCGGAACAGCGTTATACCATGTACCTTTTGTTCTTCCCAGGGTGGGGCATTCTACTGCCTCAAGCACCTGAAAGCGACTGTCAACCGTTGTGTCAATTGCTTCGTATCTGGCTGCCCCTTCCATGTTCGACTGCCCGAAGCACAGGAAGATATAGAAATTCTTATCCTGCGCAAAAACGCTGGCACTTACCAGTAAAAATAAAGTGATGAGAGACAAATACTGTTTCATTATGTTGATGTTTTCCTGTTATTACTTACCACGCTCTGCTCGGGTAGCGAGACGCTACGCTTAGCTGCCGGTTGTTTTTCGACATTACTTAGCACTTTCAGCAACGCTTTTCGCCCAGGCTTCGCCCTCGGGCGACCTCCTCCATTTAAAATAGTTATCCAGAACAATCAATGATTCGGCGCTGGGCACAGGACCTATATGCGGCATTTGGTTAAAATGCATCAGCACTGGCTTGCTTTCGCTAAAGGCAGGCCATTGGGGAAGTCCCTTGCCGTTAGGATCGCCATATTTGGCAAAATTAGTCCAGTAGGTTGCCATGGCATTCGAAATTTCGTAGTCGGATTTGGCTATCTCGGGATTGTTGGCATCCAGGTGCTGAAATACATAGGCAACATCCTGGGCATGCGGTGAACCATAGCCATAACGAGGAGAACCAACGGGATAATCCGGGTGCTGATCGAAGTAATAGAAATACACCTTTGATTTCCCCGTTTTGGATTGTAACCTTGCCCAGCTCCAGGTTTGCCAGCCAAAAGCAGCATCGCGGGATAAATCACGGGCTGTTCTGCCTATTTTGCCTGAATCGAGTGGATACGCCTTGAGCAGAGGATCAGCAAACTTGCCGTAACGAGCCTGAACACCGGAAACGAAATCACCAGGGTTCTTTACCCAGGTAAAACTAGCCCCTTCATCGGAGTTATAACCAATAAGAACCGGGATATCGTTATATTTACCAGCTTCATAAAGTTTATACTGGTCGTCGGGTATCACGTAACCATCTACAATAGGCCAGCCACCTGGCAGTCCAAAGCCGGTAGGAAGTTTTTCAGGTTCTTTCTTTCGCAGCTCGGCAAGCGTTTTAACGCCCGCTTTCTGAAGAAATGCGGTTCCGTCATTTTCTGCCTGCTTAAGCGTTTTCATATTTTCGCCTGGATAAGTTACAGGACGGGTTGGACCAAATGAACCACCACTTTGCGAAATAGCCGCCTGAAATAACCCTTTGGCTAAAGGCGAAGCACACAGCATGCTAACCGAGATTGCGCCTGCCGATTCTCCGAAAATGGTTATTTTATCCGGATCGCCTCCAAATGCGGCTATATTTTTTTTAATCCATTGCAGGGCTGCAATCTGGTCGAGCAACCCGTAATTACCCGAAACCTTGTTGGACGTTTCAGCGCTTAATTCCGGAAGTGCCAGAAAACCAATCTGATTAACCCTGTAGGCGATATTTACCAAGACCACTCCTTTTTTAGCAAGTTTTTCGCCACTAACCCAGGGATCGGAAGTATTCCCGCCACTAAAACCTCCTCCGTAAATATAAACCATCACCGGAATTTTCTCGCTGGCCGATTTCGCCGGTGTCCAAACGTTCAGATACAAGCAGTCTTCGCTCTTCCCGGAAGGGGTATTTCCTCCCTGAAAAGGCGCCGGGGCAAACTTGGTGGTTTGCTTTACGCCAGTCCACTTTGCAGGCGGCTGAGGGGCTTTCCAGCGTAAATCTCCGACCGGAGGAGCCGCAAATGGTATTCCTCTGTAAACGGTAAGCCCATCCTCAATTGTGCCCTGTATCATTCCCTGCTCAACTTTTATGGGCGAGGGTTGCTGGGAATTGGCAATGCCAACAGCCATAATTAAGAAACCTGTGAATGATAGAAATTTTGTTCTCATATTATTTTTATTGAATATTTATTCTTGCAACTTTCAGATCTCTGGCATCAGAGCTGGTTCCATAATGAATCTCGTACTCTCCCGGTTTTACCATCATTTTGCAGGTTGACCGGTCGTAAAACTCAAACGATGAATAAGGTAAACTTATAAAAGTTTGTACCATTTTCCCTGCAGCTACCTCAACCCTTTTAAAGGCTTTCAGGGTTTTCAGAGGGCCATCGCTTTCTCCCGCTTGTTTTATGTAAATCTGCACTATTTCAGTTCCATTGCGTTTGCCCTTATTGGTAACCGGCACTTCAAGATCAAGCGATTGGTCTGCACCGAGAGATGTTTTGCTGAATTTCGCATTTCCCACCGAAAATGTAGTATAGCTCAGTCCCAAGCCAAAGGGGAAAAGCGCATCGTTCATAAACCTGTAAGTGCGGCCTTTCATGGAATAATCCTCGAAATCGGGTAGTTGTTGCGAATTTTTATAGAAAGTGATAGGTAATTTTCCGGAAGGGTTGTAGTCGCCAAAAAGCACATCGGCAACTGCCTGCCCACCTGATTCACCAGCATACCAGGCCTGAAGGATAGCATCGCAACTTTCAGTTTCGGGAGTTAATGCAATGGCCGAACCGGAACAGTTTACAAATATTACCTTTTTCCCGGCTTTTTTGAGCGCCTTGAGGCAATTGCGCTGCACATCGGGCAACTCAATGTTGGTGCGGTCGCCGCCTTTAAACCCGGGATACGATACAGGCATTTCCTCGCCTTCGAGCAGCGTGGAAAGTCCGCCAACAAAAATTACTTCGTCAATTCCTTTTAACTTGTTTATAAGGCCGGTATAATCAACATCTACTTCCTTGCCCAAATTAAACTCAATGTTAGCTTCCCAGTTGTTGAGCTGGGCATAGCGTATTTCTATTTTGTAGGTCTTACCTTTCTCAACCTGAAAAGCAGTTCTGGAAGGAAGTGTCCGCCAATTGTCATACCTCACCACCGATTTATTATCGACAAATAGCTCAAAGTAGCCTGTTGCTCCGCCTTTGAAAACAATTTCTTCGGTTGTGGGGACCACAAATTCTGTCTGATAAATGGCCGAAAATCCTTCCAGCTTTACTCCGGGCGCAAATTCGTGCTGACCGGCTGCTGTTAATTTAATAGGATTGACAATTTGTTGCGTGGCAACCACCTCTCCTTTGCGCTCCCGGTTGTTCCAGTAAGTAGCTTTAAAGCCGGGTTTACCTTCAAAAGTACAATTGGGAAAATAACTTTGGGTTACCTTATCTTCTACCAAATCACATCCTTTATCGTAAAGTATTTTCCCTTTTGGAAGTTTTGATTCAATACCGTCCAGAATGGTGATGGTTCTTACCGGAGTACCGTTATAATTGCCCCATAACATAGGTTCGTCGTTTGCATTTGGGCCTATTACCGCAATTTTACGGGATTTGTCCAGGGGAAGAATGTTATTTTTATTCTGAAGGAGTGTCATCGACTGATGTGCCATATCCAGAGCCAGTTTCCTGTGTTCATCGTTGTTTACTATGGAGACAGGAATCTTTGTCCAGGGAACAACCGCATCGTCATCCATTTCCCCAAGGTCGAACCTGCCAATAAGTACCCGCATCAGGCTCTTGTTAATATCCTCTTCTCGGATAAGTCCTCTTGTTACAGACTCGGGCAAGGTTTTAAAGGGATAGTTCTGCCACACACATTCTACGTCGGTGCCTGCCAATACCGCTTTAGGAGCAGCATGAACAGCATCGGACGATACTTTATGACTGGTAAAGAAATCGGTTACTGCACCGCAATCGGAAACCACCAGGTATTTGAATCCCCAATCGTCGCGCAGAATCCGTTGTAATAACCTGGAGTTACCGCAACAAGGTTCATCGTCGAGGCGCTGGTAGGCGCACATCACCTGGCGCACATCGGCCTGCTGTACGAGGGACTTAAAAGCAGGAAGATAGGTTTCGTATAGGTCGCGCGGATCGATGTTATTGAGATTCAATTCATGACGACTCCATTCAGGGCCTGAATGTACCGCATAATGCTTGGCACAAGCAAGAAGTTTCCGGTATTTAGCATCTTCAGGGCCTTGCAAGCCTTTAACCACCATCACACCCATACGCGATGTAAGGTACGGATCTTCCCCATAGGTTTCCTGGCCTCGTCCCCAGCGCGGATCTCTGAAGATATTCACATTGGGGGTCCATACTGAAAGACTCAGGAATCGCCGGTTTTCTTGCCCTCTTTGGCAGGCCTCGTTATATTTGGCGCGAGTTTCGTCTGAAACGGCATTGAATATTCTGTAAACAAGTGTATCGTTAAATGATGCTGCCATCCCAACAGGCTCGGGAAAAACAGTAACATTGCTGTTATTGGCAAGTCCGTGCAAGGCCTCACTCCACCAGTTAAAACGCTTGATGCCCAAACGGGGTATCGGGTCGGACTGGTCGCACATGAGGGTTGCTTTTTCTTCAAGGGTAAGCCTTGAAATCAGGTCTTTGGCACGTTCTTCTGAACTCAGTGCGGGATTTTGATAGGGCAACTGCCCAAAAGATCCTATGGTTGTGAGTAAAGCAACGGCTCCTGTAAATATGGTCTTCAAATTCATTCTATAAGTATTAGTTGATGGTCCGGAAATCTCTGTAAATTATTTTCTGGTTACAATTATTGTCTGCCCTTTTGTAGAAACCACATCGTATTCGAACACCTTCTTTAAATTCAGGGGAGGCAAAGGTTTTGCCGAATGGTTCAAAGGAGCCGGAGTTGTTTCCACGGTATAGAAAGGATTGGGATTTATGCCTTTAGCTTCCTTTAAACCTTCTCCTTTAAGCGGAACGTACGACCGTATGCGGCAGTTTCCTCCATGTGCTGATTTTATCACCGCTTTTTGTAATTCTCCGTTTTCCCATTGAATATCTGTTTCAAAACCACCCCGGGCCTTTAAACCACTCACTTTTCCCGATTTTAGGAAAGAGGGTAAAGCAGGCAGCAGGTGAACAGCACCATCGTGACTTTGCAGCAACATTTCACCAATACCGGAGGTACAACCGAAGTTGCCGTCGATCTGAAATGGCGGATGGGCATCGAAAAGATTAGGATAGGTACCGCCTCTTTGTCTTCCGTTGGGCTGAATGGAAGGGGTAAGCTGATCGGTAATCAATTTCCATGCATGATCTCCATCCAGCAGACGTGCCCACAGATTTACCTTCCAACCCATTGACCAACCGGTGGATTCGTCACCACGTGCAACCAGAGAAGTTTTTGCCGCCTGGAATAATTCGGGAGTGCGGTAAGGAGAAATCTGGTTCGAAGGGAAAAGTCCGTACAGATGGGACACATGGCGGTGATTGTCGGCGGGATTATCCCAGTCGTGCATCCATTCCTGCAATTGCCCCCATTGTCCAATCTGCATGGGTGGCAATCGTTTTACCGTTTCTTTAATTTTTGCCACCAATTCCTTATCTGTTTTTAGAATTTCGGCGGTTCTTGCGGTAATATTGAACAGGTCGAACACCAACTGATTATCCATGGTGGTTCCTGCGGCAACTGAAGCCTGGGGATGAATGGATGGGGCATTTTCGGGTGAAACAGAAGGTGAAGCCACCATCCATTTATTTTGAGGCTCCTCCACAAGGAAATCGAGGTAAAACAACGAAGCGTCCTTTAATATAGGATAAACCGATTTCAGGTAACTGATATCTCCATTATATTCATATTTGTTGAAAAGATGCTGCGAAAGCCATGCTCCACCCATTGGCCACTGTCCCCAGAAAGCACCGTCCACAGGGCCATTTATTCGCCAGATATCGGTGTTGTGATGCAAAACCCACCCATTGGCCCCATACATGTCTTTTGCTGTCTGTTTCCCGGTTTCGGAGAGTTCACAAACCATCCGAATCAATGGTTCATTCATTTCAGTAAGGTTGGTGATTTCCGACGGCCAGTAATTCATTTCTGTGTTAATGTTCACTGTATACTTACTGTCCCAGGCAGGCATAAGCTGATCGGTCCAGATCCCCTGGAGATTGGCAGGCTGACCGCCCGGCCGGGATGATGAAATGAGCAGATAGCGCCCAAACTGAAAATACAAGGCCACCAGGTGCGGATCGTTACCTTTGGCAAATTCCGTCAGACGAACATCCGCCGGATTGTTAACCGCTTCGGTAACTCCAAGGTCGAGACCCACCCTGTTAAAATAGTTTTGGTAATCGGCAATATGGTCTTTTAAAGTCTGGTCGTAATTCTTTTTCAATGCTTTTTGAAGATAGCTGTTTACCCTTTCACTGGCATTACCGCTTATATCTTTATAGCTATTGAAGTTGGTGGCCATGGAGATGTAAATAGTGGCAACATTGGCACCGGCTACGTTCAATGATGAATCAGTTGCCGTTACTGTTCCTCCCTGTGCGACAATTCTGACCTTTGCTTCGAAATTCACTTCTCCTTTTACCGATTCATGATCGCTGGTTGTGCCTGCCAGGCTTAATTCATTATTTTCACCGGAACTCACCTTGCAGGTTTTATGCCGATCAACAGGCCTGTCCATGGATGCCGTAAAGTTTATGGCTCCGGCCTTATCTGCCGAAATCCTGACGATGATTACCTGGTCGGGTAACGACGAAAACACACTGGTGGAAAAATTAACCCCATTCAGGTTGTATCGGCTGGACACAACCGCTTTTTCCAGATCCAGCTCCCGGTAGTAGTTCGAATAACCATTGTGCCCAGGGAAGGAAAGCCTGAGGTTACCCACTGTCTGATAAGGCATGCCATGGGATGTTTTGCTTATAAAGTTCTTATTTACAACATCCTGGGCTTCGTTGTATTTACCTTCGAAAATTAATCTCCTCACTTCCGGTAATGCATCCTTCGCACCCGGATTATCGTTCCGGTTAGGAGAACCAGCCCATACTGTATTTTCGTTAAGCTGAATGATTTCATTCATCGGGTCGCCAAATACCATAGCCCCCAGACGACCATTGCCTACGGGTAAAGCTTCCACCCACTGACTGGCTGGTTTGTTGTACCACATAACCATTTTTCCGCTCTGCTGGGCATTTGCCCGATGCAACATCTGAAAGAAGCATAAGACAAACAATACTGAGAAAAACCGGGATATATACATTCGTGAAAGTTATTTAATAATGTAATGAATAGAAACCGCTGATATTACACTCGTTCTGAGATTCTCGTATTTCAATTGATTTTTGCGATAATCAAGAACGAAGCGTCCAAGGAGGCTGTGTGAAAAGTCAATTACCAGTCATATTTCGACTCCGCTCAATATGACAAATAACTGATTATCAGTAGTAAGACTGAGCGTAGTCGAAGTCTTTCGGACCTTTTCACACATCCTCTTCAGGGGGCCAACTTATTTAAAAATTAAACCTGCAAACTGATTCAAAGACCTCCTCCAGGTTAGCCATTCGTGAGCAGTACCTGCCGATTCGTACCAGGTGTATTTAATGCCTTGTTTGTCGAGCATGGCACGAAAAGCGCCGACAGAACCGGGGAAAGGATCGGGTTCTTTGGTTCCCAGTCCCAGCCACAAGAGTTTGATCTGTTTATTTATGGATGCACCATCCTTAAATTTTCCGTCGAGAAAGGTAGCCGGATCGATTTCAGCGGAGCTCGGATAATTCGAGGTACCGCTAAATCCGGCGTAATAACTGAATTTATCAAGGTGATTCATCATGATCCGCATGGTTTGGTTGGCTCCCATCGACAAACCGGCTATTGCCCTGTTTTCACGGTTGGCAATGGTGCGAAACCTGGTATCGATCATAGGAATAATTTCATTGACCATCACTTCTTCAAATACCATGGCAGGGCGTGCAGTTTTCTCATCCTGCGGTTTATACGCATAGCCGTTATCCATCACAATAATCATTGGAACAGCTTTTTTTGCTGCAATAAGGTTATCAAGAATCAAACCCGCTTTTCCCTGGGCCGACCAGCCTGTTTCATCTTCAAAACTTCCATGCTGAAGATAAAGAACCGGGTAACGTTTGGTTATGTCTTTTTCATATCCGGCAGGAGTATACACGAAACATCTGCGCCAGGCATTGGTGATTTTCGAAAAGTAAATATTCTGACTAACCAATCCATGAGGCACATCTTTCAAAGCATAAAAGTCCTGATCAGGAGCAGGTATTTCAATTCCACTACCCCACCTGCCGGCACCGTAAAAGTACAGACTTCCGGGATCGGGTACTGAAGCTCCGTCGATATTGAGCTGATAGTAATGAAACCCAATATCCTGAGGCGCTGATTCGCCTGTCCATACGCCGTTTTCATCTTTTTTAAGGTCGTACTTTACGCCAC
Source organism: Bacteroidota bacterium (assembly GCA_023429135.1). Taxonomy (GTDB): domain Bacteria; phylum Bacteroidota; class Bacteroidia; order Bacteroidales; family JAAUTT01; genus JAAUTT01. The sequence goes on along the minus strand of JAEYWD010000032.1, from coordinate 126,359 downwards.
CGATATCAAGCTGAACTTTCAGGGCCTGGGGAGCTGAGATGCTTGTCCGCACGCGTCCTTCGGAATTAACCTGCGGAAATTGTTTCCCGGATTGGTTGACAGACGAAGGTTTAAAATCCTCCTTGACAGCAGGAGCCTGGGCGAAAAGCAACTGACCGGAGAGAAGTAATGTTGCAATGGAAATTATGTGTTTGATAGTCATTCGACGAATTTTTAGTAAAAATTTCTATTAGAAAATAGAGACAAAGCTTATGTCTTGAATTGTTTTAAATTACCCTGGGAAAGGTTGTCTTTTACTTTGTGGTTCTCCGTGTCTGCTCTGTGGTTCATATAAATAGTTACACAGAGAACCACAGAGAAATCACAGAGTTGCACAGAGGTCTAATTTGAGCAGGCATTACAAACGCGCTAACCTTCGAGAGCCTCACCCCCGGACTCTCTCCTGAAGGAGAGGGGAGTAAATACAGGGAAATGGTACAATTTAAAAGGTTAGTAACGCATTTGGTAATGACCTCAGCTCAATAGAACGGTCTTTAATTCCCCCAATTGGGAGATTTAGGGGGCCATCTACTTAAACAACAGCGGTGCAAGCTGATACAGACTGCGTCGCCAGGTCAGAAACTCGTGGGCTGTGCCTTCCGAAATATAGGATACTGCGTTAAAGCCTGCGCCTTTCAGAGCTTCCACGGAACTCTTAACACCATCAGGACGTTCTTTGCTTCCGCAACTCAGGAAAATAAGCTTTACCTTCGATTTGTCTTTGATGTCTTCCGGATTGTAGATGCCGCCGCTTAAAAGGGCATAATGCGAGAAAACCTCCGGTTTGTTCAGGGTGATCATTTTGGTTTCCATGCCGCCCATGGATAATCCGGCCATAGCCCGGTGAGGCTGATCGGCTATGGTGCGGAAATTGTCATCCACATAAGGAATCAGCTCATCCACAAGTACTGTCTGAAACGGTGTAATGTCGAATTCCCTGATTTTGCCGAATTTGACTTCGTTTGTCATTCCGTAGGTCATCACAATGATAAAGGGTTTGATTTTCCCTGCTGCAATCAGGTTGTCCATTATGAGGTTTGCATGGCCCTGGTTGCTCCAGGCAGTTTCATCTTCGCCCCAGCCATGTTGCAGGTACAATACAGGGTAATTGGTTTTCTGATCTTTGTAATAACTTGGTGGAGTGTATACAAATGCTCTACGTGAAGTGCCGGTGCTTTTAGAAGGAAAGAGTATCTGCTGTACATTGCCATGGGGCACATCCTTCAAGGCATAAAAGTCCTGATCGTGAGCAGGTATTTCGATGCCACTTTCCCAACGCACAGAACCATAAAAATTCAGGGCACCCGGATCGTTAAACACGCCGCCGTCGATGGTTAGGTGGTAATAATGAAACCCTTCATCCATAGGACCTTCTGTTGTTCCCATCCAGAAACCGTCGTCGCCTTTGGTGAGTTTGGTGCCACCTTTTCCGTCCAAACCCAGGCTCACAACCACGCTCTGGGCCTGAGGCGCCTCAACCCGAAAACGTGCATAACCCTGCGAATTAACCATAGGATATTCTTTCCCGGGCTGATTCAGCGTGGAAGGTTTAAAATCTTCTTTAATTGCCGGTTGTTCACTTTGTGCAAAACACAGCGAACCAGATAAGGTGATGAGAAAAAGAGTTAAATATGTTTTCATGGTTTGTAATATTTAGTATCAAATTTCTAAAATATTAACCTCACCCCCGGCCCCTCTCCTGGAAGAGAGGGGTGTAAATACAGGGTTAAAGGCTATTTTAAAAGATCTATTATTGTATTTTTAAGTCCCTCTCCTCAAGAAGAGGGATTCTGAGGAGCAACCTTTTTTAAAGTTGAGCCTTCTTTCTCCCCTCTCCATTTGGAGAGGGGCCGGGGGTGAGGCTTACTTAAACACCACCTGAGCAAACTGGTAAAGGCTTCTGCGCCAGCTCTGCCATTCGTGGGCAGTTAACGGAGAAACATAGAAATGGGTGTTCATGCCGGCTTGCTTCAGCGCATCGGTGTTTGCTTTGGGATCACCGCCAAAACCCTGTCTTCTGTTCTCCAGTTCACGGCTGCCATAGCTTATAAACACAAGCTTTACTTTTTCCTTAAAACCTGGTGCTTCTTTAAGATCATCCACACTAATGCTGCCTCCGCTGAACATTCCTACGTAGGAAAATTTGTCGGGATTAGCCAGTGTGATCACACGGGTTTGCATTCCTCCCATCGATAAGCCTGCCATGGCACGGTGTTGCGGATCGGCAATGGTGCGGAAGTTGGCGTCAGTCATCGGAATAATTTCCTCCAGCAGGGTTTTCATAAAACCGTCGGCCCAACCTTTTGGAGGCCACGGACCGGAAGGACGTTCTCCCGGAGCAGGGCGACGAGCGCCTTCGGGCATTGCCCAGGTTCCGTTGTCCATAACAATGATAAATGGCAGGGCTTTACCTTCGGCAATCAGGTTATCCATAATGAAACCAGCCCTGCCCTGGTTTGGCCAGCCGTACTCGTTTTCGCCACCACCATGCTGCAGGTAAAGAACAGGATAGCGTTTTTTGGCATCCTTGTCGTAATCGGCTGGTGTGTAAACAAAACAATGGCGTAAGTTATTGTTAACCTTTGAGAAATAGGTAATCTCTCGTACCTGTCCATGAGGAACATTTTTTACAGCGTAAAAGTCCTGGTCTTTAGCGGGAATTTCGATTCCGCTACCCCAACGACCGGCTCCGTAATAATATAAACTGCCCGGATCGGGAACCGAGGCACCATCGATATTGAGCTGGTAGTAGTGAAAACCTTCGTCCTGGGGGGCAGATTCTCCTATCCAGATTCCACCTGTATCCTTCTTCAGGTCGTATTTTACTGCCCCAATATCCAGTTGAACAAATTTTGCTTCTTTAGCAGTAATTTGAACCCTTACCCTGCCTTCCGAATTTACCTGAGGGAATTGTTTACCGGGTTGATTTGCAGAAGAGGGTTTGAAATCTTCAACAACAGAGGTTGAATTGGTTTGGGCAAAACTAAACTGCGCAAATGAAATTGCTGCAGCAAATACAAGTAATCTCTTTAATTTCATGGTTATGATCTTAGTGTTAATAGTAATTATTTCTTTATTGCAACTTTAATCTGGGTAAACGAATGCGCCGGAAATGAATAGCTAATCTTTTTCTTTTCAGCTTTTATCTGCTTCGATACAGGTATATACCCGCTTTGTTTTTCGAATGCAAAAGCTTCGTCCAGGTTATTTCCTGCAACCAATGTCGCCTCTGCTTTTTCGGCGAATTCACCTGTTGAGGATAAAATATCGGTGGTAATAGCTTTGTCCTTGTGCCGGTTAACAACGTTAATAAACAAGGTACTCGTCTCTTTCGAGAAAACTGTAGTTACATCGAGGTAAGGGATCCCCTTGTATAAAGGAGTGTTAAAGGTGTCGCAATCCACCCAGGTATCGACCGAGCTTCCCAGGCAATTATTGGAAAAAGATTTGAAAACATGAAACAAAGGGGATTTAAAAGTCCCTTTGTCCTTGTCGTTGCTCAAAAGGGATGTCAGCATGGTAAAATTAGCCATTTTCACAACATCGGCATGGCGGATAAAAGCATTGAAACTTTGAGCTATTGGAAGCACTGATAAGGTGTTCCTGGTCATAATCCCCCATTCGTCGAATGAGATATGGATCGGGTTTTTCAACCCCTTCATTATCCTTACATTTTCGATTTCGCTTGCGGTGGCCGTAATCTTCTCTTCAAAGTCCATAGCACTCTGACCCATGTATTCGTAATAATTATCTGACCGTTCCCAATAGCGATGAATGGAGAGGTAGTCAATCAGATCGCCGAAATTTGTCAGCACTTTTCGGTTCCAGTCCAGCCACTGGTTCATAGGTTCATAGTACGAAGATCCAGAGGCCACAAGCTTAATATTCCCATCGACAGCTTTTAGTGCTTTGGCGGCTTCACGCCCAATTCTGGAATACTCCTCGATGGATTTATGCCCCAGTTCCCAGGGATATCCGTCTACTTCATTACCCAAATCTACAATTTTGACGTTGTAAGGTTCGGGATGACCGTTTTTTGCTCGCAGATCAGAATAATATGTTCCCTTTTTATAATTACAATATTCCAACCAATAGCAGGCATCCAGGATGGAACCCAATCCAAGATTGACACATAGAATATTCTCACTATCGATTGCTTTGTTTAATGCAAACCATTCATCGGTTCCCACCTGGTTTGTTTCCAGTCCACCCCAGGCCAGATTGATACGTTTTGGTCGCTGATCCTTGGGGCCAATCCCGTCTTTCCAGTCGTAAGCCATCAGAAAATTCCCTCCTGGCCACCGCATATTCGTTATCCTAAGCTCTTTCATGGCTTCGATATAATCTTTCCTGAAACCATGTTCATCGGCCAGCGGCGACTGCGGATCGTAAAGCGTTCCGTAAAGGGTACTATAAGTTACCGAATCGGGTAAACCCATTCTTTTCCCGTTGAAATTGATGAGTTCCATAAAAACGCCATAAATTCTGGGGTCAATATCGCCTATCTTCCTGTCGATGTCAATTTTAATCCGGGCTGTCTGCCCAAAAAGACAAAGTGGAAAGAAAAGCAGCAGAACAATGGCGCATTTTTTCAGATACACATTTTTCATAGATACTTAGTTGAGTAGTTTCATTTTTAGCTTTTTACTGATTAGGCAGCGCATCGTTTGCAGAAGTTGCATACAGTCCAATTAAACTTCCGGTAAAACCTCCTGCCACATTTGTCGAGAGAATATCGCCCGAAACAGTGCCTCCCAGATTGGTAAAATCGGTTCCGTTTGCAGAATACCCAAACTCGTAATCGTCGCCTTCGGCTTTCACCTTCAGATAAATTGGATTTTTTACATCAACTTTTGTGCTTGCAAGTATGGTCGACTGTCCTTTTGCTGTTTTCTGCAGTACCAGGAAGAAATCGCTGCCTTTTTTGGTAATTCCAAAAACGTAATTAAAACGCTCGCTCTGCAAACATGTAATTCCTGCCATATCCTTCTCCGATGCAGGCGTATATTTAAGCGTAGTTGTGAATGAAAAGCTACTGTGTTGCTGACGATGAAAAAGTGTAGACGTAGGCTTCACCTCCTTGATATTCACCGGAAAAGGATTTATTACCAACCCGTTCTTTGTTACCGAAATAAATTCTTCGCGTGGTCCTCTTAATCCAATCCATCTGTAATCGAGCTTTTCGGAGGTGAAATTTTCGGTGAAGGTAAAGTTGCCATTGGGAAAAAATCCTTCTTTACCGGTTTTATTCTCAACGCCTTTTGGAGTTTTTAACTTAGGCTCCAGAGGGATAAGCCCATTTTCGAAAATGGGGTATTCACCTGTCCAATCTACAGGAAGAATAAATGTCTCGCGACCAATATTCACCCGTTTCTTTTCATTGGGGCGGATACCCAGAAACACGCCGTAATACTTGCCATCTGGGCCTTCCACCAGGTCGGCATGACCAGCCCAGTCGACCATGTTTTTTCTGTCGCGGTTGAGATAGCGCTGGCTGAGAATTGGGTTGTTGGATGCCGGAATATAAGGGCCTTTGGGGTTATCGGAAACGAAAATCACTTCACTGTGCCAGTCGCCTGTGCCACCTTCGGCACACATCAAAAAGTAACGTCCGTTTTTCTTGTAAATATGCGGGCCTTCAATCCAGATCGGTTTTTTAGAGAGATCAACCCCTCCATCGACAATAATTTTGTCGGTTCCTGCAATTACCTGGTCTTTTTCAACATCGTACTCCCAGATTTTAATTACCCGGTGCCCGTTGTAAATTTCTTTTCCTTTATCCGGAGCATCGTTGTGCACCACATAGGCCTTTCCATTGTCGTCAAAAAACAATGAAGGGTCAATGCCGTTGAACTGCAGCTTCACAGGGTCGCTCCAACCTTTAAACGGATCCTGTGTTTTCACGACAATATTTCCGAATCCACCGGCAAACTGGGTGGTAATCATATAGAAATAGTCGTTGTTGGGATTGTAGATAATGGCCGGCGCATAAACCCCGGCGCTAATTCCCGTATCGAACACTTTCAACTGTGAGGGCCTGTCGAGTACGTGGCCAATCTGTTTCCAGTTTACAAGATCAGTCGAATGGAAGATTGGAACTCCAGGAAACATAGCGAACGATGAATTTACTAGAAAATAATCCTTGCCTTTGCGGGTAATGGACGGATCGGGATAACATCCCTGCAGAATAGGATTAAAAAACTCGCCTTCTTTTAAAGGATTATCGTTGTAAATCTTGTCGTTCCCCTGATAAACAACCTGAGTAAAAACCGGGGCATTTTTAACTGGTTTGGCCTTGGACTGGCAATTGCCCGTCAACCCATTTAAAGACATCACAATCGTTAAAAGAGGTATCAAAACCAATCTTTTGCGTTGAGTAATTTTGTTTTTATCCATGATCTTTTTAAAAATTATATTATTATCCATTATTGTCCAACAAAATAAAACTTGTGCTTTTATGCAACCTCTACGAGGTTGAGGAACAAGTTCTGTCCATTTATTCTACACTATGTAACGCCTACAGCGTTAATGTTTCAACTTTGTAGAAGTTGCATACTTGTAGAAAATGATGAACGTAAATTCTCCAACCTCGGAGAGGTTGCACATATATCCTCATTTTCAAGAGTTTTAATTTTTTCACTGGAAACAATAACTTTTATTCAAAACTTATCCAATCAATTTCAACAGGATTGCTTTCTTTTGAAACCACTACAAGGTTTTTAACTCCTTGCTGAGACGATGTCAGCCTGGCTTTTACTTCGTTCATTTCTTTACCTTTTAGAACCGTTACCTCAGAAATAAGTTTTCCATCAGCATTATCCAGGCGAATTTGCAGAACACCTCCGTTTTCGGAGGCAACTCTGACTTTAATAGATTTGTACTTTTTACTCTTCGATCCGAAATCAACTGCATTGTATTGTATCCAGGCACCTTTGGCTGAAAAAACTGTTTTCCATCCAGCAAATTTGTTGAGCGTGTCCAAAAAGGCAATAGATGCTCCACTTTCACATACACTGCTGTACCGGTCAATTTGAACCGGTTTGGAAGCATCTGTCAGCCCTACACCACGCAGGGTTGGAATAACTTTACGGATGGTTCCGTCGGCGTTAAAAAACAGGCTGTCGATGCGTGTCGACCGGTTTTTATCGAACCGGGGAGAATAGTCGTTGTGGTGATAAAACAAATACCACTGATTTTTTAGGTTGAGAAAAGAATGATGGTTTGTCCAGCATCCGGTAGAAGATTCGTCCATGATAACTCCCGTTATTTTGAATGGACCCAGGGGATTATCACCTATGGCGTATTCCAGACGTTCAATCTTATTTTCAACGTGCGGATAGGTTAAATAATACACTCCGTTTTTTTCAAACACAAACGGACCTTCTTTTAATCCTTTGGTTGGCAAATCTTTCAGAATTACAGGCTCAGAATCAAGTTCCAGCATGTTTTCATTCAGTTTTGCGCCGTAGATGTTTCCGCCCGACCAGTACAGGTATGCCTGTCCATCTTTGTCGATAAAAACGTTGGGATCGATACCCCTGACTTTGGCAATAGGTTTTGGTTGCGGAACATAAGGCCCTTCCGGTTTATCGGCAATAGCCACACCAATGGCAAAACCACGACCATAGGTGCTGTCGGGGGCGGCAGGAAAGTAAAAGTAATACTTGCCATTTCGGCTGATACAATCAGGAGCCCACATACTGTATGCTTTCGGGTTGGCCCAGGGTACAGCGGTCTGGCTGACAATCACTCCGTGATCTTTCCAATCGGTGAAGTTATCGGACGAAAAAACATGATAATCGGCCATGCAGAACCAGTCTTTTCTTGGATACTCGGCTGGAGCCGGTATATCGTGCGACGGAAAAAGATATATTTTATCGCCAAACACACGGGCAGTGGGGTCGGCAGTAAACTGGTCGTGAATGATTGGGTTTTGGGCAGAAAGGCTTCCGACTCCCAGGAAAATCAATGTAAATATTAATAATGTTTTCATATAATGTTATAGCTTTTATAAGCTGAATGTTTCACAAATTCGTTTAAAAACCTCACCCCCAGCCCCTCTCCTGCAGGAGAGGGGAGCAGATTGCTGAAAATTATAAAGCTTAAATAAAAAGCTTCATTCACTTCCGATCAAAATCCCTCTCCTTGAGGAGAGGGATTTAGGGTGAGGTATATTTATTTTAGACCTTTTACTTCGTTTCATTTACAATATCGTTCACCGCATTGGCCAGGAAGATATACCATGCGCCACCATCAACCACGCACTCATTTTCGCCCCACAGGAAAGGCCAATCGTCTTTGTTTTCAAAGAAATCAGGTTTCAGTAATAATAACCCCGGAACAACGCCACCGGCTATTGTTGTGAAATCGGCACGGTTATTTCCATACGCCACCTTTTTGGAATGAGTTCCCACGGCATTTACAAACGAAAGATTGGAATACGGATGACAGCCAAAAAGAAAATTAAGTCCTTTAAACACATTTTCCTTTCCGATTACATCAGGATAGGCCTTGTGAGCGTAATAATTGCTGATTGCCCAGGTAAGAATGCCCGAACTTCCTCCCCATCCCCAGGTAGAAACGGGTACTCCGTAAGGGTTTTCCTTTTCCAAGGCAGTAAGGGATTCCTTGTATCTAACTACATAATCCTTTAATTTGGCTTTATACCCAGCATCCATATAAGGCAGCGCCAGCAAAGCTGTATTAATGTCCCGCCCGACAAAGAAGGAAAAACCAGGATCTTTTCTGCCTACCGACCTGTCGAGGGCTGGCCATATTTTTTCAAGAAACCGGTCGGCATATTTCCTGTCTTTTGTGGTGATATATAGCTGAAGCGATGTATTGATATCAGCTCCTCTGCCCATCACCCGGGAGAAGGTGTCTAACTTTTCATTGGGATTTTTAACTGCAAGGTCAGCCTCTTCTATCAGTTTTGTTGCACAAGCAAGGCTTCTGTCGGCCAGATTATTGTTAAAGCCTCTTAATACACGACTTGCAGCAGCAAGAGTAGCAGCAGTCTGATAATCGAGTGCTGAATTACGGTTGGTGAAAGCCCAGCGATCGTCCAGCGTGCCACTCGATTTGCCATCGGTTTCGTAAGGTTTAAGATTGGGATTGTATGGGAGGTTGTCAGTTTCGGTACATGCATCTCCCAAATGATGGTATTGATGTAGATTTGGTACAATAATTCCTCGGACCGGATGTCCGATATTTTCAACCTGGGCAACCAGATTCAGGGTGCCATGCTCAATTTGCTGCAGGATATCGGGACGACCATCAGGACGGTGAATATCCACATAGCGGGTTTGCTGATCAATAAAAGTTTCGTCCCGGTCGAGTTTAAAATTCTCCCACGACTCCACAAAGCTGGAGATTACGCTGTTGTGCGAACCTGTTTGTATGTCGAAATCCCCGGCATCGAACCAACCACCAACGTCCATGTTTGGAATCCGTTCCAATGGTGTGTATTTGGTATCAGTAGTGGCCCCTTGCCTGTAACCGTCGAAATGCTGGTGGTTTAGCGGCGCCTGAAGACAATCGTCCATATAAGGGCGGCCGTGCCAGATACGGTAAGCTTCGTTCACCTGCATATGATCCATCTGTACCGGGAACCACACGTCAAGCGTAGGATGCCAAACATTGTTGTAAACATCAGGGCCAATGGCAAAGGTATTTGTTTTCTGATTTCCATAGCTGATATAATAAACGCCCGGCTCTTTTACACTGCTGAAATCGAATTTTGCATAATTGTAGCGGTAATATTTACCCCAGACTTTTACTTCGCCTTTGAGCCTCTCAACGGATTTACCCTCTGCATTGATCTGGAAAAGGGAAGCACTTTTAAGTGGAATTTCGTTCTGGTCCAGTTCAACAACTGCTACTTTATCCTGATTGGGAGTATAACCTACCTGTGAGAATCCGATTACCGGCTTTCTTTTCCAGTTAGGGATTGCATTCGGCTCAACATACCAGGTAAGTACTTTGCCGGTCTTATTTACAGGAAGAATGCTGCGAACCACATACCAGCCATTCTGAGCCAGGTTACGACCGTCGAAAAGCATCAGGTCCGTATCGACTCCCTGAATTTTAACAAAATGCTCCGGGTCTTCAGGAGCTAAAACAATGGTTTTACCCGAGGCGAGTGGTAGCGGTACAATAAATTCGCTACGCCCCCGGTCTTCGAAGGTGTTATGGCCGCCAAACTGTTGTATTTTATTGCTGCCTGGCTCGATGCGGGTATTGCTTGAGGGGTAACGCGGAAAATTTCCGGGCTTGCCATCCATCAAGTATGTCTTTTCAAAATAGGTTGAAGGCAAAAATTCAAGGTTGAAGCCTGCTTTTCCTTCCAGTTCCTTTGGAACAGGTTTATCCAGAAACACGCTAATCTCAACTCCATTATTCCTGGGAGTAACGCTGACTTTGGAGCTAAAATCCAACTCTTTGTACTTTAATTCCACAGAAATGCTGTTTGTAGCCTTATCGACCTTTCGATCGACCATAAAGGGCACCAGATCCCATTGTTCAGGAGTGTTTTGCAACCGAACCGCACCACCGGTTGAGGTTCTTACGCCATGATGGATGATTTCAATACCAGCGGTTTTTTCATCGAAAAACATCCCATTAAACTGACTACTGAAGACCAGTACGTTAACACCAGGTGTTTCGAAATAATCGAGACTGTTAAGTTTTAGTTTCTGGGCAAAAGTGACGCTGGAAGACAGGAGCATAAGGGCGAACAGGAAGAATATTTTTTGCATTGGTTTACTCCCTAAATCCCCCGGGGCGGGGAACTTGCCGAGCATCGATTCATAAGAAAAGAGTTTCAATGGTTTTTTCAATTTTTTAATCGGTTTACTTGTGTTAGCAATATTCATTTTAAAAGCATTAATGGTTAAGTTAATCTGAATCAAACATTTTATTTATTAGAAATTTTATCACTTATGCGGAAATAGTCGAAATCGGCAAACCCGCCAGTTTGTTTGGTGGCATAGTTAAACAAACCGAAACGATAGCCCATAAAGTGTTCCATTAGGGTGTACTCCATCTTAAGGGTATTGCCGATGCGGTTCCAGGTTTTGCCATCGTGGCTGTAAAGGAAATTCGCTTCATCTACCCTGTCCCTGAAATTGCATTCGATTTTGAGATAAACTGTTTTCTGAGAAAGCGGCAGGCTCTGCAGTTCGGTAGGCTTATCCGTTTTGTTGCTGACCATAAAAATATACCGTTTCCCGTCCTGGATTTTTACTCCCACCTGACCGAATTTTCTCTGAAAGGCACATAAGCCGGCATAATCGCCGTCTTTCATACCCGACACATCGAGCATGGTTGTTCCTGTGCATTCAGGGCCAATGGTGCGCTGAGTCAAAGTGTTACGAGACTTCAGGAATAAACTGTCGATGCGTCCTGTTTTCAGGCGTAAATATCCGGGTCGTTCAGTAACAGACCACAGATTGTTGTCGGGTTGGTGGTTCCATTGCCACACCAGGGGCAATGCTGGTTCGCCCTTTTTGCGGTTGAATTCGTCGGAATTCACAATATTAGGAATTAATCCTTTGCTGGCAGGTAAATCGAGCGTTTCGGGAACTTTACCGTTTACACCCAGAACCGGCCAACCATCTTCCCATTTTACAGGCACCAGGTAAGGGATCCGGCCTACTGAGCCATAATCGCGGAATAAATAAGCATACCAGTTTCCATTGGGCATATCAATAAGTCCTCCCTGGGCAACCCCCAGATCCTGAAAGGCCACTTTGCCTTCCCAAGGCCCATTAATGTTATCAGCCCGGTGAATCACAACCGTTCTCATTCCGCCACGCGGCCATGCAATGTTAAACAGGTAGTACTTGCCGTTCACCTTAAAAAGCTGAGACCCTTCACCAAGACCAACATTGTTGCCTAACGGCGCATTGGCATCTTCAATCAAAACCCTTTCTGTTCCTTCTTTGACACCGGAAAGATCTTCCTTTAATTCGGCAATCAGTAGTTTCTTTACACTCCAGATGATGTAAACCTTCCCGTCATCGTCGAACCAAAGGGTGTGGTCGTGATACGAAGGAGAGAAAGAGATTCTTTCCCACGGGCCTTTTTCAATATCCTTGGTTTTATAGATATAGGTTTTATTGGTAGTTGACGAAAAGGTGCTTATATAAAACATCCCTTTATGGTATCGGATACAACTTGCCCAGGTGCCTTTTCCGTAATTGCTTTTCCCGTTTATAAGGCTCAGGGCATCCATGGTGTCAAGTACATTGTAGGCATAATTTACAATTTCCCAGTTAACGAGGTCCTTGGATTTCATAACCGGAACCCCCGGAGCCATGTGCATGGTAGTGCTGCTCATGTAATACGTATCGCCCACACGCACCATAGACATATCAGGGACATCGGCAAATATGACCGGGTTAGCAGCATTTTTTAACTGGGCCGACAGCAGAAGTGGCAACCAGCTCACCATGCAAAAGAATAATAATCGCTTAATCATTTTAAATATTATTTAACAGGTTTAACGCCTTGTGTAGTCTGAATAATTTTTTGAATTGTCCCATCAGGATTATAGTACATGTAATCTACACATATGGAACGGCGGTAACTTCCACCGGTGGGGAGCGCTCCATTGTGATAGAAAAAGTACGATTTCCCCTTGTAATCGATTATCCCTGGGTGTGTGGTGAAACTGTTAGGAACATTTTCCTGGATTATTCCTTTGTATTCCCAGGGACCTGCAATATTTGAAGCAGTACAGTATTCAATCATTTCAGGCTTAGTTCCTGCACCGGCATAAACCAGATAGTACAAACCTTTGCGCTTATAAACCCAGGGGCCTTCAATAAAATGCTCCGGCTTAATTACGGTTATCGGACTATCCAGCTCAATCATGTTGTCCTTCAACTTAACCCATTTACAACTTCCATTTCCCCAGAAAAGGTAAGCCTTACCATCATCATCAACAAAAACTGTAGGGTCAATATCGTCCCAGCCATGTTTCATGTCGGTGGTCATCTGATTGGTGATTAAAGCTTTGCCAATTGCATCTTTAAAAGGGCCTGTTGGCCGGTCAGAAACCGCTACTCCTATTGCTGCACCACCTTCGCTGTCTTCATTCTTTTTGTGAAATGTCGACACGAACCAATAGAATTTTCCTTTGTGATAAATGCATTGGGCTGCATAAGCATCGCCGGTAGCCCACGAAAAGGTTTTGGGTGACAAACAAACACCATGGTTTTTCCAGTTAACCATATCGGTTGTTGAAAACACGCACCAGTCGGGCATTTTGTAGTTGGTTGCGCTTATAGAAGCGGTATCGTGACCGGTATACAGGAAAAGTGTATCGTTGTAAACAATGGGTGCCGGATCGGCAGTAAAGATTTCTTTAATGATAGGATTTTGAGCAGATGCGCTGCTAAAGGTAAAGATCGCAATTGCAAAAGAAAATAAAGGTTTGATATTCATAGCTTAATTAATAATTTAATTTTGATTACCTCACCCTAAATCCCTCTCCTACGAGGAGAGGGACTTTGAGGAGCAACGAATTATAAAGTTGAGCCTTCTTTCTCCCCTCTCCAAATGGAGAGGGGCCGGGGGTGAGGCTTACTTAAACAACAACTGAGCGAAATTGTAAAGGTTGTTTCGCCACACAGGCCAGGTGTGACCGCCGGGATATTCGCTGTAGGTGTATTTTATTTTCATTTCGTCGAATTTTTCCATCATGGCCTGACAGTTTTTCCATGCAATATCTTCTTTGCCACCCATGGCAATCCAGAACTGTTTCAGGTTACTATTAATCTGTTCGACATTGCTTTTCATAAAATTGTACTGTTTTGCTGCAAGATCAGTCTGCATACCTTGTATCCAACCCGAACTGAATACCCCCAGATAAGAGAAAAGTTGCGTATTGTTAATGCCAGCATAAAGCGTTTGAATGCCACCCATAGAAAGACCTGCGAGAGCGCGACTGCCAGCATCGGTTCTAACCCTGTAATTTTTCTCGACAAAAGGAATAATGCATTGCTTGAGTTCCGATTCAAAAGCACTCAGCACATCTTCTCCGAACGCCTGCATGGGAATATTTCCGTCGGGCATTACAATGAGCATGGGTACGGATTTTTTTTCGGCAATAAGGTTATCTAAGATCAAGTCGGTTTTGCCCTGGGTAGCCCATCCGCGTTCGTCTTCGCCACCGCCGTGCATCAGGTAAAGGACGGGATATTTTTCGGAGGTATTTGCATCGTACCCGGCAGGCGTATAAATGTAAAACCGGCGCCATGTATTGGTAACTGTTGAATAATAGCGTTTTATGCGGACATCGCCGTGAGGTACATTCCTGACCGCATACATTTCATCGCCCCGGAAGGGAACTTCGAAACCGCTAGCCATCCTTCCCATTCCGTAAAAGGTTTCGCTAGCAGGATCGCACACGGCAACACCGTCAATAATAACCGAATAATAATGAAAACCCTCACTTAACGAATCGGTTGTGATTTCCCAAACTCCTTCGCCGTTTTTCACCATATCGTACTTCTTACCCAAATCGAGCTGAACCAATTTTGCCTCAGGAGCCTTGAGGCGAAACATTGCCCTGCCATCCATTAGCAATTGCGGATATTTGGCATTGCGAACATTCGAGGAGGCGGGAGTGCCTAGCCCCGCATATTTAGGGAAACCAGAGACATCAACCGGCTTAAATAACAATTGCGAGAACATGTAAAGTCCGTTTTTCCATACTTTAAAGTCGTGATAGCCGGGCTCAATAAAATAGATATGATCTACATTGTTTTGTTGCATGTACTCATGAGTACGGCGACTGAAAGTGATCAGGTTGTCCCTGTCGCCACACGAAATCCAGAGCAATTTCAGCTTTTTCTTCGCTTCAGCAGGATTGGGCATTAACTCCTGTGGGGGTTTGGTGTTGGGAGCTGATGAGAAACCTCCTACCCAGGCAAATTTATCCAGGTTTCCCAACCCGAAGTTAAGGGATTGCCCACCACCCATTGATAATCCTGCAATGGCACGATGATCTGCCGCTTTAATCGCAGGATATTTTTTTTCGATGAAAGGAATCAGATCATTCAGCAAATCCTTTTCAAATGTGGCAAATGCCTCCACTTTCTCCTTGTCGAAAATATTTCCAACGGCACGGTCATTTTTCATAGCACGTCCGTTAGGCATAACCACGATCATGGGCTGAATTTTGTTTTCAGCATACAGGTTATCGAGGATCACCTGAGGCTGAGCGCCGTTAAGCCATTCCTTTTCGTCGCCGCCAATGCCATGAAGGAGGTAAAGTACCGGATATTTTTTGTCCTTGGAATAAGTTGGTGGGGTATAAATCAAAGCTTTTCGTTTTGATCCGACAGTTTTGGAGTCGTAAACAATCGTATCAATGGTTCCGTGAGGGATGCCGGAACGAACAATGTCAAAACCCGGCGATGACGGAGAAACAGGGTTTTGCGTGTTAGCGTTCGTGCAAAGAAATAGCAATACTATAATTAAAGTAGTTAATGGTCTCATAGTTTATATTTTCGTTCGGTTTCTGTTAATACAATTTCAAAAATAGATGCGCTCCAAATGTAATTTATACAGCATTTTTTTGCTGTCAATTTTGGAACGAGTACTATTAAAATTGATTCAAATGGCAAAAAAAGGAATGTCCTTTAAATTTTTCGACCGAAAATGAATGAAAATAAAGAGAGGGATCGACAGAGATTACGGGAGAGAATACAATGGTAATTTCTAGGACGTTGCCGTTTCCTTATTTCCAAACTCAGAAGCAAATTCGGAAGGCGTTTTCCCGAAATGATCGTGGAAACATTTGGAAAAATATGATGGAGTTGAGAATCCTGTTTCGAAAGAAATTTCCGAAAAATTAAGACGCCCTTCCAAGATAAGCTGTGATGCTTTTTTAAGACGCACAGTTCTGATAAATTCAACGATTGACAAACCACTGATAGCTTTCACTTTCCGGTAAGTCTGCACTTTGCTCAGCGAAACACAATTGGCAAGCTGATCAACACTCAGGTCAGAATTTGTAAGGTTCTCCTCAATAAAGGACAGAACTTTCCTCATAAAATCATCGTCCAGCTTATTGGTAACCGAATCGGGCGGAATTAATGTAGTTTCTTTAAGATACTTGGAATAAATGGATTGTTTCAGGCTAATCAGACGTTGTACCTGTACCTTTAATATGTCAACATTAAATGGTTTAATCATGTAAACATCGGCGCCTTTCTCCAGTCCTTCAATCTGTTCGTATGTATGGGTTTTTGCCGAGAGAATGATTATTGGGATGTGCGATGTAATTACCTGGCTTCTTAGTCTTTTACACAGCTCAATTCCAGATAACACAGGCATCATCACATCTGTAATTATCAAATCGGGAATTGCCTCACTGGCAATATTCCATCCTTCTTCTCCATCTTTGGCTGTCAGAACCTTATATTCGGTCGACAGCTCCTCGATAATGTAATTCTTGATGTCTTCCTCATCTTCCACCACCAATATCCTATAGCCGTTACTTTGCTTCGACGACAGGTTATCTTGCTCATTTGTCGCTTTGGATGGTTTGGATTTTGTTTTCGGCAATTTAGCTGTTTCGGTATTGTTGATAAAATCGGCCTGGAAAATAGGAAGATAAATATCAAAACATGTCTCAAGTTTAGGCTCACTTTTTACATCGACAATACCATTATGCAGTTCTACAAAGCTTTTCACAAGAGCTAAACCTATCCCTGTCCCCTCTATATGTCGGTTCTGAACATTGCTTATCTGATAATACCGGTCAAAAATCCTGCTCAGATTTTCTTTGCTTATTCCTTCGCCGGTGTTAATTACCGACAGTTTTACATACTCTGTTTCGGCTTCAGCAAATTTAGAGAGATTTACCATTATAACTCCATTTACCGAAGTGTATTTAAATGCATTGGATAAAAGGTTAAATATGGTCTTTTCGATCATGCCTTTATCTATGGGCAACTCCATGCGATCGAACGAATGATTGATTCTAAACTCAATATTCATTGTATCGGCAAGGTTATTAAACAAATGGCAAATGTCTTTTGTCATGGAGACAATTTCACAGAGCTGGAAATCGGGTTTCAGCAGATCCTTCTCTATTTTGCTGAAGTCCATCAATTCGTTGGTCAGTTTCAGCAAACGGTTACTGCTTTTAAGCACAAGTCTTATCCGGTCCTTATCTTTTTCGGTGAGATTGCCTTCGGTTACTAGCTTTTCGAGCGGGTTAATAATCAGGCTCAAGGGAGTACGAAACTCATGGGAGATATTGGAGAAAAACTCGCTCTTCATTTTATCAAGTTCTTCAATTTTCTTGCGTTCGTAACGTTCTTTTTCCACCAGCGACTTTTGCATGGTTTTCTGAATGATAAGTTTGCGGTAAGTAAACAGCAAAACCAGCGCCAGAGAAATGTAGATCAAAAAAGCTATTTTGGAAAGCCAGAAAGGAGGCAGATAATCGATCTTTATACTTTTCATCCCATTTTTATCCAGCGAATTGGCAACCATAATACTTAAAGTATACTCGCCAGGCGTGGTGTTAGGTAAATTAAGACTTCGCTGTCCCGGACTAAGTATCAGCCATTCATCGTTTTTCCCTATTTTATATTTGTATAGAATTTTTTCAGGACTCAAATAATCGAGAGCCGCAAATTCCAAATTAAGTGTAGAGCCATACGGAACCTTGATAACCTTACCAAGATTTACATCATTGTCAATTATACGTACTCCCCGGTACCGTTCCATAGGAATTACCGGATGGTTATTAATCTTTATATCAGTGAAATAAATAGGTGCAGTAACCTTAAAATTTTCAATTGAATCCGAATTCAGCATTACTAAAGACTCGTTGGTCGAAAACCAAATATTGCCTCCCAATGTATTCGTAACTGCACCGTTGATAAACTGGTTGAGCTTTTCGTTATCGGAATTAAGAAAATTAATCACTGAAAAATCCTTAATATTGATTTTGGAAATACCATAGGAAGTTGATACCCATAAATTCCCATAGGCATCTTCGGTAATATTGGTAATACATTCCGACAGCATTCCGTTTTTTATCCCCAACACCTTCAGGCTGTTTTTATCCTGAATACAAAGTCCGGAGTTCGTTCCTATCCAAAGGTTTTTGTTTTTGTCCCTGTAAAAAAAAATGATATAGTTACTCGGAAGTTTCTCGTTTAAATCTAAATTTTTTCCTACAAATTTATTCCCGGGCAGTTCTTCCACGGCTAGTATTCCACCGTTTCTTGTGCCAAGCCAGTATTGGTTTTCATCAATTTCAACTATAGTATTAACGGGCGAAATAGTAAAATTAAACTGTTCTCTTCTCTCTTCGGAATAAATGAGCTCTCTTTTAACGCTGGCAAGAAATTGCTGCGAAGTTTCCGCGGTAAAATAACCATCCAGAAAATCCAACAGGTATGTATCACCCCATCCTCCAACCCACAATCGGCCTTTACTATCTTCATAAAAATTAATAATATAGGAATTAGCCCTTGGATCCCGTGAAAATAAGTTATTTACATCAAGGGGTCTGAAAGTACCCGATGTTCTGCCCTCGACCAAACTGATGGCATTTTTTGCCGGCACAACATAAATGCCAATTCTGGAATATACAATCCACAAATTACCTTTACGGTCCTGATAAGCAAAGTTCACTTTGTCGTTCTGAAGCCGAAGCCCGGTGGAGCCACTTGTAAACTGCCTGTAACTGTGATTACGGGAATCAAAAAGATCAATCTCATTCCAATTAAAACTTACCCAGAATTTATTCTTATCGGACGATTGCCTCACAGCATGGATCTCCTTTGACTTGTTGTGGTCCTTTAAGTCATAAAAATTGAAATAATGCAGATTACTCTTCTGATAATGAATTTTTGACAGTCCGGCTTCAGCCATACTTAACCAAGCTGTTCCAGTTTCGTCGAGAAAAATTTGGTCTACAAAGTTCGACTTCAATTTCAGCGGCAATTTTTCTTCATTACGATAATTTTCATAATTCAGGTTCCCGGCCTGGTCTTTTCTGAAAATATATAATCCGTCGCCAAAAGTTGCTACCCAACAACGGTTCTGATTATCGACAATTGCTGTTTTAACCCTCTTATCGCCTATTATTTTGTTTATATCCGAAATATATTTGTCGTTATTGAGCTTTTGGGTTTTGGTATCTACCAGAAAAATACCGCCATCCCAGCTAGAAACCAGCATTTTACCACGTGAATAATCGGAAACCCACCGGATAGAATTCTGGTTGTAAGAATCGATAGTACGGAACTGATATGTATCCGGATCGAGTTCATAGAGCGGACTATTGGTACCTATCCATAACGATTTGCTCCCCGGTTGGGTATAAATAAAGTTTATAACATTCATTTGCAAAGACTTATTGGCCGGGTCGGGCCAAAGTACCTTCGCATCAAAAATGGTGGTTTCGTCAATGTTTTCTTTTTCCTCAACAACAAGAAGTCCTGCGTTGGTTGCAATCCATACTTTCCCTTTAAAAAATACGATTCGGTTAACTTTCAGGTTATTGGCAGCTTTTAAATTCAGACTGAAGAGCTTTCCTGTATGTGAATTATAATAAACAATGCCTTTGCCGGCTGTTCCTATCCAGAAATTCTGGTTTTTGTCCTCCACAATGCAGTATGTTTCGAATTTAAGATAACCGGCCGCGATGGAATTGATATTTTTAAAACCATAGCCGTCGTATCTGAACAAACCGTTGTTGGTACATATCCATAAAAATCCCCGGGAATCCTTGTAAACGCTGTTAACACCAGAAGTTGTCAAACCTTCCTTGTACGAATAGTCTTCAATTCTTAGGGTTTCATCAGAGGCAAGTAAAAAATTACTTAAACCTAAAATCAAAGTGAAGTGTACAAGAAGTATTACTTTGTTCACCATGGGAAATTAATATAAGTTTCGAAGGCACAACTCAATTCCAAAAAGCCTTGGACACTATCTGCAGTTTTAAAGTTAGTCCTAATCAAAGGTAGTGTTTTAGTAGCTTTAATAATTAATGCAATATAGAAACAGTGGCAAAAAAAGTATATCAAAAAGGATTCATTTATTATAAAAATTAGTTCATTATCTTTAGTGGGAAAGTATAAGGCTAATAAATAGGGCGCAATATAAAAGTATCAATCAATTTCACGTTGATAAACTGGCAACCGATGCTTTTACTTGATTCCTTTCTCCACCGACTTTTTTATTTCCTAATCCCAAAATCAATTTATAATAAATCCACCTAGGCAGCATTCCGGCTGTTACCCATAGTACTTTGTTCCAGAAACCCGGTACACAAACAACTTTATCTTTGCTTAAGCTGTTTAGCGAAATTTCAACAACCTCTTCAGGTGTCATCCAGCGGATAAATCCGTTTTTCTCTATTCGAGCACTATTTGCTCCCAACCGGCTGTGAAAGTGTGTTTTAGTAAACCCTGGACAAAGTGTCTGAACTACAATATTCGAGTTGCGGGTTTCGAGGTGAAGAGTTTCGGAGAAAATCTGAATGAACGATTTGGTGGCACTGTAAACAGAGCTTTTTGGAAAAGGAGTTTTACCTCCCAACGAGGAAACATTGATAATAATTCCACCGCCTTTAGCTGTCATGCCGGGTAAGGCAGCGTGAATCAGCTTTAAAGGGGCTCGTACGTGAACTTTAATCATCTTATCGACATAATCGAAATCCTCCTCTTCAAAATAATTACCCGATCCAAAGCCGGCATTATTAACAAGCACGTGAAGATCGTCGCATTCGCGGATCTTCAGTGTGAGGTTTTCCAGTTCCCCGTCATTTGCAAGTTCTACGGTTAAAATTTCTACTTCAACCTGATATTGTTGCGTAATCCGCATAGCAATATCGTGCAGCAAATCCTCGGAACGCCCGGTAAGAATAAGATTATAACCAAGTTGGGCAAATCTGTATGCGTACGCTTCACCAATTCCTCTGGATGCGCCGGTTATCAATGCTTTCATAAAACCACTTTACTAATAAACAAAGTCGGAGTGAAATGGATAGGGGAATTTGCATTTTATCCATCTAAAGTTGTAGATTCTTCACTTCGTTCAGAATGTCAATATAATAGAAATTAAAGGTGAGAACAAAGTAGAATGATGAATCTATTCCAAAATCAGTTTAACTATATATCACTTCCCAACTCCCATCATCCCCATCATCTTAAAATACTTGAACCACTTTTCTTCAGGGTTCTGAATTTTTTTAAGGGTTGTCAGTGATTCAACTTCATCAATACCTTTCTCAAGCACATGGTACATGTGCAGCAAATTGGACGATTTAATATTTCCTCCACAATGGACAAACACTTTTTTACCTTCCAATCCGCTCATAATACCTTTGAATGCCAGATAATGCACAGGGCGTAAATTTGAACAATCCACCGGAAAATGAAAGTAGTCCATCTGTAACTGCTCTACTGCAGAGGCTTCATCTTTTAACGCATTACGGGCACTAACGGGTGAAATGTTCACAATTGCTTCAAAACCGTTTTCTTTCAATGCTGCAATTTGCTCAGGAGTCGGCTGCGCTCCTGCCGCAAGCGATTCGTTATATTGATAATAATACTGAATATCCATATTACTGTTTGAAAATTTCCATGGTGTTATGTTTATGCTCGCGATCCTTAACTACAAGTGTGGTAGATGGAGCCTGCGATTTGGTAGTAAAAATCATATCGTGACCAACACAGAGTCCCATCACAATATTCATTTCTGTTTTATTTTCAGCTAAGAATTCGGCCTGCCCTGCAGGATTGCAGGAAATACCTTTAGTTTCCTTTTTTAGTATCTCACTTGCCGGAACTTGTCCGTATTTACAACCAACCGAAAAAACTTCGAATTCGCCCGAGAGCGATTGTTTTAGTAAATCGGCTTCCTTCTGAACGGAAACGCAATGGGCAATGCCAATCCGCTTATATCCCGATAAACGTGCAAAATTCTTCAGCTCCTCCACCCTGTTTTTGCCTGGCAGTCTTGCAGAATCGGACACCTGCATGGTTTTGATATTTTCGTCGTTATATAAATGTTCCATTATTTAAATTTTATTTTCAGGTGCAAAAGTAATGATGTTCTCCTAACTTAACTTCAGTTATTGCTCTATAGGCCTCAATGCCTAAATTGACCTGCAACAGTTTTTATATTGACATAATCCGATCCAGGCTAACATTTTTATTATTTTTGAAATGAATTACACACTAAACTACAGTTAACTCCTACAAAGCATGAAAAAATTATTGCCCGTTCTGCTACTGATCTTGATTTCTCTGATAAGCTGCAATCAGGCCAAAAAGCAATCCACCGACGAACAAATGATTGCTACTTTCGATAGTTGCCTCCGAAAAAATATACTTGAAGTTTGGTATCCACGAGTTATCGATACTGCAGATGGCGGATATCTTAGCAATTTTTCCTATAACTGGATTGCCGACAGTGTTCAACCCAAAATGCTGGTATCACAAAGTCGTCATGTTTGGACGAGTTCGCAGGCAGCTATGTTTTACAACGATACGGTTTATGCCCGATATGCCCGTCATGGCTTCAATTTTCTGAGAAAACACATGTGGGACTCAGTTTACGGCGGCTTTTTCAACCTGCGCTCCAAAAACGGCGGTTACCTGGATCAAATGTATCGTAATCAAAAAATGACATACGGGAATGTATTTGCAATCTACGGGCTGGTGTCGTACTACAATCTCACCAAAGACACTGCTGCATTGGATCTAGCAAAAAAAACATTTCTCTGGCTCGATAAAAACAGCTACGATAAAACTTATGGCGGTTATGTAGATGCCATGAACCAGGATGGAACATGGCTTGCCAAACATAATAAACCAGGCTCGCCTGCATTAAAGGATTATAATTCGAGCATCCACATTCTTGAGGCTTTTACCGAGCTTTACAAAGTATGGCCCGACACACTTGTAAAGAACAGGCTTCAGCATATGCTAACCCTTGTGCGGGATACTTTTGTAGACCCTGAAGGTTATTTACGCCTATACTTTACTGAAGACTGGAAACATGTAACCAACCGTGACTCTGGCTTGGCGGTAATCAAAGAAAGGAAAGCCATGGATCATATCTCTTTTGGTCACGATGTTGAAACCGCATTTTTGTTGCTCGAAGCTTCCCATGCGCTGAATGTAAAAAACGATACCATCACTCTACGAATTGCACGTAAGCTTGTTGATCATTCTCTTGTAAACGGATTTGACCAAAATACAGGCGGCTTCTATGGTGAAGGATATTATGTTAAAAGCAGTGACTCAATCACAATTCTGGAAAAGAAAGCTCAATGGTGGGTTCAGGCCGAAGGTCTGAATGCCTTATTGCTAATGTCAACAATTTATCCGGAAGATAAAAAGTACAGGATGGCCTTTGAGAAAATATGGAAATTTATTGATACCAACCTCATCGACAAGGAGCACGGCGAATGGTACATAGAGGGTTTAAATTTCAGCCCGGAATCAAAAAATAGCCCCAAAGCAAGTATCTGGAAAGTAAATTATCACAACAGCAGGGCACTGATGAACTGTATCCGTCTATTGAAAAATGAAAACGAAGTAGCGCTGCACTCCGGCAAAAATGCTGTTTAACGTGAGGTCGATCTAAGATCTTGGTAAACTATGAAAATAAGGTAATAAGGTTAAAGAACATTTGAAATCTTTTGTACTAAGGTTTAAATACAATTTTAGAATAAGGTTTTCTAAAAAAGAACCTTATTTTCATTTCCTATAACCTTAGTAGAATAGCATACACCCGACCATTTAACCTTATTTATTTACATCGAACTCATGTATTTAATATTTATTTCGTACGATGTTGCAGAAAATGTATTTGCTTTGGATGTATGTTACAAACAATAAGAAACAAATACATAAACACGGCCATAATCCAAATAACCATAATATTATAGTTAAAGGTGGATAGGTAAAACCCTCCCAGCTTCTTGTAAGCCGACAAAAAATGCGCCCGCCCTATGGGAGATTGTGGAATCTGATAAACAGGCTCCAGCTCCCTTATAATTCTGTTACCGTCGATGGTGTAAGGCTGAAGCTCCTTCCGCTTAAGAACAAGATCGGCCAGACTCTTATTATAGTTCTGATTTTTCAGAAGGAGATAGTTGTCGATATTACCAAACTTTGCTACAAGTGAATGCGTAATGCTGTCCTTTACTGCAGCAACACGATTCAGTTCATCCGAAAGAAAATTGCTGATTTTGTCCAGCTTCTTTAACAGTTTATCAGGATTTTGGGAATCAAATTTTAAACTACCAAAATTATATGGTAAGCTGCTTATCTTCCGTAATTCATAATTAATAAATCTTAAGTCGCTTTTATATCCTTTAGAATTTTGGTTTGCTACTTCAAATTTCTGAACCCTCTTTTTAACCTCAGGAACAGCAAACAGGAGGTTGAACTTGATATTGCTTTCTTTTTTTTCAATATCGAAGTAATACTTCTGATAATCGTTTGAAGAGAACTGTTTTACAACCATAGCTTCGTAGGCCCACCGTGAAGCCATAATATCGCCAACAAAAGGCACATATTCTTTGGACGACACATATTTGTTCAGTTTGTTGTAATTCACAACGACCCCGCTTAACAGCATTTGTGGCACAATAATAAGCGGCACCAGTATGTAAATGGCTATTACCGAATTCAACATGGACGAAATATACAAACCTACAAGACTTGCAAAACATGAGGTTGAAAACATTATCAGCCAGAAACTGAAATTCATACCTTGAATCTCCAGAATTGCGTTGCCAATAAGTACATACAAAAACGACTGCAAAGCACTAATAGCAAATACATACGCTACTTTTGAATTGATATATGAAAGACGGCTCAACTTGAGAAACGATTCGCGCATCACAATTTTACGGTCGCGTATGATTTCCTCGGCACTCATAATCAAACCAAGGAACAGAGCCACTATAACACTCATAAAGAAATATGAAGGCATGTTCTCGTTAAAACCAAAACTGTAGGAAGACAGACCCTCGTCGATGTTGGTATAGCGGCAAAGCGAGGCTAGAACACCTGCTAATAACGGTGAAATGGTTAATAAGAGCAAAATATACTGAAAATTGGCAAGCTTGGTTAACAGATTTCTTTTACTGTAAATTAAGAATTGCCTGATAGCTCCGGGCTTATTAAACTGAATTTTTGGAATGGCTTTAGAAACCTCTGAATTGCTCTTAACCGGTATTTGAGACATGAAATGTTTATGCCACTCCGAAGGCAGAGTTTTACGCTCGTTCGTATACTCTCCAAACTCGTTGGTCTTTTTTTCTTCAAGAACCTTGAAAATAGCTTCCGGATTCACATTATCGCAAACGCTACAAATATCGGAGCTTGCAAAAACACGCTGAAAATAATCGTTAAAATATGGTATTGCATCCAACGGGTTGCCAAAGTATACGGGATATCCTTCCTTGTCAAGAACGATAATTTTATCGAACATCTTGAAAATATCTGATGATGGCTGATGAATATTAACCACTACAATCCTTCCCTTGGTTGTTTGTTCCGAGAGAAGATGCATAATTTCTTCCGAATCGGACGACGAAAGTCCCGAAGTTGGTTCATCGGCAAATAATATCCATGGTTCCCTGATGAGTTCGAGGGCAATATTCAGCTTTTTCCGCTGACCACCGCTAATAAGACGGTTCAGGGTGGACCCCACCTGCATATCTCTTACCTCATACAGGTCGAGATCCATAAGCAGGTTTTTAACTTTTTCTTTCAGAACGTCATCATCAACATCTCCAAAGCAAAGCCTGGCATTTAGAAGAAGATTCATAAAAACGGTAAGTTCCTCCACAAGAAGGTCGTCCTGTGAAACATAGCCAATAATTCCGTGAAGCTTACCGCTATCGGTGTGAAGATCGAGTCCGTTTATTTTTATGAATCCATTATTTGGACGGCGTTTACCAATAAGCAGATTAATAAGTGTCGATTTCCCAACGCCACTGCGTCCAATAATACCGATCAACTGCTCCGCTTCAAAATCCAGACTAAATTTATGAATTCCGCTGGAACTGTTTGGAAATTTGAATTCGAGGTCGCGCACCTCAACATTCAAATCCACCGGCTCGTGTATCTTAAACTTACGAAGTACCTGATTATAATAAATGGGTTCAAACCCCTCTCCTTTTATTACAGAGCCCTTATTGAAAAAATAAACAGACGACGCAAAAACAGGCTGTTTATTATAGGTTAATGCTTGTGAGCCTTTGTAAATAAACAATATAGTATTCGGATTCTCAATGAAAAGAAATATAATCTGCCCTTTCAGGTTTTTTCGTTGCATAAAGGGAAGGTCCAGTTGAAACGAACGGTTGTCCGAAACAATCAATAACTTCTGGATATCTTGTACCTGGTAGAATTTTTCGGTGATAAATCCCTTACAATTAAGATATTCAGGAGAACTAATCTTTAATTCGTGCGAAATTTCCTCAATAAGTTCCGTAAAAGAAACGTTGATATGATCGGAAGCTGAATATTTCAGTAACTGTTTTTCGAAAAGCAGCAATCGTAACAATATCTGAAACTTCTGCTTTTTAGGAATATCATCGTTTATTTGTTTCACCGTTTGAATTAAAACCGGAACTATACTTTGCCCCTTATAGCCTGAATATTGCTGATAATATTCATTAAAAAGGCGAAGACTCTCAAATTTGATGTCGGGGTTAAGCTCTTTCAGTACCGACGATTTGAGAAAATCCTTTACGTTTTCGAGGTTTAAATACGAAAAGAGATTGGCAATAATTGCAAACAAACGCAGATAATAATCTAAAAGAACTATATCCATAAGCGTTATTTCGGGAAATGGAATATTGCGGTTGCCATACTGTCGCCATCGTTAAAAATGTTGATTTCGCCTTTATGTTTATCCGTAATCAGCTTTACAATATACAGGCTCAACCCCATCTGGCAATTTTGATAAATTCCGGTTATGGATGTGTACGATTTAAGTAAGTCGTCGGGGAACCTGTTTCTGGAATCGTAAAACGAACAACAAACCTTTTCGGCATCGTTGTCAATACCAATGCGAATGTTGTTATGAGGTGAAGAATTATTAATGAACACATCCAGAATATTCAGGAATAATTTGTAGAGCAAATCCTTGTCGCCTCTTAATAAATGTTCGCCAGGATGATCCTCAAAGTTTATTCTGATATCTTTTTCGTTAATAAGATTTTCTTTCTCCAGCAAAGCAAACTGGATTAAATCCTTAACTCTGATTTCCGATAGTTCAGGAGTATAATTGTTGGTTAATTTTGTATATAAAACGGCATTGTTTGTGAAAGATTCCAGCATGGAAACAGATTTATCAAGAGTCTCAACAAGGTCGCGCACGGCAGCGGAATTTTCCTGGTTCTTGATAAGATTTACCGCACCAACAACTCCATTGAGAGGTGTCCTTATCTCCTGACTTATAAAATAAAGAAATTCCGTTTTCGCGTTATCTACCTGGTTAAGTGCATCAAATGATTTTTGAATCTCAATTTTACGTTCTGTAATGTCCTGAATAATTCCAAAGTAACCCGAAGGTTTTGAGTTTCCTCCTATTCTTGCCCTCATTTGAACCAGTAAATGTTTTATCTCACCATCCTTTCGAACAATACGGTACTCAACCTGCGTCGAATAGTCATCGTGCTCATTTGCATCTTTTAATACATTTTCGAAAATATGGCGATCCTTAGGATATATATATGTTTCAGCAAACTCCTCCGATTTCAGTTTATAACTCCCGGGTTTACCTTCTTCATTACCTAAAAAAACCCAAAGCTTTTCGTTGAAGATAAAACTTCTATCTTTAACATCGTACTCCCACAGGTATAGCCGGGCAACGTCCATGGCCTGGTCGAGCTGAGTCTTACTCTTAATAAGAGCTTCCTCAAACTGCTTCCGCTCTATTGCGTAACGAATAGTTTTTTCCAACAATTGATTAGTGACATGCCCTTTGATAAGATAATCCTGAGCCCCGTTTTTTAATGTATCCAGAACAATCTCATCATCATCAATTCCGGTAAGTATTATTATGGGTAACTGAGGTGCTTTCCGGTATATTGCCTTAAAAGTATCAGTACCTTGGGAATCAGATAAGGTAAGATCCAAAAGAATAGCATCAAAGCCATCCTCATCCGACAAGTGATCGAGGCCCTCCCTCAAACTTGTGGCAATAACCGACCGGTATAGACCCCGGGAGCTAAGCCTCTCAGTAATAAGGGCTGCATCAATGGCATCGTCTTCAATTAAAAGAATTGTTGCTTTACTATTCTTCATAAAATTTCCTCATATCCTTCAACCCACAATACTCAATTCAACCTTTAAGGTAGGAATTTTTGTTGAATTAAGTATTGAAGCCTATGCTTATTTTCTTAAAGAATTTTGCCATACTAAATTACGAAAAATGAAAAAAGATCGTGATCATTTTATTAAATTGTGCAATTATTAACCTTAACCAAAAACCTGTTACAATGAAAAATTTTTTTTCATTTCTTTTATTAAGCTGTTTACCCATTGGACTGTATGCCCAACCTGATGATTATAGCCTAAAATCATGGCCTGCCGGGAAGTCGCCTAAAGAAATAGGAACACGAATTGCCGAAAAGTTCCTTAAAACAGCACATTCACGTTACGGAAATACACGTCCATCCACTCCCCCGACTCAAATTACTTATCCCGATGTTTGTACCTGGCTGGGCGGTATGTGGTTTGCAAATGTTACCAAAAACAACGAACTTTTCAGCCGCTTCGAAAACCGTTTTACTCCACTTTTCGACAATGAGAAGCATCTGCAACCCAAGCCAAATCATGTAGACAACAATGTGTTCGGCGCTGTACCGCTTGAATTATATCTCAAAACAAAACAAAAAAAGTATCTGGATCTTGGGCTTAAATATGCCGATACGCAATGGACTTTACCCGAAAATGCAAAACCCGAAGAAAAAGCCTGGGACGACCAAGGTTATTCATGGCAAACACGTATCTGGATCGACGATATGTTTATGATTACAGCCGTTCAGGCGCAAGCTTATCGAGCCTCCGGCGACAAAAAATACATTGACCGGGCAGCCAAAGAAATGGTGCTTTATCTGGATCAGATTCAGCTTGAGAATGGTTTATTTTATCACTCCCCCGAAGCACATTACAGTTGGGGACGCGGCAATGGATGGATGGCAGTGGGCATGGCCGAAATTCTCCGCATTTTACCTGAAGATAATCCTAACCGCACGCGCATTATGGACGGTTATCATAAAATGATGGCTGCTCTTCTCAAATTCCAGGAACCGGATGGTATGTGGCGTCAGATCATTGACGACCCGGAAGCCTGGAAAGAAACCTCGGGCACCGCCATGTTTACCTATGCTTTTATAACAGGAGTGAAAAACGGCTGGCTCGATAAAAAAATATACGGTTCCGCTGCAAGAAAAGGGTGGCTGGCATTAACCACTTATATTAATGTCGACGATGAACTTACTGAAGTTTGCGAAGGCACCAATATTAAAAACGACAGGGACCATTACATGCAACGCAAACGTATTACAGGCGATCTGCACGGGCAGGCTCCCCTTTTGTGGTGTGCAACAGCATTGTTAAGATAGTAATGAGGCTGTGAAATTTGTCAATAACCGGAGGTTGAGCCTGTCGAAACCTCATTGTCCGGCACTTTCACACAGTCTCGTTTTGAAATTGTTGCAACTACAACCCTCAAGAAATTAAATGTAAATTAAAACCCTAACCATATATAGGCATAACCTGACAATTTACTATCTTCGGCAATACCAATTAACTTAACAACCTATTAAACGTTATATGTTTGATTTCAATTTCGATAACCGCGAAAAAATTCTGCACGTTAAGGCTATAGGAGTAATAGATTTTCCAAATTACATCACTGGTCTCCATAAACTTACAAACGATTCCCAACTGCCTGGAAAGCTTAAAATACTTGAAGATATGCGTGAATTAATAACCCATCCTGATGTGAGAGTTATCAGCGATATGTCGGAAGGATTAAATACAGCGACATCCAGGTTTACCCGCATAAGGCATGCTTTGGTTATGGACAATCCTGCATATACTGCCTTTGCTCTGATTTTAAAAGCGCGCCTGAACCACGAGTCGTACACCATGAATGTTTTCTCGACCACAGAAGCAGCTTATAACTGGTTAAAAGACGACCCTGGTTTTGATATTTGAATGAAGCGCCTTTAATTTGTTCAGCAAATCAAGCTTAAAACTGCCATTTGGAAACAAATGCCACTATTAAAGAGGTCCTGATAAAAGCCATCCGTTTGGCAGGACAAATACAAAGAGGTAACTTTCAAAAAGCTGTAAATTATAAAGTAAAGGAATCTATAAGCAGTATTGTTACCGATGTGGACCTGCAATGCGATAGCATTATAATCGATACTGTTGCGGAAGCTTTTCCTGACCACAATATTCTCACCGAGGAAAATGGTTTTGTTGACAAGCATTCGAACTTCACCTGGGTGGTTGATCCGCTTGACGGAACTTCGAACTTTGCCGCCGGCATACCCTGGTTTGGAGTGCTGATTGCCGTTTTTCGGGGAAATACCCCCATAATGGGAGGCGCCTATTTACCTATGGAGGATTTGCTTTACTTTGCAGAAGAAGGTAAAGGAGCATTTGTCAACAGCGAAAAACTTGCAATTCCCGAAAGTAAACTCAAAAATTCCTTGGTAGCTTTTGGGATTGATTATACCGATAATGCAGAATATCTGGAATTCGGCCTCAATTGTTACCACTGGCTCATCAAAAACACCCGAAATATTCGCAGCACAAATTCTCTTGTGGATTGGACTTTACTTACCGAGGGAAAACTGGGCGCTACCGTTAATATGTTTACCAAAATATGGGACATTGCGGCTCCCTGGATTATTATTAAAGAAGCCGGCGGAAAATTGAAGCATTTAACCGGCGATGAACTAATTTTTGACCTGAGTGAAAGTGGCCTTACCCAAAATTATCCGGTGATGGCCGGTAATCCAAAAACAATTGAACAACTTTTTAAATAATCAAAGCCTACCAGTAATCTACTTAAACAGAAAACTCAAAAGCAAAACGGCCAATCACCAAAAGTAATTGACCGTTTTAAGATCATGATTCAAATCACATAACAACCTCCTTCGAAAAGGAGAGTATATCGGAAGCCAGAAGTTCGGGATATTCCATGGCAACAAAATGCCCTCCTTTTTCCAAAACATTCCATTGACGAATATCTTTCAGGTTTCTCTCGGCAAATTCGCGGGGTGTAATATCCTTGCCAAGATCATTCGGAGGAAAAGCCAGCGCTACAGGAACATTAACTTCCTGGTCGGGCTTTAAGGACATATTTATAAACTCTTCCTTATAACTGAACGATTTAACAGAATTCTTAAGCCAGTAGAGCATAATGTTGGTAATGAGTTCATCTTTGGTATAAATACTTTCGATGTTGCCATTGCAATCGCTCCAACTTCTGAATTTCTCAATTATCCATGCAGCCATTCCTACAGGGGAATCATTCAATCCCAAACCCAGCGTCTGGGGTATAGATCCTTGAACCATGGCATATGCCCCTTCGGAAAACCCCATGTATTCAAGACTTTGCAAATACTGAATTTCATTCTCATTTAGATCGGATTTATCACGCATGCTGGTATGCCAGCCAATATCTGTAAGGTGCAATCCTAAAATGGATTCGGGATGACTTACTCCTATGCACTGCGCAATTGGACTACCACCGTCACCGCCACCAGCAATGAATTTATCATAACCCAGTACCTGAGTCATCAATTGCCAGCAGGTTTCTGCCATGTCTCCTATTTCGTGGTCGCTTGGAGGCTTGGATGTTTCCGAAAATCCACCTATAAACGAAGGAACTACAACATCAAAAGATTGGTCAGCGCTAAAACCGAATTTTTTAGGATCGGTAAGCATGGGGATTAGTTTTACGTAACGCATTACCGAGTCGGGCCAGCCATGTAAAAGTAAAATGGGTAAGGAATTGAGACCTTTGCCTTTCTCGTAAATGAATTTTACATTTTGACCACTGACATCTGCCGTATACCATGAAAAACTGTTCAGTCTCGCCTCTTCAGAGCGCCAGTTGTAATTATTTAACCAATAACTGGTAAATTCTTTCAGATACGCAAGGTTGGTACCGTGATCCCAACCAATACTGTCTTCCTGGTTGGTCCAGCGGGTTCTTTTGAGGCGTTTGCTAAGATCATCCAATACGGATTGATCCACAATAATTTTATATGGTTCCATTTTCATTGTTCATGTAATTTTGGCAATTGATTATTGATTAAAAGCATTTTCCAACACACCTCGGTTTTGACTTTGGGCTAATTTTCTGAAGAAACTTCTTAAATCATCTGTATAGCCGGCAGGATTCTCCCAGGCAGCAAAATGCCCGGCATTCATTTCATTATACTGTAACAAATTTACATTCCGCTTTGCCCACTCAATAGGCA
Source organism: Bacteroidota bacterium (assembly GCA_023429135.1). Classification (GTDB taxonomy): domain Bacteria; phylum Bacteroidota; class Bacteroidia; order Bacteroidales; family JAAUTT01; genus JAAUTT01. The sequence goes on along the minus strand of JAEYWD010000032.1, from coordinate 93,799 downwards.
GAGGAGCATCTTCAGTACAATGTAACACGGCTGTTGGGATTTCAACGCGCTGTCCCTGCCCGATTGGCGATTTGGACTGCGCTTCGGTTAAATAATACAACAGTGATGAATTGACAGATTGAGAAACCCAATAAATCATAATATTGGTAAGTTGCTCATCCGGATCAAAACGCCACCCAAAAGGCTCTTTGCCACCCAGTAAAACCGTTGTCCATGCAGCTAAACCCATTGGGGAATTGTTAAGCACATAGCCAAGTGTTTGAGGTTTGGAGGACTGGATCATATTAAAAGCTCCCTCTGTTTGCCACCAGAATCCTAAGAACTCAACAAACTTCTGTTCCTCTGCCGAAAGGTCGGACGGTAAATTCATAAAATCAGGGTACCCAACATCTGTAAGATGAATACCAGATATGGATTCGGGGTATTTAAATGCAAGATATTTGGTAATGATACTGCCTGCATCGCCACCAGCAGCAGCAAATTTTTCGTATCCCAAACCTTGCATCAACCTGAACCATAAGTCGGCCACTGCTTCCGAGTTCATCGCTTTATGGTCGGAAAATCCAAATCCGGGGATGGAAGGAACAATAACATCAAAGGCATCTTCTGCATTCCCTCCAAACTTTACGGGATCGGTAAGCATAGGAATTACTTTGTGAAACCGGTAAAAGCTATCGGGCCAGCCATGTGTAAGGATAATCGGAGTCGGATTGGGACCTTTTCCTTTCTCATGAATAAAATGAACGCCGATTCCATCAATCTCTGCCTTAAATTGGCTGAATTTATTGAGTTCTGCTTCATTTTTTCGCCAGTCGTATTTATTAAGCCAATGATTTATCAAGGCTTTCATATAATCCATATTGGCCCCATAGCTCCAACCAACCTCCGTATAACCTGTTGGCCATCTTGTTTCCTGCAGACGTTCCCGAAGATCATCTAAAATCTCCTGAGAAACATTAATTGTATAAGGAGTTTTCTTTAGCATTGTTAAGGTTAATTTTAATTGTTTGTAAATACATGTAATGATTATATCCTGAATGAACACCTAATTGTAACCAAAGTTGAGTGCTTAAACGAAAAAGAAAACAGCACTCCAATAAATAACAATCAGCAGATGCAAATAATCCCAGAACTTTCTCCTCCGGCGGGAAAACTAACGATCAAAAAGAAGCAGAAACTGAAAACAAACAATCTCTTTGCCTGTTCAAGTTTTCATGTTAAACCAAACACCTTATTCTATGAGAACATTAAATCCCTATTTGACCTTTCCTGGTAATTGTGAAGAAGCTTTCAACTTTTACAAATCAGTATTCGGTGGCGAATTTACCTATCTAGGCCGGTTCTCGGAAATGCCACAGGAGGAAGGCAAGACCTTATCGGAGGCGGATAAAAACAAAATTATGCACATTTCGCTCCCCATTAGTAAAGAAACTATTTTGATGGGCAGCGACAATTGGGAAAACCTAGTCAATTATGGTAATAATATCGGGCTATCCATATCGACCGATACTAAGGAAGATGCCGACAGGTTATTCCGGGAATTGTCCAGCGGTGGCACCCCAAGCATGCCCATGAATCAAACCTTTTGGGGCGACTACTTTGGTATGTGTACCGACAGGTTTAATATAAACTGGATGATTAGCTTTAACGAAGAATGGGCTAAACAGATGGCTGGCAGCGATCAGAAAGTGGAATCGCAGGCGCTGACAGTTTAAATTCGTTGCTAATATTTAACCTTTCAGGTTTTGAAAACCTGAAAGGTTTCGACTTTCCACGCAAATCTTCTATTGTTTATATTCTATTTGCTGCAACAACGGGCAGAAAGAAAAATGCTGGGGTTACCATTGTTAATTCTCCATTCGCTAGTGCTCTTATCCCGGAACACAGCATTTTTGCTTACCGAATTTGAAGCCTTTACATCAAAGAATTTACTTGTTTTATCCATCGGTTCACTACTAATCCATTGAAGTGAGACAACGATCTCTTCCAAATCAGAGAGAATTAAATGATAATCCTTTAAATCGAGTTTATTCCATCCCATGTTGGTATTCACAATTTCCCAATGAACGTCTCTGGGAAGAATATTTTCATAACCAACTTTACCATTTGTTACTTTGTAAAAGCAAATCCTGAAAAGTACCTTCCTGAACTGATTACCCACTACATACACATTAATATCCTGAATATTATAAATTTTATCCGGGTTCAGATTAATTATTGCTCCATGCTCTCTTCCTAACTTATCATCGAAATGCTTTTCTTTGGCTGAATAATAACTGAAACCTCCCAATCCGGCATGATTAGCTTTTCCCAATTGTAATGTTTTACAATCCGATGTGGGTTTCACAACTACTTCATTCATTAGAATTACTTTGGGTTTGAGGTATACCTTCCAAAAACTTCCGGGAAGTTCCTTCACACATAATTTCTGAGGATAGTAACCAACACAGCTAAATATGAGGGTATCGTTCAGTAATTCTTTGCTGAGACTGTATTTATAAACACCATTCTCGTTTGCTACGGTGCCGTAATTCTTTTTATCAATTCCGAGGGTTGCATAGGGAACCGCCAAACTATCAGTCGCACTGAGAATTTGTCCTTCTATTCTTAGTTCCTGAGCAAAACAGGGGTAAGAAAAAACGGATAAGAAAATTATCAGACTGAGCAGTTTTGTCATAGGTTTATCGTTATTAAAATTCCAATTTAATACATCTTGAGATATCTCTATTCTTAAAAAAGGTTAATTCGTTTTAGCTAAACATCAGCGCTAATTGAATTGACTTCAGCGCTAATCGGATTAAGACTAGCGCTAATTGAATTAACATCAGCACTAATCCAATTAAGAGCAGCGCTAATTGAATTAACAGCAGCGCTAAACCAATTAAGAGCTTCGCTAATCGATTTGAGACCAGCGCTAATTCATTTAGATCTTCACTAACCTTAAGTTTTCTAAAAAAAAGAACCTTATTCCCAATTTCTTCTAACCTTATAGCACGTTTCTTGTTCTATTGTCATTTCCGGTCTTGCATCGATAACCGGACATTGATAATGGTTTTTAACTCATTTTAATAATTATGCAATCATTCATAAAAAATCGTCATATAAATATACGTCACCTGGTTTTGTTGTTTCTCATTCCTTTAGCACTGAATTCGTGTAAGGATCAGGATGATGATACTTCAAAAACAGAAAACGAAACCCTGGTTAGTTACCAGAAAATAAGCTCCATAGCTGCACAGAATATCCAGGGTGCTTTTACATTGATATCCATTGCTTATCCGGAGATTGCAAAACTTAATTTTTCCAATCTTTCGGATGTTGAGATTTATAAAGTGAAGTACAAAACCTCGCTGAATAACAAAGAAGTTATTGCATCGGGACTGGTTTGTATTCCCAAAAAGGTTGGAAGCTATCCCGTTATTAGCTTTCAGAACGGTACCAATACTTCAAACTCCGGGGCTCCCAGCCAGAATACCACCAACGAACAGTTTGCACTGCTCGAAAACCTGTCGGGGATGGGCTACATTGTTACAATTCCCGATTATATTGGCTTCGGTGAGTCTAATAACATCCTGCACCCTTATTATCACCGCGAAAGCAGCGATGCCTCGGTAATTAACCTGGTAAAAGCCTGCCTGGAAATTCTGGCAGAGAAACCTACCGGCGCCACATCGAATGGTAAATTAATGTTATTGGGATATTCACAGGGAGGTTGGGCTACACTTTCGGCCTTTAAAACACTGGAAGAAAATAATACCACCGGTCTTGAACCTGTGGCGGCAAGCTGTGGTGCAGGGGCGTATAATCTTAATGATATTGCCAAACATATTCTGTCGCTCAATACCTATAATTCACCAGCCTATCTGCCTTATTTTATCGAGTCGCATATGCGTAATGGGCTCATGAATACCGGGCTGACCACTTATTTCAATCAGACTTATGCCGACAAAATACCGGCACTATTCGACGGACAGAAACACCTCGGCAGTATCAATTCAGCCCTGAACGATACCATTTCGCGGCTTATGACTGCCGAAATGATCCAGGGTTTTGCAAACGACAGCAAATTTCTCGACTTAAGGGAGGAACTCCAGGAAAACAGCGTAGATGCCTGGAATGTAAAGGGGAAACTGTTTTTTGTCCATGGCAAAAGCGATACAACAGTACCTGTTTTTGAATCGGAAAACATGGTGGCCAAATTCAGGGCTTTAGGAGTTGACGAAACGAAGGTTCAACTTGTACTTCTCGATGGAATCAATCATGGAAGCGGTGTGTTACCCTGGGCTATTAAGTCGCTCGTGTGGCTGGATGCGATGAAATAACTAAAGTCGACAAATACATCACAACGGAAAAAACTTTCCTCCCATAAGGGAAGTTTTTCCGAAATAATCATGGGCTAAACAATTGGCTTCGACCTCAACCGGATCGAGATCGTCCTTTCGGATGGCTGCCAGAATACTTTTGGGAGCAATGGAGAAATAATAATTCCAGACTCCATATCTCCGGAACTGCAAATAATGACCATAACCATGCTGGAGAATGGCCTCACCGTAATATTGCCGGTAATCGCGGGCGACAAACATAAACGGAGGGATTACGATATCGGATCCACTCCTAAGCCACCCGACCTCACGGATTTTGAGGCCCGGATATAAATTCCCAGATGCTTTACCTTGAGATGGGCTGTGCATACGACATCACATCGTTGCCTGTAATTTCTTTTTCGCAAAGGATAATCAAACGCTCGAGCACATTGCGGAATTCGCGGATATTTCCTGTCCAGGTGATTTTCTGCAATTCCTCAATGGCATCGGGTGTAATGCCTTTGCGCGGCATGCCATATTCGTTGCAGATTAAATCGATAAAATGATTGGCAAGTAAGGGTATATCTTCAAGCCGTTCGTTTAACGATGGCACATTGATAAGAATAACACTTAAACGGTGATATAAGTCCTCACGAAAGTTGCTCTGCTCGATCTCTTTTTTCAGATCCTTATTGGTAGCCGCCACAATCCGAACGTCGACTTTAATTTCTTTATCGCTTCCCACACGGGTAATTTTGCTTTCCTGCAGCGCACGTAATACTTTGGCCTGGGCCGAAAGGCTCATATCGCCAATTTCGTCGAGGAATAAGGTACCTCCGATGGCAAGCTCGAATTTTCCTTTGCGATCTTTATAAGCCGAAGTAAACGAGCCTTTTTCATGACCGAAAAGTTCGCTCTCGATCAGTTCGGAAGGAATAGCGGCGCAGTTCACTTCAATAAACGGGGCTCCGGCACGCGGACTCTTCTCGTGGAGCCAGCGGGCAACAAGCTCCTTTCCGGTTCCGTTTTTCCCGGTAATTAATACCCTGGCTTCGGTGGGTGCAACTTTGTCGATCATATCCTTCACCTTGTTAATGGCTTCGGAATTCCCAACAATATCAAAGGTTTTGGATACTTTCTTCTTCAAAACCTTGGTTTCGGAAATAAGGGTTGATTTATCGAGGGAGTTGCGGATGGTAATCAGCAACCTGTTTAAGTCGAGCGGCTTTTCAATAAAATCGAAGGCGCCTTTTTTGATGGCCTCAACAGCAGTATCGATGTTTCCATGACCCGAGATCATCACAACAGGGGTATCGGAGCTTATCTCAAAAAGTTTCTCGAGTACCTCCATTCCGTCCATGTTGGGCATTTTGATATCGCAAAGCACCACATCGAATCCACCCTTTTTAAAGGCCTCAAGGCCTTCCAGCCCGTCGGCGGCTACTTCAACCTGGTGACTCTCATATTCCAGTACTTCCTTCAGAGTATTGCGTATACTGCGTTCATCGTCAATCACTAAAATCTTAGCCATAACTCTTTAAAATTTTAAAAGTCAAATTTACATATTTTGCATTACTTCCCACAAAGCTCCTTCTTTGAGGGAATACGATGACTGATAAAGCTGCTGAATTTTCAACCGCTTTAAAATATAATTCACAAAAACAACAGCCAGCACAATCATATCGCGACGAACCGGTTCCAGGCCTTTCATTTTTTCTCGCTCACTGCTTAGGGAGTGAATTAACTTATTGTGCATGTGATGAAAAATCTCCAGATCAATCTTCTGCGATACCGGCAACACTTCCTCGTTCGAATAAATATCAGAATAATACATGTTCACAATTGAATCGAAAGATCCGGAAGCTCCCACCAAAACAGAAGGTGAATATTTCTCTACTGCCTTAAATAAACTTGAAAGCTCATTTTCAAAATAAAGCTCCAGCTCTTTTATCAATTCAGGAGTAATCGGGTCGGGAGGTGAAAATTTATCCATCAGCCTTGCCATTCCCAGCTTAAAACTTTCTTTCCAGTAAAACTGGTCGGGACCGGCAATGATAAATTCGTTACTTCCGCCGCCAATATCAAGAATCAGAAATGTTCCGTTTATCGAATCCACTGTTTGCCGCACTCCCTTGTAAATCAATTCGGCCTCTTTATCCCCCGAAATCAGAGTTATATCGAATCCGAACTTTTGCTTTACATCCGAAATAAACTCCTGCCCGTTTGCCGCATCGCGAAGTGCCGACGTGCCAAAAGCATAGACCTTGTCAACATTGTGCTGTTTAATCCGGTCGTAATGACGTGCCATAGCAGCAAGGCCCCTTTTATAGGCTTCATCAACAATAAAACCTTTGTTTATCCCTCCTTGTCCGAGTTTTACACCTTCCTTAATCTTAAAAACCTGAGTCCACGAGTGGTTCCCGTGAATGTCCCCAATCAATAAGTTAAAAGTATTTGTTCCCAGATCAATAATAGCTACTCTCATTTAACCCTTAATTATAATCCAATTTTCGCGTCTGAAGCCAGTAATTTTCTAAACCTGTAACCCATAACCCGAAACCAGTTTTTGATAAACAGCCAACAAAGTAAAAAAAACTTTTGCAACTGGCCGTTTTTTTCCATTTTTTTGCCTTTTAAAATCCCTCTACCATGAAAAGAAGAATCATTTTTATAATTTTTGTATCGGTTGCCCTGGTTTTTAGCGCTTGTAAGAAGCAAAAGTTCTGGAAAGCGCGCGATCTCACCCCTGAAAATAAATTTTCCAGCGGTGTTGAAGGACCGGCAAGTCTTGGATCCGGGCTGTTATATGTAGTAAATTTTGAAAAGAACGGAACCATTGGCATTGTTGATTCACTTGGCAAATCGGAGCTTTTTGTCACACTTCCGAATGGAAGCATTGGAAATGGTATCCGTTTCGATAAAGAATGGAATATGTACATAGCCGATTATACGAACCATAATATCCTGGTAATGCGTTCCGGCGAAAAGGCTATCAAGGTTTATGCCCACGACAGTACCATGAACCAGCCTAACGACCTGGCAGTAACGGAGAAGGGAATCATCTTTGCTTCCGATCCGAATTGGAAAGCTGGCACAGGCAATATTTACCGTTCGTCGCGCGAAGGAGAAATTGTTAAAATCGACTCCGGCCTTGGAACTACCAATGGAATTGAAGTTAGTCCCGGCGATAAATACCTCTATGTTAACGAAAGTATCCAACGAAAAATATGGCGTTACGATCTCGATACCCTGGGCAATATTTCCAATAAAAAGTTACTGATAGAATTTCCCGATTTCGGTCTTGACGGCATGCGTTGCGATACCTTAGGGAATCTGTTTGTTTGTCGTTACGACAAAGGAACAATAGCTGTAGTTTCTCCCGAAGGAAAGATTATCCGTGAAATAGAAATGAAGGGCAAAAAAGTATCGAATATTGCTTTTGGCGGATATGACGGAAAAACCTGCTATGTTACTGTTCAGGATCGTGGATGTATTGAAATTTTCCGCTCCGAAACTCCAGGGAGGGAATGGACTTTCTTTCAAATGAAATAATGGGAACTCAAACAAAAACTGATTTATCTGGTTTTATTATTAAATACATAAAAGAATATCAGTATGATACGCAAATTATCGATATTACTGGCGCTCTATCTCGTTGGCTGTTCTGTTGTGCCAGTAACAGGACGTAAACAAATTTCGTTGGTGCCAAATTCCCAGATTCTTCCATTGAGCTTCGACAGCTACAAACAGGTGCTGAAAGAAAATAAGCTCTCAACAAACCAAGCCGAAACCAATATGGTGAAAAATGTTGGCGTAAGAATAAAACAGGCGGTTGAGACTTTTATGCGCGAGCAAAAGCTGGAAAGCCAAATTAAGGATTTTCAGTGGGAATTTAACCTTTTGGAATCACAACAGGTGAATGCCTTTTGTATGCCTGGCGGTAAAGTAGCCTTTTATAGTGGCATTATGCCCATCTGCAAAGATGAGGCAGGAGTTGCCGTAGTTATGGGTCATGAAGTAGCGCATGCCATTGCCAATCATGGCGGTGAACGCATGAGCCAGGGACTTATCCAGCAGTTCGGCGGGGTGGCTTTAGCTGTCGCACTGAACGAAAAACCCCAGGAAACACAGCAACTTGCATTGGCAGCTTATGGTGTTGGGTCAACTGTTTTGGGTGTTTTGCCTTTCAGCAGATTACATGAAACCGAGGCTGACAAAATGGGGTTGATTTTTATGGCTATGGCTGGCTATAACCCTCAGGAAGCGCCGGCTTTTTGGGAAAGAATGGGAGCTCAAAGCAAAGGTGGCGCTCCTCCTCAATTTTTATCGACCCACCCTGCCCACGAAACCCGCATCAAAGACCTGCAGGATTTTATGCCCAAAGCTATGAAGTATTATAATAAATAGTACAACAGCCTCACCCCCAGCCCCTCTCCTGAAAGAGAGGGGTGTAAGAACGCACAACCTTAAATTCGAAGCCAGGCTAAGCTTAGTGTCCCGCTAAGCTTAATCTAACCGGCTTCCAGCCGATACAAATTAACATCACCTGCTTTTACCCCGTTTGGCGAAGGCTTTGCCTTTGTCCAAATATTCCATCAGGCTCTGCCTAATAATATAAAAATTGACCATCAATTTGCTTAATTACACAGACCTTTATACATACTTAACAACCATATAAACCGCTACTCCTAACAGAAATACTGCATAAACCCGCTTAAATGCCGAGGCTGGTATTTTCAACGCCAGCTTCGACCCGGCAAAAACTCCGGCAACAATGCCGATGGCCATTAACCCTGCATAATAGTAATTCAGATATCCGGCATTGGCGTAAATAATCACACTGGGTAATCCCACCGGTAACTGCAATGCAGCCAGCGATGTGGCTGTTGCTGATTTAGGATCGTACCGGAAAAATTTAATCAGAATAGGCACTATTACCAAACCACCTCCTTTTCCAAACATTCCGGCAATTACACCGGCAAGAATTCCAACAGTAATATAAACCCAGAAGGCCCTGCGTATCTTCTCGCCTCCTTCAGCCGCAGGTTGTACTTTCCGACCTGTAACTAACGCGGGCAGATTTAAATATCCAACGGCAATGTAAATCAAAAATGCAGCATAAAGTTTCGAAAGAAGACTTACATCCACCGACACAGCCAGCTCACCACCAACAAAAGAACCTCCGAAGAGACCAATGGAAAGCCAGAAGGAATCGCGAAGGTTTATATATCCGGCTTTATAATAGGCGATAACGCCTAAAATGCCAACGGGAAGCAGCATAGCAGCCAGAGATGTCGCATTTGCATTTAATAAATCGAACCCAAAAACTGCCACCAGCATGGGCACCATGATAATACCCCCTCCAATTCCAAATAGACCTGAAAGTATTCCGGCAAAAACACCTAAAAGCAGCAAAGCAACAAATATTGTCATACAAAAGCTGAATAAAACCTCAAAAGTACTTAAATATCAATACACCATGGCACATGGCAATTAGTTTTGTCCACAGTCCCTCCCGATAGTCCCGATAGCTATTGGGGTTGGGGATGAAAAACGACAGTTAACAGCCGAATTGTGAATATAAGTGTAAAAATTATACCTTTACCTCCGGACCGAATCACAGAAACATGCCTCGAATCACCAGCTTACTAACTACTTTATGGATGTTGAGTATTCACATCTACAGTCAAACAACACATCAAAGTGCTTTGGTTGATGGTTTTACATCATCAAATTTACCTATTCTTGTCATTCAGACCAATAACAACCAGGCTATTGCTGATGAGCCTAAAACTATTGCTCACCTGGGTATTATCTATAACGGACCAGCGCAACGTAACCAACTCACCGATGCTCATAACCACTACGATGGCACAATTGGAATAGAATTACGAGGCAACTCCTCACAGAACCTTCCTAAAAAACCTTATAATTTCGAAACACGCGATAATCTGGGTGCAAACAGGAATGTCCCAATGCTGGGTATGCCTGTCGAAAACGACTGGTGTTTGATAGCCAGTTACCTTGATCACACCTTTGCACGCAATCTGCTTGCCGCGCACATGTCGCGGCAAACAGGCCGATGGGCAAGCCGCGGCCGTTTGGTCGAGGTGGTTATCAATAATCAGTATCAGGGTATCTATATCCTGATGGAAAAAATAAAACGCGACACATTCCGCCTTGATATTGCCAACCTTACCCCTGACGAAATCACTTACCCCGATTATACAGGTGGATATATTTTCGAGGTCACCGGGTTTGAGAGTAACATGGGACAGGCGCGCCTGCTGAAATATCCGGACAATCCTTCGTCGGTTCAGTTTGAGTATATTAAGAAGTACGACGATGACTTCAGAAATGTGATGCGCTCCACAAAATGGAAGGATGAAACAACGGGGTATTCGTCGTGGATTGATGTGGAATCGTTTGTAGACGAAATGATGGTGCAGGAAGCCATGCGCAACAGCGATGCTTATGGCTGGAGTGCCTATTTTCATAAAGATAAAAAAGGAAAGTTGAAGGCCGGACCTGTCTGGGATTTCGATCAGTCGTCGGGTAATTCTTCGTACCCCGATAACGGTGTTGTGGCTGGATGGCTATTTTCGCATACTGCTACCAACAACACTCCTTTTTTCTGGAAACAACTTTACAGCGACCCGGCATTCAGTTATAAATTACGCAGGAGATGGGAAACCCTGCGTGCTGGTCCTTTCAAAACCGAAACCCTGCTGGCTTATGTGGATTCCATTGCCAATCTGCTCTCGGAAGCCCAGGAGCGGGAATTTGCCAAGTGGCCGGTACTCGGCATGAATATCTGGCGCGAAACCTATGGTTATCAGGAACGCAACACTTATAAAAAGGAGGTAGATTATCTGAAAACATTTCTAACCCAGCGTTGGGCATGGATGGATACAGAACTTGCAAAGAATATTTACTCTTCGGCACCAACCATTGTTTTATCAGGCAATCAGCCGGAACTGATAAATGTATATCCGAATCCGGCTAAAGAATATGTTATTTTTAATATCCCAGCTACAGAAGCAGGCAAAGTCTTTATTCAGATTTTCGATGTAACAGGAAGACTGGCACAGACCTCTGATCAGCATGAACTTTCATCAGGGAACAATTCGCTAATGCTCAATTTTAACAGCCAAATTATACCTGGAATCTACTTCTACAAAATCTGGATCAACAATGAAGCCAGATTCATGGGACGTTTGATCAAGGCAGAATAGCCGCCGGGTTATTTTTAAATAACGTTAGTCCTTATATTATTTATAATTAATTAAAAATAAGGTTAATAATGTTAAATAATATTTGTAACATTTGTACTAAGGTTGAAATACAATATAGAAATAAGCTTTCTTAAAAAAGGTCCTTATTTTCACTTCCTCTAACCTTAGTAGAGAAGGTAAAGAAGGATTTTAACCTTATTATCTGAGATTTAGCAAAGTAAATTACGTCGAACTCAGGTCAAATAACAACCTGTTGTAAAGCCAGCCATTTATCGTATTGCTGAAGTATGTTTCTGATTTCGCTCCAATCGGTATACAAAGGAACTTCACTGATAAACCTTTCGTCTACATCGAATTGCTTCAACAAGTCGCGGACCGACTGAATAGTTTTTGTTTTCTCGACTTTCAGAAGACCTTTGGTGCTGTTTTGCACGAAAAACTCATAATAGGTCGAAAAGTCATTATACTTATTCAAAGCCGAGGGATTATTAACCGTTATAATATTCTGATACAAGTTGAGCTTCCCTTTATACACCCGGCAGAGAAAACGGTTTCTTTGTCTGTCGGTTGGAACTACACTCTTATAATCGATGATAAAGCTGGTAAAAAAATAATCTTCATAATCGTAAGTAAATCCGAATCCAATAATTGATCCGGGCATATGCGTTCTGAATTTACGCGCATCTTTTTCCTTGAACGAAATCTGATATTGCAGCGATTCAATATTAAAGCCGTTCAACAGCACATGCCCGTTCTGAAACTTGGTTAACCTGATGGTTCCGAATATCGTATCCGAATTTTCCCTGATAATATATCCTTCCGCCTCAAGCGCCCTGCATTTAACCGAAAAAAGGGATACAAACAGAATTGCAAACAGAAAAATATGGTTAAACGATCGTTTCATCAGACTTATTTTAGTGAATAAAACTAACGATTTTAACCGAGACTATATTCTTCGGAAAGTGCAAAAAATAAAATTCTGGATTGTATCAAACGGAGTTCTGTGATCGAGCGTAAAGCATTTAATTTTAACAAATCCCTGTTCAAAAAGATTGGTAATAGTTTCTTCGGAATATTGTTTTATATCGAGACCGCTGCACTTTTTTGGACCCTGTTCCGAGAATGTTCCAATGATAAGCACTCCTGATGGATTGATGCATTGCCTGGCTGTTTCCAGGTAACTTTCAATTTCACCAGCAGTTGTAAGAAAGTGAAAAGCTGCACGGTCGTACCACAGATCGTATTTTTCAGAAGGTTTAAAACCTGAAGCATCGGCAACAATCCATTTTACGCTTCCAGCACGTTCGCCAAGCCGGCTCTTTGCCCGTTCAATGGCAGCTTCGGAGATATCGAGTACGGTAATATCGTCATAGCCAGCATCAAGCAAATGATCAACCAAAAGGCTGTCTCCACCACCAATATCAATAATCTTTGCAAAGAGCGGAAGGTTAAACTCCCTGATGAGATCGAGTGATGTTTGCGGTGTTGGCTGAAACCAGCTTACTTCGTTCAATTGTTTGGTTTGATAAATATTCTCCCAGTGTTTTTTGCGATCAAAAGTTTCCATTATTAAATCCTTTGCTCTTTAAACAATTTTTTAGCTTCTAAAAGTTTAATATCGGCGTTTAATTTATCAAGATCATCTTCCAGTTTATGTTTGATAAAGAACTCCCGAAGCTTTTTTAGCCTGTTTACCGGATCAACCTTAAGATTCATTATAGCTAAGCGTTGCGTCTCGCTACGCTCTATTTCTCCGGCTTCCAGCCGATTAATATGCTCTTGAAAATTTTATTCTGGCGTAAAATAAGTTTATGTGATGCCAGGTAAGAGCATCGGCTAAATTTTACAGCCCAATCCAGATTACTCTTTCGTTCAGTTCTCCGTCGTAAATGCTAATGCTGTCGTATTGCCCCAGGTCCTGTGTGTCAATTTTATTATCGGCGTTAACATCGCGGAATTTCAAATCGCCCGGTTTGGCTTTGGGTTGTGCACTGTTAATAATTTCCTGCTGGGTACGAAATAATCCTGCTACAATAAAACCTTTCATAACCCCGTCAATGTTTTGTTTTTGAACAACATTGGTCAGATTTCCTTTTTCGATTGTAAAAAGATAATTTCCGGCAGGGACTTTAAAGAACAAAGCTTTGCCACTCTTGCTGGTATAAGCTTTAAAGTCGGGCACCCCTGTTAAGTATGTGTTATGATCTTTATACAATTTGACCAAAGCGCTGTCCACCAGGTTACTGCTCATATTCTCGGGATTATATATCACCGAATTATAAACAGTAAAAGCTGCTGAAAGAGATTTATCTACTTCAACATCAATAAAGAATTGCTTGACACGATGACTGGAACTCGCAATAAGACGTAATTGATGGGTACCTCCGGCAATATCGCGCGAAACCTTGATGATCAGCTTAGCTGCAAATTCAGGTACGCCAACCGCCTGATCGATAGTACATGTCATGCCACCCGGAACATCTTCCAGAGTAAGGTAAACATTTTCGGGCATTACATCGTTGCCTGTTACAATTAAGTTTATTGTATGGGTTTCCTCGACTTTGGATTCTATTTTTTCGATTCCCGAAACAGTATAATCGAACATTCCGGGACCATCATCCTTTTTACACGCGTTAAGAAGAATGACAAGAAATAATATAAAAGATAGCCGTTTCACTTCAAAAATTTCCCTTTTATACTCTGCAGATATCGAAAAGTTTCAGGGTCAGACAGAAAACTTTGTTAGAAAAAGATGAGAAACAACAGGAAAACGCCATCGGTAATTATTGCATAATACCTTGCAATAAACCCTCTTTGAGGAAAGAAAGCCTCCAAAAGATAAACAACAGAAATGATAAGAAAAGGTAAAACATAATAAATTCCATTCTGCAATAGCATAAGAGAACCCGTAAATGTGGTCACAGCTAAAATAACGATTATAGTCCTAAGCTGTTGGACAGAAATTGCCCCGAAAAAAGAATTCTTATGCGTATTTAAATCTTCAGGCTTTTCGAACAGAGTAAATAATGATACGTTAGCCAATACCAATAAAAAGTGCAAAAACATGTATGGCTGATATTCCACCTCGGTAAATCCAGTTTGAAGAAGAGGAACAATCCATATAGCAGCAATATAAATAACGGCTATGGATATTTCCTTTGGAAAGAATTTACGTAACTCTTCGCTCAGGAGATGCTGACCAGTAAGGTATAAAAGTACAAATCCTCCCATTACAAGACCCGCAATGACTGACTCAAAAGAAAGTGCTGCAATAACCATCACCAGTCCGGTGCCACATAGCATCACTAAAAGAACGATTATGCATTTGCGGTATTCGAGGTAGAGCCGGTATTTCAGTAAGGAAGAATTTTTTGCTTTAGCGCTATCCAGTAAATGATCGGTAAGATAAATGATCCAAACAGCAAGGCCAAGAACCAGCAAAATATCAATGGATATATTCTGTTGTAACACTCTGCATGCAAAAGCATAACCTCCTGCAGCACCGAGAACAACGTCGAGGCTCAGGAGGTGAAAGAATTTGTATGCCCTTCCAGGAATTTTTAACATAACCAAAAGAGAATTTGATGTACAAAGTTATTTAGAATAATTTCAAATTGGGAGTGGAGAAAATAATTGTCAATTGGAAACTTGCTTTACTCAATAAAAATATTTTACATTTGAACTATTAGACTAACAAATAATTGAAGGAGAAAACTCGTTATACACCGAAATAAAAACATACAAACCGCCTTATGGAACCAAAGACCAACCTAAAACCTTTAATGATTAAGACTAATCTTGGTAATTCATTTTTTAACTATCAGGATGTAATACGCTTCGAGGCAGACGGACATTATTCTATTGTTTTTCTCTCCGAAGGCAAACAAGTGCAATGTACATTAAGCATTTCAGCTCTGAACGATGAACTGCCCAAAAGTAAATTTTTCCGTTGCCACCGCTCCCATATTGTTAACCTTTCGTTTATAAGTAACTATAACAGCAAAACTTCCATATTGACTGTTGCCCAAAACGAGGTCCCCATTTCCAGAAGCTACCAGCAAGAGTTTATGAACCTTTTCGCCTCGGATCAAAACATCCGGTCTATACGTTAGTTCCGTTGCTTTGCGAATATTTTATAATTTTAAACTGACTATCTGAATAATTGCATGTAGAGTTAATTAATCTCTTGTAAAATAGATTCCTCATTCCACTTCGTTCCCATTCGGAATGAACTAAGTGAAGAATCTGATTACTTAGAATGACAATATTGAAAACATATCTAAACCCTTCATTAATGAGGATTCACTGACGGTTTAGGCGTAATCAAACTGATAGTCAGCTAATTTTATAATTAAATCGACTATCAAAAAGTCTTAAAATAAAGGAGTTGAACAAAATTTAACCATTCGTGCAAAAAATAAAGCAATCCATGCAAAAAACTAGTTGTTTCGAGAATCTCTCTTAACTGCTTATTGCTTTCCTCAAACCTGTTATCTTACTTTGGAAAACAAACACAGAAACTTTTATCTATGGCAATAAGTTATGTAGTTAACCAACGTGTTAACCCGAGAGATCCTCAAGCGCCACGTAAATTTTATGCAATGGCAAAAAGTACTTCCGAAGAAACAACCCGTAAACTTGCTAATGAGATCAGCAAACGCACCGGTTTAAGTGTTTCGGATGTAATAGCAGTATTGGAGGGCTTTATCGACCTCATACCCGAGCGGCTAATAGAAGGAGCCATTGTTCGCCTGGGCGACTTTGGCAGTTTTAACATCACGCTCAGCAGCGAAGGAGCCGATACAGCCGAAAAATTTACCCCGGCCATGATCAAAGGCAATAACCTTAATTTCCGGCCTGGAAAAATAGTTGAAAAAGTACTTTCGACAGCCGATTACAAGCTGATTTCTGAATAGCCCAAAACGATGCTCATCATTTTAAAAACGATGAGCATCGTTTGTTAAAGTCGTGCTCATCGTTTGGGTAAACGATGAGCATCGTTTTAAAAGTGTTGCTCACGAGTTTGAAGCACTTAACTGATATTCGTTCCGAAAAAAATTATCACTAAGCAAATCCCGGTCTTGGAAATGTCAATTTACTTGAAAAGCACATCTGAGAACCTCCATAACAGACAAATACCGGCTAAGATTTGGCCAAATATTGCCCCGGATACCGAAAAGGGTTTAGAGTAGGTAAATTTTTAATAATCTTTAAAATGAAAAAAGTTGCAATTCTTTTTTTATTCTGTTTCGCAACGGCATTTGTTGCCAATGCTCAGCAAGTGCAGATAACAACATCTTGCGGAACTGGCTCAGGCACTTATACATGCAATGGCTGTAGTACAAGCCAGTGGATAGAGGCTGCATTATTTATTGATGCATACTACTGCGGTGATTAAAAATCCAGGGGTTGTCTTATATTTGTTAAGGCAACCCTTTTACATTAATAATTAAAAACCCTAAAAGCATGCGATTTTTATTAAGTATTACCATTGTTGCGCTATTAGTCTCAAATTTAACTGCAATCAGCCAGGAACTTGATCTCGGAACATTAAAAATTACATATAATCTCAGTTACATAAACGATTCCTCAAATATGCAGAAGGTATCAAATGATATAATGATATTGCTGGCAGGTAAGAAAATTTCGTCGTTTTACAGCTTTAAACAATTTATGGCCGATTCACTAAAACAGGCCGACGAAGCCAAGGGTGTGGCTCAGGCCGATATGATGGCCAATCTGAGTAAGTACAAAGGCAGTAAAAACAGCTACACCATTTTCAAAAATTATCCGGCAGGGCAGATGACTACCTTTGACAAAATAGCGCTCGACCGTTTTCAATACGAAGAAAAGCTTTCGAGCCCCGATTGGAAAATCTCAAATGAGAAGGTAAAAATTCTTAACTATACCTGCCAGAAGGCTACAGCATTTTACCTTGGCAGGCATTACGAAGCGTGGTTTACTTCTGACATAGCAGTAAATAACGGACCGTGGAAATTTAACGGCTTGCCTGGCCTAATTCTTCGCGTTTACGATACCCGTAAGCATTATAGCTTTGAATGTACTGGTATTGAAACCTTGAAACCTGGTAAACCAATCCAGCTCCCAAAAGGAAATTTTATAAAGGTGTCGAAAGCCGAATTTCAAAAAACCTACAGACGATGTATGAACGATCCCATGGGTTACCTCGAAGCCACAACAGGGATTAAAGGCCCTGCCGGGAACAATGCTCCGCCTAAACCCTACAACCCAATCGAATTATAAATGGATAGCGAAAGGGAATGATGGGCCTGAAAGCTATTTTTATCTTCATTATTTTAACCGGTATTTCCTATATTTCATCGGCACAAATTTATATCAATGGCATTGTTACAGATTCAGAGGATAAATCCCCCCTGGCAGGATGTTCTATAATTCTGAGAGATTCGGCAAATAACATCCTTAGCTATTCTATAACGGGAGCCGACGGAAAGTATAGGTTACAACTGAAAGGAACAAAAACTGAAGAGCGAATTGTAGAAGCTTCCTTACTTGGGTATGTCAGCCAAAAAATAGCTTTAAACTCCGCCAGGCCGGTTTATAATTTCGAACTTAATCCCAGCACTATCGATCTGGACGAAGTCAAAGTTACAGCCCCCAAGATAAGCTACCATGCCGATACCGTAAATTATACGGTATCGAGCTTTAAAGAACCTCAGGACAGAGTAATTGGAGATGTACTGAGAAAAATCCCAGGCATTGAAGTAAAACAAGACGGAACTATTTCTTATAACGGAAGGGCTATAAGCCGGTTTTATATTGAAGGGCTGGACTTGCTGGAAGGAAAATACAACCTGGCAAGTAATAATATTCCGGCCGACGCAGTCTCATTTGTTCAGATATTTGAGAATCATCAGGAAATTAAAGCCCTGCAAAACGCAGTATTCTCCGATAAGGCTGCTTTAAACCTCAAACTTACCGACATAGCAAAATCAAAAATGATATGGAGGCTTGAACCTGGAATAGGTTTAAACCCATTGCTCTGGGATGCAAGGATGTTCATGATGCAACTATCGAAAAAGTTTCAAAGCTTAAATGCCGGTTATATTAACAATACGGGTAAAAATATTTCGGACCAGTTAAAGGTGCTCACTATTGAATCGCTCAAAGAATCAATAGAGAACAGAAGTGATGAAACGGACGTGATATCTGCTCCTCTGCTTTCAACCCCGTCAATTAATCCCGAAAGGTTCCTGTTTAACAACTCCGGATCTCTTAGCACAAACAACCTGTTTCAACTGAAAAACGAGTATCAGTTAAAACTAAATCTTGACTATATGAAGGATTGGATTGAACAGACCAATGATAATTATACAGAATATACCGATGCTAACGACAGTAGTATTATCATCAGGGAGAAATATAAATTAGCAAAGCTGCAGAACCTGATCAATACGGGATTAACGCTAACCGCCAATAAAAAGTCGTATTATCTGAAGAATTCTCTGAATTTAGGAAAACGCTGGTCCGATAGCAAGCTTGAATCGTCTGGAGATGAACAATTAAGAGTAAACATGGCTCTTCCGAAAGAAAATCTCAAAAACGACTTTACATTTATTAAACATGTTTCACATAACATCTTTCAATTCCGATCCTTTTTTTCTTACTCGGATCTTCCTCAAAATTTTATGATTACTCCGGGATTATATCCAAATACTTTTAATAATGGTGTTGCTTATGAAGCTTTACAACAACAATGTAGTTTAAATTCCATTGTTTCAAACACCTACTTCTCAATAAGAAAAAATACCGGGAAATGGAATAGAGAATACCTGGGAGGAGTATTTATTCAGTCGCAGACATTGGAGTCCAAAATTGGAAAAAGAATAAATTCCACCAATATTGAGATAGGAGACTCGGCAAATAATAATTTAAAAGGAAGCCGGATTCAATACATCTTTAAGCCAATCCTCGAATATCTTGGGGATAAACTTAACTTCAACATCGAAATGCCTTTAAGGTATTATCAGTTTGGGATAAAAGAAAATCAAAACCATGATAAAGAATCGTTTAGTCGCTTCCTTATAACTCCACAGGTTAGCGCACATTACAAAATTCATAATTTCTGGAAAGTTCAACTCAGATACAATTATTCGGTGAATTTAGCCGATTGTCAGGATTTTACCTTAGGGTACCGGTTTGTGGATTATCGCACATTAATTAAAAACGAAATCATTTTAAAAGAGCAGAAAACACATAACCTTTCGTATGGATTTTATTACAAGAATCCTGTAAAAGCAATTTTTTCAGGTATAATATTAGGCTACACAATATCAGGAGCAAATACCATGTATGAAACCAAAATTGCGGAGACTTTGACACATAAAATACAGTCGAAAAGGTATAATACAACAAATAGCTGGCATGTTAACGGAAGAATAAGTAAAACCTTTGATGTTATACCTCTTTCAGTATGGCTGGAAGCTAACTTCAGTACAACAACGATGCAGCAAATATTTCAGAATATTCTTTCCGACTACAAATACAAAACACTACAGTTCAAATCGAAGATTCATCTCCGGTTCGCATCGTGGACCAATATGGATTATGAAAATGAATTTTCTCGCTCTCAAATGGGAATAACCTCTCCTGCTTCTATTGATTTCGATCCTCTCGATGCTTTATCTCAATCAATTGCCTGGTATTTTATTCCGGCAAAAAGTATTAATATATGGTTTAAAGGAGAATACTTAATTGGAAAGTCTCCTCAAATAAGCTATCCCAGGGATGTTTTTGCAGATATCGGTATCAGGTATACATCCCGCCAAATTAGCTACTCGCTGGAATGGAGAAATATGTTGAACATCAAAGATTACATATATGCAAATCTGAGTGATCTGTCGTTTTCGGCCAACTATTATAAATTAAGACCGTCGGAGGTTCTTGCTAAAATTTCTTTTAGTTTCTAACTCCCCCTGATTATAAGCAAAAGATTAGAAAGTCGAACCTCCCTCTACTGATGAAAATGATGCTCCAGACTCTCCTCCAGATAAGGATGATTTCTTGCAATAATGGGGTATTTCGATAACTGATGACTTACTATAAGAATAAATAAACCGGCATATCCTAAAAACGAACCAATTTCAATCAGGCCGAACTGGTTGTTTTTAAATAAGCCCGGCATTATCTGCATGTAGCAATCGATATAAAATCCGATGAGAATAAAACCAGCCATAAAGGTTATCAGAGGCTTTTTACGGCTTAGCACAGGCGGCAGCAAAATCAGGAATGGAATAAACCAGTTTACAACTATATCGGCAAAGAAGAGTGTTTTCCAGCCTTCGCCCCAGCGAATGGCATAATAAACAGTTTCTTCGGGAATATTGGCGTACCATATCAGCATAAACTGCGAAAACCAGAAGTATCCATAGAATATGGAGAGAATAAACATATAGCGGTTAAAGTCGTGCAAATGGCTGCCGTTGATGAATTTGAAATATCCGCGGTAATTCAGTACCAAAGCTATAAACACAATAGCCGTAGTTCCGTGAAAGAAGGCGCTGATAAAGTTTTTCAGAGCGAAGAGGGTGCTGAACCAATGTACCTCGATAGATTTTATCCAGTCGATAGCCGAAAGTGAGAATGTAATACCCAGCACGAAAATAAACACTTTGGAATAGAATTCACTTTTCTGGAAATTCTCCAGTCCTCCAACCTGATCCTCGCGAAGAGATAGCTTTCGGAGCTGGCGTGTTAACAAAATCCAGGCAGCAAAGAAAACAACCAGCCTGATAAAGAAGAACGGGACATTGAGGTAAGGCGACTTGTGAGCTATCAGTTGATCGTGAGCAACAACATCTGAATGCGACCATTCATAAAGGTAATGAACACCGAAGAAAAGCAGCACAAAGAACACGGCAGCCACGGGAATATAGGAGAACATTGCCTCGGGTATGCGCTTAAACCCCGACGACCATCCCGATTGCGTTATATACTGTATGGCATAGAAAAACGCCGCACCAACAGCCAACGCCAGGAAATAATAATTGTTGAGCAAATAATTGGCCCAGGCTTTTTCAGGATTAACAATAAAAGCATATACAAAAGTGATTACGCCCACTGCTATCATGGCAATTGAAATATTTCGAAGCAGCGGTGTAAATTGAAGCTTTTCTTTTTCCTGTAGTATGTTCATTGGAATATAGTTATTCAGGTTTTACTTTTTTTCGAGTTCTTTACGGATATACATAATGGTTTTCCAGCGGTCGTCGGGACGGATCTGTGTCCCGTAAGCTCCCATAATACCGAAACCCACCGTGATAACATGGTAAACTTCACCGTCGGGTGTGTTTTTGATTTTATCGTTTATAAGCGATGCAGGCGGAAAAGGGTATTTACCACTTGTAAATAAAAATCCCTTGCCATCCCCTGCTTCACCATGACAAACCTGGCAGTAGGTTTTGTAAACTGCTTTTCCTCTTTCAATGTTTTCGGGTGTGTATGGCAATTTATTCACAAACTCTTTTCCGGCAAGCAAACGATGCTCATCGGTTTTTTGATATGGATAGGGCACAAAATCGCGACTAATGGTTCCCTTAACCGGTTCGCGCATGGTTTTCCCGTCTTTAAAACCAGGGTTAGGCGAATTGGTTTCATAAGCATGGGAATAGGCCATGTCGGGCATAAAGTCCCATCCGGGATGGTTGTTATCCCTGTCGCACGAACTTAATGTTGTAACAACTGCTGCTGCCAATAATGCTGACCAATGACGAAATAGTTGCATATCGAGATATCTTAATTTTCTTTAATTTCTAAAGCTCCTGCTTCTTTCAAAATGGAATTAACTTCATTATTATTGTCCTTATCGTTTTGAACCACCATTACAAACAGATTATCGGTAGCCCTGTTATCCAACACCTCAGCTTTTTGTCCGGGGAATAACTTAGAACTCGCGGAAAAAGTGAAAAGACTAAGTACCGTAATTGAGAAAATGGTTAAAACTAGCGTGATGATAATAAACGATGGGAAGGAATTAAACGGCTTACCGCCATAATTGATAGGCCAACTGATAACTGAAGTATAATAAAGGAATGATAATATACCAAGGGCAGCGAAAAGACCATAGAAATACGCAACTTTCCTGATTCTTGTCTTTTTCCCAACAATTTCGAGTACTTCAAAAACAGGATAAGGAGTGTAAACCTCGTGAATCGCTATCCCCTTTGATTTCACTTTTTGTAAAGCATCTACCAGCTTTTCCTCATCCTCGAAAACTCCGATAATATTTTTTGCACTCATATGTTTATATTTTAGTCGTAAGTATCAAGTCTAATCACACCCGGGTTAACAATCCCTTATTACCTCATCCTAAACTTAGCGAAGCGGTCTCACCGAAGGTAATCCTTCTCCACAAGGAGAAGGACTTAAAATACTAGCTTTTCTTCACTCCCCTCTTTTTCAGGAGAGGGGACGGGGGTGAGGTACCATACCATAACCCGCAACCCATTAATGCCCTTTCGATTTCTTATTCAACTTCAAAACCGATTTAACTTCGCTGATGGCAATCATTGGAACATACCGGAAGAACAAAAGCACACCAACCGAGAATATTCCAAGAGTTCCGACATAAATGCCCACTTCGACGATAGTCGGATCGTAGGTTGTCCAGCTCGAAGGCAGATAGTCCTGTGCCAGCGATGTTACAACAATGTTAAACCTTTCGTACCACATACCGAGGTTTATAAACAACGATATGGCAAACATCCACCAGATATTGGACCGGATCTTTTTAAACCAGAACAACTGTGGAATAATGGCATTACATATAAACATGGCCCAGAACTCGAAAGCATAAGTGCCAAATATCCTGGCTTTGAAAAAGGTATGCAACTCATAATTACTTCCCGAATACCATGCCACAAAAACCTCGGTAACATAAGCCGTTCCCATAATCAAACTGATGAACGTAAGAATTTTCGCGACGGCTATCAGGTGGGAATCGGTAATGTAATCGGCCAGTTTATAAAGCTTACGGATGATAATCATAAGTGTCATTACCATGGCAAAACCCGAGAATATTGCACCTACCACAAAATATGGCGGGAATATGGTGGCGTGCCAACCAGGTTCGACACTCACGGCAAAGTCAGTGGATACGATGGAGTGTACCGAAACTACCAACACTGCAGCAATACCGCCTAAAACAAATGCCAGCGACTCGTAACGCAGCCAGTTGTGTGTGGAACCTGTCCAACCCATAGCCAAAAAGCCATAAACTGCTTTTTTAAGCTTATTGGTGGCACGGTCGCGAATAGTGGCAAAGTCGGGCAACATGCCCAAATACCAGAACGATGCTGAGATTAACAGATAAGAGCTGATAGCGGCAAAGTCCCAGAACAGCGGACTGTTATAATTAACCCACAAAGGACCGCGGGTATTAGGATACGGAATAATATAAAAAGCCAACCAAACTCTACCCATGTGCAACGCAGGGAATATGGCCGCACAAATAACGGCAAACACTGTCATTGCTTCGGCAGCACGGTTAATAGATGTTCTCCATTTCTGGCGTAGTATTAAAAGGAATATCGAAAAAGCCGTTCCGGCATGACCGATACCGATCCACCATACAAAGTTTATGATTTCCCATCCCCAGGCAACTGAGTTATTCAATCCCCAGGTTCCAATTCCTATACTTACGGTGACAAAAATGGCCCACACACCTACTGATGCGGCAACCAATGCAATTGCCAAAGCAATAAACCACCATAAGGGCGGTTTCCCTTCCATGGGCTGGATAATATCAGTTGATATCTGCCTGTAATCCTTATTACCGTGTATGAGTGTACCTCTGACTTCGGTTTTATACATGCTCCTAAAAATTTACCAGTTTTTTATATTTTATTTCTTACGACTTACTACTAGCTTATCAATGATGGTCCCCTCCGGCAGCAGCCAGTTCATCGTCTTTCATATTTCGAACCAGCGTAAGGTATCCGATAGACGGAAGTGTGTGAAGTTCCTCCAGCACATGATAATTACGAGGATCTTTATCCAGTCTCGATACAATACTTTCCTTATCGAGTGTATTGCCAAACTTAATGGCCCGAGTAGGACAAGCCTGGGCACATGCCGTTAAAAGATCAGTATCTTTCAAAGGTTTGTTCTCGAGCTTGGCTGCAAGTTTTTTATCCTGGATCCGCTGTACGCAGAAGCTGCATTTCTCAACAACACCACGTTCGCGAACGGTAACATCGGGATTAAGCACCAAACGGCCAAGATCTTCATTCATATTGAAATCGAAAGCCTTATTGGTGGTGTACCGGTACCAGTTGAACTTACGCACTTTATAAGGACAGTTATTGATACAGTATTTTGTCCCAACACAACGGTTATAAGCCATTTGGCTCAAACCTTCGTTACTGTGGTTGGTTGCCGACACCGGACAAACATTCTCACATGGAGCATGATCGCAATGCTGGCAGGTCATGGGCTGGAAGAATACGCGCGGATTCTCAGGATTTTCGGAGTAATACCTGTCGATACGGATCCAGTGCATCACCCTGCGTAAAGCAACCTGCTTTTTACCAACAACCGGAATATTATTTTCGCTCTGGCAACCAATAACACAAGCTCCGCAACCAATACACGAGTTAAGGTCGATGCTCATACCCCAGTGATAACCGTCGTATTTGGGTTCGTCGTAAAGGGAACGATACTGGCTGTCAAATTCATGTTGATGCTTAGAACCAGAAGCCGGATCTTTCAGATAATTTTTAAGCGTGGTTTCTCTTACGATAGGACGACCTTCCATATAATCGTGTTCCTGGGTCTGGGCCAGCTTCACAACCTCGCCAGTGGCTGTATAACTTTCAACAGGGGCAAAATACATTACCCGTGAACCGGCTAACTCCTGAAGCTTATAGGCATTCACACCCGTTCCGTTGGCAACTTTTCCCATGCTTGTATGCCCGTAACCTAAAGCAATAGAGATTGTATCGTAATTCTGACCGGGTTGTATCACCACGGGAAGGTTTACCTTTTTATTGATCGTAATTACAGAACCTTCCTTCCAACCTTTCTCCTGAGCTAATTTTGGAGAAACGGCGGCATAATTTTCCCAGGTAACTTTCGAAATGGAATCGGGTAATTCCTGCAACCAGGGGTTATTAGCCTGCGAACCATCTCCAATAGCAATACTTTCATAAAAATGGAGCTCGAGCATTTCCCGTGAAGCTGGCTTAATGGCTGGTAAAATTTCTGAAACAGCTCCCGGGTCGTAAGAAATACTTACAGCAGGCGCCTTCAGTTGCACAACGCCGTCCTGCACTGCTTTTGTCCAGAAGGTTTCGAATGATGCTTGCGAGTCGGACCGGGGATAAATATTGGTAAGCCAGTTGGCTTTTAAAAAATCGTAATAAGTTTGGTTGTTACCAGCCCATTTCAAAAGGTTATCCTGAAAATGACGGGTATTGAATATATTCTGAATGGTGGGTTGAGCAATACTCAACGAACCGGCTTTGGGCTCAGCATCGTTCCAGCTTTCCAGGAAATGATGTGCCGGGGCAATGTATTGCATGCTTGTAACGGTTTCGTTATCATGATCGAATATACCCACCGTTAAACCAGCTTTTTTTAATAGTTCAACAAACCTGTCGGAATTTGGATAATCGTAAACCGGATTCACCTGGTAAAGAATAACAGCCTGTGGTTTGCCTGAATTCAGAGTTTCGAGAAAATTAGCAAAATCAGCATCTTTGTTTCTTCGAATGCGTAATGGTGTAGAAAAATCGACGGTTGGCCCAATATTACCCAATAACTGGTTAATGGCATTTACAAGAAGCTGGCATTCCAGTTCGTTCGAGCCGCTTATAACAATCGATTTCTTCTGATTGTTATAAAGTTCTTCAACAAGAAAATCGACCTCAACCGGCGATTCAGGAACAGTGGCTACACTAATTCCGAATTTTGAAGCAAGCTTTGCATAGGTAGCTGCAAGCACGAGTTTTTCGTCGGCAGCCCGGATTGGAACGCGTTTATCGGCTTTGCTCCCGGTAATTGTAAGATTGGTTTCAAACTGAACATGGTACGACATCGTTTTCTGTCCCTCGGTAAGCTTGCGGCGCTGTATATATCGCGGAGCATAGTTAAGCGGGAATATCCAGGTACCCAGAAAATCGGCATTGAAACCTACTACCAGGTCTGCTTCTTCGAATTTATAATCGGGTATGGTATCAGCTCCGAAGGATCTGATATTTGCTTCAATTACCGCTGAAACTGAAATTGGCTCATAAGTTACATGGTTAAGCGAAGGATATGTTCTCTTCAAAAGATCGATAGCTGCCTGGGTCGACGGACTATAAACCGTTTTAGTAACCAGATTGACAGTACCGCCCGCTTTATCTATTTCCTGAAGTTTGGCAATTACTTCATTGTCGAGCTGTTCCCAGGTTATCTGCTTGCCTTCTTTCATAGGATTCTGCAAGCGCGCCGAGTCGTACAAACTCAGTACGGAAGCCTGAACACGGGCTGAGGTTCCGCCTTTGGTAATGGGTGAGAGCTCGTTTCCTTCAATTTTAATAGGACGACCATCGCGTACTTTTACAAGAATGCTGCAATAGTCACTCCCATCCATATAGGTGGAAGCATAAAAAGAAGCTTTCCCCGGAATAATTTCCTCAGGACGGATCAGAAAAGGTATTGCTTTTTGAACAGGCCGTTCACAGGCGGTAGCCAATGAAGCTGCACTGACACTAAAGCCCATAAACTTAAGAAAATTACGCCTCGAAGTAGGAGTGTTCAGCTCGTTGTTCGATAAGCTGAAAACCGCCTTCTTATGCTGCGCTTCTTCTTTTTCATGATCGATAGGTTTTCCGTTTTGAAGTTCGTTTATGCTTCTCCAGTATTTGGTTTCCATGTATAAATCAAAATTTAAGAAGTCCTGATATTTCTTGTCAAATTAATAATGGCATTTCATGCAGTCGGTCGAGCCGATCTTTTCGGCCGTAACCCTGTCAATTTTACCTTCTTTCAAATCTTTGTGGAGTTGTTCATATTTCTCATAAAAAGCATTATTCGTAAACTGAACTTCAGTAGTACGGTGACAGTTAATACACCATCCCATCGATAAATCGCTTACCTGCTTCACACGATCCATCTCTTCTACCGGACCGTGACAGGTCTGGCATGATATTTTACCAGCCGAAACATGTTGAGCATGATTAAAATAGGTGTAATCGGGCAGGTTATGAATTTTTATCCATTCAATTGGCTTATTATTTTCAATAGCTGCATGAATTTTATTGATTTCGAACCGTCCGGTCCGGGTTCCTTCGCGCACCAGGGTATGGCAATTGAGGCAAACATTGGCCTCGGGAATGCTTGCAGTTTTGCTGTATTCGGCAGTAGCATGACAATACAAACAATCTATTTTATTCTGTTTGGCATGAACTGCATGTGAAAATTTAATGGGTTGATCGGGTTCATAGTTTTGTGAACGTCCGAGAGCTATTGCCTCATGCGCCGTAGTTTTAATAATTAACAACCCTGCAACCAGCACCACAAGTAAATTAAGAACCTTAAAACGCAGGAATTTTGTGTAAATAGCATCGGCAATGGCCAATAATATCAAAAGGATCAGACCAATATAGGTAAGTCCCTTTAATAACATCTTTTTTGGCTTCGGAGGCCCTTCTTTGGCAAAGTTTTGTAAATAAGCATTAATTTGTCCTATCTGCTCATCCGAAAGCACGTAACCTTTATGCGCTTCACCAATTCTTTTACCTACAGGATTAATCAAAATATTTTTCAGGTCGGCATCAGATCTTCCTACGCCTGCGAGCGCTATTTCGTAGGCGGATGGATTCCAGTTAAACTTTTCCGATTTCTCAACATTATGGCAGGCAACACAAGCCTGAACATCACGGCCCGAGTTGATAAGATTGTAAAACAGACGTTCCCCCTTTTTTACCGCATCGTGATCATGTGATGTGGTTGAAGTAGGTTTTGCCTGAATTGAATCGTCAGCATAAACACTGACATTGATCAAGAAAACAAAGAAAAAACCAAGTTGCAGTAGCTTAATTGCGGTTCTTAATTCTTTAAATATAAAACCACACTTATTAGAGCAGTAAAGCATAAGTATAAAGCTTTTATAAATGGAACGAGATAATAACAGCTA
The DNA here is from genome assembly GCA_023429135.1 of Bacteroidota bacterium. Classification (GTDB taxonomy): domain Bacteria; phylum Bacteroidota; class Bacteroidia; order Bacteroidales; family JAAUTT01; genus JAAUTT01. The sequence goes on along the minus strand of JAEYWD010000032.1, from coordinate 65,102 downwards.
TTTTATAAGAAAGGTTCAATGCAAAAGGCAGAATTGATCCAATTTAAGAAAAAAAACCGATAATTGATTATAAACTCGTTAAAAATAAAATGGTTGCTGGTCAAAAATATGAATAGAAAAAATCAACTTTTTGGATTGGTAGAATAAAGGTAAAAGAATCCTGTTTGTTTTAATTTAGTATTTGAATCAAGGGACTCAATTACGTAATAAAAAACACCATCACGAGCCTTTTCACCGGACAGCATTCGACCATCCCAAACGAGTGTCTGAGCCGAGACTTCGAAAACTTTCACCCCGGAACGGGAAAAAACTGAAAGCTTAAAAGTGGTAACGCCATCTCCTTCAACAATAAACAAATCGTTCAGATTATCGTCGTTAGGAGTGAAAACATTAGGTACGTTGAGCTTTTTATTTATTGTTACAGCTTTTGTAATTGTACTGGTACACCCAATCAAATCAGAAATTGTAAGTTTAACATTGTAAATTCCGGTTGTGTCGAACTGATGGACTACTCTGTTCTGAGTGACGTTTGTTCCATCGGAAATATTCCAGGTATAGGAATAGGGAAAAGGAGCTTTGGCATCTTGTTGTGCAGGTCGAAAAACAACCTTAAAAGAACCAAAGGGAACCGTATCGTAATAATTGAATTCGGCATTAGGTGTTTGACCTATTTTAATAAATCCAGTCTTTCCAATAGAGTCAATTCCGTTAAACTTCACCCAAACAAGATAGTCGCCAGGTTGGGTATACTTATGCTGTGGACTGGTTTCGGCGCTCTCTGCACCATCTCCAAATGTCCATTTAACACTGGTTACAGCCGATGGATTGGTATATGTAAATTTTACTGTTAAGCTATCGCACCCCGTTTTAACAGAAGCATCAAAATCTTGTGCAGACAATGATAACTGAAGGCTGAGGAGAAAAAATGATATTTTAAACAGTAAGTTCTTCATTCGCATTATATAGCCCGGATGAATTTTTAAGTTTCTGGTTTTAATTGGACATACTACGTAATTGAGCTTGCCAGGGTTATTATCTTCCCCAATAAAATTCAGCAAATTTTAAGTTTTATGATAGTTTTATTAGTTATCGACAATATTTTCATTTAATTTAAAGCTTTGTTTTATCAGAAAAATAGCATATTTAAGCTCGATTTTTCTAAGTAGAGTGCAAGATAAACAATAATATATAGGTTAGTCAAAAAATTATTTAATTTTTATTAACTAAATCGTAAAGATGATAACAAGGAGCCTGCTGATTTTATTCTGCTTATTCATTGGAAAGGTTGTTGCAGTTGGGCAAACATCCGATAACAAAATGGTTTCGATGAAAGAGTTTACCGAGAATCCATGGCCATTTTCTTCAAAATTTGAGGTTTTTCAGGAAAAATATTCCTCCTACCTGAAGACAACCCGTTATTCAATGAAAAACAGAGTTGACCCTTCGCATAAAGATACCATTATAAAAATGTCGAAAGGGAAAACTGAGATTTTCTTTTTCAAACCCTACAATGGCAATGCCCAGTTTATTGCTGCCAACTTGCACGACAAACGCCTGAAATTAAAAGGCGACATTGGCGTTGGAACTTCTGCTTCCGATTTTTACAGCAGAATTGCTTACCCGGATAATAACAAGGATTCCATTAGATTAACCATGCCGGGTGGAGCGTACCGCACAGTGGTTATATTGAAGAACAGCAGAATAGACCATATTAAAATAGACGCTCAAAACAAAAACAAGTAAATGTTCCGTTTCTTAAAAGCAGCTAAAGTTGCTATCCGCCCTTCTCTCAAAACCATATTCTGGCTTCTGAAAATAATGATTCCTGTTTCTTTGGGAGTCAAATTGCTCGAATATTTCGGGTTTCTGCAATGGCTTGCCGAACTTATAAAACCGGCGTTTGCATTTCTGGGTTTACCAGGCGAGTCAGCATTAGTGATTTTATCGGGCGCTTTATTGAATATTTATTCTGCGATAGCCATCATCGACTCACTGGATTTCACCATGCGCGAAATTACCATCATGGCTATCATGGTGCTCATTGCTCATAACCTGATTATTGAAACAACTGTTCAGAAAAAAACCGGATCGTCGCCTGTAAGTATGCTGGCGGTGCGGATAATTTCGGCTCTTGCCGCTGGTGTTTTGTTCAATCTGCTTTTACCTGCCGAAACATCGCACCTGAACAACCTCAATGCTGCAGTTCACCAGATAGGTGAACCTTTTACGGATTTTTTCCTTGCATGGGCTATCTCAACATTTTGGTTAATAATCAAAATTATCATCATTGTTACCTTACTTCAGATTTTGCACAATGTTCTGGAAGAGTTTAAAATCCTCGACCTGCTTTCCAAAGGTTTGCGGCCGGTGATGAAGTTATTTGGCCTGCCACTTCAGAGTTCATTTATGTGGCTGGTGGCCAATGTTGTTGGACTGGCCTGGGGATCGGCCATTCTGATTGAATATGTTAAATCGGGAAAAATCAATAAATACGAAGCTAACCTTCTTAACCATCATATTGCAGTTTCTCATTCCCTGCTGGAAGATACCCTGCTCTTTGTTGCCATTGGCGTAAACATTTTCTGGATTACAATTCCCCGATTTATTGGAGCTATTATTGTAGTTTGGGGTGTTAAAATATTGTTTAAAAATAAAATAATCCAGCCCTCTTAATTTTTGTACTTTAGCCTTCTGTAATTTTCAGCTTTCGTTGGCAGCAGATAGTATTCACGTTCTTTTTGGGCTGAAAATAAATTGGTATAATATTTTTTGAGAATGAAGCAATATCTGGATTTACTCGATCATGTCCTTAAAAACGGTGTCGAAAAGACCGACCGTACAGGTACCGGCACCATAAGCGTTTTTGGATATCAAATGCGTTTCAACTTAGGAGAAGGCTTTCCCATGCTTACCACCAAGAAGTTGCATCTGAAATCGATTCTGCATGAATTACTTTGGTTTCTGAAGGGTGAAACCAATATCGGATATCTTACCCAAAATAAGGTTAGTATATGGGACGAATGGGCTGATGCCAGCGGAGAACTGGGGCATGTTTACGGTTACCAGTGGAGGTCGTGGCCTTCGTACAAGGGAGGCGGAATCGATCAGATATCACAGGTTATTGAATCAATCAAGAAGAATCCTGATTCTCGCCGTCATATTGTAAGTGCCTGGAATGTGGCCGATCTTGACAATATGGCTCTCCCTCCCTGCCATGTGATGTTTCAGTTTTATGTTGCCAATGGAAAACTCTCCTGCTCGATGTATCAACGCAGCGCCGATATTTTTCTCGGAGTTCCTTTTAACATTACATCGTATGCGCTATTAACTCATATGGTTGCCCAGGTGACAGATCTGGAACCAGGCGATTTTATCCATACCCTGGGAGATGCTCACATCTACCTCAACCATCTGGAACAGGTGAAACTCCAGCTCACACGGGAACCCTATCCTCTTCCAAAATTAAAACTGAACCCGGAAATCAGGAACATTTTCGATTTTCAATTTTCCGATTTTCAAATAGAAGGGTATCAGTCGCACCCTCATATAAAAGGCGATATCTCAGTTTAATAATAACCCCACGGATGAAAAGAGTTTCCTTTATTGTTGCTGTAGCCGAAAATAATGCCATTGGAAAAGATGGTCAGTTACTGTGGCACTTACCCGATGATATGAAATGGTTTAAAAAACATACCGTTGGGTGCGACGTAATTATGGGGAAAAAAACTTACGACTCACTCTCGTTAAAGCCCCTCCCAAAGCGCCGGAATATTGTAATTACCCGCAGCAATCAACAAATTGAGGGCTGTATCATGGCTTCCTCTATTGACGATGCGATTGAAAAAATGGATCCCGAAAAAGAAAATTTTGTTATTGGCGGAGGTACAATCTACGAACAGTTTATGCCTTATGTCCAGAAATTATTCATAACAAAAGTTTTTAAGGAATTTGAAGGAGATACCTTTTTCCCTGAAATTGATCCTGCCAGATGGAGGCTTACTTTTTCAGAAAGACATCCCATAGATGAGAAACATCCCATGGAATTTGAATTTCAGATATTTGAATTAAAATAACCAAACAACTTCTTACCATGAAGAATTTAATAGTCCTCCTGTTCCTTGCTTTTACAAGCACTGCGGTGTGGGCTGAGAAAGCTGTGCCGTCAGATTCCAGAGCAACAAAGGAAACAGTAAGCTTGTACAGGAATATGTTTAGGCTCCAGAGCAAAGGATTAATGTTTGGTCACCAGGACGATATTCCTTACGGAAAAGGATGGATGTATGAAGAAGGACGCTCAGATGTAAAGGATGTCTGCGGCGATTATCCGGCGGTTTATGGTTGGGAATTAGGTCATTTGGAACTTGGAGTTGATTATAGTCTCGATTCTGTTTACTTCAGTAAAATACAGGAAGGTATAAAAACGGTTTATAAAAGAGGGGGGATTAACACCATAAGCTGGCATCTGCGTAATCCGCTAACCGGTGGCACAGCTTGGGACGTCAGCTCTAAAAAGGTTGTAGCGTCAATCCTCCCTGGCGGAGAAAAACATAAGGTTTACCTGCAATACCTCGACCGGCTTTCAGAATTTATGTTGAGCCTTAAAGCTGAAGATGGCTCTTTTATCCCGGTTATTTTCCGCCCTTTTCATGAACACACCGGGAGTTGGTTCTGGTGGGGTAAGAATCTATGCACAGTCGAAGATTACAAGGCATTATGGCGTTTTACTGTAATTTATCTTCGCGATACCAAAAATATTCACCACCTGCTTTATGCTTATTCCACCGACCGGTTTAATACTGAAGCTGAATATCTTGAAAGATATCCCGGCGACGACATCATCGACATGCTTGCCTTCGATCTTTACGACCGTGGACCTGATTATGGAGCAACATTAAAAAACTGTGCTGCTGTTGTTTCAAAACTGGGAAAAGAAAGATCAAAAATAGCTGCTGTTAGCGAAGCTGGCGGTCCAATTGCCAAAAATACCGAATGGTGGACGAAAGTCCTGCTAGAATCATTACGCCCGTTTAATCTCTCATATGTTTTGGTTTGGCGAAACCCTTGGGATAAGCCACAGGAAGCTTTTGGGCCTTATAAAGGCCACCCAAGCTCTGATGATTTTATAAAATTTTATAACGATCCTAAAACCTTATTTCAGAAAGAAATAGCTGTAAAAAATATTTATAAATGATGGGGCCACGGCGACCGACCACAAACCACGGCAAACAGCCGTTTTTAGGTGCGGTCTGTCAACTGTGGTCTGTGGACTAAATATTTATTCTACCCAGTCGGCTATAAATAAATTAGTATCGCGTGTGCCGTGATTGTTACGGTTCGACGAAAAGACCAGCTTTTTCCCATCAGGCGAGAACATTGGAAATGCATTGAATATACTTTCGGTAGTGATTTGTTTCAGCCCGGTTCCATCTACATTAATCATATAAAGTTGAAAATCGTACCCCCGCTGAGAGTGGTGATTACTCGAAAAAATAATTTTCTTTCCCGAAGGATGAAAAAAAGGCGCCCAGTTAGCTTTCCCAAGCTGGGTAACCTGCTTCAGGTTTTTGCCATCGATATCGCAAACATAAATTTCCATATTGGTTGGGGCCACCAGTCCTTTTGCCAGCAGCTCTTTGTATTCTTTAATTTCTTCTTCAGTTTTAGGGCGCGAAGAGCGAAATACAAGTTGTTTACCATCGGGTGAGAAGAAAGCGCCACCATCGTACCCCAAACCATGGGTAATTTGCTTCTGGTTTGAACCATCGATGTTCATCGTCCACAACTCAAGATCGCCGCTGCGGTCGCTGGTGAACACAATTAAATCGCCCTTGGGCGAAACGGTAGCTTCAGCATCATAACCTGGAGTATTGGTAAGTTGTTTCTCTATTTTACCCTTCAGATCCGATACAAAAATATCATACGTATCATAAACTGCCCAGAGATATTTGCCCTGGGTTTCAGGAGGAGGAGGACACTCTTTCCCTCCTAAATGAGTGGATGCAAATAAAATTTGCTTGTCGCCGGGCAAAAAATAGGCACAGGTGGTGCGTCCGGTTCCTGTACTTATTTGTGTGGGCCTGTAAGTTGTGTCTCGAGCTGCTTTTTCAATGTTCATGTTAAATATCTGGTCGCATTCGAGCCCCCAGGCTTTGTTATTACTTTGAAAAGCCAGATTGTGTCCGTCGAAACTAAAATAAGCTTCGGCATTATCGCCCCCATAAGTAAGTTGTTTAAGATTTTTAAGATGGGTTTCCTGAGCAAAAACAAGAGGAATACAAAAAAGCAGATAAACTGAGAATATAGTTTTCATAAAGCTTAAATAAATATTAATAACTCTCCTAACGAATTCTGAAGGTTAGGTTTAGTATCAACAACATTCCGGCTATTTTGTTAAATTCCCACAAACTATGATAAATGTCATTAACTTGTAGATTACTCAACAAATTCGCGAAGTTCATCAACAATTCAGAACTTTTTAATTTATTAACGTAAACAAGGTTGATTAAACTAAAGATGAATCGGGCATGTTTTCAATTGATGAAAACTTGAACAGGATCAGTAACATGCTGGCAGCATCCGAACTTTAAAAATCAATTTTGTGCAAACAAGAACATTTTTTAAATTTTTATTACTTCTTCTTCCAATTATTATATTTAGTTGTACTAAAGAAGTAACTCTTACGGATGAAACCCTCCCTGATGAAGTTTTTTATCTGGAAGGTAAAAGCACGCCCTATACAGGCAAGTGTATTGTTTATTATAAGAATACAAAAAATGTTCACTATACCTTCACCTTTGAAAAAGGAATACTTAATGGTGATTTTAAAAGTTATTTCCGGAACGGCAAAGTAGAATATTCAGGGAATTATTATGATGGCGAACTCGCAGGAGAATTCACTAAATACAGTGAGAATGGGGAAGTCAACCTCACTTATCAATTTAAGGATCAAAGCCAGCGATCGAGGTAATTACGTCGGTACATAAAATAAATACCTGTTACAAGACAAACAGCTCCCCCGATTAGCAAAGTATACTTTAAACCAATAGTACTTGCTGAGGTACCCGATAAAAAGCTACCTACCGGAGTCATCCCCATAAGTGCAATGGCATAAAAGCTCATCACCCTGCCCCGCATTTCATCACTAATAAGGTATTGAATTAAAGTATTCATTCCTGCCAGTGAAGCTACCATTCCCATGCCACAAAAGAACATCATAATGTAAGCATTCCAATGGCTGCTTCCCAAACCCATTCCTAAAATTCCAAAAGCAAAAAAGAAAAGATTTACTGAAATAATTCCGGATAATCCTTTAACACCTGAGCGCGAAGCAAGAAATAAAGCTGCAAGCAAAGCGCCCACACCGGCTGCCGACATCAGAAAACCCAGTGTACGGCTATCACCGGCAAGAACTTCGCGTGCATAAGCCGGTAAAAGAATAAAAATAGGAAGCCCCATCAAACTAAAAACAGAAATTTCCAAAATTAGAAGCTTCACAGGACCACTACCAAACGTATAATGGAATCCTTCCTTCAGATCGGCCCACATATTTGAGCCGGAACTCACTTTATTCTCGTGCTTTACAACAACCTGAGTGAGGGCAAATATAATAACCAGAAAGCTGGCAGCATTGATGAGGAAGCATATTCCCTCACCGGTATAAGCTATTATCATTCCGGCAATTCCAGGCCCCACCAGACGCGCACCGTTAAACAAAGCTGAGTTAAGCGCGATTACATTGCCCATATTTTCGCGACTTTCAGCAAGATCAACTACAAGAGATTGCCGGGCAGGTGTATCAAAAACTGTAATGAATCCGAATAGCAAGCTCAGAGCAATGATATGCCACACCTGAATAAGCTCTGTTAATGTTAAAACGGCGAACAATAAAGCCTGTAGCATAAACATAACCTGAGTCCAGATCATAATATTACGGCGGTTGTATTTATCGGTAATTACACCTGCCAGGGGAGAGAGAAAGAAGCTGGGGATCTGGTTCGCAAACCCTACCAAACCAAGAAGAAATACCGAACCAGTTAGCCGGTATACCAGCCAGCTCATGGCAACACTTTGCATCCACGAACCAACCAAAGAAAAGCTTTGACCTGCAAAATAATACCTGTAATTTCTCGACCGGAAAGAAACAAATAAGTTTTTCAGTCTGCCTGATTTATCGGATAACATTATTCAATAGAATTTCCCAAAGACTTTTTTTGCCACAAAAATTATACAGAGATACACAATCTTCTGAACTTTTCTTCAAATCTTAAGCAAGAATGCAATGTAACAAGGACAAATCTCTTTTGCTGTTACAAATTTCGTTAGCAGGCAATTTGTTCTACACCAGGGTAAGTTTGTCAGCAATAACAATTACACAAGTGGTGTTTTTATTATCAATTAGATTAGCCGGACTACTGTCAAAAGATAAATTGATGCCAAACCAAAAGATGCCTTCGATAAGTAAAACCTAAACTCCCCTGCTAATCATATATCCAAAAAAATCAAAAAGTAAATTACCGGCCAAAGGTTATCTAAATCACCTTTCCAGGTTTCCAAAATCACCACTTGCAAAAATATATATCACCCAAAATCATATACACCCCCCTTTAAAATAGAATACCTTTATAACTCTTAAAAATAGTTAATAAAGATTTTTATGGCAAGGTAATTGATATAATTAAACAAGTAGTAGTTTGTAGATAGTTAGTAGTTAGTTTCTGTGTTAGGAGTGTCGTCGGGATGATGACACTTTCCTTTTTTATAGAGGTACCATAAAAAAGAGGCTGTATCTCAGAATTCAACACAGCCTCTTTATCAAAATAAATTCTTCCCTTTACTTCAAGGTTTTGAAATATTCTATAATTTGATTTATTTCCTCTTCGGTTATGGAGTTTTTGTACGACAACATCATTCCGGGAACATATCCTTTTACTACTTCAGCGTTAGGTTCATAAATAGAACGGGTAATATAAGCGTCATCGGCTTTAATTTGCTTATCCTGACCATTAGCTGTAACGGTTTCAGTTTTGCCATAAAGGCCTTTATAGGTTGGTCCTACAAGCTTTGACCCATCAAGGGAATGACACGCGAGACATCCATTCTTTTTCAAAACCGACAATCCTTTTGCTCCTGGCAATTCACCTGTTTTGGCAGTTTCTGCCACCTGGGTTGTATCTTTATACCAGCTATTGTAAGCCGAGTCGCTCATCACATTAACCGCCGATATCATAAATGAATGCTGTAGCCCGCAATACTCAGTACAAAAGATATCATACCTGCCCAACTTCTGAGGAATAAACCACATAATGTCCGGCTTACCGGGAACAATGTCCTGTTTTACCCTGAAAGAGGGGATGTATAAGCTATGAATCACATCAGGTGAGATAAGCTCCAGACGTACCGGCTTACCAACAGGTATATAGAGCGAATCGGTAACTCTTCCGTCGGGATATTGAAACGACCAGCTCCACATGCGGGCTGTGGTTTTAATGGTTAATGAGTTTTCGGGTGCCTTCGCCTTCATAGGATGAAAACCTTTCCAACCATAATAAAACATGAGAAGTACGAGTAAAATTGGAATTACAGTCCACACAATTTCAAGTGTGGTACTTCCATGAATCTGGGTGGCAACAGGATTCTTTTTCCGATTATATTTCACAATAAACATTATCATTGCGACAGTGATGGAAATCAGGAAAAAAACCGAGATACCAATTATCAGCAGAAAGGCATCGTCAACACCCTTGGCAAAATTTGAAGCGTTTGAATACATAATTACCTGAATATATAATCAGAAATTGTTACAAATAAAACCGCAATAAACAATACGAAAAGGCTTACAACCATAACCTTAAAGAACGTACTTTCGAACTTAAGGTGCATATGGTAGGCCATTACAATAAAAACCTGAGCAGCGGCAAGGATCAGAATAGCAGCCAGACTGAATGCACCAAGATCTAATTTGGTAACACCAATAGCCATAAAAGTCAGGATAATTAAAACTACCAGAATCAAAATCTGGGATTTAAAACTTAATATGTGAGGTTTTTCTTGTTCCATAACCGGTTATGTAATCAGGTAAAACAATGAAAATAAGAATATCCAGATAACATCGATAAGATGCCAGTAAAGACCACTGTTTTCGACAAGTGTAGGTTTGTTTTGAGTGGTTTTACCTTTTATAATGTACACATAAGCAAAACCCCATATTACAAGGCCAATTATCATGTGAAGTGCATGTAATCCGGTCATTGCAAAGTATAAACCAAAAAACAAGGTATCGCCAAAACCAAATGCGGCAAGTTGTTCGGAGCCGGGATATAATCCATGACCAATTTTAACTCCCCACTCAAAATACTTATTTACAAGGAAAACAATACCCAACACCATGGTGATAAGGATTAGCCTCGAACTAAGTTTGCTGTTTCCTCTCTGAAGCGAAGTTATAGCCATGGAAACCGTTGTACTGCTTAAAAGAAGTACCATTGTGTTTATAGTCCCGATAGTAAGATCTAACTCCCGTGCCGCCAGATGAAACGCATCGGGATATAAATACCGGTAAGTTGAATAAACTATGAATAATCCTCCGAATAGAAGTATTTCAGTGAATAAGAATAACCACATCCCGAACTTGGATGCCTGTGGGTCGTAATGCTCCGCATGGGCAGAAATATTGCTCATATAAAACAGTTTGTTTAATTATAGTCGTAAGGGCCTTTTGTAACAACAGGTTCAACTTCAAAATTTTCGGTAGGAGGCGGACTTGATGTTTGCCACTCGAGCGTCCTTCCATTCCATGGATTTGAAGGAGCAATGGCACCTCTTCTTCTGGAAATTATCAGGTTCGAAACAATAATTACTAATCCGAAAACCATTACCCATGAACCAATTGTTGAAACTATGTTGCCATTATGGAATTTTTCTACATAATCGAAATACCGGCGAGGCATACCCATTATTCCAAGATAAAACATGGTGCCATATAAAAAGTTAAAACCAACAAAAAAGAAAATCCATCCGATATTTGCCCAAAAACGATCGTACATGCGACCATAAATTTTCGGGAACCAATAGTGCATTGCTCCAATAAACGCAAAGCCTACTCCACCAAAAACAATGTAATGGAAGTGAGCCAGCACAAAATGAGTGTCGTGTACATGAACATCGGTAGCAAGCGAACCAACTACCAGACCGCTGAGACCGCCAACCATAAAAACGAAAATAAAAGATGCGGCCCAATAGAAAGGCGTTTCGAGGTTCAGTGATCCTTTATATAAAGTAGCAACCCAGTTAAAAACCTTAATAGCACTCGGGATAGCAACGAGGAATGTCATCAGCGAAAACAGCCACAGAGAAAGCCCGCTCATACCTGCAACAAACATATGGTGCCCCCATACAAAATAGCCAACAAAGGCTATGGCCATGGTAGAAACAACAATTGCCTTATAACCGAAAATAGATTTTTGTGCAAACGTTGGTAATATTTCAGAAATAGCTCCCATGGCAGGGAGTATCATAATGTATACCGCCGGATGGGAATAAATCCAGAAAAGATGCTGGTACAATATCGGATCCCCACCTAATGCTGGGTCGAAAAATCCAATTTTAAGTACACGCTCGGCAACAATCATCAAAAGAGTAATCCCAACAATTGGTGTGGCCAGGAGCTGAATCCATGCTGTTCCGTAAAGTGACCAGGGGAACAATGGCATTTTAAACCAATTCATTCCCGGAGCACGCATACGATGCATGGTGACTATAAAATTCAAACCTGTAAGAATGGATGAAAAACCCAGAATAAATGCTCCCAAAACAGCCGGTAGTACATTGGATGCCACCTTAAAACTATACGGAGCGTAAAATGTCCATCCGGTATCGGGAGAGTTTCCTCCTAAAAACTGTGAGGTTATTGCTACAATGGCTCCAACCATATAACAATACCATGATAAAAGGTTCAGTTTGGGGAAAGCCACATCCTTGGCTCCAATCATTATAGGCAGAAAGAAGTTACCGAATACGGCAGGTAAACCTGGAACAACAATCAGGAAAATCATGATTATGCCATGCAGTGTAAAAAAGCTGTTGTAGGTTTGTGCTCCCATGATGGTTTTTCCCGGAGCAATAAGCTCAAGCTTAATAGCTAATCCCAAAATTACTCCAACGGCAAAGAATACACCCATTGCCCATAGGTACATTAACCCAATCTTCTTGTGATCGGTTGTTAACAGCCAGTTCCAAATACCTTTGTGAGTTTTTGCTTCTAAATAACTTTGATGCGGTGATGAAGAGAATTCTGACATAAATTACTTTTTTGCTTTTTGTTTTGAAAAGATAGGTCGTAAAACCAGATATAAAAAAATTGATAAAGCCAGGCCAAAAATAAAGGTCGCTGAAACTCTCGTAACATTTAACACATATTTCTTTCCGTCTGCATCATATTTAAAACAATACTTCAGTATACGATTAATAGTAGGTTGCGATTCTCCTTTATTTGCTTCGATAACCGACATGCGGAATTCGAAAGGTTGGAAATCGGTTCCATAATGATATCTTGTTATTTTACCCTTAGGACTTAGAACCGCTATTGCTGCGGCGTGCAGGAAGTCGTTCCCGGTCCTTTTGTATTTAAACCCAAAAAAGCGAGTAATGTTTGCAACATTTGTACTATCAGCAACAAAAAATTTCCAATTATTGGCGGCATCGCCTTTTTTTACAAGCTTTAAATAATTTTTCTTCTTCGATTTTGCCAATTCAATATCTTCTTTCGGATCAAAACTGATAGTGAAAACCTGGTAGTCTTTTCCAATTTCCATGTCAGCTTTCGAAATAAGATCGGCAACTCCTTCCATTAAAGGAGAACAAATTCCGGGACACCGGTAATAAACAAGATTTAAAACAGTAGGTTTATCAATCAGCTCATTCAACTGAACCTTTTGCCCTTCCTCGTTAGTCACATAAATATTCGGGGGCATAATACTGTCAAGGTTTTCATCAATGCCAATCTCGGTCTCCTGAACCGGATTTTGCGAAAATGCCGGCAATAAAAAAATAGCGGCAATAAAGAGGGTAGTTAATTTTTTTTTCATGAGCGGTATAGATATCATAAACTTAGCTTCTTATTTAAATCTATTCTGAATTAACATTCGCGGTTATTTAAAACTTATTCATAATGAATTAATAGCAGTTTACACAGAGCAATCTTTTTGCTGACATACCTTAACAATTTTAAAATGCTTTTGTTTAGAATATCAATTAAAAGCATTATATTTAACTGAAAACCTTAGTTAATAAAATGCTGAAACGGTATATTAAAAATGCGATTCCGTTATGAGTTCAACAGGAAATTAGTTGTAACAGATTAAATATAAATAAAAAACCTGACTTATATGATTTTATTGATTAAGAAAATATTTTACTTTTATTATGAAGGCTTTAAAGGAATGACGGTTGGGAAAAAACTCTGGCTGATCATTTTAATTAAACTCTTTATCATGTTTGCCATTTTGAAAATCTTTTTCTTTCCCAACTTTTTAAAAACAAACTTTAAAAACGACAAGGACAGAAGTAATTATGTTATTGAACAATTAACCCGATAAACCTATGACAGATCAATTTGACTACTCACTGGTGGACTGGTCGCGGGCTCAGTTTGCGCTTACTGCAATGTATCACTGGCTCTTTGTACCGCTAACACTTGGTTTGGGATTTATAGTGGCCTTTATGGAAACCATTTATATGAAAACCAAGAATCCAGAATGGAAAAGTATTACCAAATTCTGGATGACACTATTCGGCATTAACTTCGCCATTGGGGTTGCCACAGGAATTATTCTGGAATTTGAGTTTGGAACTAACTGGTCCAACTATTCCTGGTTTGTAGGCGATATTTTTGGTGCTCCTCTTGCCATTGAAGGAATTATGGCTTTCTTTCTTGAATCGACCTTTATTGCCGTTATGTTTTTTGGCTGGAATAAGGTAAGTCCTAAGTTTCACCTTATTTCCACCTGGCTGGTAGCTTTCGGGGCAAACCTTTCTGCCTTGTGGATTCTGGTAGCAAACGGATGGATGCAGTTTCCGGCAGGGATGCATTTTAATCCGGAGACCGCCCGTAATGAGATGCTTAATTTCTGGGAGGTGTTATTTTCGCCTGTTGCTATTAATAAATTTTTACATACTATTACCTCAGGCTACGTTTTAGCCTCGGTATTTGTTATAGGTGTGAGCGCCTGGTTTCTGCTTAAAAAAAGAAACGAACAGTTTGCTATTAAAAGTATGATTGTAGCTGGTGTTTTCGGATTACTCTCGTCACTTTTCCTGGCATTCTCTGGCGATACTTCTGCCCGTTTGGTAGCTCAGAAACAACCCATGAAATTTGCTGCCTTCGAAGGTCTTTACAATGGCAGTCACGGTGCTCCTTTGATGGCCTTTGGTGTTATTCCCGGCGAAAAAGACAGTACTTCACAGAATTATTTAACTGATATCAAAATAAAAATTGAGATACCGAACCTGCTCTCTTATATGGCCTACCTCGATCCTAATGCCTTTGTGCCAGGCATTAACGATTTGATAGATGGTAACAAAGAGCAGGGAATTATGCCGGCAATCGAAAAAATTGAACGTGGAAAGCTTGCACGAAAAGCTTTACGGGACTTTAAGGACGCAAAAAAAAGCGGCGATACCATTCTTTATAACCAGCTAAAGGCAAAATTTGCCGAACCAGAGTTTCAGGAAAACTATTTTAAATATTTTGGGTATGGGTTTTTAAATGATCCAAAGGAGCTCATACCCAATGTTCCCATTTCGTTTTACAGTTTCCACATAATGGTACTTTTGGGGTTCTACTTTATTATTATGTTTGCTTTAGTGCTAAGGTTTATCTATAAAGGATCCTTATTCCGGAAACGAAAATTCCTTTACCTGCTGCTATTCTCAATTCCATTCGCATACCTTGCGAGTCAGAGCGGATGGGTTGTTGCTGAAGTTGGCAGGCAGCCATGGGTAATACAGGATTATCTGCCAACGGTGGCTGCAGTTTCACAAATTGATGCAAGTTCCGTTCAGATAACTTTCTGGCTGTTTTTTGCCGTGTTTACTGCTCTGCTTATTGCCGAGATTAAGATTATGACCAAACAGATAAAAATTGGACCATCAGAAGGAGGAAAATAATATGTTCGAATCGTTATCACTTTTAACATTGCAGCAATACTGGTGGATAATCATTTCTCTGCTGGGAAGCTTACTGGTTTTTCTAATGTTTGTGCAGGGTGGACAAACTTTGCTTCACCTGGGAAAAACCGACATGGAACGTACAATTCTGGTTAACTCCCTGGGTCGCAAATGGGAATTCACTTTTACGACTCTTGTAACCTTTGGAGGAGCGTTTTTCGCATCCTTCCCGTTATTCTACTCCACAAGTTTCGGGGGAGCATATTGGGTTTGGATGGCAATTCTCTTCTGTTTCATCATCCAGGCGGTATCGTACGAATTCAGATCTAAGCCCGAAAACTTTCTGGGTAAAAAGGTGTACGAAACATTTTTGTTGATTAACGGAGCGTTGGGGACTATATTAATAGGAACGGCAGTGGCAACTTTCTTTACCGGATCTCAATTTTCAGTCAGCGATGTTAATACCTCAAGGTGGGAAGTAGCTTCGCATGGGCTGGAGGCAGCTCTCAATCTGCATAATCTTTCGCTCGGTATGGCAGTTTTTTTCCTGGCCCGCACACTGGGATTGCTCTACTTCATCAATAATATCAATAACAAGCCAATTCTGGATAGAGCCTACAAACAACTGTGGCTGAATGCCTTTCCTTTCCTCTTTTTCTTCCTTACTTTCCTGATCTGGCTTCTGGTTCGCGATGGTTTTGCCTACGACCCGGTTACCAAAGTAGTTTCGATGGAGCCGTTCAAATATCTCCACAACTTGTTGGCTATGCCTGTTGTATTGGTAATTCTTCTATTAGGAGTTGTGCTGGTGCTTTATGGCCTTTTTATGGCCATGTTTAAAGCGGCCACAAAAGGAGTGTGGTTTACAGGAACAGGTACTGTTCTGGCGGTGTTTTCGCTCTTCCTGATTGCGGGCTTTAATAATACGGCTTTCTATCCGTCTACTTTCGATCTGCAGAGCTCTCTTACTATCGAAAACAGTTCATCGAGCATGTATACACTTGTTGCCATGAGTTATGTCTCCCTGTTTGTTCCTTTTGTTTTTGCCTATATCTATTATGCCTGGAAAGCAATTGACAAAACAAAGATTACAGAAGAAGAATTAAACAACGAACATCATAAATATTAAGCCTATGTTAACGGAAATAATGTGGCTGCTTTTTTGGCCGGTCTTTATTTTTGCAAGTTCATATGTAGTGCAGTTTTTTATAAGGCGGTTTGAAAAAAAAGCTGATTCAACCGAGTGAATCATTGTATAACGAGCTGATAAAAAATTTATTATCCGCTATCAACTCACATTATTCACAAAATCACTTGGTGACATATTAATTACTTCCTTAAAACATTTCGAGAAGTAAGCTGCCGATGAAAATCCGCATTGAAATGCAATCTCGCTAATGGAAAGGTTTCGGGATTTTAAAAGTGGCAGGGATTTTCTGATCTTGTATATTTTAAAAAATTCGCTGGGAGATGAGCCGGTTATTTCTTTTAATTTCCGGTATAGGTGTATTCTCGACATTCCGATTTCAACACTTATCTTCTCAACACTTATTTCGTTGTCCGATATGTATTTATCAAGCACGGAGGTAACTTTTTTAACGAAATTTCTGTCGGCAGAATCCAGTTCAATTTCTGTATAGGAGCCAAGAAACTCCTGTTTAAAGGAGTCGCGCATTTTCCGTCGCAAAAGCAAAAGGTTACGGATTTTTAACTCAAGGTGCCTGAAGTTAAATGGTTTATAAATATAATCATCAGCACCGGTCTCAAGCCCTTTTATAAGTTGTTGGTCCCCTGCAAGAGCGGTAAGCATTATTATAGGTATATGACTAAAAGCGATGTTGCTTTTAACCAGTTGACAAAACTCATAACCACTCATTTCAGGCATCATTACGTCGCAAATAATAAGGCCGATCTCTTTTTCCTTAATAACCTCGGAAGCCTCCCGCCCATTGGATGCTGTATGAATGGAATACATTCCTCTGAGCCTGTTCCTGATATACTCACGCATATTATCGTCGTCCTCAACAAGCAATATATTGTATTCTTTTGTTTCGATATCTGGCGCCATTTCCAATTGTGCAGCTTCCGAATCCTGAACTTCTGTAATTTTTTGCAGGGTTTCATTCCCTGTTTCAAAAGTTATATAATCTTCGTACAGATGTTCTTTGCCTTTTTTCAAAGTTATAGTAAATGTGCTGCCTTCTCCGGTTTCGCTGGTAAGCCTTATTTCTCCCTTATGCAGTTCAATATATTCCTTTGAGAGATTAAGCCCTATTCCTGTGCCACTGCTGTAATCGCCCGTGCCCTGGTAAAATCTTTCAAAAATCTTTTGTACATGTTCCTTTCCAATTCCCTTTCCTGTATCCTTTATCAAAATATCCACTTCTTCTTCATTCCCGTTTACAGAAACCATAATTTTTCCGTTTTTGCCTGTAAACTTAAATGCATTGGAAAGAATATTAAGCAACACCTTCTCAATTTTATCCAAATCGCAGTATAGAAGAATTTCATCATCGGGAATCTCCAGGTAGTATTCAATTTCTTTTATATGTGCCTGATAATTGAATGCAGCCTTGACATTTTTAACCAACCCAACAATGTTTACCTTTTGAACATAAAGCCTCATCTGTTGGTCTTCAATCTTCCTGAAATCAAGTAATTGGTTTATTAAACGTCCTAGCCGTTCGGCATTGTTCCTCATTACAATTACTTCCCGTTTTATATCGATATTCCTGCTCAATTCGGTTATTCTCTCCAAAGGTGAGATAATGAGGGATAAAGGGGTCCTGAGTTCGTGAGAAACATTTGTAAAAAAACGTAATTTCTGAGCTGTCACTTCTTCTATCCTTTGGTTCATCTCCACAAGTTGCTCCCTCTGAAGGGTCAGCTTCTCTCTTTGTTGCTCAATTTTAGCGTTTTTATCCTTTAGCTCGGCCAATATCCGCTTGGAATGATTATAAGCTATGAACAACAAAATGGAAAGAAACAGGGCCAGGGTCATTAACACAATGGATATGTGCAGCAATGTTTGCTGGTTATTATATTTATAGTCAAGTGTCTGAATTTTATTTACCTGTGTCTCGATTTTCACAAGGTAATCATTAATCTGAACCGATTGTAATTGTAGCGTTGCGGCATTTGAAGCGTCTATAATAGCCGTATTTATTATGTTTTCTTTTTTGTAAGGTTTCTTTTCAAGAATATTTTTTGCCACCTGTATGGCCTGTCCCCCTCCGGTAGGATATAAAAATGTTGCCGTAAGTTTTTTATCGATAACCGCCTGAATTCCTCCATCTTTCCCTTGAAGGGCATCTACACCGAGGAAAATTTTGTTATTAACATCGATGTTTCTGGCCTTAAAAGCTTCAAAAACACCCTTAGCCATTTCCTCGTTATGACCAAAAATAACATCGTACTCGCTTAAGCCAGGAACTTTTAAGGCAAGTTTGTAAGCCTCTTCCTTCAGCCACTTCCCGGGTATCTTCCCTGCAATACGTAATTGGGGAAAATTCTTAAACTGGTCAACCAAACCTTTATGGCGCTCCTGGGCGGGAGATGAACCTTCCAACCCCCAAACCTCGAGTATCTTTAACTCGGTAGCTGGGATGTTACCCAGAAAAATGGCGGCAAATTTACCAATGGCATAATTATCGCCTCCGATAAAAGCCGAGTATTTGTCGGAATTTATTTTCCTGTCGATTAATATGGTCGGTATTCCTGAAGTATAGGCCTTTTCGGCAATGGGTGTAATTGGCTGGGACTCGTTAGGAGAAATAATCAGCAAATCTATTTTCCTGTTTAAAAGATTCTGAATTTGCTTTACCTGTAATTCACTGTTACCTTGGGCGTCCTCAATAATAAGTTGAATATTATCATGAAAAGAAGCTTCTATCTTCATCTCATTAATCATTTGCTTTCTCCAGAGGTCGTCTCCGATACATTGGGAAAAGCCAATTGTAAATACTTTCGATTTGTGCGAAGAACAAGCCACAAATGTCAAACCGAAAAAAATGGCAATACCTCCCCATCCTATAAGTCGCAAAAACATACCTTGTTTAAGTTGTTGAAGTAGTTTTAAATTAATAAGCAGATTGTAAGGCCGACAGACCCGGCCCACTGTCAATTCAAAAGTTTAATAGTTGTAACCCCAAAATACTCCGAATATTTGAAAAAACAGGCTGTCCATAAAAGTAATACTATTTGCTTAAAGGACAGCCTGGAAAAACTAACTATTTATAGACTTGTTTCAATAAGCCTTTGCAACTGGGATATATAGGGTGGCATGGCTCCATGTTGTGTGCAAACATAGGCCGCCAGATTTACGGCTTCCAAATGGCATTGCTTTAAAGATTTATTATTTAACAACCCCATCACCATACCGGCCGTAAACGAATCGCCCGCACCAACTGTATCTTTTACCTCCACAACGGGTGTAACCATGAATGAAGTCTCTCCATCCCTGAAAAGATAGCTCCCTTTTGTTCCACAGGTTAATGCCAGAATTCTAAGGTTATAAGCTCCAATCAGCTTCATACATCGCTCTTCTAATGTACCACTTATCCCAAACAATTGCGAAACTATTTCCAGCTCTTCATCATTTATTTTAAGAATATTAGAGAGCTTTAGAGAATCATCAATCAACTCCTTACTGTAAAAATCCTGCCGAAGGTTGATATCGAATACTTTTAGGGATGCATCGGGGACATTTTTCATAAATCCGGTGATTGTTTCTCTGGAGCACACATTACGTTGGGCAAGACTTCCAAAGCAAACAGCATCGGCATTTCTTGCCAGTTTCAGAATGGAATTGGTTAACGAAATATAATCCCACGCAACATTTCTGGTTATTTCATACTCAGGGATTCCTTCGTCATTTAAAGATACTTTAACAGTTCCGGTGGGATAGTCAGTTCTTTGCAGCCTGAGATCGATTGAATATGAAGACAGGGTATTAATTATTTCATCTCCCAACGGATCATTTCCTACAGCACTCACTGCATATCCTCTGGCACCCAGTTCGCTCGCATGGTATGCAAAATTGGCTGGTGCACCTCCTATTACTTTTCCTTGTGGCAACAGGTCCCACAGAATTTCACCAATTCCAATAACATTAAACAGTTTCTTCATCGTGTTTCAGCTTTACCGGTTTCGGCTTTTAAAAGTCCAAGGTCTGCTTCAATCTGCTCCAGCGATTTACCTTTTGTTTCAGGAATATAGAGCTTTATAAATATGAAAGCAATGAGGCTGAATCCCGCAAAAATTCCAAAACTTACCATACCTCCCAGGTTATTAAGCATCCAGGGGAAAAACTGAACTACAAGTAACGTACATGCCCAGCTAATGGCTGTTGATAACGACATGGCAACACCTCTGTAACGTGTAGGGTACATTTCGGATGTTACAACCCACATCACTGGGGCAAGCGAAGCAGCAAAGAAGGCGATGTACGCTAATAAAGAGATGAGTACGCCAAAACTGTTTGCCGAACTGGAAGCGAAGGTCATAGTAAGATATCCCAGTGAAATGGTCATACCGGCAGCTCCCCATAATAGCAAGGTTTTACGTCCCTGGCGGTCGACAAGCCGCAAAGCCACTATGGTGAAAATGAAGTTTACAAATCCTACAATAATGGATTGTAAAAGGGCGGTATCTCCACCAACACCAGTTTGCTGAAAAATGGTAGGCGCGTAATTAACAATGGCATTGATACCTGTAATTTGCTGAAAAGCGGCCAGCAAGCTTCCAAGCAATACCACGTAGGCCAGTTTCCCCTTGAAGAGCTCCCTAACATAAACCTTTTTATTGGATTCCTGATAAGTCATGGAACTGGCAATACCTTTCATTTCCTTTTCGGCATACGACTCCCCTCCTATTTTCTGAAGTATCCTGAGTGCTTCTTCCCGTCGGCCCGATTTTATCAACCACCTGGGGCTTTCAGGGAAATTGAGGTTTAGGAAAATCAAATTTAAAGCACTGAATATTATGGGTACTCCTAACATAAAACGCCATCCGTTAGTAACGTTAATTAATGCATAATCCAGAATGTAAGCCAGCAGTATTCCAATGGTAATGGCTAACTGATTATTCGAAACCAGCGTACCTCTTTTCTCCGAAGGTGCAATTTCTGTAATATAAGTGGGACCAAGTACGGAGGCCGCTCCAACTGCTATGCCTCCAACAACACGTCCAAATAAAAATAAAGCCAGGGTGGGGGCTAAACTGCAGGCTATTGCCGATATCATATAAAGCACTGCTGTTACCATCATCATGTTTTTCCGGCCATACTTATCGCTGAGCGATCCTGCGAATAATGCTCCTGCCAAGCACCCTACAGTAATGGAACTAACTGCCATTCCTAGGGCAATATCATCTAATGCGAAATACTCCTGTAAGGATGGAATAGCCCCGGATATGCCTGCCATATTCAATCCAAACAACAAACCTCCATTAACTGCAACGAATGTTGCCCAATTCAAAAATCCTTTATTCATGTCTATTAGTTTAGTTTTTCAATATATGTTTCACCAGATTGACTTCAATCCGGCAAATTTTAATTCTTTGATTTTTACAGGTCTACCATTGGTAAATATTAATAGTTTATCGTATTCTTTCCCGGGGAAGAATATATTTGTCATTACAATCCGGCCATTCTGAGCAAAGAGTTCCATGGAGGCTTCGTCGACCAGTAAATTCATTGTGAATTCCTGACCCAACAAACTACATGGTGCAGTTATGGCTACCGGAAAATCTTTAGAAAAATCAGTTTTACCCGAATTGCTCCTGTCAAAATAAACCCGGCCTTTTCTGAAATCATATCCTACTTTTACTTCTTCTTTCAAGGAATTCCTGAGAATGAGGCCAAAATCCTTCGGATACAAGGATGTATCGCTTGGCAACTGAAAGGTAACGGATATTTCGGAGGCGCTAATTTTCCCATTTAGTTTTTCTGATAAATCCTTCAGTTTTTCTACAGTAATATTGGTAACCTTCACAGAGTCGGTCCTTAATAATCGTAATTCTTTAACCGGCCAGGAAACGAGGGTATAACCGCTACCTTCGCGTATGAGTTTAAGTTCCCGAGGGAAAGTGTTTGCACTTCTCCATAAACGGGTCGGTACTTTTTCGCCATATTGCCAGTTGCTCATCCATCCGATAAACAGTGTTCTGCCATCCTGTATATTCGACCAGGTAACTCCGGCGTAATTATCTTTTCCATAATCGATCCATTTGGTTTCCTTATGTGAAGGAATAAACCTGTGTCCATCAAAATCTCCGGCAAAATATTGTGCCGCCGAACCACCGTTCGGGCCACCGGGATTAATATTCACTATCAAAATCCACTTGGTTTCGTTACCTACCTGCATAGGAAACAAATCGGGACACTCCCACACGCCACCATGGGCACCGGCATCTTTTCCGAAGTCACTTTCAAAAGTCCAGTTCAATAAATCGGGAGAAGAGTAAAACATCACCTTGTCTCCTGCCGCCAAAACCATGATCCATTTGCCGGCAGCAGCATTCCAGCTAACTTTCGGATCCCTGAAATCGCGCATACCGGGATTTTTAACCACAGGATTATTAGCATACTTGGTCCATGTTCTTCCCTTGTCGAGACTATAGGCTATGGCCTGATACTGATAATCACTCTTTCCCATGCGTTCCAGTTTGGGATTATGATATGTATAAACAGCCACCATGGCCGGCTCTTCCTTGGTGCCCAAACCGGATGTATTATTCAGGTCCATTACCGCGCTGCCGGAAAAAATATACCCTAAACTGTCGGGGTAAAGAGCAACAGGCAAACGTTCCCAGTACACAAGATCCTTACTTACGGCATGCCCCCAGTGCATAGGTCCCCATACGGTACTATCGGGGTAAAACTGGTAAAACAGGTGGTACTCCCCATCGTAATAAACCATGCCGTTGGGATCGTTCATCCATCCGGTAATCGGCGTAAAATGAAACCGGGGCCGGTAAGCTTCTTTACTGGCTTTGCCGCTTACTGAAGGAGTCTGCGCTGAAAGGGAAAATGTCAGAACCAAAAAAACAATTGTAACAAGCCAGCTTACTGTGAATTTTTTGTTGGAGATTTCCGGTATTCTCCATCCGATGGGGAGATTTAAGAGTTCCATAACAGACTTTTTATTCGGGTTAAGTTTAAAAAACGGGTACAGGTTTTTCATTGTTCAAATGTAAAGGTGATGATTATTTTAAATTTAATTAAGCTGACAAATCCAAAAACAAACATTATTTTATATGCTTCATATTTGCAACCAGCCACGGACGCGCGAACGTTTTTATTTCCCCATCCTTGCAATCCGTGACTGTTTTTGTTTTCAAAGTTGAGTGTTCATTAACCTCGTTATCATTTTACTTAATACCCGTTATTCTGAATATACAAACCTTTTGTAAAGTTTATTTCACGTTGGGGTATAGGGTAGTATTCGTCCCTGCCTTTAGTAAATTTAGCAAAAGTTAAGAAGTCTCTTTTCGTTTTTTCAACATCCAGATACGCGTTCAGGGTTTCGGCAGCAATACCCCAGCGCACAAGATCGAAAAAACGGGAACCTTCCATTGCAAATTCCATTCTTCGCTCAAAGCGTAAAGCTTTTCGTGCATTTTCCTGGGTCCAGTTTATATTTACACCCGGACTATAGATTCCGATACGATAATTTGAAGGATCAGCCCCATCGGCATATTTTGTTCTTTTGGTGCTTGCTTTGGCTCTTTCGCGTACCTGATTTATTAAGGGAAGCGCCTCGTTGTGTTGTCCCAACTCGATAAGAGCCTCTGCCCTCATCAATAATACATCGGCATAACGGATAAAGTCCAGATTCTTGGAAGTACCCATAAAAGGCCCCTTTTTGAAATAGCAGGCACAATCAGGGGCTTGCTGTTCTTTCATATTCCCGAAATATCCATAAACCCCAGGATCTCTTGCCCAGCTTTTTTGGTAAATCATATCTGGTCTGTATTTAAAGGGATGAGCAGGGACGCCAACTGTATGGTCTAACCGCGGATCAATACCATTTGTACGGAAATCGATGCTGTCTTTCATATCAACATTGTTAAAGGAGTCGAACATAGGTAATCCGTTTTCGTCGGTTTTGAAAGCATTAACAACATTCTGACTTGCCATGTGGAATCCACAGCAGCCATAAAGCGGAGAACCATGTGGTGAGTTTAGTCCGAACACATAACTAGCCCTTCCGGCTTCTGTACCATCCCCCAATGAGAACTGTGCAGCAAAAATTGATTCAACCCCATTATCATAACCATCGAGAAAATTTTCCCCGAAATCTGGTTGAAGGCTATATTTCCCAAGAACGAAAGCTGTCAGGTCTACTACTTCCTGCATTCTTTGGGCGTTTATGTTTTTTACCTGATGATCTGTTTCGTTTTGCTCGTAAGCCTGATACAACCGTACTTTAGCCAGGTACGAATAGGCAGCATATTTATTAGCCCTGCCTTTTTCCGGTTGGTTTTCAGGCAATTTATCAACTCCTGCCTTAAAGTCATCAGCAATCCTGTTCCACAATTCCTCATTTGTCAAATCGTTTTTGGTTTTAAGGATCTGATCCTTATCCATGGTTTCATCGATAAAAGGTACTTTGTTGAACAGCCGTTTGAGCATAAAATAGCAATGTCCTCTTAAAAAATGGAGCTCTCCTAACCGTATATCCTTCTCTGCAAACTTGGATATATCAGTCTGTTTTACAGCAGTTATAGCCAGGTTAATCCTGGAGATTGCTTTATAATAGTTAGTCCAGGTGCGGGGGAACATCCAGTCGCTTCCTGCCTGATCGGGAACCGTAAGATTATACTGCTCATACCTGTTAACATCACCCACATCGCCTGTTCCGCCACCTCCTTTATAGGCATCATCGGATCGTACGGAACCGTATATCCACATACTTGTTATGGGACCTATCATTTCATCGTTGGCTATGCCGGCGTATGCGGCAGTTACCAGGGAGTTTGCATTTTCGGGAGTGGTTACCTGGGCCTGGGTGAGGACTCCCTTAGGTTGGTAATTCAGGAAATCGTCGCCGCATGCGGCTGCCAAAACCGCTGCTGCTGTTAAGAGTATATTTCTTGATATATGTTTCATGTTTAATGTTTTAATTTGTTTAACAGTTTATATTTAGAAATTTACGCTTATCCCAAATGAGTTTGTGGTAGGTACAGGGATGTTGTTTACATTGGTCCTTTCCGGATCGTTCCCTATATAATCTTTTGGCGTTATCCAGAATAAATTCTCCCCCTGATAGTATACTCTCATTTGATGTATTCCCCATTTCTTTACAATTTCAGCAGGGATGGAATATCCTATTTGTAAATTTCTAAGTTTAAAGTATGAGTTGTTCCTGAACATGAAATCGGACGACCTAAGTTCGTTATTGTTATTTGAGAGTGTAACCGCAGGTATCTTGGAACTCTTGTTGTTAGGGGTCCAGGCATTCAGCACGTCGGGTCCGGCATTTTCTCTACCCTGTACAAAGTAGTCCCATTCCATGTAAGTATCGCGTCCTATCCTGCCTGCAACACCCGATCCGAAAACAGAAACATCGAAGTTTTTATAACCAACGTTGAGCCGGATACCGTATTCGAGCTTTGGCAGTGTGGTTCCGATAAATTCCTGGTCGTACGAATCAATCTTTTTGTCACCATTAAGGTCTTTATATCTTATCCTGCCAGGGGCTGCACCAACCTGTGCAGGAGCTGCAATAACCTCTTCCTCATTTTGGAATAACCCGTCGCTGCGGTATCCAAAAATAGCATATTGAGATTGTCCAAGAATTGTTTTTTCAGCATTACCTGGATAGGCTGTTCTTACTTCTTCAGGCAATTCGGTAATTTCATCCCTGAATGCTCCCATATTGGTCGAAACTTCATAGGTAAGGCCATTCCTTAATTTATCGGCATAGCCAAGGGTGAGTTCCCATCCTCTGTTGTCCTTTGTGGCGCCATTTAACCATTTCAACTGACCTTCGCCTATAGCAGAGGCAATTGGGGGTTGGATCAGAATGTTTTCAGTTGTTCTGACAAAATAATCAAAGGCCCCTATTAACTTATTATTGAAGAATCCGAAATCAATACCAAAATTGGTTTCTTTGGTCGATTCCCACTTAAGTGAAGCATTTTCGGCCTGAATGGATACAAATCCCGACATGAGTGTCCCGGAGTTAGCGCCATTTAAATCGTAGGCTGTCCCGATATTATAATATTGTTCGAAAAAGCCGGCGGAATAGGTGTTCATGGAAGGTCCATACCTTGATTCGAAGAGTCCAAAGCGGGCAAGGTCGCCAATAGATTGGTTACCTACAACACCATAACCGGCCCTCAATTTCAGGTTGGATAAAGCAGGAAGTGCCTTCATAAAGGATTCGTTGCTTATTCTCCATCCCAGTGTCGCAGAGGGGAATATACCATATTGGTTGTCTGTTCCGAACTTGGAAGAACCGTCCCTGCGGATTGTAACCGAAGCCAGGTATTTATCAGAGAAACTATATCCTATTTTACCGAATTGCGACAAAAGTCTGCTACCTGTACCTCTACCGTTGGTAGTTCTTTGTCCTGATGCTGCACCCAATACAAAATAGTCTTCAGTTTCAACAGCAAAGGAGTAAGCTGTCGAAACCACATCATCCACATTAGTTTTGATTGCTTCACTTCCCAGTAAAAATTCAAAATTGTTGTTCTCAATTTTGAGCTTATAATTAAGAGTATTGGTAAAAGTTAAGCTTGAATAATCGGAAGTGCTTATTGTTAAACTATTATCGCTTCTGTTTACAAATCCGTTTTTTACTTTCGGTTCGATATCCTTCCTGTTAAAAGCATTATAGTCGATACCCACACTGGTGCGAAATACAAGATTTTTGACTATATATAGCTCTGCAAAAGCATTCCCAAAAATTGAAGTATTTGCAGTATTATCCCATCTGTTCAGGAACTGCATTAAAACAGGGTTATTGCGATCGGAGTATCCTGATCCCAGGGGACCGCCATAAGTTTTCCCGTCTTTGCCAAACAGCGGGATTGTAGGAGGTGATTGAATTGCCAGTCGTGGTGTCCAGGTACTTCCAATATCCATACAGGAACCTGTTTCATTCGACTTCGCAAATTGAGAGTTTACTCCAACTTTTAATTTGCCTTTTAATAATTTGAAATTTGAGTTTAACCTTCCGCTATACCTGTCGTAATTAGTGTATTTTAATATTCCTGTATTCTTAAGGTATCCGAAATTTGCAAGTAAAAAGGCATTTTCTGTACCACCTGATATGGTAAGGTCGTTATTATAAACATAGCCGGTTTGATAACTTTCCTCCTGCCAATCAGTGTCACCAACGGGCATGGATTCGTCACCCCCAACATACGGTTGAACTGAGATGCTGTTTAGCACAGGATTAGCATAATCACCATTCCAGTCGAACTTATAAATCTCACCGTAACCTGCGTTAGGGTCGGTATGGTCGTTAACGTTTGCCTGCCACAGCACTTTACCTCTATCGAGGGCGTTCAGCATTTTGTAACGTTGTTTTTTCTCCGACAGGATGGAAAAGTTGGAATTTAGCGAGATATTGAATTTTTCGCCGCTTTCTTTTATCCTGTTTTTGGTTGTGATAATGATTACACCATTCGATGCCCGTGAACCATAAATGGACGACGCTGATGCATCTTTCAATACCTGGACCGATTCGATGCCACTTGGGTTTAAGCTCTGAAAAACAACAGGGCGCACGGTTGGAACTCCGTCGATAATGTACAGCGGATCGGTATTCCCTAAGGTATTTACACCCCTGATAAGAATCCTGGAACTCTCTCCCGAAGGGTTTCCCGATTTTTCGACATAAAGGCCAGCAACATTCCCCTGTAATGCCTGCATTACATTGCCGGAACTCAAACTTTGGGAGGCAATCTTTTTCATTTCAACCACGGCAATTGCCCCTGTAACATCTACTTTTTTCTGTACCTGATAACCCGTTACAACAACCTCTTCCAGGTTTTCAATCGTTTGGATCATGGTAACATTAACTTCTGATTGCCCCTTCACCTGTACTTTTTCAGTATTATAACCTATAAAGGAATATACCAATACAGAACTTGACGAGGGAACCTGAATACTGTACGACCCATCGGCTGCAACGACTGTTCCGGCGGTAGTACCTTCAACAATAATGTTTACTCCGGGTAAAGGTTCTCCGAATGCATCTCTAACAGTTCCTTTTACTGTTAGTTGCTGCCCAAATGCCGTTAAAGGCAATAACAACAGCAGGATACCCCATAAGGTCATCCTACACGCTGGTTGTGAGTTTTTTGTTTTGCTTCGTTGTTTCATCTGCATTTTTTTAAGGCCCAATGAATGTCCAAGGATCATTTCCGGCTGGAGATTTTTAGGATCATGGACATATCATCGGCCCGATTAATAATTAGTATAGTTATAAACAGGGTTGATATCAGGGGTTTCCAAACCACTGATTTTACTCTTCCAATGAGTGCCCGAATGGTCGGGATGTCCATTCCTTTTGTAGTTTCCGGTCCATTTCTCCTGTGAAGAAGAATTACCTGGATTGTTTTTTCTTAGCATAATTAGTTGTGTTAAAAGTTTAGTGCACCAAAACTATTATGCATAAAAGAGTTATAAAATCAATAGCGTTACAGAAACGATAACGCATGTTACATTTTTAACCTAAAGAAGCAGGAGTTTAAAGGATGTTACAGGATTATAAAATATGTTACAGGAAATGAAATACTGCGGAATTCGTTTAAACAGAAACCGACCCAGGAAATTACCTTAATTATTTGGAAATAGTTTATAGGAGATGTTAACCCAGCATTATTGATAATGTGGAGCAAGGTAGTCACCAAAGACCAAATGAATAGATAACCAACGCTTAAATATTCCGAAATGAATATTAAATTTTTGTAGAGTCGGAAAAGAAGAAAACTTATGCCGTCTCAATCTCCCGCCTCTTATTCTCTAATACCGAGAACAGAATATAAACCAGGAATATCAAAGGGATTGAGTTTACTCCCCAAAATATGATACTGATGATTGATATAATTATCAGCAGATAAATATAAATATTTTTACTCACGCTGAAACTTTTAAACTTTAAAGCTAGCATAGGAATTTCGGAAACCATCAGCAACGACAATACTAAAATCAAAGGAATAATAATGTATAATTTCATTAACAACACAGCCCCAAAAGCCCCCTGGTTGATAATAAACGGAAATGAGGAAATCAGCAGAGCTATTGCTGGAGTTGGCACCCCAATAAACCCATAACTCTGGCGTGTGTCAACATTAAAGTTAGCAAGACGTAATGCTGAAAAAGCTACTATTAATAGCGAAGAAGATAATAAAAGTATCTCGGTAAAGGAGGCGCCTGCAAGAGAAAATGCAGGGTTTATCTGGTAAATGATAAGTTTAATTATGTAGTACAATATAGCAGAAGGTAATAAACCAAAACTAATAACATCTGCCAAACTATCGAGCGACTTGCCTATTTCCGACGTTGCCTTCAAAAGCCGCGCGGCAAAGCCATCAAGAAAGTCAAATATCCCGGCTACGTAAATCATAATACAAGCCCAGATGATTTTATCCTGAAAAACAAAGAATATCCCTATCGCCCCCGAAATAAGGTTTAATATTGTGATGAAATTAGGAATATGCACAAAAACTTTCGATCGTAAAAACATAAATTCTATTTTGAGCTGCAAATGTAAAAATTAATTAAAGAATGGTGAATTGATAAAATACATATGATGAATAATTCTATTAATGAAAAGCAGCTCCCAACTATTCCTTTTGTTAATAATCCCTAAACATTTCATCAACAAAAAACATCCGTTTGCCAATTTTAATATATTACTTATCTTTATTGGCCTTTTTGTTAACCTTTTAACCCGATGAAAAAATATAGGTGTTCATATCTTTTGAAACCCTGGATTTTTGTAGTCGTAAGAGTAATTTAGAAAATTGCTCGGGTTATCGGGTATTGTTAGCTAAGTTGAACCTTTCTAAAATCAGAAAAAGAAACGTTATGAAAATTGCTGTTGACTTTGATGGTACTATTGTGGAACACAAATATCCCGCGATTGGAGAAGAATTACTTTTCGCAATCGAAACATTGAAAGAGCTACAACGCCAGCAATACCAGCTCGTTTTATGGACATTCCGTGCGGGAAAAGAACTGGACGAAGCTGTGGAATTCTGCAGAAAAAGAGGATTAGATTTTTATGCCGTTAACAAAAACTATCCCGAAGAAGTATATGACGATTCTATCAGTAGAAAAATAAATGCCGATATTTATATAGACGACCGCAATATAGGCGGTTTCCCCGGATGGCAGGCCATATGGAATCTTCTGAACAGGAATAATCCTGATAGTCCTGGTCCTTATAGTGGTTTCGACACTTCTAAGAATAATCAGTCTTTTGGAGAAAAATTAAAAAATCTTTTTAAATGAGTCTTCTGAATAAAGTATTTGCCGGTTCTTTAATATCGTTGCTTCTGGCATTTTCGTGCAAACAGGAATCGGGTAAAAAAACTTCTGTGATTCAGGATAACGCTGCACCCGAAAAACAAAGCCTCACTCTGACAAGCCCAGAAAATAATTCATCCTATACTATCGGACAGGAAGTTGCCATTGATTATACTTTCAAAGATTCGGCCCACATTGCCGATTCTGTTGTTTTTCGTATCAATGGTAAAAAATTATCCGGAACTGCTCAAAATAAAAATCCTTACATCTGGAATACGAAAAACGAACTTCCGGGTGTTAAAAATATCACTTTTACAGCCTATTATCCCGACAGTGCCATTGAAAGCCGCCAGGTGAAAATATCGTTATTGTCGGATATTAAACCACAGCTTTATACTGTGCAGATTGTAAAAACCTATCCCCACGACAAAACTGCATACACGCAAGGTTTATTATACGAAGATGGCATTCTGTACGAAGGTACCGGCCAAACAGGCCAGTCAACTCTCCGTAAAGTAAAGATCGAAACCGGAGAGATAATTAAAGTACTCAACCTTCCACCCGATATTTTTGGCGAGGGCCTTGCCAGCGTTGGTAATTACCTTTACCAGCTAACTTACAAAAGCAACGTTGCCTTCCAATACGATAAAAACACTTTTGAGCTTGTAAATAAATTCAATTTCCCAATGAAGGAAGGGTGGGGCTTAACATATGACGGTAAATATCTTTTGATGACAGATGGCACCGAAATGATCTATTATCTCGATCCGGAATACTTTACAGAGGTTAAGCAGATGACTGTTTACGACGATAAAGGTCCTGTAACCAATCTGAATGAGCTGGAAATTATTAGTAATGAAATCTGGGCTAATGTGTATACTACGGATACAATTGTTAAAATAGAACCTTCCACAGGTAAAGTAACCGGTAAAATTATTGTTAAAAAAACCGATGTGCTTAAACCGGAGGATTATCATAATAATCTGGACTATTTAAACGGAATCGCTTACGATAAAGAAAAAGACCGCATATTTATCACAGGGAAAAACTGGCCCAAGCTTTTCGAAATCAAACTGGTAAAAAAATAGGACAAGCCAGTAATAAATAATTGACACCTGATAACGTGTTCAAAAAATGTTAATAAAATGTTGGTAAATGGATTTTTGTTGTTTACAATTGCAAAACCATATTGCCTGGTAAGTGGTAAGATAATTTTATTTTTGAGCCGTTTTTTGTAATTTAATAATTAAACAAAAATTCAAACGAAATGGGAAAAGTAATAGCATTGGCCAATCAAAAAGGAGGAGTTGGAAAAACTACTACAGCAATCAATCTTTCGGCAAGTCTTGCTGTGCTCGAAAAGAAAGTATTGCTCATCGATGCCGACCCTCAGGCAAATGCGACTTCGGGATTAGGTTTCGATATACGCACAATTAAAACCAGTATTTACGAGTGTTTAATTGACGATGTAAATCCTAAGGACATTGCATTGAAATCGGAAGTGCCTGGTTTGGAAATTATTCCATCGCATATCGATTTAGTTGGTGCCGAAATTGAGATGGTGAACATTCCAAACCGCGAAAAGATAATGAAACATGTTGTAGAGAAAGTAAAAGACGATTACGATTTTATTTTCATCGACTGTTCTCCGTCGTTGGGTCTTATTACTGTTAACGCCCTATCGGCTGCTGATTCGGTAATTATTCCCGTACAATGCGAATATTTCGCACTCGAAGGATTAGGCAAACTTCTCAACACAATTAAATTTATTCAGAACCGTTTAAATCCGGCACTGGAAATTGAAGGTTTCCTTCTTACCATGTACGACGCCCGTTTGCGTTTAAGCAACCAGGTGGTAGACGAGGTAACCAAACATTTCCAGCAAATGGTATTTAAAACCATCATTCAGAGAAACATTAAATTAAGTGAATCGCCAAGTTTTGGAAAACCAGTTGTACTTTACGATGCTGCTTCCACAGGTTCGGTTAACTACCTCAACCTTGCAAAGGAAATGCTCCAGAAGAACGAAATGACCAAAATGAAAAGCAGCGAAAAAGTAATTAACTAAAAATAATACAGATACAAGATCCATGATTGCAAAAAAGAGCTCATTAGGCAGAGGTTTAGGTGCGTTAATTGAAGATGTTGAGAGTAACAAACCGGCAGAGAGTGTAGCTTCCATCAACGAAATAGACATACATGCAATTGAAATAAATCCTTTTCAGCCGCGTAAAAATTTTGACGAAGAGGCATTGCAGGAACTTGCCACTTCTATCCGGCAACTTGGTATTATTCAGCCCATTACTGTTCGTAAAATCGACGGCGAAAAATTCCAGTTGATCACCGGCGAAAGACGATTCAGAGCATCAAAACTTGCCGGCCTCGAAACAATACCGGCATACGTGCGTGTTGCCGACGATCAGGCAATGCTGGAGCTTGCTCTTGTCGAAAATATTCAACGCGAAGATCTCGATGCTATTGAAGTTGCCATAAGTTATCAGCGTCTAATTGATGAGTGCAACCTTACCCAGGAAAATATGTCGGACAGGGTTGGCAAAAAACGTTCTACCATTGCCAATTACCTGAGACTATTGAAGCTTCCTGCCGAAATTCAGGCAGGTATCCGTCAGAAAAAAATAACAATGGGACACGCCAGAGCGTTGATTAATATCGACGATGTTGAGAAACAATTAAGTATTTATCATCACGTTATAGAAGAAGAATTATCAGTAAGAAATATCGAAGACCTTGTCAGGAATTTAACCCAACCCCAAGAGGCAATGGATACCGATAAGCGTTCAGCACGCGATTTGCCAGTGGAATACGTGAATTACAGAGACAATCTCCGCACCTATTTTAAAACGCGGGTACAATTATCGCGCACTGACAAGGGAACAGGTAAAATTGTGATACCCTTCAATTCGGACGATGAACTGAAGAAAATTGTAGAGATGTTACAAAAGATTGATAACGCCAATTAATTTGAAAAGATTTCTTGTAATAGCCATATCAGTTCTTATATTTTATCCGTTCTTAAACGCGCAGGAGCTTAAAACGGATACAATTGCTATTGTAGATACCACTGTTTTAAAACATTCCCCGAGAAAAGCTGTTATTATGTCAGCGGTTCTTCCCGGTTTGGGACAGGTATATAACCAGAAGTACTGGAAAGTGCCAATTATATATGCAGCGTTAGGAACTTTAACTTATTTTATAATTGACTATAACAAAAAATACAATACGTACGTAAACGCCTACAACGATTATACGGATACAGACCCAAACACGAATTCTTTTCAGAATATCCGCAGGCTGCAAAATTTTGACGATAAAACGTATTTTTTGAAGAGTTACAAGGATTTTTATCGACGTTGGCGTGATCTGGATGTTCTGATTTTAACCGGTGTTTACGTTCTTAATATTATAGACGCCAATATTGATGCGCATTTCTTTTACTTCGATATGGGCGATGATATTTCGTTAAATGTGAATCCGTATATTCAGCCTTTTCGAAATACAAATAATATTGGCATTAGCCTTAATTTAAAATTTTAAAACAACCCCTAAACGTTAAAACGAATGATTAGAGTGAAGCAACTGATTGTAGGAATATTTCTTTTTAACGCAGCCATTGCAATAGGCAACCCGATTGGTAAGGATACTATTCCGGCTGAATTGAAATTTTCAAATTTTGAAAGGAACCTCGACAGTCTTATGAGCATCTGGTATGTTCAGGAATCTGTTGGCGATGATGCGTCTCAGATGGTGGATGCTGATACCACCATATTATTCCCCCAAATCCCAGACTCGCTTTACATCAATCGATTACGAAAAATACCTTCGTTCATCGAATTAACCTATAACGATATTGTTAAGAGCTACATACAGGTTTATACCGTTAAAAAAAGGGATAAGCTGGAAGTAATGCTTGGATTGAAAGAATATTATTTCCCCATTTTTGAACAGATTCTGGATTCATATCAGTTACCCGAGGAACTCAAATATCTTGCGGTTATTGAATCGGCTTTGAATCCAAGAGCTCAATCGAGAGTAGGAGCAACCGGAATGTGGCAGTTTATGTACGGAACCGGCAAACTTTATAATCTCAATGTCAATACCTACATTGACGAACGCCGCGATCCTATTGCCGCTACACATGCTGCAGCACGTTTTCTTAAAGACCTTTACCGGATTTACGACGACTGGATTCTTGTTATTGCAGCCTATAACTGCGGCCCCGGTAACGTAAATAAAGCCATTCGCCGTTCGGGTGGAAAGAAAAACTATTGGGATATTTATTACCATCTTCCCAGAGAAACACGTGGGTATGTTCCTGCTTTCATCGCAGCAACCTATGCTATCAATTACTATAAAGATCATAACCTAAGTCCTAAATTTATTGATGTCCCTCAGGTATCCGATACCATTATGATCAACCAGACGGTGCATTTTCAGCAAATTGCAAGTGTACTTAATATGCCCATACAGCAGATAAGAGATTACAACCCTCAATATAAACTCGACATCATTCCTGGTCAGTGGGGTTCTTATCCATTGCGTTTACCTGCCAATTACACAACCCGCTTTATTGAATATGAAGATTCAATTTACGCTTATAAAGATGAAACTTTCAATATAGCACAATTGCGTTTGGGAAATCCTGCCAGCAAAGGTTCTGTTTCGTATGCCTCAGTTCCGGTTTCTGGTAACCGTCAACGAATTAATTATGTTGTTAGATCGGGCGACAACCTCGGAGCCATAGCGTCTAAATTCCATGTAAGTGTTAATAGCATAAGAGAATGGAACAATATTCATAAAAATATGATCCGCGCAGGACAAAAACTTGTGATTTATGTCCCTCGCACAGGCGGAGTTCACGCTACCTCCAGCGAAGAGCCGGTTTTAACCGCCAGTGTCAGCAAAAAGACCACTTCCCCTGAGATGCCTAAAACTGTAGCTTCTGCAGCTTTGGAACAGGAAGAATTTATTTATTACAAAGTTAAATCGGGTGATACCCTTTGGGAAATTGCAAACCAATACCCGGGCGTTTCCGATAAGGACCTAATTAAATGGAATAACCTTTCAAGCAATGGTAAAGTAGTTCCTGGTCAGAAAATTAAAATTAAAAAGACAAACTAATTTGAAGGTATACAGGGTATCAATAAAATTGCAGCCAACTGCATGAGACCGATCAAAATCTCTGGTTTTCTTGTAGTAATTCTGACAGTAATTTTATTGATACCTTTTTTATTTTCAGAATCTAAACTATCCGTCTTTAATTATACCATACGGGTTCCCAAAAAGCATTTCCGGAATCAACAATCTAAACCTCAGTACAAGGACATTTCGGAACTGAAAACCTTGCTGACCGACACAACCGATATTCAGGAAAAACCTGCCCCAAAAAAAATCAAAATAGTCAAAAAGGATACAGTCGTTACTAAGATTAATGAAATAGCAAATGCTATAAAAAACGATTCGATCAGAACTATTATTCAGCCCTTGGAATTTCCTGAAAATGCCGATACGCTGCTCGACCCGTTCTTTTCAACTTTAAAAACACTTGATCAAAGTTCCCAACTCATCAGAATACTTCATTATGGCGATTCTCAAATTGAAGCCGATCGCATTACATCTTATTTCAGAAATCAGATGCAAAAGCAATTTGGCGGAGGAGGTGTTGGATTAATTCCGGTTACTCCTATTAATCCTGCCTCAATATCATATGTATTCGAGACTTCTCCGAACTGGTCCAGATATTCCATTTTAAATTCCAAAAAGAAGGAAAATGAACCCGATTATGGGGTTCTGGGATGCTTCTCCAGGTTTAGCAGCAGAGACGTGCTGAATGAAAGAGAGTCCGAAGCCTGGATATTTCTAAAAAATCCGAATATCACTTATTCCAGAGCAGGTAAATTTAATAAATGTAAACTCCTCCTGGGTGGTAACCGCTCGCCACTTTTCGTAGAATTAAAAAAGAATGATGTGGTGCTTGATGCCGATATTTATCCTTCCGGGAGTTTCAGGGTGATCGACTGGACAGTTGAAACCGGCTCGCGTAATCTCCAGATTACTTTAAAAGGTAAGGATTCGCCTGATCTGTTCGCAATTTCACTGGACAGCAGTCAGGGAATTGCTGTAGATAATATTCCTTTACGCGGTAGCTCCGGCCTTGAATTTACAAGGATATATAAATCGCCCTACCACAAAGTGTTGGATAAGCTGAATGTGAAACTTATAATACTTCAGTTCGGAGTAAATGCGGTAACCAATATGTCGAAAAATATAAGTTCGTACGAAAAAATGTTTCAGCGGCAATTGAATCTTTTACGCATTACACAACCCGATATTCCTATCATTGTAATTGGGGTGAGCGATATTTCGAAAAATACTCCCGACGGTTATGTTACGAACGAGGCTGTTGAGGCGATACGTGATGCGCAACGCAAAGCTGCATTTGAATCGGGTTGTGTATTTTGGGACATGTTTGAAGGAATGGGTGGCGAAAACTCTATGCCTAGCTGGGTATTTGCAAAACCTTCCCTGGCACAGAAAGACTTCCTGCATTTAAATGCCTTAGGAGCCCGAATCATAGGCGAAATGTTTTATCGCTCTCTGATGAACGAATACAATAAATATCTTCAGAAAAATAAACAATGATGAATAAGGGCGTAATAATTAGCATTATCGTTGTTTTTTGTGCTCTTTGCACCAGCAAAATACAGGCACAATATCCTTTTATCCGTCACGATCTTAATCAGATTATTCTTCCTGCCGATAGTTCTGAATGGTTCGATTTGGCTAAAAAAATAAAATCAGCAAAAAATGGCGGCAGGCTGAAGATATTGCATTTTGGAGATTCGCACATTCAGGCAGATTATTTTACCGGACAGGTGAGAAAGCATTTATTAGGTTATATCAAAGCTGAAAATTGCTCCAGAGGAGTAACCATGCCATACCGGGCCTTAGGCACCAATGGCCCTGATGAACTTTTTGCAACGAAAGAAGGCAACTTTGAGATTACATCGGTTAGAAAAAATATGCCCGATATTTTTGCCTTTTCCGGATATTGCATTTCAGCAGTGGAGGCTACAAGTTCAATTAGCTTGAACGATACTTCCGGATATCGATTTAACAAAGTGTCTATTTTCCATAGTCCACTTGTTTTGCAAACCATAACAGTTAATGGAGTAATTGCCCGGACAAATATGGCTTTAACCGATTCGTTACATGTTTCAACTTTTATATTACCTCAACTACAGCAGAGAATAAAACTGGAGTTTACAAATGCATCAGTGCTAAACAAGA
This sequence comes from Bacteroidota bacterium, assembly GCA_023429135.1. GTDB lineage: Bacteria > Bacteroidota > Bacteroidia > Bacteroidales > JAAUTT01 > JAAUTT01. The sequence continues at coordinate 27,142 of JAEYWD010000032.1, read as the reverse complement.
TCAGGATATATGCCTTCTCTCTGGAGAACAACGATTGCAACCTGCAATACAGCAGCATTGGAATAAATGGGGCAACATTCGGCACTTTTCTGAACTTATATGGTACTCAGGAAATTCTTAAATTTCTTGATCCCGACTGTATCGTATTTTCGTATGGGACAAACGACGCACTTCACAAACTGGACTCAACATTAATCAAATTCCAGATGATATCATGTTTAAATCGTGTAAAAACCGCTCTCCCAAATATTCCGGTGATTTTCACAACCCCGGGTGATCATCTTATTAATAATAAAAAAACTTTAAATCCCCGAGTCCCTTTTGCTGCCATGTTAATCAAAGAAACTGCTACTGCAAACAATTGCGGGGCCTGGGACTTTTTTAACGTGATGGGAGGCCGTGGATCGGTGAGGGACTGGTACAGCAACCAGCTTGTTTTCAAAGACGGGATACACCTAAGCAAAAAAGGGTATAAATATCAGGGCGACTTGTTTTTTGATGCATTTATCAAACTTAAAGATTTGAAAAATTAATGAATCTAATCCGCGACATATTCCTTTATAATCCAAATGAGCCATTTCTGTTCACTAATATGGCATTTTGGATATATTTTGTGGCGGTTTATTTAATTTATTCGTTATGCTATAAGAATCTGACTATTCGTAATGCATACCTGTTTCTTATAAGTATTTTCTTTTACTATAAAACAGGAGGAATCCTTGTGCTATTGCTGCTTTTCTCGATTGTTTTCAATTTCTCGCTTGCATTGGCAATTGTAAAAGCTGTGAAGCAAAATATTAAAAAGCTTTGGTTGATAATAGGGGTTTCCGTTAACCTGCTTATCCTGTTTTATTATAAGTATACCTATTTTCTTGTTGATTGGCTGAATAAATTATCAGGTTTTGACATAGAGGTCAGGGATTACCTTGCAGCCGCGGGAAATACAGTATTTAACGCACATTTTGATGTAACTTCCATCATTTTACCGATTGGAATCTCATTTTTCACATTTCAGGCGCTCAGCTATATTATAGATGTTTATAAAAAATCTATTCCTCCCCTCAAGAATATTACAGAATTTGGCTTTTACATAGCATATTTTCCACAACTGGTAGCAGGCCCTATTATGCGGGCTACCGAGTTTATCCCTCAGATAAGCAGAAAATTTGCCCTTACCAAAAACGAATTTGGACATGCAGCTTTTCTTATCCTGAATGGGTTGATCAAGAAAATGGTCATTTCCGATTTTATCTCACTCAATTTTGTGGACAGGGTATTTGAAAATCCTCATATGTTCACCGGAATTGAAAATCTGATGGCTGTTTATGGATATGCCATTCAGATTTATTGCGATTTTTCTGGCTATACCGATATAGCAATTGGCCTCGCTTTACTGATGGGCTTCCGGATCCCGATTAATTTTAATTCTCCTTACAAAGCCTACAGCCTGGTCGATTTCTGGAGAAGGTGGCATATTTCTTTGTCCTCGTGGCTACGCGATTATCTTTACATAGCGCTGGGTGGGAATAGAAAAGGTCTGGTAAGGACTTACGCCAATCTTATTATAACAATGCTTTTGGGAGGATTATGGCATGGGGCAAATATTAAATTTGTAATCTGGGGTGCTTTACATGGTTTTGGGTTGGTTGTAAATAAATTGATAGTGGGCATTTTACCTAAACAATCGAATACTCCGGTTTGGCAAAAAGCGCTTGGATGGATTATAACCTTCCACTTTGTTTGTTTTGCCTGGATTTTCTTCAGGGCCGACAGCATGGAAACTGCATTTTCAATCATAAATAATATAGCTACACGCCTGGATTTATCTCTAACTGCCAACGTTTTACTTCAGTATGCTACCACATTTATAATACTGACTATTGGTTTTACTATCCATTGGTTGCCAACCAAATGGAAAGAAACTTACCGTGGCGCTTTTATTAAAACTCCAATGTATGCTAAAGTATTGATTGTTCTGATAAGCTGTCTGATTATTTATCAGTTTAAAACCTCCGAAATCCAGCCTTTCATTTATTTTCAATTTTAATCTGATTTTTTTCATTCTTTCGTCAAAAAAAATTTAAGGGCCTGCTTAGTGTTTTGGATAAGTGCACATTAAGGTTACACGAAAAGCTCAAAAAAAAATGCGAACATGCGGTATTTGTTGATAAATAATTTTTATATTTGACAAACGATAAAATTTTAATGACGAATGGACTCGATGATGATGCAGGTGTTTTTTTGGGCAGCAATATCCTTAATTTCGTTTGGAATTATCAGTTATTTGGTATTCACCTGCCCGGAATATGAGGAAATGGAAGATGGTACTATGATTCGTAAAGAATAGCTTTTTATATAGGGCATTACAACTAGGCTTTTCTGACTAATCACTTTACTTAACCAATTTCAGCTTATATTTTCTATATTCGTTGCTTATTACAGAATTACAACCTGTAGTTCTTGAAGATTCTTTATGAAAGCAACGGAAATCTCTGATCCCCACGGTTTAACAACATTGAATGTTATTGGTACGGCCAATAAGTTTAATTTTTGGATGTATTCAGCCATCGAGCCTTTTTGTAAGGGCGAGATTCTTGAGATTGGCAGTGGAATAGGTAATATATCCGCTTTTTTTATTGAAAAAGGTTCAAACATCCATTTATCCGATATCCGGCCTGAGTACTGCGATTTTCTCCGAAAAAAATTCGGAACCTTCCCAAATTATAAAAACACTCACACAATAGATCTGATTCACGATAACTTTAAGGAGGAATACCGGCACCTTTTCGAAAAATTCGATTCGGTGTTTTTTCTTAACGTTCTGGAACATATAAACAACCACCACCTTGCGGTTTCAAACGCAATCACACTTCTTAAACCCGGCGGAAAACTGATTATTCTGGTTCCTGCCTATCCCTTCCTTTTTTGCGACATCGATAAGGAATTGGGGCATTACAGAAGATATACTGCCAAATCGCTTAAAAAAGTTGTGTCGGACAAAAAGGTTAAAATTGAAAAATTATTTCATTTCAATGCCTGTGGAATTCCTGCATGGTTTATTGCAGGTAAAATACTGCACAGCAAACATATTGAAGAAGGAAAAATGAGTTTGTTTAACAGACTGGTACCTGTTTTCAAATTCATTGACCGGATTATTTTCCGAAAGATCGGACTTTCGCTTATTATTGTAGCCTCAAAACCTGTTGCATGAAACTGTCTGTTATAATTCCGGCGTACAACGAGTCGGCTACTATTAAGCAAATGCTCTATAAAGTATACCAGGCTCCATTAGTACTGAATATTGAAAAGGAAATAATTCTGGTTAACGACAGTTCCACCGATAGTACATTGCCATTGGCCCTGGAGTTTCAGCAAGAATCTAAAGATCTTATTATTATAAGTCACGAACATAATAAAGGAAAAGGAGCTTCCATAAGGACCGGGATTGAAAATGCAACCGGAGATTTTATCGTTATACAGGACGCCGACACCGAATATAACCCAGCAGAATACAATCTTTTACTTCAACCGATCCTGGACGGATTTGCCGATGTAGTGTATGGGTCACGGTTTACTGGTGGAAATCCGCATCGCATACTTTTCTTCTGGCACAGTATAGGAAACAAGTTTCTGACATTTCTTTCCAACATGTTTACCGATCTTAACCTTACCGATATGGAAACATGTTACAAGCTTTTCCGTGCGGAAATCATAAAAAAGATCCACCTTCGTGAAAACCGCTTTGGCTTTGAGCCGGAGGTAACAGCCAAAATAGCCCGTATTCCGGGAGTAAGGATTTATGAAGTTGGGATATCATACTATGGCAGAACCTTTTCGGAAGGAAAGAAAATAAATTGGAAGGATGGGCTAAAGGCGATATTTTGTATTTTGAAGTACAATTTGTTTTGCAGAAAATGAAAATTCATATGGAATTATCTCCTTTTCTAAAAAAGTACGGGATTTATATTCTCTTATTCATTCTTCTAGCATTTTTCTTTGTTCTCGCTCTCTTGTCACCAATCTCTTATGGAGGAGCGGATGATATTGTCCATTACCGTTTTGCCCGTTATTCCTTTCAGCATCCTGAACTTCTGCTCGACCACTGGGCTAAACCTTTCTTTACTTTACTGGCTTCTCCTTTTGCCCAGATTGGATATCCGGGAGTAAAGCTTTTTAACCTGCTTATAGGGACTTTTACTGCATTTATATTATACCGGATGGCACAACTGATGCAAATCCGGCGAAATATCCTCATTGTTATTATTCTGTTTTTTACGCCGGTTTATACAACCATGCTCATGAGCGGTATGACCGAGGTACTCTTTGCTGCTGTACTTGCGCTGGCAGCATACCTGTTTCTGCGAAAGAATTTTATCTGGTCGGCAATAGTAATTTCATTTCTTCCGCTTGTACGAACCGAGGGTATTGTAGTTTGGCCTTGTTTTGCATTAGCCTTTCTGTTTCATAAAAAATGGAAAGCAGTTCCTTTTATCTTCACGGCCAGTTTCATATACAGTATTATCGGTGGTTTATATTTTAACGATTTTCTTTGGCTGTATACCCATATTCCATACACAGGAACTTACGATATATATGGTCATGGTGATCTCTTTCATTTTGTGCGGTCAAATAAAGTTGTTTTTGGAATACCGGTAACACTCCTTTTTATTTCCGGGATTATTTCGATGGTCCGAAGAAAGCAAAGTATGAAACCGGAAATAACTTTTTTGGATGAATTTCTGGTAATCCTTGCGCCATTGCTGGTTTATTATGCCTCACATTCTTATGTTTGGTGGAAAGGTATAAACTCCCTTGGCCTTATAAGAGTCATGGCTGGAGTAGCTCCTCTTTTGGCGCTCATAGCACTTCGAGGACTCAACTTTCTTATCGACGCAGTTTCCTTACGAATATTAAAACAGTTGATTATTGTGGGTTTTACGGTTCTGATATTGATGACACCTTTTAACGTTTATGAAATCCCTCTCAAACTATCTGAAAAAGACAAAACTGTTAAAAGAGCAGCACAATGGTATAAGTCCTCACCTTATAAAGACAGGAAATTTTATATATGGGACAGTTTTTTCTACTTTGTTCTAAATACCGATCCATACGACGCTACAAAAATGGCAGACGGAATACCTGATCGTCATCAACCCGAGAACTTCGTCAAACCGGGTGAAATTGTAATCTGGGATGCTCATTTCAGTGCTGTGGACGGGCGGTTTCCTTTATCATCCATCATAGACAATCCTTACTATAAACTGATTCATGTTATGAGGCCTTATAAACCTTTTGTTGGGGGCGGGGGAGAATATCAAATCTGTTTTTTCGAAAGGCTGGATTCGGCCAGGAATGTTGACAACCGAAAGGTATTGGATAGCTTATTAAATTTTCGATCGGATGATTTCAAAGAGGTAATTCTTGCTCATCAAGATTTTACAGGGAAGGAGATTATTGAGATTCTACCCAATCAGGAGTATTTCAAGCTTTTGGAAGTACCACTTAAAAAAAATACCTGGAATGATGGAGATCGACTCAATGTAAAATTATCCGGTTTCGGGAAACCAATGATCCTGGCAGTTTCAATTGGTAACGACCGGAGAATAAAGTTTTATGAATCGTTCAACATCCATAATTCAGATACCATTGTCAACTCCGAATTCACGGTTCTTTTACCTGAAGTTACAAGCAAGCGGGAAAAATTAAAAGTTTATATTTGGAACAACAAAGGAAATATAGCCTACATCCGCCAGTTTCAAGTTAAGCTGTTAAAATTATGAAAGCCTTTTTAGAAAAATTTCTGCACAAAACCGGTAACTGGGGAATACCTTTTTTAATTGCTTTAGGCAGCTTTGCGTTTGGTGTTTCGGAGAAAGGCTGGGACCATACTTTTATCAATGGTGACGGGAAAGGATATTATGCCCATTTGCCCGCAGTGTTTATATACCGCGACCTAAAATTCGGATTTATTGAAGATTATGAGAAAAAACACTATCAGCCAGGGCAACTTTGCGACTTCAGACAACCAGTAGACGGAGGTGTTGTAAACCGGTATTATGCAGGCACAGCACTGGCTCAAATGCCATTTTTCCTTATAACTCATTTTAGCTGCAAATTAACAGGCATGCAAGCCGATGGCTATTCCCGTCCTTACCAATATACCATTTTGTTTGCGGGTTGCTTTTATTTGTTTATGGGGCTTTGGGCTCTGATGGCGTTTCTGGACAATTTTTTTGATCGGCGCCGAAATGCCTTTATCATTATCTGTATCACTTTAGGAACCAACCTTCTATTTTATACTGTTTATAATCCCGACTTTTCGCACATATATTCCTTTGCCTTTATAAGTTTGTTTGTAAAATATACCCATCAGTATTTACAAAGACCTTCTCGAAAACTAATCGTTATTTTAGCTATTATTTTGGCTATTATAGCACTTATCCGCCCTGTAAATTTAATAATTGGAGGTGTGATTCCCTTTCTGGCTTCAAGTTGGAAGGAATTAACTTACAGAATTGGCTATGCATTGAAGAACTACGGGACTATGTTTGTAGCTGCAATAACATTCTTTTCTATTGCTTCTATCCAGCTTATTATTTATTACATCCAGACGGGGCATTTTCTGGTGTATAGCTATGGAGATGCAGGGTTGAATTTTTTAAAACCGAACTTTATTAATTTTCTTTTTAGTTATCGAAAGGGAATGTTTATTTACACTCCTTTACTATTCATCAGTCTGGGGGGGGTATATTTCCTTTTGAAAAAAAGCTTTTATCATTTTATTACGTTGTTTCTGTTTATAACTCTTGTTATTTATACTTTATCTTCATGGAATGTGTGGACTTACGGAATGACTTACGGTCAACGTCCGGTTATTGAATATTACTTTGTTTTCACAATATTGTTGGGATATCTTCTGACCCCTGTAAAAAATAAACTGATCTCAGTAATGACATTAAGCCTTGTGGCTCTCACAATTCCTCACAATCTAATGCAAATAAGTCAGCATCGCCATTACATATTGCATTGGGACGAAATGACCCGTGAAAAATACTGGAAAGTGTTTTTTCGAACCGACCCAATTTATTACGGTTACTTATGGACACCAATACACCCTATTCTTGATGATTCGACAGGCTATAATGGAATACTCTTAAATGAAATACCCGAAATAACTCTGGGAAAAAACCAATCAGCGCCGGCCCTGACATTCAGGACCAGTTCTGTTTCATCCATGCAAATTATTCTTTCAGTTCGGCTATTCCCTGAAATTGACAAGCTTAAAAAGAACAAGCTGCATGTTATGGTACGCCGAAAACGTGAATCAGAAACGGATGGATTTGATTTTGATATTACCATGAGAAATGTAGAATCTCTCAAATGGAGCGAGGTGAGAAAGAAAATAACGCTTAAGAAAAAAGACCAAGACGAAGAATTTGTAATTACGATAATAAATAATGGTAAATACCCTATGCGGATCAGGAACATTAAGGTATTACAAAAACATGATGATGAATAAAAAGCATTTAACGATATTCCTTAATCTTGTACTTACAGCCATAGCAATCCTGACCCTCATGGGTCCTGCAATTACCAATGGTTTTCCATTGGTATATTCCGACTCGGGCACTTATATTGCTGCAGCTAAAACAAACTCTATTCCGGTTGACAGACCAATAGTTTATAGTCTATTCCTGAATATTTCAAGCCTGAATTTATCGCTATGGATTACAATATTTATACAAAGTTTTATTCTTGTTTATCTGTTTTACCTTCTGTTTACTCAAGTTTTTGAAGTTAAACACAGCTACGTATGGATTTGCGGTTTGTCCTTATTGCTTAGTCTTACCACAAGTGTTGCCAATTATTCCAGCCAACTAATGCCTGACATCTTTGCTGCATGGATGCCACTAGCTATCTTCATCCTGCTCTTTGGGAAGAACCTTAAAATAGTGGTAAAAATTATCCTCTGGACTGTATTTATACTTTCAGTTACCAGCCATTTCTCTATTCTGGTAACTGCAACGCTGTTAATTATTTTCATTCTGACTTTTAATTTTTTAAAAAAAATTCTCCCCCCTGGAAAAAATTATCTTTTAATATTATTGGTTCTTGCCGGATGGATTACTATTCCAATAATAAATGTTACATATGGAGGGAAATTTTCGGTCTCTCGGTGCAAGAATGTTTCCTTGATGGCCAGGCTTGTTGAAACAGGAGTTGTAGCCGAATACCTAAACGAGCATTGTCCTGATAAAAGCTACTCACTTTGTGCTTATAAGGACAGTCTTCCTAAGTATGGTTACTTGTTTGCGTGGGAACCAACCAGTCCCCTTTATAAAGGCCCATGCTGGGATACAGGTTGGGGCAATTGCTGGATTGAAAAAGATGCCGAATATGGAATACTGATCCATGATATCGTAAGCACGCCAAAATACCTGAAAAAACTAATCAGAATAAGTTTGACAGATACATACCGTCAGCTTATGGATTTTAAAATCGGAGTACTGGTACCTATGACAGAAAAATCGGCGCCCTACGGCACCATTAAGAGCTTTTACCCAAATCATTTGAAAGGATATACAAATGCCTCTCAATTTAAGCAAATCCTTTATTTTAGCACAACCAGCAAAATTCAGAACATTATAGTGATTCTAAGCCTTTTTCTTATTCCCGTAATTCTGATCATGCTTTACCGGCAAAGAAGATCCAGGAACATATTTTTATTTTCAGCAATAGTCTGCATGGCCATTATTCTAAATGCGGCCGTTTGCAGCAGTTTATCAACCGTAGTAGATCGTTACCAATCACGAATCATCTGGCTTCTTCCATTTCTTCTTATAACTTCTGTTGCAGTCTTATTTCAGGCAAAAACAAAAAAAACCTAGTACTCTTCTTCTCCTTTCAAAGCTTTCTCGTAACCGGGTTCCTTCAATAACTTTTGAAATTCAGGACCTGGTCTCAATCGTGTAAACGAATCCCAATAGGCCTCCCGTGTCATGCTATCCCAGTGAATAGAACCGTAGTAGTATTTAGCGGTATGGAAAATGCCTAAGAAAAAGCATAAAGAAATGACTGTATAGCCTAAATATTTTTTCGTGGGTACCTGAATGGTAAGCCATTTTAACATCGATGCCAACGGAAAAGCCATTAATGCAAAAGAGTCGATAAAGGCCCGCTGTCCGTAACAGCCACCATACCACCAGCACCACCACGAAAAAATAATCCACACATTCATTGGCACAAACACCAGCAATGGCAATGATAATGAACGAGCATATTTCCAGGTCAGGGGAATAGCCATTACCGCAATTAGCATCAGGGGAGTATATAAAAACCATCCCTTTCTGTAACTGAAAAGCCCGTTGGTAATATGGGGATTCAGAAAAAAGAACGCTCCATTCTCCGAATATGAAAAATACAGCCAGTTCCCTGTTTGCATGTGCCAGTAAAAAAATTGCGGCAACCACACAAAGAACGAAAAGAGTCCTATTAGTAACACCTCTCTGTAACAGGTCAATAAAAATCCAACCCTGTCCTTTAACTGTTGAAAGCTGGTGACATTATATAAAATAAAAACAAGGCCGATAATCGCATTTGAAGGTCTGATAAGACTAATCAATCCAAATGTCAACCCCAATGAAATGCTTTTTAAAAAAGTAGGTTTACTATAGAACTGAATAACCAACCAAATAAAAATTGCAATAAGAGAAAAGCTGTATGCATGCGACATGGGCGCCTCAAAACTTGCATAATACCATAAATTTGTTCCTGCAACAATGGCTATTAAGGTTATCGCAGTAATTATATCGTTGAAGAAGAGTTGTAATAATTTTCTAAGAACGAGCAGGCCCAAAAACAGGTAAACCAAGCTACTCATCATCAGTGCAAACTTGTAAGGAGGGCTGAAGCCATCGGCAATTTCTCCGGTCGATTTTGCATAGAGATGAGCCATCCCAAAAAAAGGAGCATACATGATGGACATCCCCATGCTCATTTTAAAAACCTTATTACCATTAGGGGCTGTTAATGTCCAGAATTTTTTACCCCAGTCCTGTCCAGGTTGATCTGTAAATTGTAATGAAAGGTCCTTGTGAATAAAAAAAGATGGCAGATATCCGTAATATTCCAACACATCCCATTTGATAACCTGACCTTCGTGTTTCCAGAATTTTACATTGAAAACAGACATAACCAGGGAGCTAATCAGCAATAAAATAGCTATAAATGAATACAAGGACCTGATACGCATCTTTTATCAATTTGCACTAAAAATAAAAAATTAATAATGATTAGTTTTCAAACTTTCCCTTTAATACCTAAAAAGCTCATCCATTACTTTTCCCTGCGTTATAGTATCTTCAAGTTTTAGCATATTATAGATGGTCGCGGGGATATCAATTAACTCCCTTTTGTTTTCAAGCGTTACACCCGATTTAAAATCCGGTCCGAAGGCATAAAACATCAGGTGTCGGCATCCGTCACAACCATCGCCATGGGAAACAAAACCATCGGCAACACCATCAAGATGCCGGCCATGATCGTTCGTGACAAACAGGGCAGTTTTATCCTTGTAAAAAGGGTCGGATTGAATGAATTCCCAGATGCGATAAACAAACCGGTCAGTATTCTTTATCGACTGAATGTATTTATTCCAGTCGTTACTGTGCCCCAAATAATCAGGTTCACTAAAATTAACCAACACAAGTTTTGGATAATAGGTGGAAAGTGTTTCCAGAAGAATTTTAAAAGTTATACTATCAGCTCTGTTGCCGCTGCCTAACCCACTAATACCACAATTTACTGATGGCTTGTATTTATTGTGATAAGCAGTATCAAGGGTATTACTTAAAACCTCAAGCTTGTCTTTACTTGTAATTATCCACGAATGCTCTTTCTCACTTAATGTTGTGAAGTTATATTTTTGAATGTACGAAGGTCGTTTCGGTAACTCCTTACCAGTATTGTCTATTTCCTGATAAATTCCGGTTGTAACACTTACATGCCCGGCAAGAGTATAAGTGGGTCCGTTATTAAAAAACCTGGTATTTATAATTCCAATTTTCGATAAACTTTTGTGAAGGTAAGGCATGATCTGTTTTGTTGTATCTCCCCAGGTTTCAGAATATCGTGCACCATCAATTATCACGACAATTACATTTTCGGTTAACAGTTTCCGGGAAGGAGGCTGCTCATCGCTGCAGGAGAATATCAAAGAAAAGGCCAGGACAAAACCCAACAAAAATTTTCTACAACACTTCATCAGCATTCTTTCAAATTTGTCCCATTTAATTATAAAATTATACCGAATTTTGAAGAATCAAAATACGCTACATGATTTTAGAAGCTTGCATTGAAAATTATTCTGAAGCAAAGAAAGCAGAAGGCGCAGGAGCCACTAGAATTGAATTGTGTGAGAATTTGGCCATAGGAGGCTCAACTCCATCTTACGGAACCATCCAGATGTGCTGCACAGATTTAAAAATTCCCATTGCCTGTATGATTCGTCCCCGGGGAGGTGATTTCGTTTACACCGATCAGGAATTCGATATTATGAAAACCGACATTAGAATCTGCAAACGCTTAGGGGTTAAGGGAGTAGTCTTTGGCCTGCTTACAAATGACAGGAAAATTGATATTGAAAAAACAAAAGAGCTTGTACAACTGGCCCAACCTATGCAAACCGTATTTCATAAGGCTTTTGACGAGCTTGCTGATCCTTTTGAAGGCCTGGAACAACTCATTAATATGGGAATAACCCGGGTACTTACCTCGGGAACAAAAGAAACAGCTTTGGAAGGACAGGATATTTTGAGAAAGCTAATCCAACAGGCTGCAGATCGAATTTCAATCCTGGTTGCCGGAAGGGTCACCCACGAAAATCTCACTGATCTTCAAAAAATTATTCCTGCTAAGGAATTTCATGGGCGCAAAATTGTAAAAATGTAGAGAATCTTTCGTCTAATCCTTTTCATCAACTTTAGCGAGTGCCATTTGCTCTGCGAAGCACTTGCCAAAGTTTATAAAATCCTGCGCTTTTTGCTCGTGCGGGAAAAACTTGGATGAGATAGCTTCCTGAATTACCTTGAACTTTAAACCACGCAGGTTAGATTCAATAATTCCAACAGCTTCGCCACTCCATCCGTACGATCCGAAAGCAGCAGCCAGCTTACCGCGGTCGCGGATAGGATTAACAACCGAAAATAATTTATATATGGGAAGTAACGTATTCTGATTTATGGTTGGAGAACCAACAATTACAGCATTTGTAGCAACGAGTTTCTCTTCCAGATCGCCAAGCAACATATTTTCTATGTCGACAAGTTCGGCAACCATACCATCAACAGATGATATGCCCTCACCTATTTTTTCGGCCATTTCTTTGGTAAATCCATAAGCTGAAACATAGGTAACCAGCACTTTCTTTTCTTTCTGGGTTGTTGTGCAGAGATACTCATTAGCTAATTCTTCGCTATAGTCAACAAAGTGTTTCCAGTTCGAACGGAGAATTGGACCATGACCTGTACAAATGCTATCAATTTCAAGAGGACGGATCTTTTCGATTGCTTTGATCATAAACTTACTGAATGGTTTCAGTATAACATCAAAGTAATATTTAAACGACTCGTCGTAATTGCCCACCTTATCGTCAAACATTTCTCCGTGACAATAATGTGCCCCGAAAGAATCGCAGGTGAACAAAACTTTATCTTCCTCAACATAGGTGTAAATTGTATCAGGCCAGTGAAGATTAGGCGCACCGATAAATTTAAGCGTTTTGTTACCCAAGCTGAGGGTATCACCATCTTTTACCTTCAGCGATTTAAAGGAACGACCGGTGATATCCTGCAAATAGTTTAATGCCTGACCGCTCCCAACTACAGTTGCATTGGGAGCAAAATCGAGCATATAAATCAACGATCCGGAATGATCGGGCTCGGTATGATTCAGAATGATATATTCGATCTCGGAAGGATTTGTAAGCTTTTCAATTTTCTGGCGGTAGGTATTCCAAAATGGTCTTTTTACAGTTTCTACAATTGCCTTCTTTTCAGCATTAATAAAATAAGAATTATAGGTAGTACCATATTTGGTTTCCATTACTATGTCGAATGTAACCAAATCGGGATCCAGCACTCCAATCCAACTAATATCTTTCTTTACCTCTAAAATTCTGTTCTCTTCCATACTCCAAAAAATAAAGGCAAATCTAATAAAAAAGCCCCAGTTTCCTGAGGCTTAATTTTATTTTGTGCTTGCAGTCTGCTGCGCAGTTGTTTTGGAACTGCAACAACCTTTATCTGCACTGGCCGTAGCTTTATCGCCACAAGCTTTTTTATCAGCGGATGCCTGGGTGCATTCCTTTTTATCAGCGGAAGCAGTTGTTTTTGTTGCTTCAGTTTTCTTAACTTCTTTATCCTTTGGAGGATTATCGAAATTTGCCGACACAGTCATTGTTCCCAAGAAAAGTGTTAACGCAAATCCTAAAATCAATTTCTTCATATTTTTCGGTTTTAATGTTTGCTCAAATTTATCAAAAAAAAACAAAAAAGCAATAAAAAAAGACCTGTAAATCTTTTTTATTCTAAAAGAGCAATAACAGAGCGGTTTCCTTGAACATTTTCATTAAGTTTTACTTTAATTTTGGCATTAAGAGGGAGGAAAATATCTACCCTCGATCCGAATTTAATAAAACCCATCTGTTCTCCCTGCATAACCTCTTCCCCTTCAACAGCATAACAAACTATACGACGTGCCATAGCACCGGCAATCTGCCGAACCAAAAGCTCAATGCCTTTTTTAGCTTCAACAACAACAGTTGTGCGTTCGTTGTGTGATGACGATTTAGGATGCCATGCTACCAGGTAATCGCCTTCGTGATATTTGAAATATTTTACCGTACCACTTACCGGATACCGGTTAACATGCACATTCAAAGGCGACATAAATATAGAAACCTGGATACGTTTATCCTTAAAATACTCTTCTTCCAATACTTCTTCAATTACAACTACTTTACCATCGGCAGGAGCAAAAACCGTGTTATGCTCTTCCTCAACTTCACGCGAAGGATTCCGAAAGAAATACAGAATCAGTGAGAAAACTACAAGAGAAATAATACTGCAAGCATAAACAAGCCAGATAATTCCTGTAAAGAAGAAGATAAGTGAGTTAAAAACAACCAGTATCAGCAAAACTGCAATGATAAACCGGTGACCTTCTTTGTGTATTCGCATAGTTTAATTGGTGAATAATTGAATAAAAGTAAAAACAAAAGGAGATGAGATGATAAGTGAATCGAAACGGTCCAGAATACCCCCGTGACCGGGCAGGAAATTACCACTATCCTTAACATCGAGACTTCTTTTAAGCATCGATTCCACCAAATCGCCCAAAACGCCAAAAATAGCAATTAAAACGGCAACTATTATCCAATGGTATACATTTATTTCGTGAGAAAAACGGGATACAAGCACCGACATGGCAACAGTCAGCAGAGTTCCACCGATAAAGCCTTCCCACGATTTTTTAGGAGAAATGCGTTTAAACAGAGGATGTTTGCCAATGGTAATTCCTGTGAGATATGCGCCAGTATCGCTTGTCCAGATAAGTACAAAATAACCTATCAGAATCTCAGGATTGTATTTCAAAGTAATATAATCGGGATATACCAAAGAATTCAACAATGAAAATGGAACCGCAATATACATTACACCCAGAATTGTAAAGGCTATATTGTGAAAAGGATTGGGTTTATTCCGGAAAAGCTCCAAAAGAAAAATTCCCGCAGCAGCAGGAATTAATAAAATATATAAACCCGAATGCAAATAATTCTGGGCACTTTGGAAAGTTGCTAGAAACAAAACTAAACCCGCTATAACCCCAATATACTTTTGAGGATGCACATCCTTAATTTTAATAAGGCCGTAAAATTCCCAAAGTCCAAGTACCACAATCAATGAAAACAGAGCCGCATAAGTGACCGGATGCCAGAATATAGAACCAGTAAGCACCACCACAAACAAGGCTCCAGTGATGGCGCGTTTAAAGAATTTATTCAAAACCACTCTTTTTATATAAACTTTCTTAAATCAGCCTAAGCGGCCTCTTCATCTTTATCGCTTTTTGTTTCAACAGGCTCATCTTCAGCAGTTGGAACCTTCGAAATATCTTCATGCGAAGGAATGGCAAATTTTCTTTTCCCAAAAATACTTTCCAGATCCTCACTGAAAATCACTTCTTTTTCAAGCAGTTGCTTTGCAAGCCTTTCAAGGCCATCGCGGTAATCATGAAGAACATCTTTAGCTTTATTGTATGCCCTGTCGATAAGTTCGTTTACTTCTTTATCAATAGTCTCGGAGGTTTTATCGCTGTAAGGCTTTGTAAATGCGTATTCCGATTGACCAGTGGAATCGTAGTAACTTATATTGCCTATTTTATCGCTCATACCGAAATAAGCAACCATGGCATAAGCCTGCTTGGTTACACGTTCCAGATCGTTCAAAGCTCCTGTTGATATTTTGCCAAATACAAGATCTTCAGCGGCACGGCCTCCTAAAGTGGCTACCATCTCATCCATCATTTGCTCGGTAGTTGTAATTTGCCGTTCTTCGGGCAAATACCAGGCAGCACCGAGAGATTTACCACGGGGAATAATGGTTACTTTAACCAACGGACTGGCATGTTCAAGCATCCAACTAATTGTAGCATGGCCGGCTTCGTGGTAGGCAATGGTTTTCTTTTCGGCAAGAGAAATAATTTTATTTTTCTTTTCCAAACCACCCACTATACGGTCAATGGCATCGAGGAAATCCTGCTTTTCAACCTGCTTCTTATCTTTACGGGCAGCAATCAGAGCGGCCTCGTTACAAACATTGGCAATATCGGCACCAGAGAAACCCGGAGTTTGACGCGACAGAAAATCGATATCAAGGTCCTTCTCAAATTTAATAGGACGCAAATGTACACGGAAAATCTCTTTACGTTCGTTTACATCGGGCAATTCCACATGAATCTGGCGGTCGAAACGTCCGGCACGTAAAAGAGCGCGGTCGAGAATATCGGCCCGGTTGGTAGCTGCAAGAATAATAACACCTGTGTTTGTGGCAAAACCATCCATCTCGGTTAAAAGTTGGTTCAGGGTATTTTCGCGTTCGTCATTTGCGCCGAAGTTCGGGTTGCGGCCACGCGCACGCCCAATGGCATCAATTTCGTCGATGAAAATAATACATGGCGCTTTTTCTTTTGCCTGTTTAAACAAATCACGAACACGCGATGCACCGACACCCACAAACATTTCGACAAAGTCGGAACCCGAAATGGAGAAGAAAGGCACATTCGCTTCGCCTGCCACAGCTTTAGCAAGCAGTGTTTTACCGGTACCCGGAGGGCCAACAAGCAGGGCTCCCTTTGGAATCTTACCTCCCAACTCCGTATATTTTTTGGGCTTCTTTAGGAAGTCCACTATCTCTTTAATTTCAAGTTTTGCTTCTTCTAAACCTGCAACATCTTTAAAATCGATCTTGGCAGTTGTTTCCTTATCGAAAATCTGAGCTCTGGATTTTCCAACGTTGAAAATATTCCCGGCACCTCCCCCAGCTCCGCCGCTCATTCGCCTGAAAATAAACAGCCAGAATGCGACTATAATCACAATAGGGAGCACCCACGCAAGCAAATCTCCGAATATATCCTTCCTGAAATCATACTCTAATTCAACTTTATTAGGACCGAGTTTGTCATTAATTTCTTTCATCTGTTTTTCAAAACCATCGGTTGTTCCAATGGTGAAAACATAATGAGGACCTGATTTTGACACGGAATTCATAAAGCTGTTATCATCGAGCGCTTTATATTTTGGATCTTTCAACTTTTCGTCCTTTATGTAAATCTCTACCTTTTGTTGATTGTTAATAAGCACCACCCTCTTTACATCGTTGTCAAGCATCATTTTTTCAAATGCTGTAAACGTTGTTTTCAGCGGTTTGCTGCTCATGCTTAAATACTGAATAGCAAAGAATGATAACCCGATAAGAATATAAATCCAGTAAATATTGAATTTAGGTTTATTGCCCGAATTCAAACCTCCGCCGTTCTGGGGTTGTGAGGAATTGCCCTTATCCTTATTGTTACTATTGTTAGAATTTTTATTACCCATCTTATATACTATATATCTTTAATTAACAGAAATTTCATTAAAATGCTCAATTTGACCATCGGCCCATAAACTTTCTAAATTATAAAATTCTCTTGTATCTTTTTGGAAAATATGAACCATGTAGTCAAAATAATCCAGCAAAATCCACTGGGCATTTTCATAACCCTGACTATGCCATACTTTTTCGTGCATGGTCTCCTGCATCATTTTTTCTATGGATTGTGCAATTGCGTTTACCTGTGTGTTCGAATCGCCGTGACAAATAATAAAATATCTACAAACGGCATTATCTAATTTTGAAAGATCAATACTCAGAATTTCCTTACCTTTTTTTTCCTGAATCCCCTTCACAATACATTCTATCACTTTATCCGACGCAGCTTTTTTCTTTTGCTTCACTCTATATTTTTGTTTATAAATTTGTACTACAACAATTGAAATGGCTAAATTACTTTTTTATTTATCTCAATTTCAAAAGGAAACCCCTAAGAAATCAACTTTTCGCAAATGTAATGAATTTTACAATTCATTTTGTCCGCGATAAATCAGTAAATTTGCAGGCTTTAAGGTCAAAAACCGTGCAACAATTTAAACACGACAAACTGGCTGAAAGTTTAATAATAATATTTAACAACATACCTATGGGATCTCTTTTTAAGAAAAAGCAAATTGTGCAGCTCGACGAGGTTGATTCAACCAACAGTATTCTTGCGGCCAAATACATTAACCGTGGTTTCCCTGAAGGCTCGGTAATTATTGCTAAATCCCAGACAAAAGGTCGGGGCCAGGGACAAAATAAATGGCAGAGCGAAGCCGGAAAGAATTTAACATGTTC
The DNA here is from genome assembly GCA_023429135.1 of Bacteroidota bacterium. Taxonomy (GTDB): domain Bacteria; phylum Bacteroidota; class Bacteroidia; order Bacteroidales; family JAAUTT01; genus JAAUTT01. The sequence goes on along the minus strand of JAEYWD010000032.1, from coordinate 9,152 downwards.
CTTTGTTTTATATCCCGAATTTCTTGCTGCTTCGGACCAGTTCTATATCTCAAAGGTAATATCGCTGGCTGTAGCCGACCTTGTAAGTTTGTATACTGACAATGTGTCAATAAAATGGCCGAACGATATTTATGTAAATGACAAAAAAATAGCCGGCCTGCTAATTGAACATACCATTGAAAGAAATAACATTAAAGCTTCAATTATTGGTGTGGGCCTGAATGTGAACCAGAAAGATTTTCCTTCGAACCTGCCAAATCCGGTTTCTCTCCTGAAAGTTACTAAAACAAAACAAGATCTGGATGAAATACTAGAGACGCTTACCAATATTCTTGAGTACCGTTATGGATTATTAAAAGATAAGGAATTCGGAGTAATTGACGAGAATTATCTGAATTTGCTTTACAGATATAAAAAGTACGCTATCTTTGAATTGAATGGAAAAAGAGTTGCAGGTTCCATCGAAGGTGTTGATCCTACAGGAGAGTTAATCTTTAAAAACGATAAAAGCGAAATATTGCGCTTCGGGTATAAAGAAATCGAATATGTTTTATAAAGCAGTCGTAAGTATTTAGACGTAAGTCGTAAGATGAATGCCAATAGTCCGCAGTCCAGGAACTACAGGCGACAGCTAACATCCTGATCAATGAAAAAAAGTCAGGATTGCCCCTTTATTTGCCGTGGTCAGTCGTCTTTTGTCTGCCGCCTATATTAATGTAACGACATCTTTTCGAACGAATCAACCAGCATATCGAGAAACTTTTGAATTGGTTTGGCAACCATTAGTTTCATCATGGGGTTGATATCGGTCTTTAAAGTGATTTTCACGCGCGAATCGCTATCGGCAACTTCCTTCAGTTGTATCCACAGGTTAAAATGATGATTCGCCATACCATCACCCGCAACTTTCACCAGACTAAAAGGCGTTTTTTCGATTATCTTTAATCCAACATCGCCCATTCCGGTTACGGTAAAATGACACGTGTCCCCCGTCGACTGCCAGTTACTTATCTTATCGGCTGGTATATAATTCTTTAAATTATTGAAGTCGGATATAAAATTATAAATCCTCTCCGAAGGCAATGCAACCTTCCCTATCTTACTTTCAAATGTAGATTCCATAAACTTTGTTTTTACTCCTGCATCCAGCCCGAAGGATTTGTGCGCCATTCCTTCAGAAGACCCAACTGCGATGATGTTATATATCCCTCAGGAACAGCTACCTCTAATAATTGTTCGTAATTTGTTATTGTAAGCAGCTTGCATCCTGCTTTCTGAAAGTTTTCTTCAGCAATGCCGAAACCATATGTAAAAATAGCCACCATGCCCAATACTTCGGCTCCTGCTTTTCTTAAAGCTTCAACAGCCATAAGACTGCTATTTCCTGTTGAGATAAGATCTTCAACAACAACTACCTTCTGATTTTGCCGAACCTCACCTTCAATCAGATTCTCCATCCCATGTTTCTTAGGTGCAGAACGAACATAAGCAAATGGAAGATTCAGCTCCTGAGCTACCAACGCACCCTGAGCAATAGCGCCTGTTGCTACTCCTGCAATTACAGACACATCCGGGAAATTTGCCCTAATTAATTCAACCAGAGAGTCGCGTATTGCGTTACGAATTTCGGGGTACGACAGGGTAATACGATTATCGCAATAAATGGGCGATTTCCAGCCCGAAGCCCAGGTGAAAGGTTTTGCAGGTTCTAACTTAATTGCTTTACTTTGCAAAAGATATACAGGTATTGTCGAATCTATCTTATTCATAATGCAAGCTTATAAAATATTTTATGGAAACCGTGTTGTTAACTTGACCGGCAAAGTTACTAAAAGCTTTGAAAAGAATGATGGGTTGTTTTACAAGTTCACCAATAAAGATGAACTAAAGGAAATTTTATATGCTTTCGAGAATTTTAAAGAGGTAAAAACACTTTACATTTTCAATAAAGACACCAATTTGGTGATGGACCATATTAAGTCGTTCTATACTATTCTGGAGGCTGCCGGCGGAATTGTAAAAAGACCAGACGGAAAGTTTCTTGGAATTTTCAGAAATGGAGTTTGGGATCTGCCAAAAGGTAAAGTGGAAAAAGGGGAATTTTACAAACAGACTGCCCTGCGTGAAGTACAGGAAGAATGCGGCCTAAAACACATTGAAGTAGGTAAACGACTGCTCGACACATACCATACTTACCAACAAAAAGGCGAACGAATTATTAAAAGAACCATATGGTATGAGATGCATCTTAACCATGAAGAAACACCTGTTTTACAAGCTGAAGAAGGAATTACCGACTGCCGGTGGTTCGATACCGAAACTGTTAGCGAGGCATTAAAAAACACATATGAATCGTTAAGAGATGTGTATAAGTTCTTTATATATAAGTAAAAGTAACTCGTCCTCGGACCACAGACGACGGTATAAACAACCGGCTTAATCACCTTTATAATTTGGCATTTTGTATTGACCGTGGTCAGAGGTCTGTCGACTTTAGTTTATAAACTTTACAATAACCCTTTCGCCCGCATTTCTTTAAACAAGGTCATTTCGAAATTTTCAGCCGGAGAAGGAGCTGGCGAAATGGCCATTTTACCCTCAGGATTAATCAGAAAATATGTAGGAAATGCCCTGATGTCGTATTCTTTTAGTATTTGCGGATGATTTCCGTAGTGTAGGAAAACCCATGGAAGTTGCTTGCCTTTGATAAACTTTTGGGAATCGGCAAAATTCTCATCAGCAAGAACTGTTATAATGTTTAACTTATCACTGTGTTTCTGATAAAGCTTTTTGACCTGTTCAAACTCGGTAATGCAGGCATAATTCTGTGTTGTACAGAACATAATATAGGTGTACTTCCCCTTGAAATCACTTAAACTTTTCAGTTTCCCATCCTGATCGTACAACTGAAAATTGGGTGGAGAATAGCCCGTTAAAAGCCTGGTAACCTTGTCGCGGATTTCCAAACCAATTTCCCGGTGTTCACTTACTTTGGTGCTGTGAATAAGAGAGTCGAGAATATTAAGCAACGCTCCTCTTGAAAAATCGGTTGCATAAAATCCATCGTGTAATCCTTTCAGAATAACAAACTCCTTAAGCGAATCATTATTCAGAACATTATCCTGCGAAAGTGTATTTTTAAGACTCGAATAACTTTTATTCAGATTGATGTCGTCGTAAATAACCTTACCTTTGGGAGTGCGACCAAAATATACCAGATATTTCTCATAAACCTGATTAAAAAGCTCGGTATAAGCGGGGTTATTGTAAAGGATGGGCTTGTCGAGAAAATATTTATTGGAAATACCCCGACTCTTATTCTGAAGCGACATAAGCTGGAGAAATCCAATCTTATAATTTTTATAATCGTTATAAAACCGGTTATCCTTATTAGGAAAAATATTCGAGATTTTCAAAATTGTACTGTCGCGATCGCTCATTTCTTTATTCGTAGCCACATTAAGCGCATACTTGGCCATATACGGCCCGTAATAATCGTCGAAGCTTCGGATATAAAAATTAAGCTCCTCCTGCGGATCAACACTCTTCCCGTTTTTTGAGCACTCGCGAACAATCAGGTGAACCTGCTTTTCTTCAAAATAAGGATTTAGCTTTTCATCGGGTTTTTTATCCTGTTTGGGAGGAAGAATTATTGTATACTTGGTGTTTGGCTCCACATAGATAAAAAGAAAATAAACTCCGCAATGGGCAAAAACGAGCTGGGGATTTTTAATTTCAAGAGAAACTGTGAATTTTCCGTCGGAACTGACCTTGGCAGTGCCTAAGGATTTTTCGGAATATGCAATTTGATTGGAATAAGTAAAGAATTCAATGGAAGTACCGGCATAATCTGTGGCAACACCTTCGAGCACCGTTGTTGCTGCAATGGAATTCACCAAAAACCCCAAAAAGGTAATTAGCAGAACTTGCTTCATTTATTGTACTTTTTTAGATCGATACATGTAGGAAGAAATTTTGATGCGTCACCGCCGTATTTCAGGATTTCGCGTACAATTGTCGAATTAATGGAAGTGTGTTCGGGAAGTGTGAGAATAAAGACAGACTCAAGTTCGGGATACATAGCCTTATTAACCTGTGCTATTGCGCGTTCATATTCAAAATCGGCCGATGTGCGTAACCCTCTGAGAATATATTTAGCGCCTACTCTTTTACAAAGATTCACTGTAAGATCCTCGAAGTGTAATACTTCAATTTTAGGTTCATTATGAAACACCTCCCTGATCATACCTAGCCTTACCTGGAGCGGGAAAAAAGCCTTTTTGCTTTCGTTATGACCTATAGCAATAACAACCTTATCGAAAAGCTCCATGGCCCTGCAAACGATGGATTCGTGACCTATAGTAAACGGATCAAAGGAACCTGGAAATACTGCAATTTTGCTCATAATAACTGAAAAGATTATCGTTCCAACAAATATCGCAATTTATAATGAAATGCCCCCGGAACCAAATAAAAAAACCGGAAGATGGCTTCCGGTTCTAATTTGATTCTCTATCTTCTTCGTATATCAACTCCTCCAAAAACAACCTCGGTTTTTAGGAGAAGATATGGTCGCAATTCGTCGAAGTTCTCGCTCTCGTAGGTGACAGTTCCAAACACAGCACTGTTGCCATTTGGTAATTGTGTTCCCGAAAAAGCGGCATCGGCCTTGATTCTAACAGGAGTATCTGAATTGAGCAAAATCTCTGTTCCTCCAAATACGGTACTTACTTTTACCTCCACATGACCCGAATCGGGTAGTTGGATTCTCTGAAAATCAAAATTACCTTTTCCAAATACCACATGATATTCTTTCGCTGGTTGAATTATCTCTTTGAACGATCCTTCGCCGAAGGCTACATCGTGAGGTCCGGTTTTGAACATGGTAACACCAAAATTTCCGAACAGAATTTTGATTCCCAGATAAATAAAAAAGAAAGCTACCAAAAGTTTCACAACGGGAAAATCGATGTGAAACACAACTTTCAATATCAGGCTTAATCCAAGAATGATTAGCAATAAACCCCAAAATAATCCACTGTCCATTTTCATATATTTAATATTTTAAGACAAATATTGTCTTAAAAAACCGCTTTACAAACTCAATATCGGTAAAGCTATATAATATTTCGGTAAATTAAATTTTTTAGACGATGTTTAATGCCTTATCCACTCTTTCGCCCGTAACTGCCAGATCTATAACATCTGATATGTTTTCAACATAATTAAAATTCAGTCCTTTTAAGTACAAAGGTTCTATTTCGTCGATATCTTTTTTATTCTCTTTTGAAAGAATAATATCCGAAATCCCTGCTCTTTTGGCAGCAAGAATTTTCTCCTTGATTCCACCAACCGGAAGTACTTTGCCGCGCAGTGTTATTTCGCCTGTCATGGCCAGGTTCTTCCTTACCTTACATTGCTTAAAGGCCGATACCATTGAAGTTACCATGGTTACACCAGCAGAAGGACCATCTTTAGGTATTGCCCCCTCCGGTACATGTACATGAACGTTCCACTTCTCGAAAATTTCAGGATCGACGCCAAAAGCTTCGCAATGCGATTTGATATATTCCAGGGCAATAACTGCCGATTCTTTCATAACATCGCCCAGGTTACCGGTAAGGGTTAATCCACCTTTACCTTTGCTCAGACTTGTTTCGACATATAAAATATCGCCGCCAACAGCAGTCCAGGCAAGACCTACAACCACTCCCGCATACTCGTTCCCCTGATACTTGTCTTTAATAAATTTCGGTGCGCCAAGTATTTTATGAATGGCTTCAATGGTAAGTTTTTTCTCGACTTTTTCACCAAAAGCAATTTGCTTGGCAATATTCCGGATGATGCTTGCAAGAGTTTTGTCAATTTCGCGCACACCCGATTCCAAAGAATAATTTTCGATTATATATTCCAGAATCTTATCGGAAAATTCGATAACCCCCTTCTTGATGCCATGAGCTTTAAGCTGCTTTGTTAAGAGATGCCGCCTGCAGATTTCGATTTTCTCTTCGAGGGTGTATCCTGACACTTCAATCACCTCAAGTCTGTCGCGCAATGCAGCGTTAATTGTTGAAAGAGTATTGGCTGTAGCAATAAACATTACTTTGGACAAATCATATTCGAGTTCGAGAAAATTGTCGTAAAAAGTACTGTTCTGCTCTGGGTCCAGAACTTCCAGCAAAGCAGAAGATGGGTCTCCATGATAATCCTTTCCAACTTTATCAAGTTCGTCGAGTACAAATACCGGATTCGACGATTTTGCTTTTTTCAGGCTTTGGATTACCCGGCCAGGCATGGCGCCGATGTAAGTTTTACGATGGCCGCGAATTTCGGCTTCGTCGTGCAAACCGCCTAACGAAACCCTTGTATATTTACGGTTTAAAGCTCGCGCGATAGATTTTCCCAAAGAGGTTTTACCAACACCCGGAGGCCCTACCAAACATAAAATGGGAGATTTCAGATCGCCCTTTAACTTCAGTACGGCTAAATATTCCAGGATACGATCTTTAACTTTTTCGAGTCCAAAATGATCCTCGTCGAGAATTTTTTTGGCACGGTGAAGATCGAAATTATCCTTTGTAAATTCGTTCCACGGAAGTTCAAGCAATGTATACAGATAATTCAACTGAACTGAATATTCGCCAGCCGCAGGATTCAAACGTTGTAGCTTATCCAACTCTTTTTTGAAGGCTGCTTCAACTTCTTTACCCCATTTCTTTTTCTTGGCTTTTTTCTCCAATTCCTGAATCTCCTGATCCATGGGATTGCCACCCAACTCATCCTGGATGGTTTTCATTTGCTGATGCAGCAGATACTCCCGCTGCTGCTGATCGATATCCACTTTTACCTTCGACTGGATATCGCGTTTGAGTTCCAGCATCTGGAGTTCGCGGGTAAGCAGCTCCAAAAGCTTTGTAGCGCGCTTTTTTATATCGGTGGTTTCGAGCAGTTGCTGCTTTTCTTCAGTTTTGATATCGCTGTTGGACGAAACAAAATTTATCAGGAAAGAATTATTTTCGATATTTTTGATGGCAAAACCCGCTTCCTGCGGAATGTTTGTCGAAAGTTGGATAATTCGCAATGCCAGATCCTTCAGAGAGCTTGTAATGGCTTTAAATTCCTTGTCGCCTTCTTCAGCTTTAATGTCGGGAAAAAGAGAAACTTTGGCCTTTAAATAAGGATTGGTTGTTGAAATTTCGTTGATGACAAATCTGCGTTTACCCTGAATAATAACCGATGTGGAATTATCAGGCATTTCCAGAATTTTAAGGACCTGCGCCAATGTACCAACTTTATAAAGATCTTTGGATTCCGGATCGTTTATATTCGGATTGCGTTGGGTTAAAGTCCCAATCAGTTTATTCTTTTTATAAGCGTCGCGAATTAGTTTGATTGATTTTTCACGGCCTACTGTTATTGGAAGTACTATTCCCGGGAAGAGTACAGTATTTCGAAGTGGTAAAATAGGTAAACTATCAGGTATCTCTATGTTATCGTTTGCGTCATCATCCTCTTCAGATAAAATTGGAATAAATTCAGCGTCTTCCTGAATGCTGTTGCTGAATATTATTTCCGAAATACCTGGTTTATCTTGCTTTCTGCTCATATATTGAATTACCCCTATTATATATTTCTGCCATAATGGCAAAACTTAAAACAACACTAATAAAAAATAGTTATCCTCACTGTATTTCAATCCACATGCCAAAATGTAAATACCTAAAATACAATTAGAAACGACGATATTTTTCGTCCATTTCAAAAACTTTGACCAAAATCGTCTTTTCGGCTTCCGAAAGCACCATTCCGCGGCGGTCGTAAACAATTTCAGCAGTTCTAAATGCTTTATCGGGCTTATAAACCATATATCCCTGTGCCCCACCCCATGAAAACGAGGGGATAAAATTGCGCGGAAATCCGTCGCCGAAGATATTGGCACTCACCCCTACAACTGTACCTGTATTAAACATTGTATTAATGCCCGATTTGGAATGGTCGCCCATAATTAGTCCGCAAAACTGAAGACCTGTACTTATAAATCGTTCTTCAACATAACTCCATAGCTTTACCATCTCATAATTGTTTTTGAGATTGGAGTTATTGGTATCAGCTCCCAGATTACACCATTCTCCCAATACGGAATTACCAAGAAATCCGTCGTGAGCCTTATTTGAATAAGCAAAAAGTACCGAGTTATTCACTTCGCCGCCAACTTTTGAATGTGGACCAATGGTTGTCGGTCCATAAATTTTGGCACCCATTTTTAAAGCTGAATGCTCGCATAAAGCAAACGGACCGCGAACAACACAACCTTCCATAATCTCAGCGTCCTTGCCAATATACACAGGACCTGTGGTAGCATTTATAATTGAAAATTCAACCTTAGCTCCTTCTTCAAGGAATATATTTTCGGCTCCTGCTATTCGGTTGGTATCGCTTATTGGGGCAGATTTACGTCCCTTTGTCAGGATATCAAAATCGGCTTTTAAAGCAACGCCGTTATTCGAAAAAATTTGCCAGGGATAATCAATCTTTAAAATATTGCCGGAATATTCAATTACGTCCTTAAAGATTGAAAAATCGGAAGGAACTTCTTTGAGAGGCTGAACTAAGCTATATGCTACAAGTACTGATTCCTGTTTCAGGCATTGACCCGGTAAAAGTTTCTTAATTGCTTCTACAAGCCCTTCGGTTGGTAAAACAGAACCATTGAGATAAATGTTTGCAGCGCCGGTATGAAGTGGATATTTTTCAGAAAGATAATCCTGTGTGAGAAATGAACATTCTGTTGCCAGATATTTCTCCCATTTTTCACGAATGGTGAGAATCCCGATGCGGATTTCACAAACAGGCCTTGTGAATGTTAATGGCAATAATTTACCCCAGGCACTGTCGTCAAAAAGGATGTAGTTTTGCATAAAAGATTTGTTAAGTTTTGAACAAAAATAAAATAAAAAAAAGCTCCCCGACCTGAAATAGCCTGGAGCTTTAGTCCTTTTATGCAAGTTCAATTACTTTTTCTTTTTAAAATGATATTTTTAAGGGTTCATAAACTTATCAACACGACCGGCGCTATCAACAAGTTTCATCTTACCAGTGTAAAACGGATGAGATGTATTAGAAATTTCAAGTTTGATAACCGGGTACTCAAC
>JAEYWD010000027.1 GCA_023429135.1 Bacteroidota bacterium | reverse complement strand
AATCTTAATCCAAAATAAAACCGGAATGCCCTAGGTTCGGGACTGGCCTTTTGAAAATGGCGTGAAGAAAATAAAAGATTTGGCGTCATGAGGGGGTTTGTCTGAGCGGGCAGATTGAGACATCTTTGATTAAAGCCGAAAACTTAATTAATGGCAGTTAACCTGGCAAAGCAGTGTTGTAGTGAGTTTACCCCCGCAGTAGCCAAATCTTTTATTTTTAGTCAATTTTCAAGAAGCCTTGAACTTTGGGTACCTTTGGTTCAAGCCAAAGGTACAAAAGAACTAGTTGATACTCTGTCATTACCGCATTACCCCAATTTATGAGGCAGGGTCTACTTATGAAAGATTTTGTAATAAGCTGTAAATGCTGAATGTAGCCATTGCGACGATGTTGGCAGAACTACTTTACTCAAATTTTTCCCGCGTCGCTGAAATATACACTCGAATTCAATCCGGGGGTTTCACTCCGTTTCACCCCCGGCTACAAACATGCAACACCTCCGGCGTTGAATACAAGTCATTGCAGCATTATGCCCCATATTTTGGGGCTGCCTCTACTTACGACTAATTAAATACTACTCAATTCCAGCCACCGGTCGGTTTTTTCATCTATCAGCTTCAGAACTTCGCCCAGGCGGTTCGATTTTTTTATTATCTCGTCGGAATTGAGTGTGCCACTGCTAATCGAAGTTTCAAGATCTGTTTTTTCTTTCTCGAGATTTTCCAGTAAAAGCTCCACTTCTTCCAGCTCTTTCTTTTCCTTGAAAGTGAGTTTGCGTTTGTCGGTGCTGGCAGGCTGTTGTTTAGGCGCTTCTTCCGCTTTTTTCTTTTCCTGTGTTTCGGCTTTTTGTTTTGCAGCTTCCTGTTCCTGAAGCCTCACTGAAGCGCGGTATTCGCTGTAATTACCTGGAAAATCGAACACCTGCCCCTTTCCTTCAAAAATAAAAAGATGATCGACAAGCTTATCTATAAAAAACCGGTCGTGCGATACGATGATAAGACATCCTCCAAAGCTTTGCAGGTAGTCTTCCAACACGTTAAGGGTAACAATGTCGAGGTCGTTGGTTGGCTCGTCGAGGATAAGGAAATTGGGGCTCCTCATTAATATTGTCATCAGGTAAAGACGTCGCTTTTCGCCTCCGCTGAGCTTTTCAACCTGCACATATTGCATTTCGGGCGGAAACAGAAAATGCGTTAAAAACTGAGAAACGGAAAGCTGTTTTCCATCACCTAGGGTTACAAAATCGGCTATTTCCTTAATGATATCGATTACCTTTTGTCCGGGTTTGAAGTTAAGCCCTTGTTGTTGATAATAGCCATAAACAACGGTTTCGCCTGTATCAATTTTACCCGAATCGGGCTGCAATTGCTGTGTGATGAGATTCAGGAAGGTTGATTTCCCGACGCCGTTTCTACCAACAATGCCTATTTTTTCGTTTTTCGAAAAAGTATAGGTAAAGTCGTCGAGCATAATCAGATCGTCGAAACGCTTGTTTACATGCTCCATTTCCAGGATCTTATTTCCAAGTCGTGCTGATTTAACATTGATGTCGATCTGTTTGTCGTTTCGGTTATAGCCGGCTTTATCTTTCAGCTCATAAAAAGCATCGATACGGTATTTTGCTTTGGTACCGCGGGCCTGGGGCATGCGACGCATCCATTCGAGTTCGGTGCGCAAAAGATTTTTGGCTTTTTCGGCCATTTGCGATTTGCTTGTAAGGCGTTCGTTTCTCTTTTCAAGAAAATAGGAATAATTGCCTTTATAGGAGTACACGCTAAGTTCGTCAAGTTCCAGTATTTCGGTGCAAACCCGGTCGAGGAAATACCTGTCGTGCGTTACCATTAAAAGTGTGCTCTGGGTTTTGTTGAGGTATTCTTCGAGCCATTCGATCATATCCAGATCGAGGTGGTTGGTAGGCTCGTCGAGAATTAAAAAGTCGGGTTCGTTGATAAGAGACACAGCCAGTGCAAGACGCTTTACCTGACCTCCTGATAATGTGTTTACCTTTTGATCCAGGTCGGGCAGTTTGAATACCGAAAGCATTTGTTTGATACGCTGGTCGTAATCCCAGGCATTGTGGAAATCCATTTCGTGAATGGCTTTTTGCAGCCTGTTTTCGTCGTGGTCGTGTAGCGCCTGTTCGTATTCCCGTACAGTTTCCATAAGTTTTCCCGAAGCACCAAATGCAGCCTGAAAAACGGTTAATCCGGCGTCGTACTGAGGATTCTGATCCAGGTAACCGAGTTTGATATCTTTATTGACGTAAAAACTTCCGCTATCAAAGGTGTCTTTTCCATTGAGGATGTTCAAAAGAGTTGTTTTTCCCGATCCGTTTTTTGCAATCAGGGCTATTTTTTGGCCTTCGGTAACCGAGAAGTTGATATTTTCAAATAACACAACATCGCCATACGACTTGGTTGCATTTTCCACAAGCAAATAAGTACTCATCCTCAAAAATTAAGGCACAAAGATAAGGAATATTCTGTTAGTCGTAAGTCAGAAGTATTAAGTCGTAAGTAGAATACAGAAGGCGTTTAGGGGTTAGGGATTTAGGAATACAGAAAATATGGTTTATCGTAGGATAGAAGCTTATATAACCTATAGATACGAATTCACATCACGAAAATTCTATCCAGCTGTCCCCTAAAGCCTAAACTCCTAAATAACTAAACTCCTACCTCAGACCTTACTCTTCACCGATATTTCAAGTAGATTTTCGATGGTATAAAAATCATCGAAAAAGTCTTCCAGAGGAAATTTGTTGTCGGTGTTTATACTTACATTAATATCCAGAATATTGGATGCTGTATCCTGATGGAATTCTTGAATTTCGTACTTTACTTTAAACTTCCTGAGGATATTTTCAACAGGATCAATGTTTACAGAGGTTTGACGTAATTTAATCGTCAGAATTTTAAATTGTTTTTTGCTGAATATCACTCTGCCTAGTCTTTCCAAAACAATTAAAGCGAAAAGAACCAGAACTAAAGTTGTTAGTGAAATCCAGAGCATACCTGCCCCAATGGCGAGTCCAATAGCTGCAGATATCCAGATGGAAGCAGCGGTTGTTAATCCTTTCACCTGATCGCCGTTTTTAATAATTGCACCGGCACCTAAAAAGCCAATCCCCGCTACCACTTGCGCTGCTATTCTCCCCGGATCGCCGCTTTTAAAATCCAAAAATTCCTGTGGAATATATATGGAAATAAGCATAAGGAGGCATGATCCCATGCATATGAGAATATGAGTCCGAAATCCTGCTGCACGATTAAATTTTTCGCGGTTGAGTCCAATAAGGCCTCCTGCTGTTAAACTCAGGAAAAGCCGAAAAATACTATTGTATAAATTAATTTCTCCGGTTGATAAAAGTACATCCATAGTGCCCAAATTTCTAAGTGCTAATTTAAATAAAAGAGCGGGTTTCAGATAGTTTCATTAAAAGAAAAGTTTTTCAATCGATTGCAAAACGGAATAATTTTCTATTTTTATGGCTTGAACTGCAATCTATCTGACAATAGAAACATTTTAATAACTAACTCATTAAATCATTTGAAATGAAGGAAAAACTTAGTTTGAAAGAGAAAATCGGTTATGGATTCGGCGATGCTGCATCATCCATGTTCTGGAAGCTCTTCGGTATGTACCTCATGTTTTTTTATACCGATGTATTTGGTATAACAGCCGCTGTTGCGGGGGTAATGATGCTCATAACCCGTGTTGGCGATGCATTTATCGATCCGCTGATTGGCATCATGGGCGACCGCACCAATACCCGTTGGGGAAAGTTCAGGCCATACCTGCTCTGGATTGCAGTTCCTTTTGGTATAATTGGTATTCTGACCTTTACAACTCCGGAGCTTAGCACAACAGGCAAAATTGTTTATGCCTATGTTACTTACTCCCTGATGATGATTATTTACTCACTAATCAATGTACCTTACGCTTCCCTGATGGGGGTGATGACCGCTGATGGAAAAGAAAGAACAACACTGGCAACTTACCGCTTTATTTTTGCATTCGGTGGCAGTTTCCTTGTTTTAGGTCTTTACCAGCCACTGTTTGATAGTTTCGGAACTAAAACTGCCACCAACTTTGCCACCGATAAAATGGTTGAAGTGAAGGATTCAACAATTCAGATTCCGGGCGTTAAAACATTTGTATGGCCGGGTAATCCAATTCAGCAGGATGAGCCTCTTAACGATTCTTTGATCTTTATTACTGCAAAAGTTTTGACCAATAGCAGTGACGAATTCAAAATGGGAGTTTTTAATTCTCAGAACGGATCGTACAGTTGGTTTACCTTCCCCGAAGGTAAGGATACAATGGGCTTGCACCGGAATGGTGCTACTTCCGATGTACAAATAAAACTTACTAAAATTACTTCTAAAGAAAATATTTCAAATCTCGCAAATCTGCAGCTTTTAGTTTCACAGCCAGAGAATAGCGACATTAAAGTGTCGTCGATGGCTTTGAAAGAAATTAATTACCGCTATGGAATTCAGAAAGCTGCTATGGTGATTGCTATATTGGCTGTTATTTTCTTTCTGTTAACTTTTGCATGGACCAGAGAAAGAATTAAACCTATTGCCGAAAAAACTTCTCTTGCTGATGATTTGAGCGACCTTGCCAAAAATGGTCCCTGGTTTATTCTCCTTGGAGCAGGTATTTCAACCATTTTCTTCAATACAATCCGCGATGGAGCTGCCATTTACTATTTCAATTATTATTATAAAGGTCAGGGTAGCATTGCACTTGGAACTGAGTTAGTAGTTGCAATCAGCACTATTTATCTCTTGCTAGGTCAGGCTGCCAATATTGTTGGTGTAGTTCTGGCTAAACCGATATCGGACAAAATAGGAAAGAAAAATACTTTCCTATTGGCTATGCTGGGTGCTACAGTATTCAGTCTTATCTTTTATTTCCTCGATAGAACCAATATCACCATGATTTATGTTTTCCAGGTACTGATCAGCATTTGTGCCGGAACAATATTCCCGCTGGTATGGTCCATGTATGCCGATACTGCCGACTATTCCGAATGGAAAAACGGTCGTCGTGCAACAGGACTTGTATTTTCAGCAGCATCCATGTCGCAAAAGATTGGAGCCTCTATTGGTATGTTCGGTGTTGGTTGGATTTTGACATTGTACGGATACAATGCAGGGGTTGAACAAGCAGTTATTACCCAACAGGGAATTCGTATGATGCTTAGTATATTCCCCGCTATAGGCGCGTTTCTGGCAGCATTCTTTATTTTTATTTATCCGTTGAAGGATTCCTTCCTGTCGCAGATTGAATCGGAATTGGAGCAACGGAGAAAAGCTGCCGATACAGTCCTCTAATGTTTTATTTAACGGAATATATACCTGTCGGGTCTTTTCAAAAGATTCGACAGGTATCCTTATTTATTGATAGACTAAAATAGCTTAATTTTGTAAAAGAACATAAACACCTACCCATTATGCATAAGAAAGAGTTTAACAAAAAACTAAACAAGCTGTTTGAGCGTCACGAGAAGTTAATTACAAAGGAAAATAAGCCCATAAAGGAATATAACGGAATTTATCAGCGTTATAAACGTCCGATTCTTACAGCTCAGCATACTCCCATTTACTGGCGCTACGACCTGAGCCCTATTACAAATCCAAAGTTAATGGAGCGGTTAGGAATTAATGCAGTTTTGAATTCGGGTGCCATGGAATGGAAGGGGAAAATTATCCTGGTGGTTCGTGTGGAAGGATGGGACCGTAAATCGTTCTTTGCTATTGCCGAAAGTGAAAATGGTATCGATAACTTCAAGTTCTGGGATTATCCTATTACCATGCCCGAAACTGAGGATCCTGATACTAACGTTTACGATATGCGTCTTACCAAACACGAAGATGGGTGGATTTATGGCGTTTTCTGTTCAGAAAGAAAAGATCCTGACGCTGCACCCGGAGATTTGTCGAGCGCTACTGCCGCTGCCGGCATTGCCCGAACACGCGACCTGGTGAACTGGGAACGTCTTCCCGACCTGAAAACCAAAAGCCAGCAACGCAATGTAGTGCTGCATCCTGAGTTTGTAGACGGTAAATATGCCTTGTATACCCGTCCGCAGGATGGGTTTATCGACGCCGGCTCAGGTGGAGGTATTGGCTGGGGGTTGATTGACGACATTACCAAAGCAGAAATTAAGGAAGAGGTTATTATTGATCCCCGGATTTATCATACCATTAAGGAAGTGAAAAACGGACAGGGCCCGCATCCTATTAAAACCAAGTACGGTTGGTTGCATCTTGCCCATGGTGTTCGTGGTTGCGCTGCCGGATTGCGCTATGTACTTTATATGTTCATGACCGACCTTAAGGAACCATGGAAGGTCACCTATGCTCCCGGCGGTTACTTTATGGCTCCTGAAAGAGAGGAAAGAATTGGCGATGTGTCGAATGTGCTTTTCACCAATGGCTGGGTAGCCCGCCCGAATGGCGATGTTTTTATTTACTATGGTTCGTCCGATACAAGAATGCATGTTGCAACGTCTACAATCGACCGGTTGGCAAACTATGTGATGAATACACCTCCTGATGCCTTACGTTCGTATGCAAGTGTTCAGCAGCGAAACGAACTTATAAAGCGAAATCTGGATTACATGAAAAAGAATTTTTAACTGTAACTTTCAAAAAAGGTGTTCTGGTTCAGAGCACCTTTTTGATTAAGTTTGGTTTCAAAATAACAGAAATGAACTCAATGGAAAAAGTTTGCCTTGTAACGGGTGCCAGCAGCGGAATAGGTAATGCAGTTGCAAAAGCTTTGACAGAAGATGGGATGAAAGTAATTGTAACAGCGCGCCGGTTCGAGAAACTTCAGGATCTTAAAATTGAACCGGACGATATCATTCCGGGCGATTTAAACTCTCATGACCTGCAGGATAAACTTGAGAATCATATTTTCACCAGATATGGTAAATGCGACTTTCTGTTTAACTGTGCAGGAATGATTGAGTCGGGGACTATTGAAGAAATTAATATCGAAAGGCTGACTGCCATGCTGCGATTGAATGTGGAATCGACATTCAGGCTTACATACAAATTTCTGAAGCGTTTCAAAGAGCAGGGATATGGGCATGTGGTAAACATTTCAAGTGTTTTGGGAACCAAAGTACGTCCAACTGCCGGTGGCTATGCTGCCTCAAAATTTGCAATGGAGGCTTTATCAGAAGCTTTAAGGATGGAACTTACCGGTACCAACATTCAGGTTACCTGTATCGAACCGGGACTGGTTCTTACAGAACTGCATAACCACTGGAAGGTACATCCTAAAGACAGTATGAATATCCATCAGCCTTTAAACACCGGCGATATTGTAAGTACAGTGCGTTTTATCCTGAATCAGCCCAATCATGTGAGAATTCCAAAACTTATGATTCTGCCCAAGGATCATAATATTTAACAGTTATTTACCAGGAAAACTCAGCATAGCCGGCATTAATGTCGGAAAAGTCCATGCGAAATGATGCGTAGGGTAAATAAGCGGTCTGCTTTTCTCAACATAATTCAGGTATTTATTTTCGTTATAAATACTACCCACGGCTTCCATTAAATTGCCTGGCCATAGGGTTGGGGTTCCCGGGTTTGGATCTTTAAACCAGGGCCATTCGGCAGGTCTTTCAGTGTAATATAAAAGATAATCGAGCGCCAGTCTAATTGACTTTTCACCTTCTTTTAGTTCGAAAAGATTTTCACCGGTAGCATTGTAAACCACATAGCATGAGGCTGTAATTGGTGCCAGTGAGAAATAAGTATACCAAATTCCGTTCTTTTCTCTCCGGGTTTCTTCGGGCATGTGACCATCAGTCTCAATTTTATGGAAAATATCGCTTTTAATTAAACGGATATTCTCATTCATTTCCTCCTGATTGTCTAATAAGTAGGTACATAACACGGATCCAAACCTTCCCCAGTCGGCCCAGTTGTTTTTACGGTTTCTGATTTCTTTGCACGACTTAAGATAAACATTCTGAACCCAGTTATTGAACTTCTGCTTGTCAGGTGAACTCCAGCCTTTATAATTCAGCATCAGTTCTCCGGCCATAATCATAGCTGTACCCGAATAGGCCATTACAAGACTTCCATCGTATTCGGAATACTTTGTATTGATGTTTGCCCATTCCATCAAGTATTCCAGAGACTTTTCAGCATATTTTTTCTTACCCGAGAGTTGAAAGGCAAGAGCACAGGCGTAAGCGTCGAAAGCATCCGACTGCAGGCCGGAGGAGTTTTTGCGATGATTCACCGGATCTTTGTAATATCCCGGTACACTAAAGTCGGCCAAAGCATGCTTTTTATGCAAAAATGCCGAGTCGGCTCTTTCCATCAATTGCAGGTAGGCTTTGTAATAAGGTTCCTTTTTTAGGGCTATCTACTTCTTTACGAACGTAATCTGAGACTTTGTATGCTTTCCTCCGGGATGTTCATAACCGAAAATTGCTGGTAATGAAATAAAAATGACAAGACAAATAGAAATTATAAGTTTATAGTTCATTTTGGTTAAGTTAAGTTGAACAATCGATTGTCTATATTGTAAAGATAGAAAAAATCGGATATGAAATTCCGGAGTATTAAAGGGAAATTCTTTGCGGATTTTTAGGAAACCATCCTTTGTTTACCCTTTCTTCCTGTTCAATAATTTCGCCAATTCCCCAAAGAAATGTAAATCCGTTAATTCCCAGGATGGTGGATAGCAGCAGGTTTTTGGTAACCAGAGAGCCAGCGAGCGAAACAACACCTATCAGTAAAAATCCTATCCAGAACTTCTTTGTAAAATAATATTCGGCTTTAATACACATATAGCGCGATACGGCAATAATGATAAAAGTAGCGGCACCAACTATTATACCTGCAAAGTTTAATTTCTGCAGAAAAGAAGCTGTAAGAATGACGCCAAGGTTATAAATCCGGTTAGGATTACGTTTGGCTCTCCCAAGCATTACACGTTTGTGTTGTTTGAAAATTTCGTGCGTACTCCAGAAACAACTGAACCCGATTGTTCCAAGTATAACAGAAGCAATTACAGATGTGAGAAATAACGAAATGGCCGAACAGATAATTCCTGTTACGAAGAAAATCCACCAAATGCGTTTTCCCCAATAATACTCTGCTTTTGCAACAATGGGATGAGATATGCCGATGGTTAAAAAGGCGATTATGCCAAGCAGAAATCCATAAAAGTTAAGTTGTTCCATGATAATCTTATGGTTAGTTTTTAGAGAGTTAATTCATCTGCAAGATCAAAACCTTGTTTTATGCGGTCGGCCATGCCAATTCCGTTTCTGAGGTTTCCGGCAACAAACAGTCCCTTATATTTATTCTGAATGCGGGCAACTGCATTGAAACGAGCTTCACTGTCGGCACCGTATTGCGGTATTGCATGATGATACCGTGAAATATTAAAAAGGTCGGGATTAAATTCCTTCAGCCCCATTAGATCCTGAATTTCTTTTTCAACAATTGAACGAATGCAGTTATCGGAGAGGTCGAAAATATCGTCATTTCTCACTCCACCCATAAATACCGAGAGCAATGCGCCTCCTTTGGGCGTTCTTCCGGTAAGAAATGCCGAGGGGAATAAAACACCAAGAATATCGCGGTTTTCGCTGTGTGGGATCAATCCGCCAAAACCATCCAGGGTCATTCCGTTCCATTTTCTGAACCCCAGCGATACCTGCACAACACGGGCATATTTCAGATTTGAGATGGCTCTCAGGTTCGAATCGTTGAGAAATGGTAATATCATTGGGATTTTATGTGCTCCAATGGTACTTACAACCTTATTCGATTTTATTGTAATATCTTCTCCGTTACAGCTTCCCTGCGCAATAAAACCCTTTTCATGCGGAAGAACATTGGTATTAATAACCCCTGTTAAAAATTTATCCAGTCCTGCTGAGTTGTGCAAAGCTCTGGTGAGATTTCCCAGACCGCCATCCACCGAAAAAATCTTACGGGTAGCCCTGGTTTTGATACCCAGCTTCTTCTTTTCTTTTGCCATTTTTATATGCCCACCGATAAAACTGCCGTATTTCTGTTCCAGGTTGTAAAGTTTTGGTAATGCATATTTGGGTACCAGATAAGAAGGGTCGCCGGCATAAATTCCCAGGATAAAAGGATCGACGGCATGCTGCAGAAACGATTTTCCCATCCGGCGTATCACCATTTGGTCCAGTGTTTCGTTGGGATTGGTACCAGGACTACGGAACGGCTCGCCTAAAATTCTGAATTTATCGGTAAAAGTAAAAAGCGGTGTTGTGATTCCTTTCCATAAACCGGTTGGCATAGCTTCCCACTTCCCGTCTTTCAGCACATAGCGTTTGTTAACGCTGTCTCCAGCGACTTCAAGCTTACACGATAACGAAAGGTCATCAAACAGATCCATTACCTGTTCGTTGCCCAAAACACCGGTATTGGGTCCAGTTTCAAAAATAAAACCATCTCTTTCAACCGTGTTGATTACTCCTCCAACTCTGGTATCGCGCTCCAACACAATAAAATCTGCTTTCTTCTTTTTGAGTTGATGGGCTAAAGTCAATCCTGTTAAACCAGCTCCGATTATTAAAATATCGGTTTCTTTATATAATGACATACTATACTGTTTTTGAATAATTTGTTTCCTTGCCTGTTAACAGAGGATCGAAAACCATGGCAATATTCCGCAGAAAGAGCCTTCCGGTTGGTTTTACCTCGAGAACATGGTGGTTATAAGTGATTAAATCGTCGGAAATAAAGGTGTCCAGACTGGCAGCATCGAAATTTAAAACGTTTTCAATTTCAACAGTACTCATGGCTTTTTCCTGGGCTATGGCTTTCATATCCAAACGATTGTTGCACATAATTTCCTGAATTACCTGGTTGCAAATCAGGTCGCGAGGGGTCATAACATAACCTTTTTCGATGGCGGTACCTTTGGTATTAACTGCTTCGATGTACTCTTTCGGACTTTTGCAGCTCTGGCCATAGGCATTCCATAACTGGCTGATGGAGGTTGCCCCGAAAGCATACACCTGGCCTGTGTTTTCGCGGCTGCAATAGCCCATAAAATTGCGGTGTAACTGGTGCTGGGACAAAGCTACAGTGAGTTCGTCGTCGGGTCGGGCAAAATGATCGAGACCAATGGCCTCGTAACCTTCTTCAATGGCCGCCTGATAAGCCTTCTCGAACATGCTGAGTTTAGTTGGCGCATCGGGTAATCCGTATTGTTCCAGAATTCTCTGCGCACCCTTTACCCAGGGGACATGGGCGTACGAAAAGGTTACTATTCTTTCGGACTGCATTTTTACAGCACGTTTTATGGTTTGCTCAAACGACTGAGGACTCTGTCCCGGCAATCCGTAAACAAAATCGAGGTTTATCTTTATTTTTTTATCATGAAATATTGCCACCAGTTCTTCTTCGGGCAGGAGAGAAGGTCGGCGGTTTATTAACTTCAGCACTTCTGTATTGAAATCCTGAATTCCAATGCTAATCCGGTTAAAACCTAAAGAGGTAAGTTCTTCAATTTGAGGTTTTGTCAGATAAGCCGGATTACATTCCATAGCAATCTCGCAATTGGGCGAATAACGAAAATTCTCTTCAATTTTCTCCATCACCCGCCTGATATACTTCATCGAAACCGAGTTGGGCGTTCCTCCACCCCAGTGAATCTGGCTTATCAACCTGGAATTGTCAAGATGCTGTGTTACCGTTTCAAATTCTTTGATGATAGCATCCACATACTGGTCGATAAACGATTTTTCGCGCATGATATCGGTGTTACAGCCACAAAAATGGCACAACTGCGGACAAAAAGGAATATGAAAATAAAACGAGATATTTTGAGGATGGTGATGATTCGAGATTTTAACAAGCTCTATATAGTTCTCATCCTTAAATGTGTTGTGAAAAAATGTGGCCGGAGGGTAACTCGTGTAGCGGGGTCCCGGCTTTTCGTATTTCCTGATAAGGGAATAAATCTCAGTACTGTTTAAATTGAAAACAGAATCTTTATAACTCAACATCGGTAGATTTTAATTGATTTGAAGAGCTGTCGCGTGTAACCGAAGGAGACATGCAGACAATTGTAAATATTGTGGCAGCCAGACACACCTCAGCAATAAACAGGTTATTCATGCCGAATGCGTCGGCTACTTTTCCGGCAAGAATCGCAATGACTATTCCTTTCAGGTGGGTGATCACAATCTGCATGGAATAGTCGGTTCCCTCACGCCCCTGCCTTACTTTACCCATGGAGATCGTATAAATTATAACCGACGACATGGAATAAGCGCTCCAGAGGACAGTGATGGCCGTATATAACAATGGTTTTGAAATGCCAAAATTATTGATTGTCAGAAAAAACAAAGCTGCCACAATGTTGTATCCCGAAAAAATAATCAGACTTTTACGTTGCCCTATATACTTAACTATAAAACCTGCCATAAATGCACCCAATGCTCCGCAACCTGTTCCATAAATTCCGACCATAAAGGCTATTTCCGTAACATTATATCCAAGGTCGACCATCCATGGTTTAAGAAGCGATAAGATACCAAGTATGCCCGAATAATAAAGCGCAAGAATCAACACCCACCTTCCAATTCCGGGAATCCGGAAAAAAGAAATAATATCCATCATTTTGATACCCGACTGAGGAATGGCAGGCAATTCTTCCTCGTCCTTTTTTTTAACATTAAAAACCAATGGCAGCAGGGCTATAAGTACAAAAGCAGCAAGCAAAACCATAAGCCAATGCCATCCGGTAATTGTATAAAGCATTAACAAAAAACCGCTTCCCAGCAGGGTTCCACCAAAATTTCCCATCGACTGCATGCTGTTTCCAAAAGGTCGTTCACTTTTTTTCAGAATACGGATAGCCAGTGCGTCGGAAGCAATATCCTGTGTAGCCGAAAATACTATGGCAAGAACCATCAGAACAATAATGACTGAAAAATCGGTTTGCAGATTAAAGAATGCAATAGAAATAATGCATGCCGCATAAAAAATTTCGGAGGCAATAATCCACTTCTTATAATGATAGTTGCCCGATGCATTTCTATCAACAAGTGGAGCCCACAGGAACTTCAGTATCCACGGAAGTTTTATTAACTGGATTAAAGCAATGCTGGTAAGCGAGAACTTCTCCATCCGCATTATTACCGGCAATACAGTTGAGAAAAAGCTCATTGGCACCGACTGTGCAATGTAAAGCGAAAAAAGAGTGGAATATTTTTGAAAAGGCTTCATGTTTAAAAGTTGTAAGTATTTATGAGGGTGTGTAATTAGTCCACAACCGGAGGTTGAGCCTGTCGAAACCTGGAGTTGGAGTCCGGCACTTTTCACATATCCTCAGTAAGTAGTAAGACAATAAATCATCTTCTTTCTTAATTTATAAAAGTGTTCTCTATTTAAAATTAATTCTTTTCCGAAATATTTACCGAAAGTGTAACTCCAAATGTGAGCGGATGTCCTTTTTGTGCATACCAGTTTTTGAAATTGGAAACGTAAAACATGTACGGGAAGTATTTTTGATTTAACATGTTTTTCGACCAGAGAGACAGAGACACCCATTGGTTTTCGACTCCGATTGTTCCGTTAACAATAGAATAAGCCCCCTGGCTCTTGCTGTTATCGTCGTTCCAGAATTGTTTACCAATGCCTTGAACGGAAAGGTGGGCGAAGGCTGATTTAACATATTCTGACTTGAAGTTAACCCTATAACCAATAAACGATGAGAATGTATACCGGGGGATGAATGGAAGATAAAAGTCTTTTAAATTTACAGTATCCGAAAGATTAGGTTTGAAATCTACATACTTAGCTTCCGTAAAGCCGAAGTTTCCGCCAATTTGAAGATTCTTTACGGGAGTGGCCATAAATTCAAATTCAACCCCCTGGCTATAACTTTTTCCGGCATTTTTAATCATGTTACCACCAACAGGCACACGCTGGCTTACTTGCTGATTATTCCAGTCGATATAAAAAACTGCTGCATTCAAAGAAAGGAATCGGAGCGGATTACTTTTTATGCCAAATTCATAATTCCATGAGTCCTCTGCTGAATAAACCTCATCCTCAGGTCGCACAAAAGCTGTATTAAAGCCTCCTCCCCGGTAGCCTTTGCTGGTAGTAAAATATGCAGAGCTATTGTAAGGCAGATAAAAACGTATGGCCAGTTTGGGGAGTAATTCACTGAACGATTCCTTAAACAGAGTATCCTTTTTTAAGGTATTGGTTTCTCCTTTTGTTGTGTAATAAGTATAATTCAGTGAATTAATTTCATAATCGTAACGCACCCCGAGAGTAATATCAAACAGGCCTGCTATTTTCTTTATGGTAGCTTGTCCAAAGGTAGCTATGCCTGAGTTTTCCTCGTTATTGTATTTTACATAACCACTGCCGGGAATTAATCCCGGAGCTTTTAATTGAAGGATGTCGGAGCCATAAAGCAGGTCAATATCGCGGTTAGCATTTTGGATAAATCCAAATACGCCTAATGTCGCATCGATATTCTTAAACTCGTTGGTAGTCACAACTACCTCCTGGGTATACTGGTTTTGCTTAACCCCTTGCTGCACCTGGTAGTAATCCTTAGGCATAAAATCCTGATCAATGGCTTGTTTGTCCTTCAGATATTGCATTCCGGTAACGGAGGTAATCACAAATTTGTTGAGGTAGAGTGAAGCCGTCAGGCTGTTATCAAGGATATCTCGTTGGTAGCGGCTTTTATAATTATAGTTAATTTCCTTCACTTTATTTGTTGAGTCGAGTATTCCGTAAGGATAGCCTTTTTCATAACTTTTCTCTCCACCGAGTTTGTAGGTCAGCACCAGAGGTTTTATGGGGTTGTAGCGAACCTTAAGGGAGGCATTTTTTGTGAAGTCGCTCCCTACGCTTTCTTTATGAAAACTATTGGTGAAATAGCCGTCGCGCTCGGTATATCCGGCATTTAACAGCACAGCCAGCTTATTTGTAAGAGGTTCGTTGTACGAGAAGTTGTATTTCATATAACCGTAATTCCCAAAATCACTGCTTAAACGAAGTTCTCTGTAATTTCGGGGAGCACGGCTAACAATGTTGATAATTCCTCCCATAGTGTTGCGGCCATATAAGGTTCCCTGCGGACCGCGAAGAACTTCAATGCGCTCAACGTCGGCAAAGTCGAAGGCAAAGGCCGACTTTTCAAAATAAGGAACACGATCCACATACAATCCCACCGAAGGACTGTTTATACGGGAACCTACGCCCCGGATGTATACCGGAGCTGTTAATTTGGATCCATATTCGGGCATATAAAAGTTTGGTACAATGGCTGAAATGTTTCTTAACGATTTTGCTTTTTCCGATTCAATTCTGCTAAGGCTGATTGAAGTTACAGAAGTTGGTAATTCTTTTATCCGTTGATTTCTTTTTTCAGCGGTGACCACAACTTCGGAGAGTTGAACCGAATCGGGTAAAATGGATTGCGACAGACCGGATCTGCCTATAACAAAAGTCAATATCAGGATTAAATAAAACGACTTTTTCATTTTTTTTAAGTTTAATAATTCAAATAATTAGCCTTGCAAATGCGTTGTGAAGCAGAAAAATTTAAGGTTAAGTACATTTCAAATCATAAAGCATCAGTCGAAATTCTTCTGAGCCAATAAAATGAGATGAAAAATGATGAATTATTAAACTGCCGGAGGGGCCCGGTTCGGAATATTTTTATAAAGATAGTAATTCGAAAGCGATTCCTGTCGTACAGGAAATTTGATTATATCGCCTGAATGGAATTCGAAATATACTAAAGGGGCTTGTTGCCGGTCGGACTTACAAAACTTAACAACCTGGTGCCATACATAAGTACGATGGTGAATTGTAAAATTCTCGTGAGCCTGATAAAAACTTATCTGAGCCTGGACTTCATTCTGAAAAGTGTTTATGTCAGTATTAGCAGGCGGGTTGTTTCCCATAACTCCAAGAGCAATAAACACCCAAGCCAGGCAAATGGCTATTATGGATGCTACTTCAGGAAATGGGAAAAGCGATAAAAACATCAGAAATAAATATTTGAATATCTCAAATGTATATATTTTAATAACAAGTTCTTCAATAGGGTCATTATTTAAAAAGAGTAAAAATAAGGATCGAAAATGCACCTTCAGGAAAAATAGTACCTTTGCCAAAAAATTAAAATGAAAGGGCAGAATCGCAGTGACATAAAACCGGGCAGTGAAGTTTCCATAGTTCTGAAAGAAGATCAGGCTACCGGAAAACTTACCGACGGAGTGGTGCAGGATATTTTAACAAACAGCCTTTATCATCCGCATGGAATTAAGGTTCGGCTTACTACAGGATTGGTTGGCAGGGTTAAAGTTGTAAAATCTGCTAATAGAATTTAAATCCTGAGTTATGAAATTTTCATCATACAACCTCACACCACAAATTAAGAAGAACCTGGAGGAACTTGGCTTTCGTCGTCCAACCGATATACAGTTTAAATCCATTCCTCCCATTATGAGAGGGGAGGATGTATTAGCTATTGCCCAGACAGGAACGGGAAAAACTGCCGCTTTTGCTATTCCGGTAATTCACCGACTTCAAACTGGTGAGGCCGACCGCGGGAAAAGGAATATCCGGTGTTTGGTAATGGAACCAACGCATGAGCTTGCCATTCAGATTACCGAAGTTTTTCAAAGTATAGGTAAAGGAACGGGAATTTTTACCTCCAGCGTGTATGGTGGAGTAGAACAAGCGCCCCAGATTGAGCGTCTCGGTCGTGGATTGGATATTTTGGTTGCTACACCGGGCCGTATGTTCGACCTTGTAAGTCAGGGACATTTAAAACTGGATGATGTTGAGGTGCTTATCCTTGATGAAGCCGACCATATGCTCGATCTAGGCTTTATTCACGATATCCGGCAGTTAACACATATGCTTCCGAGAAAGCATCAGACATTATTTTTCTCGGCAACCATCAACGAAGAAATCAAAGATCTGGCTTATTCACTGGTGAATAAACCTGTCCGCATTCAGCTTTCTCCGCAGGATCCCGTTTCCAGAAATGTGGAGCATTCGGTGGCCTTTATCGAAATGGACGACAAACGTTTTTTTCTCGAAAGAATTATCAAAGAGAATCCCGATAGCAAAATCCTGGTCTTTGTGCGTACAAAAGTCAGAGCCGAGAGAGTACTGAAGGCACTTGAGAGGGTTGGACTTGCAAGTCTGACTATGCATGGAGATAAAGATCAGAAAGACAGATTAAAAGCTTTAAATTTATTTAAAGAAGGAAAAGTTAAAGTTTTGATTGCAACTGATGTGAGTGCACGCGGAATCGATATCCCCGATGTTGAGTATGTAGTTAATTATGATTTACCCGAGGAAGCTGAAAATTATGTTCATCGCGTAGGGCGCACCGGGCGTGGAACTCAGAAAGGAAGAGCTGTATCTTTTTGCAGCACCGAAGAAAAACCTGTTCTGGAAGAAATTCAGGGTTTTCTGAAAAAGGAGATTATGGTTATGCCCATTGCGAAAACTGTGTATGAAGAAACAGTAGCCATTTCGGAAGACAGCGACCACGACTGGAAAGCGCTGTTGAAAGAGGCTGAAGAATTCGAAAAGAAGAAAAAAGGTAAAAAAAAATAGGGTACTTTTGTGCTGTCAGAAAACTTTACTCAAAGGCTGGCACGCGTTTGTAACGCGTAACGAAAAATTAGGATGCATTACAAAAATGCTCTAGCTTATAACTTATAATGAATTTGTGAATTGTATGGGTTAAAAGAATTTCACCCGTACCGTCGAATTTATGCTCAGATTGAGCAGTTCTGCAGCATTCCCCCTGTAAATCGCTATTTCTAGTAATTCGAGGGAGTTAAAGAGCGCTAAAAGTTCTCCGGGAGTAGTTTCGTTATAAAATTTATTGATGCGCTTAATTTTATAATAATTGCTCTGCACCAGAATCTCAAACTGTCGTCCTTTACCAATTCTTTCGAACAATTCCCGGGTTATGTTGGTTATTGTGTTTTGGTACGAATCGATGTAAATTACTGATCCTGAAATAACAGACTCGTCAATTGCGGGTCGCAGAGGCACTTGTTTTATGAGTTCGGTTTTTTGGCCAAGCTGTTCAATGTTTTCTCCCGACGAGAGAAAAGCCGCAGCAGGTGCAAGAACAGTGACTCCTGCGAAAGTTGTAATGGTTGAGGCCGATTGACTGTCGGCAGTCGAGAAACGGTCAATACTTACAGCAATTGCTGGTTCTTCCTGAAAAAGTAATCCGGCAATGCCATTGTTGGCGCAAAGAAAATAATGTCCGTTATGCGCAATAGCAATAAACCATTTATCGTCGGCAGGTTCAGAACTAACATCGATAATGTGAATAGAACCTTCAGGGAAATAATTATAAGAGTTTTTTACAACAAAGGCGGCCATTGAAATATTGAACGGCGGAATTTGATGATTAAGATCTACCACCTTTGCATCGGGTGCCAGACTAAGTATAGTGCCTTTTACCGCACCTACATAAAAATCATTTTGCCGCCAGTCTGTAGTGAGAGTAACAATGGCCATAATGGTGAAAACTCATTTTCATCTGTTAATTATTATTTTTTTAAGGTCAGATGGAGCACCCATAACATCATTCCTTGGCGTATGTGTCAAAGATTATCTTTGTCATGGATGGTTCAAACCTTAAAAAAATACCTTTAATTTGTATTTTCCAAAAGTAATGATAATCGAACGATTTATATGATTGAAAAGATCATTTATTTGGAGGGCATTGATCCAGTTGTTCTTTACGGTATTAATAACGTAAGGTACGAACGCATCCGGAATGCCTTTCCCAAATTAAAACTAGTAGCACGCGGAAACGAGATCAAAGCAATGGGAGATAAATCGGAAGTTGCTGCTTTTGAGCGCAAAATAAATCTTTTGATTGCCTTCTATCAAAAACACAATAATATAACCGATCGCGATATCGATCAGATAATTCTTGACGACGCTGAAATTCAGGCTCAGCTTGAGGAACCCGATGCCGATATTATCGTTTACGGCAACAATGGTAAGGAAATCAAAGCCCGGACAGTAAATCAGCGGCGTTTAGTCGACGATTTCAAAGCCAACGATCTGCTGTTTGCCATTGGTCCCGCCGGAACAGGAAAAACTTATACGGCAATTGCTTTGGCAGTTAAGGCTTTTCGAAGTAAAATGGTAAAGCGCATCATTCTTACCCGTCCGGCTGTAGAAGCAGGGGAGAGGCTGGGTTTTTTACCGGGCGACATGAAAGAGAAGCTCGACCCTTATTTACAGCCTCTGTACGACGCGCTCAATGATATGATTCCACCTAAAAAACTCGAATCGCTTATCGAAGACGGTACTGTTCAGATAGCCCCTCTTGCCTTTATGCGCGGACGCACGCTCGACAATGCCTTTGTTATTCTCGACGAAGCACAGAACGCCACGGTTAATCAGTTAAAAATGTTTTTAACACGTATGGGACCCAACGCCAAGTTTATTGTAACTGGCGACGTGACTCAAATTGACCTTCCGGCACGGGAAACCTCCGGGTTGGTTTACGCCCTCAAAATTTTAAACGATGTGTCGGGCATTTCCATGATTTATTTTGATAACCGCGATATTGTCCGTCACCGGTTGGTTAAAGACATTATTGAAGCCTACAGTAAAGCCAGTAATAACGATAAAAATTCATAGAATATGACACAAGCAATAACAAAGACCAGTTTTAACCTGCCCGGGCAAAAAGGTTTGTATGTTGGAAAAGTTCGCGATGTTTATAATATCGACGATAAATATCTGGTTATGGTTGTAACCGATCGTATTTCGGCGTTCGATGTGGTGCTGCCCAAGGGAATTCCCTACAAAGGACAGGTGTTGAACCAGATAGCTGCCAAATTTTTGGATGCAACGTCCGACATTGTTCCAAACTGGAAAATTGCTACCCCCGATCCAATGGTTACCATAGGTCACAGGGTAGTTCCATATAAAGTAGAGATGGTTATTCGCGGTTATCTTACCGGGCACGCATGGCGCGAATATAAATCGGGAAAAAGAACTTTATGCGGTGTTTCTCTGCCCGAAGGGATGCGTGAGAATGAAAAATTTCCTGAACCAATTATTACTCCCACAACCAAAGCCGATGAAGGCCATGACCTCGATATTTCGCGTGAAGAAATTATCGCTCAGGGCCTGGTTTCAAAAGAAGAGTACGAACTGCTTGAAAAATATACCCGTGGAATATTTGAAAGGGGAACTCAGATTGCTGCCGAGAAAGGATTAATTCTTGTGGATACCAAATACGAATTTGGGAAAAAAGACGGGAAAATTTACCTGATAGACGAAATTCACACGCCCGATTCATCGCGTTACTTCTACTCCGAAGGCTATCACGAACGTCTTGCAAAAGGAGAGCAGCAGAAGCAGCTTTCAAAGGAATTTGTACGGCAGTGGCTTATCGAAAATAATTTCCAGGGAAAAGAAGGCCAGGTAGTTCCGAACATGCCCGATTCATTTGTAAACGAAATTACCGAGCGATATATCGAGCTGTTTGAAAATATTACAGGCGATAAATTCTCCCGTGCTCCCCTGGATAACATTCAGCAACGTATAGAAAATAATGTAGTTGCAGCTTTGAAGGACCTGTAAGATACTTTACTCACAAATAAAAAGACTAGGTTGCTTAATGTCCAACCTGGTCTTTTTTATGAATTATATGTTTCTATAAACACAAACCATGCATGCTTTCCAGAAAAGCATCTTTGCGTTGTCTGGCAATCGGTACAACCGATGTATCATTCATTTCTATATATCCTCCATCGCCTCTTACATAAACTCTTACCTGTTCCATGTTGATAAGGTGCGAATTGTGAATCCTGAAGAAATTCCGGTCGCTCAGCATCGAGTCATATTCATTCAGACATCGCGAAACCATCAGCCTTCGTCCGTTTAAAAGATATATCATGCTGTAACTTCTGTCGGCCTCAATTCTTACAATTTCCTTTATATCAATGAACTCGGCCCCTTTTGAGGTGGGAATCGCTATTTTCGAAGGAATATAACTGGTATATGTATCCATATTCATAAGCTAAGAACTAATTTTATGCCTAACTTTTAACTTTGCCACAATAGTGAGTCGGCAGTGGCTTTGCCTTGCAAGCATTATTAAATTTCCATTTTGGGATTAATCCCGAAAAATGCAAATACTGTTTTGTAATTTGCTTCATCAATTTGCAGGTGGTAATTACCGTTTTTGTAAACATAGAATTTATTTACTTCACGGGTTTCTCCAACCGAGTGTGGTAAATTTACATCCTGTTCAAAAGTTGTATAACGATAAAGTTTCATTCCATTGGTGTATTTTAAGATTTCCATAAAAACTTCGCGTTTGGTAGCTTTATTCTTATAGTATAAAGGTACTTTTTCGAAGATCCTGCCATCCTTCTTATAGGCAATCAGTTCGTTATTCATAAGGGTTATTTTATCGCCATTATCCAGAATGAGTTTTGCCTTTGTTGGGCCAAGGGTGAGTTTGGTGTAATAAAGAATATCCGACTTGGTTTTTACATAATCATCGGGATTGGGTCCAGGGGTGTTTGCAACCATACTAAATGCAGCAAACATCATTGCGCAGCTTATTAAAATTGTTTTCATGGTTTTTCCTCCTATGTGTTAATTTTTTATTTGTGAAGTAAATTTATAGAGGGTGTTTCCCTAAATCAAAAGCAATCTATAACCCACGGTTCAAAAACGGTGTATAGTGCTGTTTAAGGGTGTAAGGGGAGATTGTACCGGTTTCAGTCGCCAAAATGTTATATCGGATTATTTTAATAACTTGGCGATTGGAAATTGCCTTACATCGATTTATTTAGGTAAAATTTGAATAATCAGTTATATTTTCCCATAATCTGAAAACTATGAGGAGGTCAATTAAGGTGAGGTGTTTTTTCTGGTTATATGTTTTATTATTCCCGTTAAGGTTGCACGCTCAGGAGCTTGAACCAAGGTTTAAAACCATCAGCAGTAAGGACGGGCTGTCTCAAAATGTTGTAAACACTATTTTTCAGGATAGCAAGAGTTTTATCTGGTTTGGCACGCAGGATGGGCTGAATCGTTTTGATGGTTATAATTTTAAGGTTTTTCGCTACGATCCGGAAGATTCGGCCAGTATTTCCGATAACTGGATTGCAGCCATTTTTATGGAAGATGCCGATGGCGATATCTGGATGATTACAGGCGATCTTATGATTAATGTTTATAGTCCACGGTACGAAAAGTTTCATAAAATAGCTACAGGAGAAAATTCCAAATCGTTGCCCCCGTTTAACAGGGTTTCCATGATTGCTCAGGATAAATTGGGCTTTGTATGGATTTCAACCAATAAAGGATTATTCAAAATTAGTAAGCAAAACTGGGAAGTTGAAACCATTTTTAAGATGGACGAAAAGGTTGATAAACCCAGGTTTTTTCCAAAGTTTTACGAAGACAAAGACCATAATTTATGGTTTTATTCTACACAGGGACTTATGGTTTACGACTCGAAAAAACGAGCTATCAGATTCGATACCTATAGTGAGGATAGAAAATTGAACCGGAGCAACCAGATTATTGGCTTATTTGGCGATTCAAAAAATAATATCTTGGTTTTTTCTTCCGAGAACATATTTGAATATAGTTCGGATATGAAGATGATTCGTCAACTTGCCTTTGGTCATCTGTTATTGCCAAAAGAAAAAAGGAAACCGGGACTTTTGGTTAAAGCTGCATTCCCCACCGTAAAAGAAATAACTCAGGATAATTACTTAATAGGGACTTCATATGGACTGGTTTTTTTCGATAGGAAAAATCTGAAACTTACCAGCTATTTGCCTTCAGAGAATAAAAACAGTATTTCAGGAAGTGAAATTACTGCCATTAATAAGGATAAAAACGGAGACATTTGGATTGGCACCACCCGGGGGATGAATAGGTTTGATATTCAAACACAGACTTTTAATCGGGTTACGGTTGATAGTCAATCGGAATTTTCTGGCGGAGTGCTGGAGATTTTTGCAGATAAAACAGGTACCATTTGGGTTACAGATATATTCAAGCAGGGAGATGGCAATCGGTTATGCTATCTCGATAAGGGAAAAATGAAACTTGTACAGGTGAAAAATAATCCCGTTGATCCTTACAGTGTTCCTACAGAATTCATTTTACGCCCATTTCACGATAAAGAAGGAAATTACTGGTTCGGGACTTTTGGATCAGGAGTATTCAGGCTGGCTCCGTTTCAAAAAAAGTTTTACACACTAAAACACAAAATAGGCGTTGAAAATTCTTTGGCTGGGAACTCCGCCTGGGCCATGGCCGAAGATTTACAAGGACGTATATGGATAACAATGCATCAGGATGGACTCGATTGTTACGATCCTGCCACAAATACCTATACTCATCATGGGGATAAACTCCGTAAATTCCTCAACTGGAAAAATCTGGTTGCCATTTCGTTAGTCTGCGATAAGGAAAATACGCTCTGGATTGGAACACTCGGCGCCGGTTTGGTTTCTTTTGATCTGAATACAAACAAAATGACGCACTATTATGCAGGACAAGGATCACCTCACCCAATTTCCAACAATTCTATTGCGGCACTTTCTCAGGATCATCACGGAAATATTCTCATTTCGTATTCTTTTTTTGGTTTCGATATATTAAATCCTAAAACAGGAGAATTCAGAAATTTTAATAAAGAGGCAGGTGTTAATAACAATCCGGTAAATGATGCTGTAAGGATTGTTACTCATGATAGAAATGATAATTACTGGATTTCTTTTGACGGTTTGATTGCCAGGCTCGATTCCAAAACTGGCAAAATGACTCATTACTTTTCCAAAAAAAATAAAGGCAGGGGTATAGTTGCCGATAAGGCATCCTGTATTTTCGAGGATAGCAAAAACCGGATCTGGGTTGGTACACACGGTGGCGGCCTTTCTCTTTACGATCCTTCGAAGGATGAATTTCTTTATTGGACTGAAAAGAATGGATTAATCAATAATGTTGTCTACGGAATTCTGGAAGATAATGCCGGTAGGCTTTGGTTAAGCACCAATAATGGTCTTTCGTGTTTTGATCCTAATTCCGAAAAATTTATTAATTATTACGATAACGATGGATTACAGGGCAGTGAGTTCAATGCCAATTCCTACCTGAAAGCCCGGAATGGGTACATGTATTTTGGTGGCATTAATGGTATCACGCGGTTTAATCCTTCCGAAATAACTTCCGATCCTGTTGTTCCTGCCGTTTCAATTACAGGACTACAGATTTATAATAAAAAGGTGGAAGTGATACCTTCGGCTAAATCTAATCTTTTGAAGGCAGGTGCGCCGCGTAAACTTATTTCTTATGACAACCATCTGTATCTGCCTTGCAATATATCGTACACCGATGAACTTGAAATTGATTATAAACACAAGGTGATTACTTTCGAGTTTTCGGCTCTGCGGTTCGATATGCAGGAACGGTGCACTTTTATGTATAAAATGGAAGGCTTTGAAAAAGATTGGAATGTCGCTGGAAACCGTCGTTTCGCCACTTATACTAATCTTCCTCCTGGGGAATATTTTTTCAAAGTTACGGCAGCAAATTCCGATGGCATATGGAATCCCGAACCTGCAAAAATCCGAATTGTTATCAAACCTCCGTTTTACCTTACCTGGTGGTTTATATCTTTTGGAATAGCTTCTTTAATAATAGCTACAACATCTTATGTTATGAAGCGCGAAAAGAATCTGAAGCGCACAAAAACTATTCTGGAGGAAAAGGTTAAACTTCGCACACACGAGCTCAATGAAAAAAATGAAGAACTGATGTTGCGGAATATTCAGATATTGAAGCAAAAAGAGGAAATCGCCACACAAGCCAAACGTTTGCGTTACGAACTCGATATCCAGAACCAGACCAGTGAACAGGCGCTTTTACGTTCGCAAATCAATCCTCATTTTCTGTTTAATACGCTGAATAATATTTATTCTCTTGTTTATCAGAAGTCATCATCAGCTCCTGAGGCACTCATGAAACTCTCGGATATTATGCGCTATATGCTTTACGATACATCAGCAGATATGGTGTTTCTCGATAAGGAAGTGCAATACCTCCGCAGTTTTATCGATTTGCATATGCTACGGTTGAAGAACAAGGACTTTGTTTCTTTTGATGTGATTGGCGATCCGGCAGGAAAACAAATTGCACCTATGCTGTTGATTGCTTTTGTGGAAAATGCCTTTAAACATGGAAACAAATCGGTTCCTTCACCCGGAATTCAGATAGCTTTAAATTGCGCCAGCAATAAATTAAGGTTCGATGTTAAAAATTATAAAAATACTTCAGCAGCAAAAGACAGTTTAGGCGGCATTGGTTTGGCAAACGTTAAACGTCGGCTGGAACTGATTTACCACGATAAATATAAATTGGAAATTCACGATTTGGATGTTAAATTTGAAGTGAATTTGATTATTTCTACTTTGACAGATTAGTAGGAAATATAATTTGCCACTAATTCACTAATAAAAAAAAATGAGTGAAATTTTGTATAAAGAAGAAAGCTACTGGATAATTGGAATATGTATGGATGTACATAATAATTTAGGACTAGGGTTTCTTGAGATTGTCTACAAAGATGCATTGGAATATGAATTTAGTAAAGCAGACATTTTTTTTGAAAGAGAGAAAGAATATTCGGTAAAATACAAGGAGATATTTCTTCCTCATAAATTCTACGCAGATTTTATAGTTTTTAACAAAATTATTCTGGAAATAAAGGCTGTTTCGGGGATGGACGATGCATTTACAGCTCTGGCTATCAATTATCTTACTGTTTCACAAAATAAACTGGCTCTTATTGTTAATTTTGGTGAACTTAAACTGAATTATAAACGAATTATTAAATAAGCACGAATCGAATAATTTATTCTTTTTGAATAAATTATTCGTGCATTCGTGGCTATATTTTTTAAAATATAATGTGTCAAAGT
The DNA here is from genome assembly GCA_023429135.1 of Bacteroidota bacterium. Taxonomy (GTDB): domain Bacteria; phylum Bacteroidota; class Bacteroidia; order Bacteroidales; family JAAUTT01; genus JAAUTT01. The sequence goes on along the minus strand of JAEYWD010000027.1, from coordinate 147,904 downwards.
AAAATTATTCAGGAAAAATAAAACCCGTGAGAATAGATTGTATTGCTATTGACGATGAGCCTCTTGCCCTTGATATAATAAGGGATTATGCTCAAAAAATACCATTTCTTAACCTTGTAAGTACATTCGATAATGCAATGGAATCGCTCGAATATCTGAAGCATCACAAAATTGATTTATTGCTTCTGGATATTCAAATGGACGATCTTACAGGAATTCAGTTGCTGAATGTGATCAAGCAAAAGCCGATGGTAATATTTACCACAGCATACGATAAGTTTGCTGTTCAAGGTTATGAGCTGGATGCTATCGATTATCTGCTAAAACCAATTTCGTTCGAACGTTTTCTCAGAGCTGTTGATAAAGCCTACGACCGTATGATCCCTCGTGCGGAACATCTTGTTGTTGACTCAACTCCCAAACAGCCATCAAATCATGTTAACGACGACTACATGTTTGTGAAAACAGAGTTTCACCTTGAAAAAGTTAAATTTTCCGATATTTTATTTGTGGAAGGAATGGGAGATTATCTGCTTATTCAGACTCATGCCGGCAGGATAATGACTTTGCAGAATTTCAAGAAAATAGAGGAGGTTTTACCACAAGGGCTGTTTCAGCGGGTCCACAAATCGTATATTGTGGCTATGGATAAAATTCAGAAAATAGAACGCAACCGTATTTATATCAATCAAAAGATAATACCTATCAGCGATACCTATAAGAAGTCGTTTTTTGATGTTTTGGAGGGGAAGAAGTTGATGTAAAAATAATTGTCAAAGGAAACTTACCTCGGATTAAGCAATAAGAAGGAATTCCACTATTGTTTAGAGTGTTAGTAATTTGTAATGACATCTGGGTTTACCCCGCTAAAGGTTCAGCAGAGGCGACCTGAAAGGCAAATTCGGCATTTAGAAGTCTAATTTTTTACCTCCGGAGAATTTGGAATACAAACAAAAAGAGGGTGTCACTGGCTTTTGAGACACCCTCTTTTTATGATATTTAATTGATAAGGCAAGGATAGGAAGGATAACCAAGGTTATCTCTAATGGGTTTTCAGATACTGAATTTCGGAGGTTGTAAGAGCTTTATCGTAAAGCTTAACATCATCCATCTTGCCTCTAAAATGTTCTTGCAACCAGGTAAAGCCAATAAACATCCATCCACCATAGTTGTTAATTATTTGAGTGCTGCATGAAGTTTCGCCAGCAAGACTACCATCTAAGTACAACTGAAGCTTCGAACCTTTGCGTTGAGCAACTAAATGATGCCATGTATTAGCTGAAGGATAGCTTGTTAATGTAATCTTATATTCCGTACCGCCAGGATTTATACCAAAAGAAAAATTATTTGGAGAGGCGCCTTGTGAAATGTAAACCCTAGTATTACCAGCCCATGCGTATCCTATAGTATATAATTTTTGAGACTCATTCTCCCACGAACCAGGTTTGTTAAACCATAATGAAATTGCAAAATCGCCAAACTCAAAAGGTATGCTGTAATTATTATAGTATATACCACTGTAATTGGTTCCTGAAAATTCAGCAGCATTGTTCGGAATACCATTTCTGTCGGTAACAAATGTAGGTGGATACCAGTAATAAAAAGTGTAAAAATTATTTCCACTATTATCGTCGTAAACGCCGTTAGCGAAATTATGAGAGGTAATTAAACCATAAATAGGAATTTCGGAGGTTGTGAAAGAAACCGTATTGCCATATATGTAAGATCCCTCTACATAAGCATAAGCTCTTACATAATAGGCTTTGTCGCTTTGTAAATTTGTTAAAGAACCAGTAAAACTTATATTACTACTAGCGTTTCCAACATTAATACTACCTTCGTTATTGTAAATGGTAGGATCGGTATTAGTGCTGGACCAACAAAAACCTACTTGCGATGCCCAAACATCATCCTTAAAATATAGGCTACCTTTCACTGTTGCCGAATTCTTAGTAATATTACTTACTACATTTGTTTCAATGTCGGGTTTTTCTACAGGTTTTAAAAGGAAGTCTATTTTATTTACTCTCCCATCCGAAATCGTAATGGTTTTGTAATTCTGATTGTATCCATTTAAGCTAGCCGCCATGATTCTTGCTCGACTAGGCTGAATTCCATTAAGGGAATAAGTTCCATCTTCGTTGGTAAGGGCATAACCCCCATTTTGCGAAAACACGTATACTCCTTCAATAGGCAAATTGGTAATAGAATCTCGTACAACACCAGTAATAACTAAAAAATCGGATTTTTGGCAATTTTGAAATAGTAGTATTGCTACTATAAGTCCTGCCGTAATCTTTAAGAAATTTCTCATTTTGTATGTCGTTAAGGATTATTTATTATACCTGGATTAACCAGGAACCTGGTGTGAAGCAAAAGTGAGCTTATTACTAAGCCCACTTTTGTATTTGTATTAGTTTTCAACAGTACGTTTTCCTGTACCAAGATCAATATTGATTATTGTAGTACCGCTTCCTTTAACGTTGATAGAGGATGGACTATAGCTTTTTGCTGAAGCTGGAGTGTTACCTCTAAAACCATTACCTGCATTTACCAAAGTAAGAGCTGTTACTTTTCCACCTGTAACTGTAGCGTATGCAGAAGCACCTGAACCAGCACCAGCAATAGCAGATTCTATTGTAACATTGGGAACAGTTAAATATCCATTACCTTCGTTAACTTTTGTAAAGGTTGAAGATACATTACCAGAGGCAGAGGCAGCGCCAGTATATTTAGCCTGTATTGCTTCTGCTTTGTTTTTAATAGTAACCGCAGGTATAGAAGTGTAGCCATAGCCAGCATTGGTAAGATTAATTGCAGCTATTTTACCATTCTTGATTACGGCACTTGCAGTTGCCTGAATACCGCCAGGAATGTTAGGAGCACCGATAACAATGTCTACATTACCAATGTAATTAGCACCTTCATTAGTTACATTAATTGCTGAAAGAGAGCTAGATGTCATATGTACCGTTCCTGTAGCAGACTGATTTAAAGAACCGCTAGCTTTAATATTAAAAGAAACGTTAGTTGCCGAAGCAGGATATCCGGTTCCTCCGTTGTTTACAGTTACGCCCGAGATGTAGTAACCACCGCCGCCATAGGTGAAAATTGGGGTTAGTACAGCTCCCGAACCGGTAGTTCCGTTGTAAGCAAAATTAACGTCGGCAGGATCTTTTACATAAAATTTGCCAGCAGTGGTAATACTATTCAAATTTGTAATTACACCAGAAGCATCTGTGTTAAATGTAACCACAGCTTCTGTTTTGCAATAAGGAATGGTAAGAGCAAAGTTTTCAGCAGCAGCTAGATAATTTGCTCCAGCACCTGATATTTCAATATTAGTTACTCTTCCGTAAGCATTAACATCGAAAGTTGCAGTTGCATTGGCAGTTTTGCTATCTACGATTGTTGAATTGTCCAAAACCAATGTATAATCATTGTGCTCATCGTATAAGCCACCATTGCTGGTCAAATTAATATGATCAATTCCATTTGAATTATCTATCACAGCAGTTGCAACAGCATTAGTAACAGTGTAACCAGGAGCATCAATTTTGATAACTATAGGAGTTCCTGCGTTAACAGATGAAGCACTTTGGAAAGAATTTCCAAAACTTGCAGGGATAGTTAATACACCAAAGGTATCTTTACTGTTATATGTACCTTGAAGTAATTTCTGATCAACTGTGAAATCAGGGATAATGATATCATAATCTAATCCTCTGAGAGTTGCAGGAACAACCATACTGAAGTTGCCGCTGGCATCAGTTGTAGCTGTAAGAGCTAATTTGTCATAGCTTATGGAAACGATACCGTTATTTCCTGTAACAGGTAGAGCATCAGAGCTAGCCCTTACCATAGCAATAACTTTTGTGCCGGTCGGAACAGCTTCAGGTGTTCTGTTTGTTAGATCTGATTCAAAAGTTACTTTTCCTGAAATGGTTCCAGTTGATGTGCCAGAAACTGGAATTAAAGGTATAATGTTAGCAAATTGACGGCCTCCATTAATCGAATTTTGAGATAAATTTACAGTGTAGTTAACTTCTGAATAATTAGCTAATGTAATATTTACATTGGCATTACCTGGTTTTAGATTCGAAAAAGTTACTATACCTGAGGCATCAACAGTTGCCGTTTTTATTACTGTATCCTGAACGAGCTTGACAACAGTGCCGCTCACTGCATTAACAACACTGCCTGATTTTAGGGTAGACGTAGATGCATCCACAACGTTAACGGTATAAGAAACTCTGTAATCGGCAGTATTCATAGAGTCATTAAACAAAGATTGTTGTTTGTTTAACTTGTTTTGAAGATTCATAGCATCTTCTTCGCTGAATGAATCTTTGTCGCATGAATTTAAACCAAAGCCAAATAAAGCTGCTGTAAGTAATACTGAAATTCCAAACTTTTTCATAAATAAAAATTTAAATTATTGTTTTGTTGATTTAATTAATATTAGAAACCAATTCCTACTGTAACTGTGAAAGTGTTAACAGAAAAGTCGTATTGGCTGTTTGTGCTGTTTAAACTTCCCAAATTGCTGATGTCCTTCAGTCCGACTTTATATCGGGCCTCGAACATATAAGTCAGTTTTTCGCCGGTAAAGTCGATTCCAAAGCCAGCAACAGGTCCCATGTTCCAAGACTGGAAACTACTTGTTACATCTTCGGCACCTCTTGAAGATAACGGTATTTGCGAATTGCTGCTGATCATATACATATCCTTGGCATTTGCGTTCAGGATAAAGTCGAACGAATAACCCAGGATAAGTTTTGGAATAGCGCTGCCCGAAATTTTGGGAGCTCTGATGTTGACTAACACCGGAATTTGCACCGTGTGCAACCTAATGTCGGACGAGGTCTTGTAAATGTCCTGCGTGTAATTTACCGTAGAGGCAGGGTAAATTAAAAACGGATTTGCATGAAAAGCGCCTTCCTGAACATAATTTGCTTCTACAGAAACTCCTACCAGCGACATAGGCCTGTATTCGGCAAAAGCTCCAATAGCCAATCCACCTCTCATACTTGTAAAAACCTCCTGGTGATTTGTGAAACCGGAAAAAACACCACCTGCTCTTATTCCAAAAGAGATGGGCTTACCGGAAGAGCCTTCCTGCGCCTTCAGCAATGCTGCCGACGACAGAAAAAGCAGAATTAAAATACTTACTATTCTTTTTTTCTTCATACGATAAAAATTAATTCGTTTGTGGTTAAACTAAATTTTGTTTTATAAACTTTTATTTGGCAATGCAGGGAATACAGAGTATTTGAAATTAAGTTTCACCAAATTATTTACCGTTGCAAATAATTGTGTAACCGTATGGATTTTGTGGATTATCGCTTTTGTGATTGATTTACAATGTTTTTTGTTCCTGGAAAGGCTCTTTCTTCAGTAAATGATTAATAAACTCGTCGTAACGCCGGGTGGCAACTTCAAACTGCTGACCTGTTTCGAGGGTTACGATGTATCCGTCTTTCCGCGAAAAACTTTTAACATAATTGATGTTGAGTAAAACGGATTTGTGAATACGGAAAAAACTTGAAGCTGGCAATTGTTCTTCCAGGTTTTTTAACGTTTTGGTAACAAGGAATGTATCGTTGTTAATGGTGTGTATGTATGAGTAATTTTCCGATGCCTGGCAGTAAAGAATCTCATTGAACGGAATAACCTGAAATCCATCCATGGTTGGTAAAGCAATTTTTTCGTGGTAAGATGTTCCCATTTTTATATTGTTTACCAGTTTTTTAAAAGAGTCGCTTTGTGTCGACTGACGTTTGTCAAACCTTACTAATGCTGCATTCAGGTCAATTAAATTAATGGGTTTCAACAGATAATCTATAGCCATATGTTTAATAGCCGGAATAGCATAGTCGGAAGAAGAGGTAGTAAAAATTACATCGAACTGCGGATTTGGAAATGAATTGAAAATTGAGAACCCATTATCATCAGGTAATTCTATGTCGAGAAATATGAGATCGGGGGATTTCTGACGGATCAAATCCATTCCTTCTTTAACAGTGCCCGCCGAGCCAATGACTTTCAGTTTTTTGGAGTAATTTGTTTTAATAAGGGTATATAACGATTCTAAGGCAAGCCGGTCGTCTTCAATAATAATGCAATTAATCATAATGTTGTTAGGTCTTGTTCAATGAGGTGCTAAAGTAAAAAAAATAAATTATATTTCTTACAAATTTTCCAGATCGAGTGTATTACCCTGATTAATATCTCCCGATTGATAACCCTTTTTAAACCATCGCATGCGTTGTTCGGATGTTCCGTGAGTAAAGGCGTCGGGCACAACTCTTCCCTGGAATTGTTGTTGCAAACGGTCGTCTCCTACTGCACTTGCAGCATTCAAAGCTTCTTCGGTATCACCTTCTTCCAGGATGTTCCTGTATTTGGACATATAGTGCGCCCAAACTCCAGCCAAAAAATCGGCTTGTAATTCAACTTTAACCTGAATTCTATTTGCTTGCTTTTCTGTTGCATTTTCTTTCAGCCGGGAAGCTTTTTCGATTATACCTAATTGGTTTTGAATGTGATGACCAATTTCATGAGCAATAACATAAGCTATGGCAAAATCACCAGGAGCGCCAAACCTGCTCTTCATTTCGTCGAAAAAACCTAAGTCCATATAAACTTTTTCATCTCCTGGACAATAAAATGGCCCGCTTGCCTCGCTAGCCATTCCGCAGGCCGAATGCACACTGTTACGGAAGATTACAAGTTTAGGCTGACGGTAGGTCTCTCCCGAAGCTCTGAATATGCTATCCCACACATCTTCAGTGTCGGCCAGAACAACGGCAACAAACTGAGCGACGGTATCGTTCTCAGGAATATTTGTTGTAACATTTTCAGAGTTTTGCATTTGCCCGCTACCCAGAAATTCAAGTGGGTTTCCTCCCAATAGCCAAACTATTATGGCTATTATTATAGTTCCAATTCCTCCGGCGACAAACCCGCCGGAACCTCTGCGATTTTCAACATTGCCACTCTGGCGTCGATTTCTCCACAACATAATCTTAAATGAATTAAGCTTTTTAATTTTCAACCATTTGAAATGGCTATTGTTTTATGCAAACATGAATTTCCGAAAAAAACCTGAATGAAAATACATAATGTGTAACTTTCTATTGAATAACTTAAACTTTTAATTATGGACTTATCTACTTCATTTGCAGAAATTAACTGGCTGTCGGTAATTGTTGCTACTCTTGCCGCCTTCGCCATTGGTGGGTTATGGTACTCTCCTGTTTTGTTTAGCAAAGCCTGGCAGAGGGAAAACAAACTCAGCGACCAGGAAATTAAGGGAGCCAACATGGCTTTAATTTTTGGTTCGTCTTTTTTACTTAATTTTATTTCGGCTGTAGTTTTAGAGCTGTTTTTAGGAAGACAAGCCGATGTTTTAACCGGCTTATTGGCGGGTTTATTTGTGGGTTTAGGTTGGGTGGCAACTTCATTGGGAACAACCTATCTGTTTGCCCGTAAATCGTTAAACCTTTTCATTATTGATGCAGGTTATTTTATCGTATATTTTGCTGTGATGGGAATTATTCTCGGAGCCTGGTAATTTTATACTTAGCGAATCTCTGCTTTGTTTTTTTTTATTCAGGGCAGAGATAATCCAATAAATATTATTCTGCACAATAATTTTTGTTTTTTATTTGTTTCTTTTTGAAAGAAGCAATAGGATGAAAATTTTTGCGATTGAACTGAAAATAACTCTTCTGATCCTGATTATCGTTGCCGCTATTATTGCAACAGGGTATCTTTCATATAAAAATCTTTCACAGATTGTACATTCTATTCACCGCGAAGCTCGCCCTGATTATAAATTAATAAAAATTAAAGAAATTACATCCGATCTTTCGGATGTAGACAACAGTGTACAGCTTTACTCTTTAACCCGTGATCCTAAATATCTTAAACCCTATAATCGGATAATCTCTACAGTCGACAAGAGAATAGAGGAATTGGTTAGTCTTCAGGGAAAGGATACATCTCAACTTGAGAATATCAGAAAAATTCAGCATTTAATTGGAGAAAAACTTGTCGTGTGGGATCAAATTTTAAGACTTCATTCCAAACCTTTGGAAAAAGAAGTTTTCAATGAGTTTTATACGGTTATTGAAAAGAAAACAGTCGACACGCTTCAGCCTAAAAAGGACAATATTCTTAAACGTTTCTTTAAGCGAAAAAAGGAAATTACCCTTGGGAAGGAAGAGGTGCAGCAGGAAGTTGCCAAACTAGAACGTTCACTCAATACTATTGCAACTGAGCAAGCAGCTACTGAATCGCAATTATTAAAAAAGAATAATCAGCTTGGATCGCAGCTTCAGTTTCTGATTTTGCAACTGGAACAAAAAGAGACAGAAAGTTTGTTTGTGAAAAGTCTGGAAGCCGAAATTCTGGCGCAGGATACATACCGGTGGCTTGCTATTTTTTGTGTAGCTGCGGTTGTGCTGCTTATTGTAGTGTTGTTTATTATTATTAATTACAGCCGCAAATCTTCACAATCTCAGCAAGTGTTACGACAGGCAAAAAATGAGGCCGAAAGGTTAATAAAAGCCAGGGAGTTATTTACAGCAAATGTGAGCCATGAACTACGTACTCCCATGAATGCAATCTACGGACTTTCGGAGCAGTTATTGCAGCAGCCTGTGGATAGGGATATGAAAAAACAACTTACTGTAATTAAAAAATCGGCCGATTATCTTAACCGTATTGTAAATGATATACTTGATTTCTCGAAAATTGAAGCTGGAAAATTAAAAATTGAAAATATAGTCTTTCATCCTATGAAGGTGTTGGATGAAGTTTGTGCCTTGAATAAAATTATTGCCGATCAGAAAAAGCTTGAATTCAAATGCAGTTTTGATAGTGAAATACCATCGCAGCTTATGGGAGATCCCACTCGTTTAAGGCAGATTTTACTAAATCTTTTGAGTAATGCTTTTAAATTTACCGAGAGCGGCTTTGTGGCAATTACAGCTAATTCCAGATCACATGGCCCATCTTCGGTAATGCTTTCTATAGTGATTTCCGATTCCGGAATAGGTATTGCTCCTGATAAAATAAATACTATTTTCGACGATTATACCCAGGCCGAAGAGAGCATTAACAGAAAGTTTGGTGGAACTGGACTGGGACTCTCCATTGTGAAACGTTTGGTGGAAATGATGCATGGCACCATTGAGGTAAAAAGTGAACTGAAGGTTGGGACAAGTTTCAACTGTCAGATTCCTTTCGAGATTTCAACAGAACCGGAAGTGGAGGATGAAGATAGTTTTCAGGTAAATCCTGCTGAGATTGCGAACCTGTCGGTTCTCATTGCAGACGATGAAGAATATAACCGTATGTTGCTTGGTACCATATTTAAGAAATGGCATGTTGCCTTTAGGTGTGTGCCGAATGGCAGAGATGCTGTTTTGCTTGCTAATGATACTTTTTTCGATATTGTGCTCATGGACCTGCGGATGCCCGAGATGAACGGTTACGATGCTGCAAAAGAGATTCTGGTTAAATATCGGAATACCAGAATTATAGCTCTTACTGCCGGAAATTATTCTGATGATATCGAAAAATGCAATGAGGTTGGAATGGCTGGATATCTCCTGAAACCTTTCTCGGAAAAGGAATTGTATGCTACAATACTTCATGCTTTAGGGAAATCTATAGCTCCTGTAATTGAAAATTCTGTTGAAGATTTCACTTCAGGCGAAGATGAGATTCAATTGGACGAGCTTTACCGTGTTTCAGGAGGAGATGAACGTTTTGTTGAAGAAATGTTAAATCTCTTTATTAAAACTTCAAATGAAGGAGTTAAATTGTTGGAAGATAATCTTAAATCCATGAATTGGGATGGATTGTCGGATGCGGCCCATAAAATGGCTCCTCCCTGCAGACATCTTGGAGCAATGAATTTATACAAAAATCTTAAGGAGCTCGAAAGGCTCGGAAGTAATTCTCCTGAAAAGGCTGAACAAATGGTTGAAAGTGTGAAGAACCAGGTAAGCAGGATAACTTCGAAAATTGCGCAGAAAATGACCACAACAGGTCTAACAATATAAATCAGTTAAACTGTTTTACTGATATTTATTTATTAAAATGACTGAAAAAACCTTTAAAATTTTTGTTGTAGAAGATAACGAATGGTATAATAAACTGCTTGTTCATCATTTATCTCTGAATCCGGATTACGAAGTAGAATCGTTTTATAATGCCGGCGATTTTTTAAAAGAGTTAAGCAAGGCACCCGATGTAGTTACATTGGATTATCGTTTGCCCGATATGCTTGGTATGGATGTTTTGAAACGTATAAAGCAGGAAAATGAAGATGTTCAGGTTATTTTGGTGAGTGAGCAGGAGGATATTCAAGTAGTGGTGGAACTACTAAAACATGGGGCTTACGATTATATTGTTAAATCCAACGATATCCGTGAACGGTTGCTGAATACCGTTTCCAATATTCGTAAAGGAGCAACACTCAAAAAAGAAATTACTCATCTGAGAAAAGAAGTTCAGAAGAAGTATAGTTTTCAGAATTCAATTATAGGTGCCAGCGATGGAATTCGCAATATTTTTAATTTAATCGATAAGGCTACACGCACAAACATTACAGTGTCTGTTACCGGCGAAACAGGTACAGGAAAAGAACTGGTTGCTAAGGCTATTCACTATAATTCTAACCGGAATACCAAACCCTTTGTAGCGGTTAATGTGGCAGCCATTCCGGGAGAACTCATCGAAAGTGAACTTTTTGGCCATGAAAAAGGCGCCTTTACAGGTGCCTCCTTTCAACGAACCGGGAAATTTGAAGAAGCAAATGGTGGAACTTTATTTCTCGATGAAATTGCCGAGATGGAATTGTCGCTTCAGACCAAACTTCTTCGTGCTTTACAGGAAAAGGAAATAACACGGGTAGGAAGCAACAAGTCCATTAAATTCGATTGCCGCTTAATTGTGGCTACACACAGGAACCTTATGGAGGAAGTAAAGAAAGGTAGTTTCCGGCAGGATTTATATTACCGGTTATTAGGATTGCCCATTGAATTACCTCCGCTGCGGGAGCGAGGTAATGATATTTTAATTTTGGCCAAGCATTTTATTCAGCAGTTCTGTTTCGAAAATGGTTTATCTCTCAAATCTTTATCGCCAAAAGCTATGAATAAAATGTTAGGATATAATTTCCCGGGCAATATTCGCGAATTGAAATCGATGATGGAACTAGCCGTAACATTGGCCGATGACTTGGAAATAAGCGATGAGCATATTGTTATTGGACCGGTAGCTCCAATGCCCAACATCGAAAATGGAGAGTTAACGCTTCGGGAATACGAACTTAAAATTTTACATGCATATCTTCAGAAATACAATAACAATACAAAACTGGTTGCCGAAAAACTCGATATTGGTGTGGCTACAGTTTACCGTATGCTCAAAGAAGATAAAGTGTAGGTTGCCAATTAGTATTATTTAATCTTATTTACTGTATTCCTGTTTTATTATACTTCAGCAGTTTGCTTGCCCATGGAATAAAGTATTGAAAATTTGGAGCATCGGTGTGGCCGCCATCGTGTTGACGCCAGGCAAGCTCACCATCCAGTAATCCTGTTAGAACCGGAGGCATCTGCTCTTTCAGATAGTCGTTACTAACTCCTATGTCCTTTGCTCCGAGTAGTTTATAAACTGTTCCTGCAGCTACTGTTGCCATATAGCTTCCGTTTTGGTCGAGCCATTTGGCATCGCCTTTTTCCGGAATCCCATAACTTATAAATGCTAAGCGAGGAGCACATAAGGCAATGAGCTCGTGAGAGTCGACAGAAAGGTCGCATCCTGTTTTACTCCCGGATTTCGATTCGGAAGCTGCATATTTTAAGTAATTTCCTGCCATCCAATGGTATTCGCCTGCCCCGGCCAGATTTTCAACACCCTCACCAAAAACTCGTCTGTGTAATGTAGTTCCGCCTTTTCCGGAGGAGCCAATTAATCCCACAGCAAACCGCTGATCGAAAGCGAGGGTCACAAGTGCTGCTTTCCCATATCGGGAAACGCCTTCGATTCCAACTTTTTTCGCATCAACCAGAGTATCTGTTTCCAGATAATCCAAACCGCGGGCAGCACCCCATGCCCAGGCCCGCAGAGCGCCCCAGTCCTCCGGTTTTCGCGGTTGGCCTTTATTTACAAGGCCAATAATGCCACGAGTGAGTCCGGCGCCATTATCGGCCTGAATGCTTGAAGGATCGATTATGGCATATCCCCAGCCTGCTGCAAGAAGTTGTTCTGTTGGAGGTGAGTCGCCATTTGGGGAAGGAGCAAAAAAGTTTGGCCCTGGTAAACGTGTAACGGCTGAGTATGCCGGATACTTTTCAAAAACAGCTTTCATTTCCGGGTTTTTCTCAATCATCAATTCCTTAAAGGTTGCATTGATTTTTTCCATATCCTCAGGCGATGGCTGAGCAGGAGAGGGGAGCGCCGGACGACCAAACATTATCAAAACCGGAACAGGTCCTTTAACATTTAAAGGTAGCACCACCACCATGTTAATATCTACATTGATCAATGGATAATTGTTATTATCAGCATGCCCTATCATTTGTTTGGCAATCACGGGAATTCTTCCAACAAACTCACGGTCGGTGATTTTTGCTGTCCATGTAACTTTTGGGATATTTGCAGGTAAACGCCCGTATATTTCTTTCTCAAACTCTTCTGTTAATTCCGGCCTTCTTTGGGTCCACCACATTGAAGCTGAGGTGACTTTTTTACCATTTTTCAGTGTCAGTACATCTGGTAAAGCTGGGCAGGGGTTTGCTACCGATTCGTCGTAATTTGCATGGTTGGGATCTTGTTCATTACCACTGTAACCCGGACGTAGACGTGAAATGCCTAACTGATCCTTCATATTCTGATGGTCCTGCTCCGTTGTAAAAGTCACCAACGGAGGGTATTTGTCGGTTTTGCTGCCGGAGCTTTGTCCGAATACTTGTGTAACGCCGGATAGCATTAAGAGGAGTATAGTTTTCTTCATTCGGGAACGATTTGCTTTGGAATTTATATTTCCCTAATGTATAAAATATTACGAATCACCAAAACATGTTTTGTTTTCTTTCTTTTTAAGATGCGGGATTTTATTAAGAGTTGGTGGAAATATTAAAAAAGAGGCTGTCTCGCTTAGCAAAACAGCCCCATATTGCATTTATTTACAGTTTAATCCAGATCCTCGCCATTTGCTTCGGGTTGAAACATGACATCATCAATGCGAACAGTTTGAATACCTCCCGGAGAATTAAACGAAACAATATCACCCTTTTTGTATCCCAGTAACGCACACCCTAATGGGGAAAGTACTGATAAAAGGCCATCCTTAAATGAGGCTTTCTCAGGATAGACTAATTTCACAATTTTGGTTTGTCCATTTTTCAGAAATGTGAGCAGTACTTCCGAATTCATCGTTATAATATCGGGATCAATTTTTTTTGAATCAATTTTTCGCGCTCTTTTAATTTCGATATTTAAAAAGTTGAGTTCGCGCAAATTATAAGCATTCTCGTCCAGTTGACGAAGAATGAGTGCATTCAACCTGGAATAATCAACTTTTGTAATCATTATTTCCTGCGTCTGTTCCATAGTCTTGTTAAATTATTAGAAGCAATCTTCAGAAATATTGCTTCCTTTGATTATAATATTAAATTTGTCGGATTCGATATTATAGTATCGTATCCGATGCAAATATATGAAGCTTATACTTAGTAAACAAATATTTAAGAATGGGAAGCAGATATAATGTCATAAAACAGATTATTGATCTTTGGGAAGAATATGAGAGCAATGCCGACCAGATACAGCTAACGGATTTTGCCGAATGGCTTAATTTACAAGTAAAAGAAAGATCAGATCTCAATGAGAAAACAGCAACGTCACGTTTCCGGAGTGCTCCATCTTTGCAATCGCAGGCGCTTAAAAATTTTGATGAGGCCACACGGTTTATGGAGTATATTTCGCGTATTTCGCGGTTTAACGAGTTCTATACCCGCAAATTCTTTGAAGGATTACCTATTAACAGCCGTTTGGAATTTTTATTCCTGCAAACTGTCAATTTAACGGGAAAAGCAAAGAAGACCGATTTGATAAACTATCTGCTTGTGGAGTACACTACCGGTATGGATATTATAAAACGGCTGATTAATAATGGTTTGCTTCAGGAAGCATTAAATGAGAATGACAAAAGGGTAAAACTGTTGGAGATAACCGAAGAAGGGAAGGATAAATTGTTGCTTGCTGAAAAACGTTTAAAAGATGAACGCACCATGTTTCTGGCCTGTACAAGTATGAATAAATGGAAAAAAGCGATGCCTGTACTCGAAGAAATATGCGACTTTCACAATGCTATTTACAATAAACACAACGATAAACCATATCCGGAATTACTGAACCTGATGGACTCGCTGAAACATCTCCATCAATAATTATAAAGGAAATTTATTTTAAGAGCAGAAAAACTCCAACTCCCAGGACTACGGCGTAAGTCCGACCATCTTTTGTCCAAAGCGACCAGCCTTCACCTTTAGCTTTTTTAACCGCGTCTTTCGGATATTGATTGGGTGTAAGTTCTATGATTTCGTCAAATAAAAGCTCATCACTGAGTATTTCGAGAGCTTTTTCCTGGTTTCTGCTAATTATGATCGATTCCATTGGTTAACTATTTTTATTGGTATATACAAAACCAATGCCAAGGTTTAAATGGACCAAAAGCCATGAAGGAAATTAATCCAGCTTTGTGGCAATTAGTAACCTCATAACGATTGAGAACTTATTTTATTGTCTGATTGTAAAATAAATTCTTTAATCAGTTAAATTATTTATCATTTGCGTCCGTTTAAATTTAAGAGATTTCTCCCTCTGGCACCTATGACAGATTTGGGTAAGATGCCATAAATTTTGAATCTATCCAATCGAACTCATTATGCGCCAAATTTTTTTTTGGGGTGCCCCCTCGAAATGACAAAACAAAAGGCCGTGTCTCACGACCAGGCCCTTCAACTAACCAACAAATCCAAATTGATTCACTTGAATTTTAAACAAAATTATATGCTTTTAAGATCCTGACAAAAAAGGGAAGTATTACAAATGCATTACAAGAGGTTATAGAAAATGAAAAAGGTGGAGCTTCACAGGTCCACCTTTTAATTTTTAAACTACTAACTAACTACTACTATTTACTATTATATCTTATTTATAAACCTAAAAGTCAAATTAACTAATAACGTATTTTATACAATAACCCTGCCAGAAATATTCAACGGACAGTTAAATTTTGTTAATAATAGAATTGTGTTGATGGTATGTCAACCTATAAACAATTTCTTTTTTTGGTCGTTCTATCGGATATTCACGACATTATGATCAATTACGATTATTTAATAATAGGGCAGGGGATTGCCGGAACTATGCTAACCCATTTTCTTTTGAAAAAGGGCAGGAGGATTTTAGTTGTTGATAATTACAACCCTTCTTCATCCTCAAATATCGCTGCCGGGTTATTTAATCCCATTACCGGGAAGCGCTTTGTAAAAACCTGGAAAGCCGAATCCATCCTGCCATTTGCAGAACAAACTTATGGAGAATTGGAGATATTATTCAATGAAGAATTTTATTTCCCTAAGAATATTTTAAGGGTTTTAACCGGTCAGGATGATATGAATCTTATCATGAGCAAAAGCGAAAATCCGGAATATAAAGGATATTTTAATCGGGATTTTGAAACAGATCATCCGGGATTTATTGAGATAACCGGCGCAGGGTATGTAGATATGGCTAAACTTATAAAATTATACAGGTCCAGGCTTTTGTCTGAACATGTTTTGATAGAGTGTTCTGTTGGGAAAGAAGATTTGTATTTTGAAGGGGATAGAATTTTGTGGAATAACAGCAGTTTCGGTAAAATTATATTTTGTGAAGGATATAAAGCTTCTTCCACTCCTTTTTTCTCCTGGCTTCCCTTTGTGCTGGCAAAGGGAGAGATTCTTATTATTCGTTGCCGTGATTTTAAACAGAACAAAATCTGGATGAAAGATATGTTTATTCTTCCACTAGGCGACGATTATTATAAAGTCGGCTCCACCTACCAATGGGATAATCGGGATGAAATTCCTACAGAGGAGGGGAGAAGAGAACTTACACAAAAGCTGGACAATTTGCTTGAGTGTTCTTACGAGATTGTGGAACATTACGCAGGTATCCGCCCTGCCATAAAAGATAGAAAGCCTGTAATTGGGATGCATCCCGATCATATTAATATTGGAATCTTTAACGGATTAGGGGCGAAAGGTGCCTCATTAGCTCCTTTCTTTGCGAATCATTTTGTTGAATATCTTGAAGATGGAAAACCTCTGGACATAGAGGTGGATATAAAAAGGTTTCTGAAATAGATTTGCCAAAAGCAATAATATCCTTTTCAATATGAATTTTGAAAAGGATAATTGATTATTATTGGGGTAAAATCTAAAATTACATTCATGAAAGTAGTGGCCATTAACGGGAGTCCCAATAAGGAAGGCAATACATATCAGGCTTTAGCCATGGTTGGCTCAAAACTGACAGAGCAGGGTATTGAGTTCGAAATGCTGCATATTGGTAATAAAGCAATAAGAGGATGTCTGGCTTGTGGAAAGTGCCGGCAAAACAGGGATGAGAAATGTTCCATTACAACTGATTTATTGAATGAGTCGATTCAGGTTATGAAGGCATCCGATGGGTTAATTCTTGGTGCACCGGTTCATTATGCGGGTGTTCCCGGAACCATGAAAAGCTTTCTGGATCGAGCCTTTTATGTTGCCGGAAGTAACGGAGGGTTATTTCGCCAAAAGGTGGGAGCTGCTGTGGTTGCGGTGCGTCGCACAGGTGGTTCTGCTACCTTCGATAGTTTAAATCATTATCTTACCTATTCGGAGATGATACTTGCCACTTCCAACTACTGGAATATTATTCATGGCCGTATGCCAGGGGAAGTGGTTCAGGATGCAGAAGGTGTTCAGATTATGGAAGTGCTCGGAAATAATATAGCCTGGTTGCTGAAAATGAAGGAGCAAACGAAAGATTCTATTCCGGCTCCAATGCCTGTTCAAAAGGTAATGACCAATTTTATAAGGTAATATCAAATCAGATTGACACAATAAAAGTTGTAAATTCACCCGGATTCGAAACCGCCGTGATTTGTCCTTTGTGCAGCCGCATAATCTGCCTGCTCAAGCTTAAACCTATCCCGGAGCCGTTTTCCTTGGTAGTGTAAAAGGGAATAAATATTTTGCTGAGTTCATCTGCTGTTATTCCCTTCCCATAGTCAGTTACATGTATTTCTGTATGACTTTCAACTTTTTTTACCGAAATATCAATGGTTTTATATTTTGCTTCTTCAGCAGCATCAATGGCATTCCGTATTACATTTATCAGTACCTGTGAAAGCATTTGTTCGTCGGCTAATGTTAAAATTTCCGGGTCAATGTCCTTCATGTTAATAAAAATGTTTTTCTCCGTAGCTTCAGGTTTAAGTAAGGATACAATATTCCCAACTAACGTATGGACTGCAATCTGCTTAAAATTTGGAGATGGGAGCCTGCTCAGAATTTTATAACGCTCCACTAATGAGAGCAATTCGCTCACACGCTCCGAAATGAGTTCAAGTCCTTCACGTGTGTCTTCCTTTATTTGGGGGTCGTTTGCTGTATGGTCTGATTGATACATCTTAACCAATGACTTTGTGAGAGAATTCACGGGCGTAATAGTATTCATCAACTCATGCGACAGAATGCGGATTAGGGTTTGCCACGACTCCAGTTCTTTTTGATCCAGTTCTTCCCTGATATTCTGAAAGGCAATTAACTTGTAATATTTATCGGCTATTTTAAATTCGGTCGCATTGAACGAAAATATATAAAGCTGTGAGTTAATCATTACTTTATGAGAACGGTCTTCTCCGGGTTTGATGGATATAAGCAGATTCTCAAAAGTTTCGTCAATGGCATTTAATTCGCTAATCTTTGTAAGGTTTTTTATATTGAGCAGAGCTTTGGCTGTAGGATTAATCAGATCGACTTCCCCATTCCGGTTAAAAACCACGATACCAACACCAACCGAGTTGACAATATATTGAAGGTAATGATAATGATGCTCTTTCAATAAAATGGTCTTCCTGATAAATAATCCGGTTTCCTGGAGCGATTGGATAAGCTTATCGAACGGAGGTTTTTTCAGACGTTCCGGGATTTGAAAGTTTGTGTTTTCTTCGCGAAGATAGTTTACAAATTTCGCGATATACTCGTTGGTTTTATTGAGAAATGCCAGAAGTGCATACACCTGAATTCCCAATAAAATAAACAAGCCGATGGCCGTAAACCAGTATTTTTTAATTACAATAATGAAAGCTATTGCCAAACAGGTAACCAGCATTAGCATAATTCTGAAAAACAGAACACCCAAAAAACGACTAAAGACCATACTTTTCTATTTTGTTATAAAGCGTTTTTCTCGAAATTCCCAAAATTTCGGAAGCGCTGGTGAGGTTGCCACGACATTTATCTATTGCATTCCTGATGGTGATTTTTTCAATTTCCTCGAGGTTAAAAAGTTCCGAAACCGAAGGGCTGGTCATGTTTCCCATATTGAAAAAGAGGTCCTTCTCAGTAATGATATTACTCTCGCTTAATATTACAGCTTTTTCAATGGTGTGCTGCAATTCTCTTACATTCCCGGGCCAATGGTATTGTAAGAGCTTTTCGGACACAGGTGAATTTAATTTCAGCAAAGGCTTATCGTATTTCTTGCCATAAATTCTCAGGAAGTTCTCGGCCAGCAGAATGATGTCCTCGCCTCTTTCGCGCAGAGGTGGTATTTCGATCTGAATAGTATTGATGCGATACAGCAAATCCTCACGGAAAAGATTCTCGGCAATCATTTTCTGAATGGAACGGTTGGTGGCCGAAATAAGCCTTACATCCACCGTTATGGGTTGAGTGCTTCCCAACCGAAAAACCTGTCGGTTCTGCAACACCGAAAGTAGTTTTGATTGCAGTGAAAAGCTAAGATTACTTATCTCGTCCAGAAAAAGAGTTCCTCCGTGTGCTGCCTCAAAACGTCCCATCCTGTCGGTTTTGGCATCGGTAAAAGCGCCTTTGACGTGGCCAAAAAGTTCACTTTCAAAAAGACTTTCGCTTATTGAGCCCAGATCGACCGATGAAAACAGCTCTGACTTTCGTTTCGAATTATTATGTATTTCTCTTGCTATTAACTCTTTTCCTGTTCCATTTTCACCGTAAAGAAGAACATTGGCATCAGTAACAGCTACCTTCATAGCCATTTCCATGGTTTTCTTCATTACGTCGCTCCGGTAAACAAGCAGAGTTTCGGGTTTATTAATTTCTTCCCTGATCACCTGTTGTTTTTGTTTTAACTGCTGCAGTTCTTTTTTCGACCATCGCAGCTTTTGGGCAGTTTGCAAGGTGGTAAGCAATTTTTCATCGTTCCAGGGTTTAACAACAAAATCGAGAGCCCCCATTTTAATGGCTTTTACTGCCAGGTCCACCTCGGCATAAGCGGTGATCATTACTACAATGGCATCCGTGTCAGCCTTTAGAATTTCAGAAAGCCAGAAAATGCCTTCATTCCCGGTATTCTGCCCTGCATTGAAATTCATATCAAGCAGAATTACATCGACATTGTTTTGTTTCAGTGTGGATAAGATCAGATTGGGATTGCGAATGGTAAATATCTCGTCGAATTCGTTGCGCAGCGTAAATCTGAGGGTTTTTAAAATACCGTCGTTATCGTCAACAATAAGGATTTTACCTTTTTCTTTTTGTGCCATTGTTACCTTTTTATACGCAAATGTATAAATTTTACACATGTTTTTTATTTTTGAATAGAAATATGATATGCACAATAGGTTGTTTTTCTTAATTTTAATGCATAAGGCATATAATTGGATAACTTGACCAAGACTAAAATTAATGAGCAATGTTTAAGAATTATTTGCATATCACCTTGCGTATCATGAAGAGAAACCTGAGTTTCTCACTTATCAACATTTTTGGACTCTCTATAGGAATGGCAACCTTCATTCTTATTGCCTTATGGGTATTAAATGAAAACAGTTTCGATACCGGCTTTAATGATTACCGGAATATCTACAGAGTCTGTACGGATCTTAAAGGAAAGGAAACTGAATCAAAGGGTGGACTTACTGCGCCTGGTATTGCGCATCCGCTGACAGAGCAGTACCCCGAAATAAAGAAGCTTACTCGTCTGGTTTCGTTCAACTTACTTACCAATTCGGATGTTTTACTAAGAGAACCGGACAAGGAAGGCTCTTACGAACCAAATGGTTATTTGGCCGATTCCACTTTTTTCGATGTTTTTGAGACACTTTTTTTGCGTGGAACTGCCAAAGCAGCCTTTGAAGAACCGTTTTCCATTATTTTAAGTTCAACTCTGGCCGGTAAATATTTCGGGAAAGAAGACCCTATAGGCAAAACCCTGAAATTCGATAACCAGTTTGATATGAAAGTTTCCGGGGTGTATAAAGATTTACCGGGGAATTCACATTTTGTGGTCGATTTTATAGTGCCATTAACCCTCTTTAAAAAAGTTGGACAAAACCTTGACAACAATTGGGAATATCTGATGCTAAACACCTACGTAAGGCTCGATCCCCAGGTTGAGGTTGCCGCATTCGAGAAAAAAATCAGGGATTTTCATATACGAAAAGATCCGAATTCAACATTTGAACTCTTTCTCCAACCTTTAGGTAGAATCCATTTGTATTCGGCCGGTCTTGAATTTGATCTTTTGAATAAAAGTGCAGGAGATATTAAGTATGTAAAGATTTTCTCCCTTATCGCTTTTTTCATCTTGTTAATTGCATGCATCAATTTTATTAACCTGTCGACTGCCAGAGCCAGTAAACGCTCAAAGGAAGTTGGGATTCGCAAGGTTGTTGGATCGGGTAATGCCCAGCTCATTCGGCAATTCCTGGGCGAGTCGGTGTTGATGGTTTTTATTGCCAATATTGTGGCCATGATCCTGGTGGAATTTGCCCTTCCATACTTTAACGAATTCACCGGAAAAGAACTTACCATTGATTACTCCAATCCATTGCTTTACCTGGCGCTGGTAATTTTTATTTTGTTAACAGGATTTCTTTCAGGAATATATCCTGCGTTTTTCCTCTCGTCTTTTCAACCGGTAAAGGTTTTGAAAGAGTCGGTTTCTTCGGGTAAAAGAGGTGTTGCTTTTAGGAAAGGTTTGGTTATTCTGCAGTTTTGCATTGTGGTTTTTCTTACTGTTTGCACTTTGTTTGTGTGGTTACAGTCGAGTTATATGATCAATAAAAAGATTGGCATTGATAAGGAGAAAACTGTTTATTTTCTTCGTCGTGGAGCTTTATATACAAATTTCGATGCCTATAAAAGTGATCTGTTGAATAATCCTGCGGTGAACAGCGTTTGCCTGGCTTCGGATTTGCCTATCGAAATCAGGAACCAGGAATCGGGAATTACCTGGGAAGGGAAGGCACCGGATAATAAACAGGGTTTTGCCATGCTTTATGGCGATTACGATATGATGAAAACATTTGGCATAGAAATTACTGAAGGAAGAAGCTTTTCACCTGAATTTCCAGGCGACCAGGAATCATCTTTTATTGTGAATGAAACAGCCGTTAAAAAGATGGGAATGCAGAATCCGGTTGGTAGTGTAATTTCCGTTAACGAGAAAAAAGGAACCATTGTGGGGGTGGTTAAGGATTTCAACTTTGCACCTCTTTCAAAGCCTTTGTCGCCAATGATTATTTTCCTGCGTCCAATGGTGACTATGGTTTTTGTAAAGTTTAATCCGGGAAATACACAGGATCAATTGAATATACTGGAAAAAACTACAAAAAAGTATAACCCTGATTTCCCTTTTAGCTATAAATTTCTGGATCAGACTTACGAAAATCAATACAAAACGGAAACGCGCACAGGCAAGCTGCTGGGATATTTTACAATTTTCGGAATTTTTATAGCATGTTTGGGTTTGCTTGGACTCATTAACTTCTTTTCGCTGCAGCGAACCAAGGAAATTGGTATAAGAAAAACACATGGGGCGAGTAATTTTGATATCATCAGACTGATATCCGGACAGTTCACCAGGTGGGTTTTAATTGCTAACATTATTGCTTGTCCGTTGGCTTATTACGCCATAAAAAGGTGGCTCGATAATTTTGCTTATAAAACCGATCTTGTGCTTTGGCCCTTTTTTGCCGCCGCAGGTATAGCTTTTCTATTCACCATGGTGACTATACTATATCAAACCTATAAGGCAGCTAACCGAAATCCGGTTGAATCGCTTAAATACGAATAGATCGGAAAAGAAAAAGCCGCCTGAAATAAACCCGGGCGGCTTTTTTATATGAATTTGCTTTAGAGCTAAACCAAAATTTTGGTGGTAAGATTGTTGATACTTGTTTCAATTCCTTCGAAAGGTTTTCCATTGCCCTGGTTATCGTCTTCCACAAACATATATTTCATACCTGCAACATCTTTCGATGCCAGAATAGTTTTGAAATCGATGACACCAGCGCCAACAGAGCAAACATCATCTTTATTTACATCGAAGAATGGCTCCTGTTTGTTAAGCATATCTTTCATATGGAAAAGCTGGAAACGGCCAGGATATTTCTTAAACATTTCAACAGGATCCTGTCCGGCTTTGCTTACCCAGAAAAGGTCTATTTCCATAGTAATCAGGTCGGGATCCATTTCTTTCATAAAAATATCGTAATAAGGAACAATTCCATCTATGCTCAGGAATTCGAAATTATGGTTGTGGTATCCAAACTGAATACCTGCACCTTTCATAATTTTACCAACTTCGTTCCAGTCGCCAACCATTTTTTTGTAAGTTTCAATATTGCGGTCGGGTTCGTTTACCCAAGGCTGAACACAATACTTCACGCCAAGTTCAGCATGGTCGTCGGCCATTTTCTTCGCATTGTCGAGGGTTATTCCGGCAGCTTCAACCTGGGTGTGACTGCTAAGAATGTTCATACCCAAATCAGAAACAATTTTTTTGAATTCTTTGGGAGCAAAACCATAAAACTTACCGTCGGCATAATTTGCCAGCTCAAGATTTTTATATCCCAGGTCCGATACTTTTTTCAGACTTCCTTTGGGATCGGCAGTCATGGCGTCGCGAATGGTATAAAGTTGAATTCCTACGCCAAAACTTTTCTTATCGGATTTGCAGGCAGCTAATACAGCCAGAGAAACAGCTCCTCCTGCCGTAATTTTAAAAAAATCTCTTCTACTATGCAGATTGTTCATAAAGTTGATTTTTGAGTTAGTTAATAAAAAGCTTTCAAAGTCTAAAAATAATATAAAAATCAATATTGCTGAAGACGGATTTTAATTGAATTGAGTTTTTGATAAAGGAAGAGATACTTTAGCACCTGAAATTCCTAAAGTTTGGCAGAATTTATACCTTTGGAACTGCCCGAAAACTTCCACCGAAAATAATAGAATGGACAAGAAATCGCAAAAAGAAATTACACTTAAAAGGGAATTGAGTCTTTTTACAAGTACATTGCTGGTTGCCGGACTGGTTGTTGGTAGTGGTATTTTTATGAAAATAGTTCCTATAGCGAAAACAGGCCTGGGCGAAATGGCTATATTACTGGCATGGACAGCAGCAGGGGTAATTAGCCTGCTGGGAGCTCTTACGGTGGGAGGACTTGCAAACCTCACTGAAGAATCGGGTGGAACATACGAATATTTCAGAATAGCATTTGGCAAATTTTTCGCTTTTGTTTCAGGGTGGTCCGATTTTATGATTGTTGGCACTGGCGTTAATGCTGCTATTGCCTTCTTATTTGCTCAAACGGTTAACTCTATCATTCCTTTACCTAATCCATTGGAAGCATGGGAGCATATTTCCATCGCAAATTATATTTATCCTTTTGCTAACTCGGGCATCAAAATTCTTGGAATTTTAACCATAATCCTTTTAACTGCTGTAAACTGCCTGGGAGCCCGAGAAAGTGGTTTAATCAACAATATTATTACCACCGCTAAAATTCTTGGAATACTTATGTTGATTGTTCTGGGGTTGGCATATTCAAAACCGGAAACAGAAACAGAAGCAATAATCAATGTAAGTTCGCCTGAATCCTGGTCGTTTATGAGCGGCTTTTTAACAGCAATGCTAGCTGCTTTGTGGGCTTACGATGGTTGGATTTACCCGGCAAATATTTCGGGCGAAATTATAAATCCCCGCCGAAATCTGCCGTTGGCACTAATTTTTGGAATCTTACTTACCATCGTGCTTTACATAGCTGTAAATTACGTGTATATGTATGTTTTATCTCTGGAAGAGATCAGAAATATCGGCGAAAACGAGATTGGCGCTTTGCCTGTTGCAGAAGTCATTTTCGGCAGTTATGGGAAACTTGTGTTGCAGATACTCATTCTGGTATGTTCATTCGGTGCTCTCAATGGTAATATCATCAGTTTGCCCAGAAAATATTACCGTATGGCGCAGGAGGGATATTTCTTTCGCAATGCAGCAAAAGTTCATCCTCGTTTCCGAACTCCCGTTATTGCTTTAATTTATAGCATGGTTTGGAGTTGTATTCTGCTTCTTTCAGGATCGTTCGATATGCTTTCCGATATGGTTGTGTTTACCGCCTTTATGTTCTATGGATTATTGGCAGTTGCATTAATAAAACTGAAGAGAACCAGAGCCATTAAGAAGAAGGTTGCGGGTTATCCCGTTGTTCCGGTTCTTTTTCTTTTGTTTTCAATAGCTCTAACGGTTCATACTATCTGGACAGAGCCAGCGAAATCAGCTTTCGGTTTATTACTCATTCTCAGCAGTGTGCCGTTTTATTTTTTCTTCAAACAATCCGGGAAGGCGTTATAACATTAATCATGTAAAAGCAATACGGGCCGGTTTTGCCACTGACCTGCTGTTTTATAATATTGTTCTAATCTGGATCTAATTCTTTTTTAATTTTTATGTCATACTTTTAGCACTTGTAGCATATGCAAGTGATTAAAACCTCACCATGCATTTAACCCTCGACATTTGCTAGTTTGTCGGGGGTTAGCTTTTTTGATAGAGTTCTATCTCCGGGAATGAAATGGAAAAGACGGATCCTTTTCCAAGTTCGGATTGTACAGTAATAATTCCATTGTGCAGGTGAATAATTTTCTGAGTTAAAGCTAATCCAAGACCATAACCAGCAATAAAATGCGTGTTGGCACCACGATAAAAGGGACGAAATATGTTAGGTATATCTTCATTTGATATCCCAATACCCTGGTCTTTGAAATGAATCTCCATCCTTTTTTTTTCAAAGGTCAGTGAAATGTTTACTCCCTTGGCGGTGGAGAACTTACATGCATTTTCAATCAGGTTTTTGAAAGCAGTTTTTAATAGCTGTTCATTGCCTTTTATATATAAATATTCCTCCTCATCGGGAAACGAGCTGAAATCGATTACAGGTTTGAAATCTAAATTGTTACGTTGGACCTCGTTGCAGGTATCTACTAATAATTCATCTATTCGAAGAGGAGCATTCTCAAAGTTTCTTTCGTTGAAATTTATTTTAGCCAGATCCAGAAGCCCGTTTGTTAATTTACTTAATTTTTTCAGTTCTTTGGATAGATTTCTCAGAGTTTCCTGGTATTGTTCCATCCGTCGCTGCTGTAGGAGGTTGTAATCTATTTCCACCAGCATTACAGTAAATGGAGTTCGAAGCTCATGTGCTGCGTTCGATACAAATTCCCTTTGAAGAATAAATGCTTCTTCCAGCCGCTGAAGCATCTGGTTGAATGTAATTGCCAATTGAGCTATTTCATCTTTTTTATTTCCCTCGTTAACCCTAAGGTTTAGATTGGTAATAGTTATTTTTTTTACCTGATTTACTACTGCCGAAATTGGAGCCAGGGCCCTGCCGGAAAATACAGAGCCCGCAAGAATTGATATCAGGAGACTTAAAATATAGCCTACAAACAAAATGATTTTTAGGTTCCTTATTTTTGCTATTCCATATATATCATGAGCCGAAGCAATTATTATGTAATATTTCTTATCATATTCGTAACTTAAACCCACGGCATCCTTTTCGCCTTGACTAAACTCATAAATTTTGTCTTCTTTTACTTTCTCCAGTACTTCCCGATCGTTAAAATCCGATTCGGAGGTATTGTAAACAAGATTACCATTTTCATTAAAAATAAAAATACTTTCCTGGTTTAGGGCAAGGGTGTTTTTATCAATAATCCGAAGTAAAGTTTCGTCAACTTCTTTTACATTAAGTAGTAAACGGGCGGTTGTGTAAGCTCTGTTTTTTAGCCTCTCATTGTAATCATTGATTCTGTAGGACGATGAGAAATAATAAATAGCAAGAGTAAACACCAAAAGAATTACCCCAATAATAATTGTGAACTGAATTGTAAGCTTTATTCTGATATTCATCTTATTCGCTGGGATCTTTTAATACATAACCCAAACCCACACGGGTATGTATAAGCTTGTTTTTAAAATCTTTATCAATTTTTTTTCGGAGGTAATTAATATAAACATCTATATAATTAGTGCCGGTATCGAAATTCACGTCCCAGATTTTTTCAGCTATATCCACCCTGGAAACAACAATCCCCTTGTTTTTGGCGAGGTATTGCAGAAGGGCAAATTCCTTGGCAGTTAATTCAATTAAATTATCGCCCCGTTGAACTGTTTTTTTTGTGAGATTTATTACCAGATCATCAATTTTTATCACCTTTTCTTCTTTGCTTTCATGGATTACGCTTCTGCGAAGAAAAACTTTAACTCTTGCCAGAAGTTCCTGAAAGTCAAAAGGCTTAATCACGTAATCATCGGTACCCACATCAAAGCCTGCAATTTTATTTTCGGGCTCACCCATAGCTGTAAGCATTATTATTGGAATTTCGCTGTTTTGAAGGCGTATTTCCCGGCACAATTCGTATCCATTCACCAAAGGAAGATTAATATCGAGAATTACCAGATCGTACTTGTTTTTACGAATCATATTCCGGCCTATATAACCATCAAGGGCTGTATCTACCAGGTATCCATGTTCTTCAAAACCCGCTTTCAGAACTTCGGCCAAACGTTTTTCGTCTTCTATAACCAGCAACTTTTTATTCTCCATAAATTATATGATTACAGCTAAATTAAACAGTTCAAAGGAGAAAACATTATTTATTTTCACTGTTTTCCGGGGAAATATTTCGTGTTTCTCCACTCACGATGACAAGACTTTCGCGTGCATAGCATGGGATGAGACCTAAATCGTTGTCATATATTTATTTTAGTCCTAATTTCTTTTTTACCAGTGGCATAAGATTTATGCTATTGTCGCTCTGGTAAAGTAATGTTCCATTACTTGTATCAAAAACATAGGTAATGCCGTTTTCTTTTGCTACATCGGCAATAACCTTTCTGGTTTTATCCATAACAGGTTTATATATTTCGGTCCGTTTATTTTCAATTTCGCCTTGGGCCGATTCCTGAAACTGCTGCATTCGGGTATTCATATCCTGAAGCTCCGTTTCCTTAATCTGGGCTAAAGATGCAGTATAGGTGTTTTTCTTTGTTGTATATTCCTGATATTTATTATTGAATTCAACCTGCATATCTTCCAGATAAAACTGTAATTCTTTAATCACTTTTTCAAGTTTTACACGGGCCGAATCATTTTCGGGCATTGCACTTAAAAGCTCCATAGAATTTATGTGCGCTAACTTAATTGTATTTTGAGAATTTACTTTTATACTGATAAAAGATAATATGGTGATTATGAATAAACTTCTGAGCATGATAAAAAATTTATAATTAATTAATGAATGGGAAAAACCCGGGAAAATGACTTAAGTCAGAATCCCGGGGAAACCACAAAACAATGAAAAATGTAACACGTTATTATTTTAACTGAACCAAAATGATGTTAACTACCTCGTTACCGTTGGTTATATTGAATTTATATATGCCTTTGGTAAGCTTTTTCCTGGGTTTGAAGTTGAGTTCCATCCTTTTTAAGGAAAGTTCTGAAGTGTTCTCTAATGCTGGTTCATTCAACGGAATAACCGACAAAAGCTCCCTGTCAGATGATGTATAAGTTTGTCCATCGGGAGTTTCAACCTTAACTTCCAACATGTTGACCAAACTTGAGGGATAGTCAAAACTCACATTAATTACTTTGGTTCGGCTTGCAAATGCTGTAATTTTCTGGTTCTTTTTTAAATTACGAACAAGAATGTAGTCAGTTGAAAGATTTTTCGACAATAGTAATTCAGCGACTAACTTCTCATTTTCGGTTTTCAGCCTCATTATTTCCTCTTCTAGAGTAGAATTTGTGAGGTTCATTTTCTTTTCATTCTGACGCAGGTAAATAATTTCTGTATTTAGTTCATTTCTTACCTGTTCCAGTTCTTTCAGTTTCTTCTTCAGGTTGTTAACATCAGCTTTTGCAGCAAGTAAGCTGCGCACTTCGCTATTCCTCATATCGACAACATTCATTAAGGAGTCGATTTTTGCTTTACGGATGCTACTTTCATCAGCAAATTTTCTTTTCTCCAAAGCAAGTTCGTTCACTTCTTTGTTTAACAGATCTTTTTCTGCGGCAAAAACGGATCTTTCTTTAGATGCCTCAATTTTTTGAGAATTGTTCTTAATCAGAAACCATCCGCTGGTCAGAGTGGTGGCTATCAATAGTGTAGCCAATACAGGTTTTGTTTTATTATTGCTTTCCATATTATTTGTTTTATGTAGAGCAAATAAAGAATTACCTTATTAGAAGAGCATTAATCGTGAATTAGAATCAAATTAGAACTACTCTCTGAAATTCTAATCCTTTTCTAATAGATATTTTATAAGAAGTGCGGCCTTCAATGTTAATTTTGAAATGTAAGTCTTTAACTTTTATTCAAAAGTAACAGGCTTAAAACTACCTCAAAGACCTGGAAAGTATCTTGGAAATGAAAAAACAGCGGAATAAGTATTCATCCAGTGCCCGAAAGTTAATAATGGTGATAGAAAAGGACGGAACTGTGAACAGTTTGATATCATCGTGCTTTGATGATTCTTATGAGATGATTTATGCCCAAACAGGAACGGAAGCTTTGGTTTATTTAAAATATTTACAGCCTCATTTGATTTTATTGAATGCAGATACGCCTGAAACTGAAATTAATGAT
Organism: Bacteroidota bacterium; assembly: GCA_023429135.1. Taxonomy (GTDB): domain Bacteria; phylum Bacteroidota; class Bacteroidia; order Bacteroidales; family JAAUTT01; genus JAAUTT01. Next base: position 118,646 of record JAEYWD010000027.1, on the reverse strand, counting down.
TTCTTTAAAGAGGAAAATGTTAGTACAGAGATTAACCACCTTTCTGTGATTTTGATACTAAATGCAAAATTCGATCAATCCAGGAGTTGTATATCGGCTTGTGGTGATTTGAAATACATTGTTAAACCTTTAGTGGCAGAAGAATTAATAAGCCAGGTTAATTCGGTTATCTAAGTTTCTGCACACCTCTACCGGTGTTAAATTCGGACATTAAATATTTGAATTCGCTTTAGCATTTAATGAATTCCGGGAAAGTTTAGAAACATTCAAAAATTCAACCATCCTGAATTGAATTTTTTTGGTTGAATTCTTATGCAAGAATAAGTTGAAAGATGATCCAAGATAAATTTCATCTGGTTGGGAAAAATTTATAAATTAGTGAGCCAAACAGAAGCTAATATTTGCGTTAAAAAGAAGATATCCAACTAACAATCAGTGAATAAAAAATGTACCGTCCTTTAATTGCTTTGCTAATTTGCATTTCCATTGATGTTCATTCGAAGGAGAATGTCGCAATTGATACCGCATCCGTTAACAATTATCTAAAACAAGGTGAAAACTTAAGAGTCAGCAAGCCTGATTCGGCAATTTTTTTATATAACCGGGCATTATCGCTGCTCCAAAACAATAAACCGGATAAAAAATATTACTATCTGTTCGCGCTTGCACATTCAAAGTTGGCTTCGGTATATTCGGATTTACACCAAACCGATAATGCATGGAAACATAACAAACTTGGAACGGAAGCTGCAAAAAAAATAAATGCAAAGGACGTTCTTGGAAAATTGCTGATGAACAGAGGTGCATTATATTCCTTTAAAGCACAATACGATTCGGCAGTATATTTTTATAAAAAAGCCCTGGATGTTGCCAAGGCAATAAGGGATCCCCGGTTAGAGTCCAAAATTTATGTCAATATGGGCATTATTCATGTTTACCGCGGGAATATGGACAGTGCCTTCATTTACTTTAAACGGCCTTTGTACCTGGCTCAGAAATTAAAAGATGAGGAATTACTTGCTGGCGCCTATAACAATATTGGCGCTCTGTGTGCCAACGTGGGAAAACAGGATGAAGCCATTGAAAACTATAAAAAGGCCAAAGAATTATATGGAAAATTGAAGGACTCTATCAATGTAATTATTACAGAAAACAATATTGGCAACATCCTTTTTTCTAAATGTGATTACGTTGGTGCCCTGGAGCAATATAAAAATGTAGTGAGACTTAGCAAAAAAGTAAATGATCCTATGCAGCTTGCAAAAGCATATCACAATATTGGCCAGGTATATTATAATATTTATGCATACGAGGAGGCAACAAAATACTATTTGATGTCTATCGGGATCAATGAAAAAAATGGCGATAAACAAGGTGTGGCAAACGATTATAGCACCCTTGCAAGTGTTCAGATTAGTAATAAAAATCCCCTCAAAGCCTTGGAATATTGCAGGAAAGCTTTTGCCATTTATTCCACAGCGGGTTATCAGGCAGGTTTATCAAAAATTTATGCAAGGTTAGGAGATGTTTATTATGAATTGAACAATAACGACTCTGCACTTCATTATCTCTCCAAATCAAAGGCATTGTCTATTGAAATTAACGACATGGTTTCGTTAGAAACAGTTTATTCAACAAGTGCCGATATTTACAAAAAACAGTCGGATTATAAAAATGCGATAGTAAACCTTAATAACTTAATAGACCTTACAAATGAATTAGAAGATACGGAAACAAATGCAATCGCTTACTCAAAACTTGCAGGAGTTTATAATAACTTAAAGGATTTTAAAAGAGCATATCAATATGCAATAAAGAGTTATAATGAGGGTGTAGAAGGTGATTTTCCAGGGGTTATCGCAGAATCGTCCAAGGAATTGAAAGAAGCTTACGAAGGCATGGGTGATTTCAAAAAAGCATTATATTATGCCGATATCTTCTCACAAACCACAGATTCCATATTCAAGAGGACACAGTCGGAAGCTGCAATTTATGCTGAAGCCCGTTGGGAAGCGGGGAAAAAGGAAAGTCAGATCAGGTTTCTGGAAGAAGAAAAAGCACTTAAAGATGAATTGATCAGGACCAAAGAATCGGAGAATTCAAAACAAAAAGCTGTAATTTACCTTCTTATTGGTGGTTTGATAATTTTAATTGCAAGTGCATCTATAATTTTCTGGTTTGTAAGGAAGCAACGCCGGCTTGAGTTTCAGGAACAATTAAACAAGATATCACAACTCAGGCTTGAAAATGCACGAGGAAGGATTTCTCCTCATTTTCTGTTTAACTCTCTAAGTATCATACAGGACGAGTTGACTGACAAGCCGGAGGTTGCCAAACGCTTAACCGCCATTGTGAATATGTTGAGGTGCACCCTTTTGAATATCGAAAAACCTTTTATTACCTTAAAGGAGGAGCTCGAATTTGTTGACAATTATTTGCTCCTGCAGGAATCAAAGGTGGGTCCTATAAAAGCAGATATAAAAGTTGAAACATCCGACCTGTACGATTATCAAATACCAGCCATGATTGTTCAGATTCCTGTTGAAAATTCTATCAAGCATGGGTTATCCGCCAAAAGTAGTGGTGATAAAATGCTGACGGTAGACGCCCAAATCAGCCATGACCATTTAAATATCCGTATTGTCGATAATGGCATCGGACGAAATGCAAGCCTGAAAGATTCAAAGATCAAAGGTACTGGAACGGGCCTAAAAGTTATCAATCAAACGGTCCATCTGCTCAACAGTAAAAATCAGAAAAAAATAAATTTCACCTTGGTAGACCTGAAAGATGAAGCAGGAAAAAACCTGGGTACTGAGGTAAAGATTTCGATTCCCAAAGGATTTAATTTTGAGTTAAACTAACATGGAAACCAGAAATGTTAAGACAGTTATTGTTGATGACGACAAATCCGCAATCAAGCAACTGAGCGAAGAATTAAGTTCCTTCGAGGAAATCGAGATTGTAAAAACCTGCACCGATCCTTTAAAAGCAGTTAAATTATTAATTGAAACAAAGCCCCAGTTGATATTTTTGGATATAGAAATGCCAGGCAAAACCGGTTTTGACGTATTAAAAGATTTAAGAGCAGACAATAGCTTTGAGCCAACCGTTGTTTTTTATACTTCGTACGATAAATATGTCCTGCAGGCATTGCGCGAGTCGGCATTCGATTTCCTGGTTAAGCCTGTTCAGTATCCTGAACTCAGCAACCTGATTGGACGCTTAAAAAAAGAACGATACTCCCAGGAAAGGAGCTATCGCGAAAAGCTAAATACCATTTTCCCCAACGGCGACTCCCGGGTATTTATACCAACAGCCACAGGTTTGCGACTTTTGTACAAGGATGAAATAGTGCTTTTCGCATTTCAGGAAGAAAGAATAGACCGAAGCGGCTGGGGAGCCTTGCTGAACAATCAGGATGTTGTCAAAATCCGCAGTAAAACTAACTCCAAGAGTATCTTTGAAACCCTGAAAGACAAAAGCTTTTTCAAGGTCAACCCATCCATTATATTAAATTTAAATTACCTGAATGCCATCGAATTTAAGACCCGTAATTGTATACTTATACCACCTTTTAACAAATATGAAATTGTTCTATCCCGGTCGGCGTTTTCGGAACTGAAGGATAGTTTTGATATGTTTTAATTACCAACTATTGTCCAATATTAACAAAGTATCTCCATAATTCAACCAAACAGAGCCTTTCGTTTAAAAGCCAACAAATTAGGAAAAAATTATTAGCCTATTTTTGAGATCGGGAAAAGATAGCCAAACCGACTAAGTTATTTCTCTTTAAAATTAAAATTGATATCGAACAGTTTTCATAATACTTCTATACTATGAAAAGAGTTATACTATTATTATTCCTGATCAATGCAGTTTCTGGTCTGAAATCTCAAGTGTCAGAGAGTGAGAAAAAACTGACAAATGAAAGTGAGTCTCTTAAACTCCCTTTTGAGAAGTTAAATCATATGCTTCCATTGGATTTAACTTCAAGAAATGACACTATTTCAAGAGAAATATTAATAAGAAGGCAAATACAACAAAAAAGAACTGAAGATTCTATTAAAAATGTAAATAGGATATTAAATTCTTTAGCTGAGGAGAGTATTCCGGAAACTAAATTAAATTTAACACCATATTTGGAAACTCCCCCTGAAATCCTTGAAAATACTGCCAGGAGTAGCACTCTAAAAAAGGGAAGTACTTCTTCAGAATCCTCATCTCTGGCAGTTGTTAATAAAGTTATAGCTGTTACCGCCGGAGGACTCGCCTCTGGTTTAACAGCAACAGAAAAAAGTACAGTCACCAATTTAACAATAACAGGAGTAATTGATGCGCGAGATTTTAAAACAATGCGCGATGAGTTGCCTTTATTGGAAGTGTTGGACATATCGGGGACAACAGTTGCAACATATACAGGAACCGGTGGCACCGGGGGATCTGCTTCCCATACTTATCCTGCAAACACCATTCCTACCGAGGCGTTCTATTGGGCGAGCAACGATAAAGGGAAGGTAGGTTTAAAATCAATATCCTTTCCTTCAACGTTGACTGGGATTGGATTAAGCGCTTTTAACGAATGTACTGGATTGAGTGGTACACTTGTCTTACCCCAAACATTACAAATTATTGATGGATATGCTTTTGCAGATTGTTATAATCTTACGGGACCATTAAATTTGCCGGCATCGTTAACCACTATCGGACAAGCAGCTTTTTATTTATGCAAAGGTTTTACCGGAACATTAACCATTCCTTCTTCTGTTACCACATTGGGTAGTATGGCCTTCGTTTCATGCTCTGGTTTTACAGGTTCCCTTTCTATTCCATCCTCAATCACAACTATTAAAGATGCAACATTTAAAGATTGCCGTGGACTTAATGGACAACTTACCCTTCCATCTACTCTTACTTCCATTGGAAACAGTGCTTTTTACTATTGCAATGGGTTAACCGGACAACTTACTATCCCAACATCTGTAACATCAATTGGAAACTATGCTTTTTATGCATGCGTTGGTTTGACAGGATCCTTAACTATTCCTTCATCGGTAACAACAATTGGAAATTATGGCTTTGGCTATTGTGATGGATTTTCCGGTCTTGTTTTAGGTTCGTCTTTAAAAACTATAGGGAACTATTGCTTCTACTTTTCAGATAAACTAAAAGGTGATCTGGTAATACCAAATTCAGTGACTTCCATTGGAGATTATGCATTTAGTCAGTGTGCGGGGTTTGATGGGAATTTGACACTTTCATCATCTCTGACTTCAATTGGTAAACATGCTTTTAGCAGTTGTTCGGCACTTAAAGGTCAACTTGTAATTCCCAATTCAGTGACAATAATTGGGGATAATGCTTTTAGTAATTGTACAGGATTCAATCAGGGGCTCACATTATCAACCTCATTAACTAAAATTGGAAATGACGCTTTTTATGGCTGCACCGGCCTCTCTGGTTCGCTTATTATACCCGAATCAGTTATAACTATTGGAAAGAATGCGTTTTACAGTTGTTCTGGCTTTAATGGTAACCTGAAAATGTCGTCCAATGTTACTAAAATCGGCAGTTATGCATTCTTCAATTGTTTAGGTTTTACAGGAGATCTGGTATTATCAGCCCCTTTGGATACTCTTAAAGAATATGTGTTTGGTTTATGCAATGGGTTTAATGGAACCTTGACCCTTCCGTCCAATGTTAAGAAAATATGTATGGCGGCTTTCTTTGGATGTTCAGGCTTAACGGGCGATTTGACTATTCCAAATACGGTAACTGTGATTGGGCGTTCTTCCTTTAATAATTGCTCCGGGTTAAATGGAAAATTGACGATTGGTTCTTCCGTAGATAGTATTGGTTATCGCGCATTTTACCAATGTTCGGGTTTAGCAGGCCTGCTCTCTATTCCTAATTCAGTTAAGAATATTGGCGATGCTGCATTTTATCAATGTTCCGCTCTGAAGGGAGATCTGGTAATACCTAATTCGGTTCATTCTCTGGGGAACAGTGCTTTTTCGGGCTGCTCCGGGTTTGATGGTTCACTTACTTTATCTAATTCTTTGGAAAATTTAGAAGCGTACACATTTTCTGGTTGTTCGGGCTTCAAAGGAAACCTTAATTTAGGCTCCTCTGTTAAAACAATCGGTCAAGGGGCCTTTCAGGGAGTTAATTTTATGAATGGGCTAACAGTACCAGCTTCTACCATTAAGATTGATGGAAATGCTTTTGAGAATTGCAATTTCGCAGGCGGATTAACCTTGCCATCATCCTTAACGGCTTTGTCAGTCTGGGCTTTTGTTAATTGTAATTTTGGGGGAGGATTGGAGTATAATCTGCCATCGTACCAGTCAAGTTACTATTTTCTTGGACCTTTTGATGGTTGTACCTTTGGAGGTCAGCTAGTCATAGGTACTTCGGTTATATCGATTGGAAACGGAGTTTTCTATGATAGCAAAGGTTTTAAAGGCGATTTGATACTACCTTCATCTGTTAGCTCAATCGGAGCAAATAATTTCGAAGAAATAGATTTTTCGGGGAAACTGGTTCTGCCCAATTCGTTAACACATATTGGTGAAAATGCTTTTAATAATTGTAAATTTACTGGTGATTTAATACTCCCTGCCGGTTTAACCAAAACGTGGAAAGGAGCTTTTTATGGTTGTTCTTTTACAGGTAATTTATCAATCCCATCTACTGTTACCATAGTTGATACGGCTAGTTTTAGAGGATGTTCTTTTTCAGGAACACTTAATTTAAGCACATCAGTTGAAACAATTAGAGAAAGTGCCTTTGAGGGATGTAATGGATTCTCTGGCAATTTGCTTTTGCCCTCTTCTCTTAAAACAATTGAAAACTATGCTTTTAGTTTTTGTTCAAATTTTGAGTCAGTGCATATTCCCTCGTCAGTAAAATCAATTGGTCAATTTTGTTTTGCTGCTTTTAGTGGAGATATTCTAGTAGATCCAGATAATTCCGAGTATTCAGGCCTCGATGGCGTTTTATTTAATAAAGACAGGAGTTTGTTGATTCAGAGCCCAATTGGTAAAAAGAATAAATATAATGTTCCATCTACAGTGTTAAAAGTGGAAAAGTATGCTTTTGTGCTCGATACTGCTTTAACCGAAATTACAATTCCTTCTTCCGTTACATCGGTGGATACTTGTGCTTTTGCTCTATGCATAAACCTTACCAGAATATCATTTCCGGCTTCCATTGAGTTCCTGGGAGCAGCCTTATTTGTAACTATCAGTGAAAATAAAGCACCGCAATCCATTACTGCTAAATTAAAGTCGATTTATATTTATAAGGAAACTCCTCCAGCTTTGCCTTTAGCTAAGGTAAACACGGATGGAATTCCTATTGGCGTGTTTTATCAAGTGGATATGTCCAATTGTACCTTGTATGTTCCCAAAGGCGCTAAGGCGGCTTACCAGGTAGCTGATCAATGGAAAGATTTTCAAAACATTGTGGAGATGGAAGCTATGTCTCTTTCTGCAACCGAGGTTAATATAACCAGGGCTGAAAACAGTTCTGCAACTGCCGGCATTACCACTTTAGCCTCCTGGACAGCCAAAAGCGATCAATCCTGGCTCACTGTCAGTCCCGCCTCCGGAACAGGAAATGCTACCCTGACCTTTACTGCACAAGCCAATCCGACTACCTCCCTGCGTACTGCTATAGTTACTGTATCAGGAACAGGATTCAGCGATAAAACTATTACCATAACCCAGGAAGCCGGAGTGGCCAACCTTTCCGTTTCAGCAACAACAGCTAATCTTGAAGCTACGGCTAATAGCTCAACTTCTGTCGACATCACCTCCAACACAACCTGGAATGTGACCTGCGATCAGTCATGGTTAACTATCACCCCCACAACAGGTACCGGTAATGGTAAAATAACTATCACCGCTTCAGCAAATTCAAATAACAGCTCCAGAAGTGCAATCATTACCATAACGGCCGATGGAACTCAATCAAAAACGGTAACTATCACCCAGGCTGCCGGAACAAGTACCGGAATAAACGAATTAACCAAGAACTCCTTTACTATATATCCCAATCCGGCAAGCACTTATGCGGGGTTCTATATTGAATTAAACGTATCATGGGAGATGCTTCAAAAAACATATATCCGTATTCTTAAGCCAAGTGGTACGGTGATGATGGAAATGAGGCCGGAAAATACAAAAGTTAAAATCCAAAATTTAGACAAGGGAATTTTTATAATTAATCTGATGATTGACAACAAAATTGCAGGAAGAGAAAAACTGATTGTAAGTGATTAGGATTAAGGTAAATTTAGTTCATGGTTAATGGGTATCCTTCGAATTAACTTCCATTTAAAATTGCCAGTATTTGTATTAAAGGCCATGTCGCGATGATTTGGCCTTTTTTAATTTCAGTGGTAATAATTAACAACCATGTTGTTTCGGCTACAGAATATAAGTTCGCGAAGTTGTCTTACTGAAGGAAAATCATATTTTAACCGGACACCACAGAAACGGAACGAAATTTTTTTCGTCGGTTTTTAAAATTTTGTTTGAGAAAGAGAAGAAAATACTATATTTGCAACCTCAAAAAACAGAAAAGCGGTAATCAAAAAGGCCGTCGACTGTAAACATGGCGCGGTAGCTCAGCCGGTTAGAGCGCATGATTCATAATCATGAGGTCTCCAGTTCAATCCTGGATCGCGCTACATGAAAATAAAGCGGTTACAAGCTTAAAAGTTTGGCCGCTTTTTTCATTTGCACTCAGTTTGCACTGAAAAAATCCAAAAACACCGACTCATAAAGCATTGGTGCTGTAAGTTTGGGTGTGTAAAGAAATCTGTATCAAACAACGGCAAATTTATTGTCGTTACTTGCCCTGAATTTCGGAGCATTGTTTTCCGGTGGAATATTATCATTTGCGGCAACAGTCAATCGCATCCCCAATGCGAACGCCCAGCAATATAGATTAAATGAAGTAGGGTTTCTTATTCCGCATTCCCATTTGCTAATCAGACGGTCAGCAATATCGAGCCTTGCGTTTAGTTCTTCCTGTGTTAAACCGAGCTTTGCCTTTGTTCCACAAGATTTCTTACAATGTCCCGTAAATAATCGTTACGGATAATGGTTCTGTCTATAATTTCGTTTTCTGTCATGGGACTCATCTCCTAAAAAGTTTAAAAAATAAAACATGGTTTTTGTATCCTTTCTCCAATTTGTGTAAAACGCACAAAATGTACACGATCTATAATTATGAAAATATGCAATTAAGTCAAGTATTTATGATGATGCGGTGCGTCATCATACCGATGTATGGATGTTTTATCATACAATAGTATTTTACCATAATATCATTTTATGTAAGGATAATATTCTTATCTGCGATATTGCAATTGCGAATGATTCGAATCGGTTATTTTTCTGACTTTTTTCTTTCAGGAACTTTGAATTGTATTTTTCTCAACCATTCATGCGCCGTTTTTAAAAGATGTCCGCGTCCGTATCTTGGTTTAGCTATACGGTGTCCCATAAGCTGGGCGATAATCTCTTCCGGTGCTTGGACATCTCGCAATCTGTCTTTAAATGTATGCCGTAATGAATACAAGGAATGTTTTTCCGTCGGGCGTAGATTATTTACAGTGAAATACTTGTTTATCAAACTTGAAATTGCATCGGCTTCACATATAAATGGTGATAAGTTTTTTAATAGAGTTGAAGATGATAAAGATAATAGAGAATAAAGTATATCTTTGCATGATAAACTAGATATTACACAACATAATAAACTAGACGTTACACGACGTAATATACTAGATATTACACAGCATAATAAACTAAATATTGCACATCATGATAAACTAGTGTATAATCATGATAAAAATGAAATGTCTAATAGAGGTACTGATAGAACTATGGCAACACCTTCCGAAAAACTTGCTCAATCTCTTGAAGTTTTAAATGAACTTCAAAAGAAGAATAGAAATGGAGCAATTCAGACAAAAGACATTACTCGAACTCATAGAGAACGTTTGTTAGATAACGGTTTTATACGGGAAGTGATAAAGGGTTGGTATATTCCCACACGTCCTGATGAGGTTAGAGGAGAAAGTACTGCATGGTATGCTTCATATTGGAAGTTCATGTCAGATTATCTTGATGAACGTTTTGGAGAAGATTGGTGTTTGTCAGCAGAACAATCAATTTCCATTCATGCGGGAAATCGGATTGTTCCTTCTCAGTTGTTGGTGCGTTCTCCGAAAGCTCATAATAACCTTACAAATCTCATTCACGATACTTCTTTACTTGAAGTGAAGGGAGGCATACCACCCATCAGTGACATTGAGAATAAGGAAGGTATTCAGATAATGAAATTACCCAAAGCATTCATTGAATGTTTTCCAGGTTATTATCTTCAAAGTCCCATTGATGCAAGAGCTGCATTGACAATGTTTCGTGATGCGTCGGAATTACTTGTAAAACTCCTTGAAGGAGGACATAGCTTAATAGCAGGGCGATTGGCAGGAGCATTTCGTAATATCGGTAGAGATAGAATTTCGGATGACATCCTTAAAACAATGCAATCAGCCGGATATGATGTTCGCGAAAATGACCCATTTACTGAAAAGTTATCATTTGGAATTTCGCTCCGCGATATTTCCCCATACGTGAGCCGAATTCGGCTTATGTGGCAGCATATGAGAACAGCAGTTTTAGAGAACTTTCCGAAGCCTCAAGGACTTCCTAAAAATATGAGCTTGTATATGAAACAAGTAGATGAAGTATATGTAACGGATGCGTATCATTCTTTATCCATAGAAGGTTATCAGGTAACTCCTGAATTAATTGAACGTGTTCGTAGCGGGACATGGAGACCGGATTCGGTAAAGGCAGATATGGAACAAAAAAACGCCTTAGCTGCTAGAGGATACTGGCAGGCTTTCCAAGCTGTAAAAGTAAGTATTGAAAAAGTGATTCATGGTGAAAATGCAGGAAAAGTAGTAGATGAAGACCATGGAACTTGGTATCGGGAACTTTTTGCTCCAAGTGTAACGTCTGGTATTATTAAGCCTTCTGATTTGGCCGGGTATAGGAATGACCAAGTATTTATTCGAGGCTCAAAACATACTCCGCTTAATCGAGACGCTCTTCGTGATGCTATGCCAGTCTTCTTTGAATTACTTGCTGAGGAAATCGAACCATCTGTTCGTGTAGTATTAGGACATTTTATATTTGTGTACATTCATCCTTATATGGATGGCAACGGGCGTATGGGTAGATTTCTGATGAATACTATGCTTGCATCTGGGGGGTATCCTTGGACAGTTATTCCGGTTGAAAGAAGACCTGATTATATGGCAGCCTTGGAAAAAGCCAGCGTAGAGCAGGATATTATTCCTTTTACTAAATTTTTAGCCGAACTGGTGAAATCAAAAACGGCATCTCTTTATTTAGCTACCGGTATATAATTCACATTAAAAAAATGAATACAGATGTTTTCTTAACCCAACTAAATAGCCGATTTGAAGAAAGCGGCCGAAAGATGATAAATGATTTCTTTATCATCTTTTCAAGATTTGAGCATGCTCTAAAAGCTTCTGGATTTACACAGCAAAAAAATAACGGGGTTTTTCCGAGTTGGGATAGATTTGTAAATTCTAAGAAAATGCCTTTAATCCAGGTATAAATATGGAGCTAAGGGATGCTGTTGACTATTTGTTAAATTCGCCACCAAAAATTCAGTATCTGAATGGAGGTCAACTTGATTGGAAAACAAGGCAGTTTCAACCAACAGATTCTAATGTCTTCAAACTGAAATGTGCTGTTTGTTATACCAGAAATAATCTTTTCCATGGCGGGAAATTCAATGGAAATTTTGAGCCTGATGTTTCCAGAAATTATAGATTATTAAAATACTGCTTAGTAATCCTGAATTCATGGCTTTCTCTTGATGTGAATGTGAATAATAATTTTTTTGCGCCTATTGAGACCTAAATTATGAGCAACTTTGTCCAAAGATTTATCCTTAAAGGCCATCCTTCAGATGACCATCCTAAATATTTTCCTTGGACAATTGCCACGATTGTTGTTTTAGTCGGAGAAGATGATAAAGCATCAGCATCTGACATGCTGATGCATATATTAAAAAAGGAACACTGGATTCCTTTAACGCAGCCACATAAGTCAACGCTTATAGAATCGCTTGTTTACAAAGAAGGAGGACAATTTCTTAATGCTTATTTAAAAGCAAGAAATGAAAGATTCTGTTTGACTGCGTTTACTGATAATTGGATTGGATTTAAGGACTCTCCGCCTTTGTTATTCCCTAAAATATCTGAGAAGTTTATTGATAGGGTTATAGAAAGTGCCGGTGGACATAGAATTCTGATTCAATCGCAGAATGGAGCTTTGCCGCGCAATGCCGATTATTTGATTGATGGTTTTATTTTTGAACTCAAAATAATTGAAGAAGAGAGATTATTAAAATCTTCTGTTCAGAATAAACTTGCTGAGCTTTTATACAAGGAGAATGAAAACTATTTATCAATATCGCCTGAAAATATTGATGAGTTAAATTGGAATACTTATATAAATCTCTTTAGACAGCCAATACAAGGCGCAATTAAATCCGCATCTAAACAGATTAAATCAACCAGAGAATTTTTAAATAAGCCCGATTTGAAGGGGGGAGTAATTGTGATAAATAACGGAACATCGAGTATTACTCCAGAAATTTTTAATGAATGTGTTTTGAAATGCTTAGAGAATAATACAAAAGAATTAAAATCATATATTTCGATAAATAATTGGGTTAAAACTGACGGTTTTAATACTGAAAATATATTTTTAATTGAGCCACATGAATATTTAACAGATATTCAGAAAAAAATTGTAAAATCATTTAATGAAAGGATAAATGATTTTATGACGGATTGGGCAAGGATTGGATTTTCTCAATCAGGAGATATTCTGAAGCTTATAAGAAATATTTCTTTTGAAAAACATGGTATTGTTTTTACGAAATACGCATAATACATTTTGTGCGTAGCCGGTTTTGCTCTTTTCTTAAATACTTCTATTAGGTGTTAACCTCGGAGTATTTGAAAATACTGTAAAGAAATTTATTCTGAACGAAATCGATATTGTTTATAAACCGGCGCAGGAGCTGATAAAAAGGCCGGTTATTACCTGTGCCGATGATGCACACATCCTTTTTCGCGAAAATTGGGATTCCACGAAAATTGCAATAGTCGAGCAGTTTAAAATAATGCTGTTAAACCGTTCCAATCGTGTAATGGGAATATCAAATATTTCGGGATTTCCGGTACAGTTACCGATCAGAAAATCATTTTTGCAATTGCTCTGAAATCCGGTGCAAGCTCTATTATTCTGGCGCATAACCACCCGTCGGGTAATATGAACCCGAGCGATGCCGATATAGCAATCACCAATAAAATCAAACAGGGTGGGACTTTTCTGGATATTCAGGTTCTCGACCACCTGATATTAAATGGGCTGGATAACAGCTTTAAGGCATTAAACGACCCTCTTTCCTTATGGTGAGCGGAAAACGGGATTTTGTATTCAAAAGTCCCGGTTTTTGATTCAAAAAGTCAATTTTTCCACTTTTCTACACCAAAACACGCCACTTACTCCCACTTTTGAGGGATAAATTCAAACCTGTTTTATACAATTATCTATTTTCAACCGCTTTAACCTTTAAGAAAATTTCTTTATCTTGAGGCTGAGATTTAATCTTTCAAAGACTGCCGATAACGCTTATAGTTTAAAAGTAAGTTACTCCGCTAGCGCGCATGTTCCCCCGAGAGCAGCCGCGGATTTGCAATCCGTGCCTTTCTTAACAGTCGTTTCCGAACGACATTTGCCCAGCAAGAATCTAAGCTTATAGTTTTGCACGTGTTACAAACGCGCGCGAACTTAGGGCCTTGATAAAAGGTGAGTTTGAAAAGTTACCTGAATTGTCAAAGAATTACACGCAATTGCCTTCGACAGGCTCAGGCACCTGCCCTTCGACAGGTTCGGGCATCCCGGTGGTTGAGCCTGTCGCGGTGGTTGAGCCTGTCGAAACCACTATTGTCGAGGATGCTTGTCGAAACCACCATTGCCGGGGAAGCTGTTGAAACCTCCAATACCAAACCACCTTTAAATAATTCTCACTGATATTATTTAACAACTTTTTCAAAAACTTTGCAGTTAATTATTTTTTCTTATATTGCGTGCATTGATTGAGTATTTACCCTTTGCCTTCGACATTTGAAATTATTAATTAGAAACCGGAAAGATGAAGAACAAACTAATTTTGGAATATCCCATGAATTGTTCGCCATTGGTATTATATCCAAGGCTTAGCACTCCCGGCGGGTTATCCGAGTGGTTTGCCGATGATGTGAATGTGGATGGAAAATTCTTTTCTTTTATCTGGGATAAAGTACCACAACGTGCTGAGGTAATCCAAAAACGAGATATGTCTTTTATACGTTTTCGTTGGGAAGAGGAAGAACAGGATAGTTCATTCTTCGAATTCCGAATCGTTACCGATGAACTTACTAACGAAAACGCCCTTATGGTAACCGATTTTGTTGAAGATTCGGAAAAAAAAGAGACTATCGATCTATGGAATTCCCAGATAAATATGTTGAAACGCTGTATTGGTGTTTAATCCGTGCTTTAAGATAATTTAACTTAATAGCGTATGCAATCGCAATTATGTTTATAATTTTGTAGCCATTTAAAATTAAGACGTGAAGCGACTGCATAAATTGATAATAACCTCCTTTCTGGGGCCCTTTGTTTTTACCTTCTTTATAGTGGTTTTTCTGCTACTCATGCAGTTTCTGTGGAAATATATCGACGATCTTGTTGGTAAAGGCCTCGAAATGCACGTCATTACCGAATTACTGGTTTATACCGCAGCAAGTCTTGTGCCCATGGCCATACCTTTGGCTGTTCTTCTGGCTTCTTTAATGAACATGGGGAGTCTGGGCGAAAATTATGAGTTGACTGCGCTTAAAGCCGCCGGTATTTCCTTGCAACGAATTATGCGACCTCTGATTATTCTGAGTTTCTTTATTTCTGTGGGTGCCTTCCTGTTTGCTAATTACCTGCTTCCGATTACTAACCTCAAAATGCGCTCGTTGTTGTACGATATCCAGCAGCAACGTCCCGAGCTTCAGATCCGCGAGGGTGTTTTCTATAACGGTATTGAAAATTACAGCATCTACATTGGTAAAAAGGATTATAAAACCAATTTGCTGAGGAATATCAAAATATACGATCATACCGAACGGCGCGGAAATACGTCTGTTACCCTGGCCGACTCAGGTTATATGAGAATTACTTCGGATAAAAAATATTTATTGGTAACTCTTTACAGCGGTTACCGGTACTCCGACGTTGTTAACCAACAGCGGTCGCAGCAGTACCGACCTTCAACTTATCCTTTTCAGCGCGATAAGTTCGAAAAGGAGATCATTCATATTGAGTTAAGTGGCTTTGGACTTACCCGTACCGATGAACAACTATTCAAACAAAACTATCAGATGTTAAATCTGAAGCAGTTAAGTTTTTTTGCTGACTCCATGTATAAGGATGTTGAATATCGCTCAAGGAGTCTTGCAAATACGATCAAAGTATCTACAATATTTCAGAACCATCCTTCCATTTTAAAAAATTCCCAGGTTGCCGATACCGTCAAAATTAAGCCGAAACCTCTTTCAACCAATTTCGATAGTTTATTTGCGGTAATGTCGTCCTCCGAGAAGCAGAGCGTTATAAGCACTGCCCTTAGCCTGGCCCGCGATAGTAAATCGTATATAATGTCGTCGTTTACAAATAACGACGATACCATACGCAGAGCGCGCAAATACGATATTGAATGGCAGCGAAAATTCACCCTTTCCATAGCATGCTTTATATTTTTCTTTATAGGTGCTCCTTTGGGCGCTATCATCCGGAAGGGTGGATTAGGGATGCCGGTGGTTGTTTCAGTGGGTTTCTTTGTAATTTACTACATGCTATCCATTTCCGGCGAAAAGTTTGCCCGCGAAGGTGTGCTTTCTCCATTTATGGGTATGTGGCTCTCGGCTCTCATTCTTTTACCGGTTGGAATCTTTCTTACCTATAAAGCTACAACCGATTCTGCTATCCTGAATATGGATACGTATTCGAACTTCTTTAAAAAATTTCAAAACATTTTTTCAAAAGAAAAAAAGAAAACTTTGCTTTAAGCTCATGAATGTTCTTCATTTATGTACAAAAGTTCCTTTTCCTGCCAAGGATGGAGGGGCGCTGGCTATTATATCGTTTGCCCGGCTTTTGCAAATGGATGGACATACAGTAACAATTCTTGCAGCCAATACTTCGAAACATTTTCAGGAGGATGTACCCTCCGAAACTGATGGTATTTCAGTTCATGCAGTTAAAGTTCCGGCTGCGGTCTCTCTCCCCGGAATTATTTATAACCTGCTTTTCTCTAAAGCTCCCTATAATGTAACGCGGTTCCGGAATAATGTTTTTGCTGAGGCACTAATTGGGTTGATAAGTAAAAACAGCTACGATATCATCCAGCTCGAGGGCTTACATATGGGTGTTTACCTTCCGGAGATACGAAAGTATTCAAACACCAGGGTGGTGCTAAGGGCACATAATATTGAGCATTTACTTTGGGAAAATATTAAAAACGAAACATCGTCATTATTCAAAAGATATTATCTGTCGATTCTCGCTAAGCGTCTCAGGAATTTTGAAACAGAGCTGATGTCGGAGGTTGATGCCGTAGTTGCAATATCTGAAAGCGATTTGAAAGCAATCCTTAAATTCTCCAAACCGCTGCAATGTATTGCCATTCCGTTTGGAATTTATCTGGCTCACTATCCACAACAGGAAGAAGGTATGGAAAATTCTTTGTTTTTTATCGGAGCTCTCGACTGGATTCCCAATCAGAAAGGGTTAATCTGGTTCCTGGATAATGTGTGGCCAAAACTTAGAAACGATTGCCCACAGGTTCATCTTCACGTAGCAGGCAGAAATGCTCCGGCATGGATAGCGGACAGACTAAAAAAACAAAAAATTAATTTTTACGGTGAAATTGCCAATGCCCCGAAATTTATAAGTGAGTTTCAAATTCAAATTGTTCCATTATTTTCGGGGAGTGGTATAAGAATAAAGATTTTGGAAGGAATGGCCATGGGGAAAGCAATTGTGGCTACATCGAAAGCTGCTGAAGGAATTGAAATTACACCGGGTAAAGAATTGATGATAGCCGATGATGTTGAGTCTTTTGTTCAGAATATAAAGGATTTGTTAACTGATAAACATAAAAGGATTTCAATTGGAGCAGAAGCAAGGGCTTTTATTTCCAAAGAATTCGATAACTTAGCCCTCGCAAATAAGGTCGGGAGTTTTTACCGGAAGTTGATTCCGGTTTAACGTTTATGATACATGATTGCTGAGATATTATTTTGGGTTTTAATCGCACTTTTGTTTTATTCATACTTTATCTTTCCTGTCATTATCAGGATTATAAGTAAGAATAAATCGAAGAAAACAAAGGTTTTACCGGACTTGATACATTTTCCGAAAGTTTCGGTTATTATATCCGTTTATAATGAGCAGTCTCATATTGCCGGTAAAATTCAGAATATTATAGAATGTGATTACCCCTCGGATAAAATTGAAATAATTGTTGGTTCCGATGGATCCAACGATCGAACCAACGAAATAATCACAGGAATTTCCGGGACCTGCTCTTTTCTGAAACCACTGTTTTTTGCTGAGCGAAGAGGTAAAAGCGCTGTAATAAACGATTGTGTTGCCGTTGCAACTGGTGAATTTCTAATTTTAACTGATGCCAAGGCTACACTGGAGAAGAATGCCATTAAGACCATGCTCAGGCATTTTCAGGATGATAGCATTGGAATTGCCGGAGCTACCATCATCAATAAAAATGCAAACTGTAAAGGAATTGCGCATCAGGAAAGTACTTTTATGTCGCAGGAAATAAAGGTGAAATACGATGAAGGTGTTGCTTTTGGTTGTTGTATTGGAATTTATGGTGCCTGTTATGCCATACGTAAAGATTTAATTCCACATGTGCCGCCTGATTTTGCAGTCGACGACTTCTTTATCAGTATGAAAGTGCTGGAAAAGAAGTACAAAGTAATTCTGGATACCAAATCTGTTTGTTACGAGAATGTTACAAGCCGATTAGCTGAAGAATTCAGAAGGAAGGTGCGGATTGGTGTGGGTAATATTCAGAATCTGAAGGTATTTACACCTCTGCTTTTCAGGTTCAATGCCATGAGTTTTTGTTTCTTTTCGCACAAGGTAATACGTTGGCTCGGACCATTTTTTCTTGTTGCCATGCTGATTCTTAATGCCGTTTTATGGGATGAAGGTACATTGTATAAAATTCTGATGCTCATGCAGCTTTTTAGCATTTTGACCTCAGTAGCTGATTTTTATTTGAAAAAAATTCACTTACAAATTATAATTTTGCGCTTTGTTACGCATTTTTACACTATGAACCTTGCTCTTTTAGTAGGGTTTTTTAAATATCTTATAGGAGTTAAAGCTAATGTCTGGGAACCAACCAAACGATAAAATAAAGCTCAATACCATCGACGAAGCTGTGGAGGATATCCGTCAGGGCAAGATGATTATTGTAGTAGACGATGAAAACAGGGAGAATGAAGGTGACTTTATTGCTGCAGCCGATCTTATTACCCCCGAAATTATCAATTTCATGGCCATTCATGGTCGTGGACTAATTTGTGCAGCTCTGCCAGAGAACCGGTGCAAGGAACTTGAACTCGAACTGATGGTTTCGAACAGTAATGCACTTAATAAAACCGCATTTACCGTTTCTGTCGATTTAATAGCACCGGGTATTACCACCGGTATTTCTGCATCCGACAGGGCCCGCACCATAAAGGCATTGGTCGATCCGGCCACTAAGCCGGAGGATCTGGCTCGCCCTGGTCATATTTTCCCTTTAATTGCCCGCGATAAAGGCGTCCTCCGTCGTGCAGGCCATACTGAGGCGGCTATCGACCTTACCCGCATGGCCGGTTTGAAACCGGGAGGTGTACTGGTCGAAATAATGAACGAAGATGGAACCATGGCTCGCTTGCCTCAACTGATGGAACTTGCAGTCAAACTGAATATTAAAATTATTTCAATAGAAGATTTAATTACTTATAGGTTAAGGAGCGAATCGCTTATCAAGAAAGGTGTGCGCATTAATCTGCCTACCAAATTCGGTAACTTCGATCTCATTCCTTTTATCCAGCTTTCCAATGGTTATGAGCATGTTGCCTTAATAAAAGGTTCGTGGAATAAAGATGAACCTGTTTTAGTGCGCGTACATTCTTCGTGTCTAACGGGAGATATCTTCGGTTCAATGCGTTGCGATTGCGGTCCTCAGCTTCATCAGGCCATGAAGAAGATTGAAAAAGAGGGTAGGGGGGTATTGGTGTATATGAATCAGGAAGGCCGTGGAATTGGACTGTTCAATAAAATAAAAGCTTATAAACTGCAGGAGGAGGGAAGAGATACTGTTCAGGCAAATCTCGACCTCGGTTTTAAAGCCGATGAGCGCGATTATGGGGTAGGAGCTAGTATATTAAGAGAACTGGGATTGGGAAAAATCCGGCTGATGACCAATAATCCGGTAAAACGTATTGCATTGGAAGCTTATGGTTTGCAGATTACCGATATTGTGCCTATAGAGGTTGAACCAAATCCTTACAATGAATTTTATTTGCGTACCAAACGCGATAAAATGGGACATTCTTTGGATTCTCTCATAAACGAAAGCGAAGGATAATTCATGGACAGGAATTTCCGCATTGTATTTATGGGTACGCCCGGCTTTGCTGTTTCGGCTCTGGATGCCCTTGTGAAGAATGGTGCTAATATTGTGGCTGTAGTCACAGTTCCTGATAAACCGGCAGGCCGTGGGTTGACACTTAAGGAATCGGAAGTAAAACAGTATGCTGTGGCAAATAACCTGAAAGTGCTTCAGCCCGAAAAATTGAAAGACCCGTTGTTTGTTGAAGCTATGCGGGAACTGCAACCCGATTTGGCTGTAGTGGTTGCTTTTCGTATGCTCCCTGAAGTTATATGGAGCATGCCACGGAAAGGAACTATTAACCTCCATGCATCTTTATTACCACAATACAGGGGCGCAGCCCCCATTAACTGGGCGGTGATTAACGGTGAAACAAAAACCGGGGTTACCACTTTTTTTATCGAAAAAGAGATTGACACCGGAAAAGTGATAGCTAAAAGAGAAGTTGAAATTACCGCCTATGATACAGCAGGTAGTGTACACGATAAGTTAGCTCAGGTTGGATCCGGGCTTCTTACTGAAACTGTTAAATCTATCATCGCCGGTTCTTATATTCCAATCCCTCAGGAGCAATTAATTGCCGGAAACCTTAAAGCCGCTCCTAAGATCTTTAGAGACAACTGCCGAATTGACTGGAACAGGCCTGTTGGAGACATCTATAATTTTATAAGGGGACTAAGTCCTTATCCCGGTGCCTGGACTTTGATAAAAACTGCAGAAGACCAAAAGACACTCAAAATTCTGGAGTGTAAACTTTTAGTTTCAGCTATAAGCAAGAGTCAAATCTGGGCTGAAAACGGAGTTCTTAATGTTCCATGCTCCAACGGATATATTGGTATTGAAAAGCTCCAGATGGAAGGTAAAAAGGCCATGAAATCGGATGAGTTTTTGAGGGGCATTCGCGATTTGAATATTTACAGGATCGAATAATTTTTTTCCTGATAATATTGCTTCCTAAAATTTGTTTTATAACTTTGTATTGCAAAGAACTTTTAAAAACTACAATAAGTAGTCGGTCTTTATTAGGTTTTTTGCATTTTTTTGATTTTTAAACTTTGAATTACAGAGTACTTTTAAATTATAGTATGGAAACAATCTTACGCATTATAGCTGCAATTAAATTCTACCTCCTCTGCATCAGGTATTATTTGATCTTATTTCTGATTCTTTTAATGAAAGCATCTTACAGAATAGTTCTTCATAAAAATTAACCTTTAAAATTTTATCACTATGAGCGTTATCAATGAAGTTTCAAATTGGATTCGTAATTCCATTACCTTAAAATTAGCAGTAATAGGCATATTGGTTCTGATTTTACTTATTCCTGCCTCCATGATTCAGCATCTTATTACTGAGCGTAGTCAAAGCCATAAGCAGGTAACTTCTGACATTACTTCCAAATGGGGGGCAAGCCAGATTATTTCCGGACCAATACTTTCGGTTCCGTTTAAGATTGTTAGCGAAAAAAACGGGAAAATACTGGAAACAGTATCCTATGCTCATTTCCTGCCGGAGAAATTGAATATAAACGGAAAGATTGTCCCGGCCACGCGAAAGAGGAGTATTTATAAGGTAATTCTTTACAACAGCAGCCTGATACTCGATGGAACCTTTTTAAAGCCCGATTTCAAAATACTGAACATTCCCGAAGAAAATGTATTATGGGCCGAGGCTTTTATCACTGTGGGTATTCCCGATTTGAAGGGTATTCGACGCACCATCAACATTCAATGGAATGATCAGAGCTTTGTTGGCAATCCTGGTGTCTTGAGCCGCGATATTGTTGAGTCGGGTATAAACAGCAGAGTCCCGGTAAATGCCGAAACTTCATTGTATAAATTTTCTGTTAATCTAGATGTAAACGGAAGCGAAAACATCAGTTTTGCTCCGTTGGGAAAAGAAACACATGCCAATCTCGAATCTTCTTGGAACTCCCCGGGTTTTAACGGAGCCTTTTTACCTGAAAAATCCAATGTAACACCTAACGGATTCACGGCGGAATGGAACATTCTTCATCTTAACCGTAATTATCCTCAGCAATGGACAAGCTCCGACAAGCAAACCATTGATGCATCGGAGTTTGGTCTGGACCTGATTTTACCGGTAGATCACTATCAGAAATCGACACGCTCAGCAAAATACGCCGTCATGTTTTTGTTTCTCACTTTTCTTGGATTCTTTGTGAACGAGCTCATTAATAAATTGAGAATTCACCCGGTTCAATATCTTTTGATTGGGTTAGCACTGATTATTTTTTATACCTTGCTTTTATCAATTTCGGAATATGCTGGGTTTAATATTGCTTATGCAATTGCAAGTTTGCTGACCATTTCTCTCATCACGGGGTATTCTTTCCTGATATTGAGCCGGAAGGGAGGGGTAATTATCGGTTTAATTCTAATAGCCCTTTATGGATTTCTATTCGTATTGCTGCAATTAGAAGAATATTCGCTTCTTTTTGGAAGTATTGGCTTGTTTGTAGTTCTTGCCTGTGCTATGTTTGCTTCGCGCAAAATTGACTGGTATTCGCCTATGACCGATTCCCAGGAATAACAATAAAAAGGCCCGAAACAGGTTTTAACTGTTTCCGGGCCTTTTTTATTGTTATTCACTTAGATATTAAAGTGTTCTGATTTTGATATTACGGAACCATACATCGTTGCCATGATCCTGTAAGCCAATGAAACCAGATTTATCAGCTCCACCTGCATTGAGGAAGTTTTTGTATTCCTTGAATTTGCTTTCTAAGATCATTTTCTTCCAATCGTCGGTCCACAAGTGATATTCTAAAACTTTTTCGCCATTTTGATAGTGAACAACAGTACCCTGGTAAACCATGATGCTAACTTTGTTCCATTCCAAAGCCGGCTTAGCATTTTGTGGTTTGGCAGGAATAAGGTCGTACAGCGAACCAGCCTGGTGATTACCATCTTTTCCTAAACGGGCATCAATATGTTTGGCATTGTCGAGGATCTGCATCTCGGGAGAAGATTTCCAGATAGGATCACCTTTAACTTCCTGAGCAAGGTAGAAGATACCACTGTTGCCACCAACGCCAACTTTCCACTCAAGGCTAAGTTCAAAATCCTTGAATTTCTTGTCGT
Source organism: Bacteroidota bacterium (assembly GCA_023429135.1). Taxonomy (GTDB): domain Bacteria; phylum Bacteroidota; class Bacteroidia; order Bacteroidales; family JAAUTT01; genus JAAUTT01. The sequence goes on along the minus strand of JAEYWD010000027.1, from coordinate 95,685 downwards.
AAATAACATCACCTCCTAAACCTGCTTCACCGGTACCCGATTCCTTACAGTGGAGTGTTCCGTCAACAACTTCCCATCCGCTATCGGGGAAAGCAGTTTTGTTATACCCTCTCCATCCGGTGGTTGTTGTACCATCGAACATTAAAACCCAGCCTTCGGCTTTTTCAGCGTCGGTTAATGTGTTTGGAGTTTCAACAACTGCTTTGACTGTGTCGGCTGCTGCAGAATCAGCATTAGCTGTGGAGGAAGATTTACACGAAAAAATCAGGGCTGCTCCGGCTATAACTGAAGCTCCTAAAAGAATATTAATTTTTTTCATTGTTTTATAAGTGTTTAAAATCAATACATATTAATTAAAAAACATCCATCTGTTCGGGCATGAGCCTTTGAGATGGATGTTAAATTATTCATTTACATAACCTATGCTGGCATGTCGGGAAGTGAGTAGCCTTCGCGGTAGGTATGTTTAATTAATTCTGCAGCAAATTGTTTTGCAGAAACAGGATCAGTCCATGTTTTGTTGAAGGTTGGGTGACCGTCGTGGATTTTGAAACCATCGGCAATAACCGAGCGAACTTTTTCGTCATCATTGAGGTTGGTGAATTCCATTTTTTCGCCATCCCAAAGCAGTTCTTTGTTCAAACCTTGTAAACGAACAGCAAGAACGCCCATAACAACCATTTCGTTGAAAGGACCAGCTTCGCTGAAGTCGGATTTGGTTTTTACGCGGCTTTCGGGAGATTCTTTACAAGCACGTACCCAATCCATTTCGTGAGCACCACCAACTTGTGGTTGTTCAACACGACGTTCTGTTTTTGGAGCATTGGGAACACGACCTGATAGTAACCATGGGTTAACACCATAGCAACCGCAGATAAGGGTGTCTTTTGTTCCGTGGAAGATAACACCGCCACCCTGATCGTTCATGTTCTTTCCGGCAGGCCAACCTGCAGGTTTCATGGGTTGTAAGCCACCATCGTACCAGGTAACCTCAACTTCAGGGAGGTTGATCTTCATACCTTTTTCCTTTTGACGAGCAGGGTAGGTAAGTTTAACCATTTCGGCGTTAGGTGCACAGTCGCTCAATAATAATGTTGAGCTTCCCTGAACTTTTGTAGGATATTTAAGCTTCAATGATTTGAATACAGGGTGTAAGATATGGCAAGCCATGTCTCCTAATGCACCTGTTCCAAAATCCCACCATCCGCGCCAGTTCCATGGAGTGTAGATACTGTTGAAAGGACGCATTTTGGTTGGACCAATAAATAAGTCCCAGTTCAAAGTTTCAGGAACCCATTCACCTCTTTCAGGACGGTTTAAACCCTGTGGCCAGATAGGACGGTCGGTGAAAGCTTCAACTTTCTTGATGTCGCCAATTTCGCCATTCCAAATCCATTCGCAGGTAAGGTTAACGCCTTCGCCCGACGAACCCTGATTACCCATTTGGGTAGCTACCTTGTGCTTAGCAGCAAGTTTGGTCAACAAGCGCGATTCGTAAACGGTGTGTGTAAGTGGTTTCTGGAGGTAAACATGTTTACCCATTGCAATTGCATTTGCAGCGGTAACAGCATGTGTATGGTCGGCAGTTGCGATAACAACAGCATCAATGGATTTACCCATTTCGTCATACATTTTTCTCCAGTCCCAATACCATTTTGCACCAGGATATTCATCGAACACCTTGTTGCCTTTACAGTAACCCCAGTCTACATCACAAAGGGCTACGATGTTTTGAGATTTAAGATTTTTCAGGTTACCATTACCCATACCGCCAACACCTATACCGGCAATATTGAGTTTATCACTGGGTGCAGTGTATCCGAATTTCTTTCCCATAACAACACTGGGAACAATTGTAATACCTGCTGCCGCTGTGGCTGCATTACCTAAAAACTTTCTTCTTGATATTGATTTGCTCATGATACTATAAGTTAGTAGATTAAGTTAACTTTTAATGAACTTGATACTACAAATATCTGAAAAAATCTGAATTATCAATCGAAGTGTTAATAATTCTTGCATAAAAAGGGTGTTTTAGACAATCATAACTTTTTTGATTATCTGGTTTTGAAGAAATTGGCTTTTGTACCTTTTACTCCAGGATTTGCAACAAATACCTTTCCTGCATCGGGATATTGTTTCAGTGCTTCAGCCGACATACCGGTGCTTGCTGTTGTGATGTAAAGTAAATCCAGGTTTTTTCCGCCAAAAGCGCAAGAAGTAACGTTGGGGGCCGGTACATCAACTTTGGTCAGCATTTTTCCCGTTTGAGGATCCCAACGGCCAATACAAAAGCCGCCCCAGTGCGCTATCCAGAGTTTTCCTTCGGAATCGATGCTCATCCCGTCAGGGTAGCCCACTCCCTTAGGAAATTGAATTACAATCCGCTCATTCGAAATATTACCGGTTGTATTATGGTAGTCGAATGCACGAACTGCTCCGGTTGGCGTGTCGATGTAATACATTATTTTTTTATCGGCGCTCCAGACTATACCGTTTGACGTGGAAATACTGTCGAGCATTTGAATGGCCTCACCAGTGGCTGATATCCGGTAGAGCGATGCTTTGTATCTGGGGCCCATGCTGCCAACCCAAAACCGGCCGCCTGGATCACATTTGCCATCGTTAAATCTGTTTTCGGTTAAGTCTTTTTCAGGTGATACCAAAAGTTTAAGCTTCTGATTTTTCAGGTTGTACGAGTAAATACCATCTTTCAAGGCAACCAGCACACCACCGGTGTCAATGGGAACAACTGTACCTACTTTCTTGCCGAGCTCGTATTTTTTTTCCTCACCGCCTGCAGGGTTGTAGGTATATAGAATTCCTTTATCAATATCGACCCAATAAAGCAGTTGCTCTTTGGGATGCCATATGGAACCTTCGCCTAAAATGGCCTGGGTGTTTAAAAGAATCTTGGATTGTATGTTTGTTTGAGCGTAGGCATTTGTTACGCTCGCTATTATCAACGCTAACGATACCAGATGTGAGATTTTCATGCTTCTGAATTTTTAGATGTAAACAAAGTTAAGGAATTAACTCCGTTTTTTCAGAAGCTTTTGTTTTATAACTCATCAGGCTGATTCCCGAAATAGAAGTTAAAATAAGCAAACCACCGGCAATAATTCTGATGGAAAGTTCTTCGGAAAATACCGCCACACCAAGCAGCACCGCAAATATTATTCGCGAGGCTGACATAAGTGACCCGTCGCGGGCGGATATAAATTTGTATCCCCAGGTCATAAAAACTTGTCCCAGGAAGCCGGTTACTGCCGAACAAGCAATATAAAATATATTTATGCCCTGAGGCATGATGAATGTGGGGACAACAATTATAGCATTGATTACGAGCCCTATTCCCATAAGGTAAAAAAGGATAAGTATTGTGGAATCGTACTCTCTGGCCATACGTAGTGAAATAACACTAAATCCACCAATAATTCCAGAAATTAACCCAAATACATCACCCTTGTTGATATTATGAAAATCGGGATGGATAATGAAATAAATTCCTATCGACGACAAAACCAGAAACAGGTAGTTGATGGGTTTAGCTTTTTCCGATTTTATTAAAAGTGGTGAAAATAAGAATATAAATATTGGGTAAGTCATGTTCAGCATATTTGCATTGGTGATGGAGGTATACTGAACAGAAAGAAAAAACAGGATAACAGCAGTTGTGTTCAAAAACGAGCGCCATAACACCAGGTCTGTTCTGTGAGGTTTCAAAGGAATTTTCATCTTATAAACAGTATAAGCCGAAGCAATAAAGCCTATAAGAAACCGGAATGAAACGATTTCAGTTCCTGAAATATCGGAGCTATTGGTTACAAGTTTGGCGAAAACCGTAGAAATAGCAAAACAAAATTCTGCTAAAAGCAGAAGGGTGATTCCTTTATACATTAAATAAGTATGAAGTAAGAATTAAGAAGTAAGAATCAATAAGAATGGAGTATGAAGAAACGAATTAATCCGACTAAAATTTCATACTTCATCCTTCATACCTCATCCTTCCTCTATTCTATTTCCCAATACCTGAATAGTACCTCATAAATTGGATACGCTCGTACGAGGAGGCTTCTTTGCTCTTATACTGGTTAAGACTTCCGATAAATTGTTCGGGATAATTATAACCGTTTTGTTTCATCCAGAGTTCTATGTCGCTCAGTACTTTGGGAATAACTTCAAAGCCGTTCTTGTAAATTGTCGAAACCATTTGGACGGCTTTTGCCCCCGAAAGCAGAAACTTAATGGCTGTTTTACCATCGTGAATTCCTGTGCTTCCTACAAAATCGATATTGTTTTTTTCCGAAAGGATGGAAATCCATCTCAGCGAATTGGAGTATTCGGCCGAGGTACTATAAATATTACCGGCTGTAATTTCCATGTTATTCACATCGATGTCGGGAGAGAAGAACCGGTTAAACAGCACAACTCCGGCCACACCTGCCTGTTGAAGCTTTGCAACAAGCTGGGAAATATTGCAGAAATAGGGAGAGATCTTTACAGAAACAGGAATTGCGACAACTTTTTTTATGTTTTCAACCAGATCGAGATGTACTTTTTCAACATCCTGGGGTGATTTATTGGGATTGGCGTTCAGCATGGCAATGTTGAGCTCAATAGCATCAGCTCCGGCATCTTGTATTTTTTCGGCAAAATTTATCCACTCACCTGATGTAATGCAGTTTAAACTCCCTATCACAGGCAGCGAGGTTTCGTGTTTGATTTGTCGTATCAGGTTGAGATAATGGTTTATATAGTTATCCTTTATGTGATAATCGATATAATCCATGCTTTCGGACCGTTCACTGTAAATCATGTGGTTTTTCTTCGCCTGCCGCATGTTGTTTTCGGCATCAAGAATAATCTGCTCCTCAAAAAGTGATTTCAGCACCACTGCACCAACTCCGTTACGCTCCAGATTTTTAACGCTCTCCAGGCTCGAAGTCAAACCGGAACTTCCGGCAATGATAGGATTGCGTAAAGCAATTCCAAGATAAGTAGTAGTTAATTCTGCCATAACAATTTATTTAACCGATACATTATTTTTCATATACTCGTGCATTGCCTGAGCAGCTTTACGCCCATCGCCCATGGCAAGAATAACTGTTGCTCCCCCTCTTACTATGTCTCCACCGGCAAATAAGTCGGGTATACTTGTTTGTAATGTGTCTTCATTCACAACCAATGTTCCCCATCTGGTTGTTTTTAAGTCGGGCAAACTTCTGGTAAGAAGAGGATTGGGGGATACGCCGATACTAACAATTACGGTATCCACGTCAATCAGAAACTCCGATCCGGCAATGGGCACTGGTTTACGCCTTCCCGAAGCATCAGGTTCTCCAAGATCCATTTTCTGTACCAAAACCTGCTGTACGCGTCCCTGAGCATCGGCCCGGTATTCGAGAGGATTGTGCAGGCACAGAAATTCAATACCTTCTTCAAGCGCATGTTTTACTTCCTCTTTGCGGGCTGGCATTTCGTCAATGGAGCGGCGGTAAATAATCATCGCTCTTTCGGCTCCCAAACGTTTGGCGGTACGCACGCTGTCCATGGCTGTATTTCCGCCGCCAATAACGGCGACGTTTTTACCACTTAATACAGGAGTGTCGTAACCGTCGCGCGAAGCTCCCATCAGATTAATTCGTGTAAGATATTCGTTAGAAGAGAAAATACCTACATAGTTTTCCCCCGGAATATTCATAAAGTTTGGTAGTCCGGCTCCGCATCCCACAAAAAAAGAGTGGTATCCCAATGCTCTCAGTTGATCAATGGTTGCCGTTCTTCCTACCAAAAAGTTCGGTTCGAATTTAACACCCAGTTTTTTAAGTGTTTCAATTTCTACGTCTACAATTTCGTTGGGAAGACGGAATTCAGGAATTCCGTATTTTAAAACACCGCCAATTTCGTGCAATGCCTCAAATACGGTAACATCGTAACCCATTTTGGCAAGATCGGCAGCGGCTGCCAGTCCTGCGGGGCCACTACCAATGATTGCAGTTTTTTTTCCGTTTTTCTCCTCTATTACAGGAACTGAAATTAAACCGGAGTTTCTTTCGAAATCGGCTGCAAATCGTTCCAGGTTACCAATTCCAACTGCTGGCTTGTTTAACCGGAGAGTATAAAAGCATTGCGATTCGCATTGCACTTCCTGAGGGCAAACACGTCCGCAAACAGCAGGGAGAGTGTTTGTTTCTTTCAAAACCTGTGCTGCTCCGGCAAAATCGCCGAGTTCAATTTTCTTTATAAATTTAGGAATATTGATATTTACCGGACAACCTCCTATACAGGTTGGGTTAACACAATCGAGGCAGCGGCGTGCTTCTTCAACAGCCATTTCGCTGGTGAATCCTGTGTTCACCTCTTCGATGTTGCCACTACGCACTACCGGATTTAGTTCCGGCATTTTATGTTTTTCTATTTTAGTCCTGTCGGCTTGTTTTATGCTTTTACGCAATTCTTCTCTCCAGGGCTGATTTCTTTCGAATGATAGTGTTTCCGGGTTAATCATAAGCCTTGTTTAATATAAGTGAAAGGTCCCTGAAGCATCGCTTTGCGTTCCAGATCGCGGTAAGCGCCCAATCGCAACAAAAGTTCATCAAAGTCGACCTGATGTGCATCGAATTCAGGTCCATCCACACAAACAAACTTTGTTGATCCGCCTACAGTAACCCTGCAGGCTCCACACATGCCAGTTCCATCCACCATAATGGAATTCAGGCTTGCCATTGTTGGGATGTTATATTTCCGGGTAAGTTGTGAGGCAAACTTCATCATAATGGCCGGGCCAATCACAACGGCCTCATGAATTTTTTCCTTTTGAATAAAAATTTCCATTCCGTGAGTAACCAAACCTTTTTCGCCATAAGAACCATCATCGGTCATGATAATTACTTCGTCCGATGTTTCCCGCATTTCTTTTTCAAGAATGATCAAATCCTTACTTCGCGCAGCCAGAACGCTAACAACTCGGTTGCCGGCCTGTTTTAAAGCTTGTGCTATGGGCAGAAGGGGAGCCACTCCAACACCACCGCCCGCACATAAAATTGTACCGGTTATGCCAATATGAGTTGCATTTCCAAGAGGGCCTACCACATCGTGAATAAAATCGCCGGCATTAAGCTGTGCAAGTTTCAGGGTGCTTAATCCTATTTTCTGAACAATAATGGTTATTGTACCTTTTTCAGGATCGCTTCCCGAAATTGTCAAAGGAATTCTTTCGCCCCGCCCGTCAACTCTCAGAATAATGAAATGCCCTGCCTTTCTTGCTGTAGCAATCATAGGGGCCTCAATTTCCATTCTGAAAACCGATTCGGATAGAAATTCCTTACTTATAATTTTGAACATCGGGTTTTTATGTTTATTGAATTAAAAAGGCCGAAGTTAGTTAAGTTCATTGTTAAGCATAAAAAAACATGTCTAATTTATAATATTTCTAAATTAAATTTCCTTTTTCCTAAAATATCTTTTGAGCTAGCCTGCGATTAGCCAGAAGTTTATTGAGTTTATGGTTCAGGTAAGCCGATCCCACACCGATTATCACGCCTCCAAGAATATCACTCGGGTAATGAACTCCCAGATGTAGCCTGGAGTATACAACCGAGGATGCCCAAAGGTAAGATGGTGCAATTACATACCACTTGGGATATGCTAAACTTAACGATGTTGCAAGAGCGAAAGAATTGCTCGTATGGCCCGAAGGAAAAGAAGCACTGGAGACCGATATAGCCTGATCGATGGAAGGGTATCTTACGAAAGGCCTATCTCTGTTTATGGCATGCTTCAGAATATAGGTTACTGCTGCAGAGGTAACAACCGTTGCACAAATTACGGCCGATTTCCGAAAGTTCAGTGAATCCTTTTTAAGGAATGAATATGCGGTCATTGCTACCGGCAGGCCAATGCAGATTTCGGTGGTGGTATTGCTTAAAAGCCTCATGGATGGGTCGAGGCTAACATTACGGTTAAGGTTAATGTGTTTTAATAGTTGAATATCAATATTCTGTGAGAATGTAACGCCGAATATCAGAAGCGATATAAAAGTTATAATTGCTTTTTTCATGGGTTGCTATATTTACCGGCAATATAGCAATTGCCCAAAACAAAACAAGCAGTTAATTCCGGAGAATAACTGCTTGCGAACAACAACTAATATTAACTATGCAATCGATTTTAAAGCTTTTTCGTAATCGGGTTCCTGAGCAATTTCGGGTACCTGTTCGGTGTACACAACCTTACCTGCAGGATCTACTACAACAATTGCTCTGCTGAATAAGCCTTCCAGCGGACCATTTGTAATGGTTACTCCATAGTCTTTTCCAAAACTGCTGTTACGGAGTTCCGATAATGGAATCACATTTTTTAAACCTTCAACAGTGCAAAAGCGGTTATGGGCAAAAGGCAAATCGCGCGATACACATAACACAACCGTGTTGTTAATTTTTTCGGCTTCGGCATTAAACTTACGGACAGATGCAGCACAAACACTGGTATCGAGACTTGGGAAAATGTTAAGTATTACATTTTTTCCTTTAAAGTCAGCGAGTGTAACATCAGCAAGGTCGGTTTTGGTAAGCGTAAATTCGGGTGCAGCATTGCCGGTTTTGGGTAAATCTCCTGAAGTATTGATAACATTACCCTTGAATGTAATTTTAGCCATATTCTAAATAAGTTTAAAAGTATTTTATATTAATTCTTAAACATTGTTTCAGGAAAAAGGTTCAAAGCTTCATTTAAATAAGGGCGTCTCGGGTTGAAACTGTTTCAGCCAGTTCCATTTTAAATCTTCTCATTCTAACTTTATATCAAATTGTTAAAGAAACTTAAAACGCAAAATTTTCTCTAATATACGGTATGTAATTTGAGTTACAACCTTAAAACAATTAAAACTCCAGACATATGAAACGTTTAATAATATTTATTGCAGCATTCTTCTTGGTCGGAGTTGTTTCACTTCAGGCTCAGGATGATAAACAAAGCCTGAAGGAAAAGAAAAAACAGGATCGTAAGGCACAAGAAGAACAAAAATATATCAGAACAGGTGAACTACTCGACAGCATGAAATTCGTGCTGGAAGCTGATTATCTCGATAATCAGCGCGGAAACAGGGTGATTGTACCCAATACATTGAATTTTATAATGGTCGATTCCAACAATGCTGTTCTCCAGATTGGCCGAAACAGCGGAATTGGACGAAACGGCGTGGGAGGTACCACCGCAGAGGGTATTATTTCGAAATATGAGGTAAGTAAAAATGAAAAGCGGAAAACCTACGATGTGAGAATGAATGTTAATACAAACATTGGTAATTATGATGTTTTTATGATGGTAGCCGCTGATGGTAGTGCCCGGGCCACCTTGTCAGGACTATATCCCGGAAAACTTGTTTGGGATGGGGATATCGTTTCTCTTGAAGAAACCATCACCTTCCAGGGTAGAACAAGTTATTAAAATAATTTACAGAAGAGAAAAGGTCGGTTTTGCCGGCCTTTTTTATTGCTTAAAACCTTCGGTCCTAAAATTTTATTTTTTAAATTGCAGTTCTCCATCATAAAAAGCATTAATCATAAACTCCCATGAAAACATATATTTTACTTGCTTTATTTATCACATCAAGTTTATTTTTCAGTTCGTTACCTAAGTTAGAACCTGCCGGAAAAACGGTTTCTGAAGTAGTTCACCCGGAATGGTCGAGGAATTCGGTAATCTACGAAGTGAACATCCGACAGTATTCTAAAGAGGGCACCTTTACAGCATTTGAAAAAGATCTACCAAGAATAAAGGGTTTAGGCGTAGAAGTAATTTGGTTAATGCCCATTCATCCCATTGGAGAAAAAAATCGTAAGGAACCGTTGGGCAGTTACTACTCAGTGAAGGATTATATGGCCGTTAATCCTGAGTTTGGAACCTTGGCGGATTTTAAGCATCTCGTTAATAAAATACACGATATGGGCTTAAAGGTCATTATCGACTGGGTGCCTAATCATTCCTCATGGGATAACAACCTTATCTACACCCATCCTGATTATTATAAGACTGACGCCAGCGGCAAAATGGTTTCTCCTTTCGATTGGACAGATGTTGTTCAATTTGAATATAAAAATCCCGAACTCAGGAAATATATGATCAATGTGATGAAATGGTGGCTGACCGAGACAAATATTGATGGTTTTCGTTGTGATGTTGCCCACATGGTTCCGGTGGATTTTTGGAATACCGCTCGCGCAGAGCTTGATAAGGTTAAAAAAATACTTTTCCTTGGCGAGTCGGAACAACCTTTTTTGCACGAAAAAGCCTTCGACATTACTTACGACTGGAAGTTTCATCATTTAATGAACGATATTGCTAAAGGGAAAAAGAACGCCAATGCCATCGAAAAGCACTTTGCAATGGTAGACAGCATTTATCCTGCCGACTCTTACCTGATGCAATTTACATCGAATCATGACGAAAATTCGTGGGCAGGAACCGAATATGAAAGAATGGGAGCAGGGGCAAAAACATTTGCTGTCCTTGCTGCCACAGTTCCGGGCATTATGATGATGTATAACGGACAGGAAGTTGGTTTTAACCGCCGGTTAAAGTTCTTTGAGAAAGATTCAATCGACTGGAAGAAAAGCGAAATGACAGAATTTTATAAAAAGCTTATTTGGCTGCGAAAGAATAATAAAGCCTTGTTTAATGGTTCCGTAGGCGGAGAGATGACCCGTGTTTACACCGGTAAAGATACTTCAGTATATGCTTTTACAAGAGAAGCTGGGAACGATCGGATTTTTACAGTAGTAAATCTTACTTCAAAAGAACAGAGCATTAAACTTAAAGGCAATAAATTCATTGGAAATTATAATGATCTGTTCTCAGGGAAACAGGAAATATTGAAATCCAATGCACGAATGGTCCTTAAGCCATGGGAATACAAAGTATTTTATTCTACCCAGGGGGAACAGACCAAAAATTAGGATGAAAAGTGCTTTAAATCTGTGTATCTAATATTTTAAGCTGCATCATTTTAAATCTTTTCGGAAATGGAATAATACCAGCATTTTATTTTTTCTTTTTCACAGTCGGATTTTTTAGTATTTTAGTTTGGAGGTTATAGTTCATATATAACCAGCTAATCAATTGTGATGATTATATGGTGCACATTCCGGAACTTATTGTAGATTTAGCGCTTATCCTGGCTGCTGCAGCTTTTGTTTCACTGGTTTTTAAGAAATTGAAACAACCTATTGTGCTGGGATACATTATTGCCGGCTTTCTGGTTGGTCCAAACTTTAAGTTATTTCCTACCATTGTTGATGTGGATGCTATTAAAACCTGGGCCGATATAGGTGTTATATTTCTATTGTTTAGCCTGGGACTTGAATTCAGTTTTAAAAGGCTGATGAAAATCGGTGGAGTTGCTACAATTACAGCCATTATAGAAGTTAGTTTTACAATGCTTCTCGGATATAGCCTGGGAAGGATATTGGGCTGGAATAATATGAACAGTCTTTTCCTTGGAGGGATACTTGCGATAGCCTCTACAACTATAATTATCAGGGCATTTGATGAGTTAGGTGTGAAAGATCAGAAATTTGCCGGTGTTGTTACTGGAGTTCTTGTTATTGAAGATCTGGTAGCGGTTTTATTGATGGTGTTGCTATCGACCGTTGCTGTTAGTCAGACTTTTTCGGGTGTTGAAATGGTGATGTCGGTTCTGAAGCTAGCTTTTTTTCTTATTCTCTGGTTTGTCTCCGGGATCTTTTTTTTACCCAGTTTACTGAAAAGAATAAATACACTTATCAACGAAGAAACTTTACTCATAATTTCAATAGCATTATGTTTGTTGATGGTTGTCCTGGCTTCTTTGGCAGGATTTTCCCCTGCTCTCGGTGCTTTTATCATGGGCTCCATTCTTGCCGAAACCACTAAAGCTGAAAAGATTGAACATATTACCAAATCGGTTAAGAATCTTTTTGCATCCATTTTCTTTGTTTCGGTTGGCATGCTTATCGATCCCAGGGTTTTGCTTGATCATGCATACATTATTCTGGGAGCAGTATTGGTTCTTCTTGTAGGCAAACCCATTTTTGTGGCTGCTGGGGCTCTGGCATCCGGTCAGCCTTTAAAAATTGCTATTCAGTCGGGTATGAGTCTCTCGCAAATCGGGGAGTTCTCTTTTATTATCGCAACCCTAGGTTTAACGCTCAAAGTAACAAACGAACTGCTTTATCCGCTAGCTGTGGCTGTATCAGTGGTTACAACATTTACAACACCATATATGATCAGGTATTCGGTGCCCTTCTATAATTTTGTAGTCGAAACGCTTCCCAAGAAGTGGAAAGTATCACTGGATAAATATAGTGCCGGTACACAAAATATGGCCGAATTAAGCGATTGGAGACATATTCTGCGGTTTTATCTTATCAATGTTGTTATTTTTTCGGTTATAATTATTTCTATTATTCTTATAAGTACCAACTATTTATCGCCATTTTTTGCTCGATTGGGATGGAGTCCTGTTGTAAGTTTAATCATAACTCTTGTGATTCTCACTCCTTTTTTATGGGCGCTGGCTTTTCGCAGAACTCACCGTCAGGCATACGCGAATGTATGGTTAAAAACTTCATTCAGGGGACCACTGGTGTTGTTGTTATCGTCCAGGGTCGCACTCGCTGTTTTATATGTAGGTTTTTTATTTTACAGATTATTTTCTCCTGGTGTGGCTTTGGCAGGTATTTCGGTCACCTGCATAATTCTGTTAGTTTTTTCAGGTAGGATCAAAGCCTTTTATGGGAAAATCGAAAACAGGTTCCTGGTCAATTATAACGAACGTGAAAGCCCCGACAGTGCTAAAAAGATACTTACACCCTGGGACTCACATATTACCACTTTTCAGTTGAACGAACAGTCGCCATATATTGGGCGTACATTAATGGATTCGCGAATCCGGGAGGAATTTGGAGTAAATATAGTAGTTATAGAAAGGGGCGATTATGTGATTAACGTCCCCAATCGCGATAATTATCTTTACCCATACGATAAACTTTCGGTAATTGGAACCGATGAGCAGCTTCAGAAGTTTAAATTTTACCTCGATTCGTACAACAATGCATTTAAGGGCTCTGATGCAAAACACAAGAATGTATCGCTACATCATTTAACAATTGGACCGAATTCAAGTTTGCTAAACACTTCCATTCGTCAGTCGAAAATAAGGGAGCGCACCCAGGGGCTCGTTGTTGGAATTGAACGAAACGGACGGCGTATTTTAAATCCTGAATCGGATTATGTATTTGAGATGAATGACAAGGTTTGGATTGTAGGTAATGAACGTAGAATTCAACTTTTATTCAAAGAATTTACAGGCGATCCTGTGTAACCTCAGTCGAACAGGTTCTTTTTACGCGTATCAATAGTGAAAATAATCTCTTTTTTAAGATAATCTATCCTCGCTTTTGTAGCAAACAGGAAGTCGCCTCCAATTAAACCTGTAATTCTTTTGTCGCTCATTTTTTGGTAGAGCTCGTTAATATGGCTAAGATCCATAAAAATGGCATTGACTTTTTTCCATGTATGATTTCCAATAGTGAAGTTTTTCAGAACTCCGGCCAAAGTGTCAATTTTACCTGGTCCTAAACCGGAAGATATAATTTCATCATAATCGATATCAATCGGGTGTGCTGAGATGTTTTCCTTGTCGAAGACTGTTCTTGAAGCTCCTGTGTCTATGATAATATCTCGTTTTACATCGTTTATAATGGTTGAAATGAAGATATGATAACTGCCACGATCTATTTCGACTATTTCAAGGGGGATTTTAATTTTTGCCATTCAGGTCCTTATTTTATATCTAAACAATTAGGCTATATTTTGTCCATAACGAAAAATAAAAAAAGCCGGAGAAAATCTCCAGCTTTTCTTTGTTTGCGTTATTGAATTATAATAAATTCATTTCTTTCAATACAACATTCATGCTGCGAACAGCCTCTGCACTTTTGTTAAAAGTAGCCTGTTCGTCGCTGTTGAGTTTGTAGTCAACAATTTTTTCCCAACCGTTACGGCCAATAACAACCGGAACACCAAGGCAAATGTCGTTCTGACCATATTCTCCGTCGAGCGAAACGCAGCAAGGATAAACTTTTTTCTCGTCGCGAACAATAGCTTCCACAAGAGCAGCTCCGGAAGCACCTGGTGCGTACCAAGCCGAAGTACCTAAGAATTTGGTTAAAGTGGCGCCACCAACCATAGTGTCGGCAACAACTTTGTTAAAAGCTTCGGTATCAAGTAATGTCGAAACAGGAACACCGTTATAGTTTGCGAAACGGGCAAGAGGAATCATGGTAGTGTCGCCATGACCGCCAATTACAACTCCGCTGATATCGCTGGCAGGTGCATTAAGAGCAAGGCTCAGGTAGCATTTGAAACGTGAACTGTCGAGAATACCGCCCATACCTATAACGCGGTTTTTAGGTAAACCAGTAGCTTTAAGCGCAAGGTAGGTCATGGTATCCATAGGGTTGCTTATTACAACCAAAATAGCATTTGGAGAATATTTCAGAACGTTTTGAGCAACGTCCTTTACAATACCTGCATTGATACCAATTAACTCTTCACGGGTCATACCAGGTTTACGTGGAATACCAGAAGTGATAACAACTACATCGGAATTTGCAGTTTTGGAATAATCGTTGGTAACACCGGTAACGCGTGTGTCGAAACCCAATAATGTTGCAGTCTGCATCATATCAAGAGCTTTACCTTCGGCAACACCTTCTTTAATATCGAGCAACACTATTTCGCTGGCCAATTCTTTTTGGGCCATCACATTTGCGCAGGTTGCTCCTACGTTACCAGCCCCAATCACTGTAATTTTACTCATAATCAATTATTTTTATTTTAATCTTCCTTTAATTTTAAAGAACGCTAAAATAGCAAAAAAGTTGATTGACGAGCCGGTGTTGTGAATTATTTAACAATAACTTCATAGTCTTGTATAAGTGGTTGGTTATCAATGAAATTGAAGAGCGTTAATTGTCGCATGTTATAAAAATAGGTCCAATAATTTCTTAACGATTCAAGGTACGATCGTTTTGCATTGTCTTTTTCTTTAAGCGCATCGTTAAGATTCAGCACATCTATTTTACCTATTAGAAAGCGTTGTTTGGTAACATCATATCTGTTCTGCGCAATGGTATCGGCTTTAGCCGCAATAAACACCTGATCATCCTGTATATTGAACTGCATTACCTGAACAAAAATGTTCTGTTCAAAATCGGCCTGTTCCTGACTTATCTGAACATCTACCAATTCCTGGTTCGATTGGGCCATTTTAACCTTTCCTTTACCCTGACCCCAATCTACAATAGGGATAGTAAATCCAATTCTGAAACGCTGTTCATTTTGGAACGGATCCTGGTACACTTCGGGTAATTCGCTTGTTGCACTATGAGTTAAACCATACGATGCATAAAGATCGACACTGCGCCCTCTCTGACCTTTAGCTCGGGCAACTTCACGCTCGGCTTCAAGTGTTCGTCTATGCCGGTTTATTACATCGGGGTTATTTTGTGAGGCAAGTTCCATTACTTTTTGATATTCCATCTGTAAAGCAGGAATATTATCGGGTGAAACAAGTTCAAAATTCATTTTTTCGTTATAACCCAAAAACGATCTGAGTCTCGATTTTTGAAGTTCCAGATCGATTTCGGCACGGTTCAGAGCTGTACGTGCATTCAGAAGGCTAAGTTCCATTTGCAGCAGGTCGTTTTGGGCAATTGTACCGATATTATATCGCCCCTGGGCTATCTTGAACAATGTATCGCTATTGTTAAAATTTATTTTAGCAATACTGAGGTTCAATTGAGCTGAAGCAAGATCGAAAAACCTTGAGATAGCTCTGATAGATACTTGTTCGAGCGCATCAATGTAGTTCTTTTTGGCTTCTTCGAAAATCAGTGGTTCAATTTTTTTATTCCACCGGAGTTCGTTAAAGGCAAAAATTGGCTGACGATACCCAATACGAAATGGGGTCGAAAGGTATCGGGTTGAACCTTCAACATTAATTTCGTCGTTCCGGTTAAGTTCACTCTCCACAAAGATACTACCTCCTGTAACTCCAATATTCTGTCCTAATGACAGGTTTGCGAGGTTACTGATACTTTTGCGTTCAACAAAAATTTCCTTACCCTCGTCGCTAGTTTTTTGCTGAAAACTACGGTTAAGGTCGGGGATGCGTCCTGTTAATGTGAGGCTTGGCAGATAAGCCGCCTTGAAGCTCCGGTACTGCCAGTAACTTGCCCGGAAGCGGTGTTTAGCCAGAATTGCGTCGGGTGATTGTTCCTGAGCAATGCGGATCACATCCTGTAATGAGAACCTGGCTGTGGTTGTTTGCGATTGGCCGTGAAATGGCCAAACAAGCATTAAAGCTATAATAATGGATAATCGATTCATTTTAAAGAATTTATTCATAACGTAATGACTCAATTGGATCTCTCTCTGAAGCTCTTTTGGCCGGAGAGTAGCCAAAAATGACACCAACTCCTACCGAAACAGCAAAAGCAACAATTACTGAGAATAACGAAATAATTGTCACAATATTGAGAAATTTGCTAATTAAAACTGATGCAATCACCCCAAGTACCACCCCAATTATACCCCCTGATACACTTATTAAAACAGCTTCGGCAAGAAATTGGACAACAATATCTTTCTTTTTTGCACCTATGGCCATACGGGTGCCTATTTCCTTGATACGTTCCATTACTGAGGCAAACATTATATTCATAATCCCGATTCCACCAACAATGAGCGAGATGCTGGCGATAGCTCCAAGAACAAAGTTGAAAATTTCCTTGGTACGCTGTTGTTGTTTTAGAAGGAGTTCGGGTACAGTTATTTCATAGTCAACCACATCCGAATGGCGGCGTAGCATCATACGCGACATTACTTCAACAGTGGCTTGAACGTCTTCGGTTTGTTTCACCTGGACTACAATTTTGTCTAGCTGATGATAGTTCTTTACTTTTTTTGTATTATTTCTTCGGCGGGCGGCTTCCTGAACTTTGAGGGCATTTACCATGGAGCGGTCCTGATAGCGAAGCAGGGCCGTTTTAATGGGAACAAAAATATTATCGTTTATCACATTTACTCCGGCATTCTGGTAGCCCGAAAGTTTAATATTGTTTCGCTCCAGAACCCCAACAATTTTAAGCCAGTTCTTGCCAAATTTGATGTATTGGCCAACCGGATTTGACTGCGGAAAGAATTTACTCTGGATATTGGCGCCGATGACGCAAACTGCCATACCCTTTTCCGACTGAGCCGAATCGAAATAGACTCCCTTTTCGAGCGTTAAATTGTAGATCTCGAAATAATGATTGTTAACACCAAGCAGCTTGGTTTGAAATTTCATCCCATTCTGGTAAGCATTGTTATTAATAATAACTTCAGGGCTTACAAGCTTAACTGTGGTTAAGCTTGCCTGAATAGCGTTAACATCTGCAAGGGTTAAACCTTTTGAAAGTTTTTTCTTCTTTTTATTAGTATCTTCCACTTCTTCGCCTGAGGCTTGGTCGTCTTCACTTTCAATCAAAGGAAATACAACAATATTGTTTACCCCAACCATTTTTATCTGTTCGAGGATTTCCTGCTGCGCACCTTTACCAATTGCCAGCATGGTAATTACCGCGGCAACACCAAAAATAATACCCAATGCTGTTAGGATGGAACGAAGTTTATTCGACATGATAGCTTCAAAAGCTATCGCAATGTCGTGAATATAAGCTTTATAAAACCTCATTTCTTTTTATTTTGAGGTTTGTTCAGTTTAAACTGCATAGGCATGGAGGTTGCACCAGGATTACTTTGAGGAACCTGCTGGGCCAGTTTTTCCTGTTCCTTTTTCTTTTTGGCTGCCCGCTCCTTAATTTCGGCTTTCAGATCTTCTCCTCTCCAGCCAAAGCTTTCCGGCTTTTCAGGGGTTGCCAGGTAAACGGCATCGTCTTCATCAAGTCCTTTTTCAATAATTACATCGGTATCGTTCATATCGCCCAACACAACAATTTGCTTATTCCCGCCTTTTGTATAAACAAACGGAATGCTATCCTGGCTATGGATGGCTTCTATAGGAAGAAATTTAACATTCTGGAATGTGTCGATTATAATTGCATTACTGGTAGTCATATAGGGACGCAGAATTGCATCGAATTCGTTAACACGCAATACAACTTCAAATACTTTGGAGTCGGTATTGGGTAACTGCTCTCCAACGTTGGAAACATTAGTTATACTACCTGTAAATCTCTTTTCGGGAAAAGCATCAATCCCTATTTTAACTTTCTGACCTTTCTTAACTTTGCTGATATCAATTTCCGAAACATAGGTTTTCGAAATCATAACCGATAAATCGGGGAGAGTAGCAACATTGGGTTCCCAGGAGTTCACCGTGGAACCTACTTTACGTCGTTGACCGCCCCATTCCTTAACGTAAATAACCATTCCCTTCTTAGGCGCATTAATGGTAAATTTGTTCATTACAGCCATAATCTCATCGCGTCTGCGCTCCATACGGTTAAGGTTTATGGTCGCTTCTTTCATGGTTGCTTCGGCCTGGCGAACTTTGAGTTTATAATCTTTTTGAGCGGCTTCGTAAGCCCTAACCGATTTATCCAGGCTTATTTGTGCCTGACGGATGGTAGCCGGGGGTTCAAATTTCGATTGTTCCAGGATTATCTGCTTATCTTCCTGGTCGTACTTTAAATTAATCAACTGGTCGCGTAAATTTCTCAGACTTATGGATGTGTCGAGCTGAACCTTGGTATAGTCGGCACGACGTTTTTCAAGATCATCCTCAGCTTCACGCAGCTTGGTTGTAATTTCGGTCCTGTCGAGCATGGCAACGTACTGACCCGAATCTACATATGTGCCTTCTGGGATCAGGTCCTGGATTTTAACCTGGTACAAGCGAATATTTTCACTACGCAATTCAGTGGGAGCCATAATGTTTACCGAGTTCATAGCTTCCAGCTCGCCGGTTACATTAATAAGAATGTCGAATTGTCCTTTTTTAACTTTGGAAAAAAGCTGGGCAGTCTTGGGTTTACCGCTCTTACCAAAAACGATTAAAAGTGTCAGTAAAATTACAGACACAACAGCAATAATGATTTTCTTTTTCCTTTTCATGGAAGGTTAGTTAATAAATTAGGTTTGAAAAACTGAAAAGTCTGATAATCATCGTTGTAATAAATACACCGGTAATTGTCCGACTTTTCAGATTTAGTTAAGTGTAAAGGCAACAATAATTAAGCCAAATAACGATTAAATCATCGACTTTATTACTTCTATAATTGTTTTTGCAAGCTTATCGGCTTTTTCTGGAGTTGAACTTTCGGCGTAAATACGGATTATTGGCTCGGTATTCGACTTGCGAAGATGTACCCATTCCGCTGGGAAATCGATTTTTACACCATCTATATCATTTACCTGTTCGGTTTTATATTTGTCCTTCACTTTTTCGAGAATAGCATCTACATTGATGCCTTTAGTGAGTTCAATCTTATTTTTCGAAATAAAATAAGGGGGATAAGTTGCCCGCAATTGTGAACACTTTTGTCCGGAAGTGGCCAGATGACTTAAAAAAAGTGCTATACCCACCAGGGCATCACGGCCATAATGTGATGCCGGATATATGATGCCTCCGTTACCTTCGCCGCCAATTACTGCCGAAGTCTTCTTCATGGCAGCTACAACGTTTACCTCACCAACAGCAGCCGCAGTGTAATTTCCGCCATGCTTAACGGTTACATCCCTCAAAGCTCTCGACGATGAGAGGTTCGATACGGTATTACCTTTTTCTTTTGAAAGGATATAATCGGAAACGGCAACCAGGGTGTATTCTTCACCAAACATTGTTCCATCTTCGTTTATGATGGCGAGACGGTCCACGTCGGGATCCACAACAAAACCGAGATCGGCAGCTTTTTCTTTGGTTACTTTTGAAATTTCGGTGAGGTGTTCAGGTAAAGGTTCGGGGTTATGAGGGAAAATACCGTTAGGCTCGCAGTAAAGTTCTATTACTTCTTTAACGCCCAGCGCTTTTAAAAGCTTGGGGAGAACCATTCCTCCAACTGAGTTCACACAGTCGATGGTGATTTTAAATCCCTTTTTGGCAATAGCTTCTTTATTTACATATTTAAGAGCAAGTACATCGTCGATATGTATCTGGGTGTAATCTTTCGTAGAGGTTTTGCCAAGGTTATCCACTTCAGCATAAGAGTATTCGTCCCTTTCGGCCATGGAAAGAATTTCTTTCCCGTCTTTGTCCGAAATAAATTCGCCTTTGCTGTTCAGAAGCTTCAAAGCATTCCATTGCTTCGGGTTATGACTTGCAGTAAGAATCACTCCGCCGGAAGCATTTTCTTTGGTAACTGCTATTTCAACTGTTGGGGTGGTAGCAAGACCTATATCGATAACATCAATACCCAAACCATTGAGTGTTCCGATAACTATTTGCTGAACCATGGGTCCTGAGATTCTTGCATCGCGTCCAACTATAACGCGCGATTTAGCTCCGGCAGGCTGTTGGTTTTTAATCCAGGTTCCGTAAGCTGATGTAAATTTAACAACATCGAGCGGGGTTAATGCATCGCCGGGCTGGCCGCCAATAGTGCCCCGTATTCCTGAAATTGACTTAATGAGGGTCATTGTAAATCTGAATTATTTAATAAATACACAAAATTATTCGAAGATGCGGATTTAGATTCCTTTTTGCTGGAATTATTCACTTATGGGATATTTTTTTCCTGTAAACTTCTAAATTTTCAAAACTTTAGGCCTGCCAAAAACAAAAACCCTTTACAATGATAGGGAAAAAATCAATACATGGCTATTAGTCTATACTTTAATTTACCACCAGCTTTAAATGGTAATGGTTTATTTTTTCTCTGTTTTTTTTGATTCCTGAACACTGTTTCTTTTTAATCTCGATTTTGCCTAAAATTCTCCTGCCATCCGAATCATAAATTCTATTATTTTTGTTTTCCAATTTAACCCGATACAATGATTTATCTTTTAAAGAAAGAAATATCAGCCTTTTTTTCCTCACTGACCGGGTATATGGTCATTGTTGTTTTTTTGGTTGCCAATGGTTTGTTTATGTGGATTTTTCCCGGCGACACCAATGTGCTCGAAAGTGGTTATGCAACACTCGATACTTTTTTTATGATGGCTCCCTGGATTTTTCTTTTTCTCATCCCAGCGGTAACCATGCGGTCGTTTGCCGAGGAGAGAAAGACCGGAACTATGGAGTTTCTGCTTACCAAACCACTTACCTACACTGAAATTGTAATGGCAAAATTCCTGGGTTCGCTGGCTTTGGTGCTACTTTCTCTGGTGCCTTGTCTGGTTTTTTACTACAGCGTTTCGGCTTTGGGAAATCCTCCCGGGAATCTGGATAAGGGTTCAATACTAGGTGCTTTTATAGGATTGTTTTTACTTGCAGGGATTTATGTGGCCATTGGGGTTTTTGCTTCATCGCTCACTCAAAACCAAGTGGTAGCATTCGTAATAGCTGTAATAGCCTGCTTTACGCTCTATATCGGGTTCGATTCCGTTGCTTTGCTGCCTGTTTTTAAAAACAGCTCATTTATTCTTAATATAGGAATTAACGAGCATTATAAGTCAATCAGCCGTGGAGTGATCGATTCGCGTGATATGATTTACTACCTTGGCATGATCACCATTTTCTTATTGTTCACCAAAACCCGCATTCAAGCCCATCAATGGTAAGGGCTATTAAAATTTAACGATGAAAAAGGCTCAGAAAGATATACGACAGCATCACTTAATACAGGTTGGTCTTACCCTGTTAATTGTTATTCTGCTTTGGATTATCGGATCGAAAATGTATTTCCGTATCGACCTTACGTCGGAAAAGAGATTTACCTTAACCAAAGAAACCAAGAGAATATTAAAGGAGCTACCTGGCGAGATTTATGTTAAGGTTTACCTTGAAGGGGATATTCCTGTTGGTTTTAAAAAACTACGAAATTCGGTTAAGGAAACACTCGACGAATTTCGTGTATACGGCGGGAAAAACATTCAGTACGAGTTTATTAATCCGGCTGTAAACCCCGATGTTAAAACCCGTTCGCAGCTTTACAACGATCTTTATGAAAAAGGCCTTCGCCCTACTAATCTCATGATTCGTGACGATGAAGGTGCAAATAGCGAAAAAATTGTTTTCCCTTCAGCTCTGGTCAGCTACAACGGTGTAGAGGTACCGGTAAATTTCCTGAAGAATAATGTTGGACTTACTGCCGAAGAAAACCTGAACAACTCCATGCAGACTGTCGAATATGAGCTGATAAAACCAATACATAGTTTAACCTCTAAAAAGATTGATAAAGTTGCTTTTATTGATGGGCATGGGGAGCTCGATGAATTTGAGGTTGGTGATATTTATAAAGAAATTGCCAATTCTTTCGATATTTTCAGAGGAGTAATAGGAGGTAAGCCTGGTACCCTTGATTCCTTTAAAACTATTATAATTGCCCGTCCGCTAAAGGAATTTTCCGAAGCTGACAAACTCGTTATCGATCAGTATATCATGAAAGGAGGAAAGGTTTTGTGGCTTGTCGACGAGGTGAATGCAAATCCCGACAGTCTTGCCAGTGGAACTACCTTTGCTTTTGTCAATAATACAAACCTGGGCGATATGCTGTTTACTTATGGAGTACGCATTAATACTTCGCTCGTGCAGGATATACAGTGTAATGTAATTCCCATCAATACTGCACTTCGGGGTTCCCAGGCCAAATGGACCCCCATGCCATGGCTGTATTATCCGCTCATTTCTCCCTTGGTGGATCATCCTGTGTCACGTAATCTCAATATGGTGCTGGCTCGGTTTCCTGGTAGTATCGATACCGTTGGGGCTAACGGAAAAATAAAAAAGACACCCTTACTCCTTACATCGCCTTATACCCGGCAGGTTAACGTTCCAACTATGATCAGTCTGGAAGAAGTCAAAAAAACACCTACACGCAACGATATGAACGGGGGCCACAAAACCATCGCAGTTTTACTGGAAGGGCAGTTTGCGTCGGTGTTTCGCAACCGACAACCATCATCGGTAATTACCGGTTATGCTGAGCCTGTTTTAAAAGAGAGCAAACCCACCCGAATGATCGTAATTGCATGTGGCGACCTGATCAGAAATGATGTTCGCATGACTCCCCAGGGCCCTGTGTCTGCCCCGCTCGGTTACGACCGGTACACACGTCAGACCTTTGGTAATAAGGATTTTCTGATGAATTGTATTCAATATCTATCGGACGATGCCGGGTTAATGGAGTTGCGAAGTAAAAACTTTAAATTGCGTTTGCTTGATAAACAGCGTGTTCGTGAAGAAAAAACAAAATGGCAGGTGATAAATACATTAATTCCGGCTGCAATTGTTATTTTGTTTGGCATTTACTATAATTACCGTCGAAGAATTAAATACACCAAATAAAACTCTATGAAGAAATACGCATTTTATATTGTCATTATTGCAATATTAGTAACAATAGCTCTGGTCCTTATTTTTAACGACCAGCCAGGTACTATTACAGGCAGCGAGAAAAATTTTGCCATTAGCGATACTGCAAGTGTTACAAAGATTAAATATGTTTATAAGGGCGATGCGCTGGAGCTTACCCGCAATAAATCCTTGTGGGTGGTGAATAATAAATATCCAGCAAAAACACAGCTCGTAAATGTTACTTTAAAATTCCTTCAGCAGTTTAATATTATATCAGTTGTTCCAAAAGAATCCTTACAACGTGCTATTGAAGCATTAAATGAGAGATCGCTTCAGGTGACAATTGAAGATTCCGGAAAACCCGTGGTTCAATATCGTTTGTGCGAAATTGATACAGCTCCTGCCAAAGTTTTCATTATTATGGAAGGTAGTTCAAGACCTTATATAGCCAATATTACCGGGTTCGATCTTCCTGTTCTGACACTTTTTTCGACAAGTGAGCGCATGTGGCGCGACCGGAAATTGTTCGTAACCCATATGGACGATTTTATGATGGTAGGGCTCGCATACCCCCAAAATGCTGATAACTCCTTTGCAATCTCAAAAATTAACGATTCACTGCAAATTAAACAGGGCGATTTGATCTCGAAGAAAGTATCCAGGCAAGCTGTTCAAAATTATTTTCTGAATGTTTCAAATCTGAAAGCCGATCACATGGGAGCTGAGCGGCTCAGCCTCGAATACAGCAAAGTGAAAGATAATCTGCCATTTGCCGAATTAATTATTAAAAGTACAGGTAATCGCACTGAAACGCTCAAGGTTTACCAGATTCCCGACGAAAAGTCACCTTCCAAAATCAATCCCGATATGCTGATTGGCATTGTTGGAACCGATACTGTTCCTGTAATGATTAATTATGTTGATTTTGATCCATTGTTAAAATCTATGGGAGATTTTGTGGAGAAATAAAAGTTGAATTCTCCCGGCAACTTCTTTTTTTTTTGTATAATTGAACCTGAAATTTAATTGTACAAGTTATTGAATAACAATAGTATTGACCATTTAAAATAGCGACACATGAAGTTTGTTGTATCCAGTTCCGACCTGTTAAGTCACTTGCAGGCTATTAGCCGTGTTATTAGCAGCAAAAATACATTACCAATTCTTGATAATTTTCTTTTCCATATGGAAGACAGTGCTTTAGAAATTACTGCTTCCGACCTTGAAACCACTCTTATTACCCGTATGACCCTTCAGAATGCATCTGAAGGTGGCAGTGTTGCCATTCCTGCAAAAATATTACTCGATACGCTTAAGGAATTTGCCGATCAGCCTTTAACATTCGATATTGATACTGACTCATATGCTGTTGTTATCAATTCCGAAAATGGTCGCTTCAGCGTTGTTGGACAGAATGCTTCAGATTTTCCGCAGTTGCCTGCAATTAAATCCGACAGAAAGAATTCTTTACGCGTAGCCTACGATGTTTTACTGAATGGTATCAATAAAACACTTTTCGCAACTGCCGACGATGAACTTCGTCCGGTTATGAATGGTATCTATATTGAACTTGGTGGCGATAATCTTACATTTGTTGCTTCCGATGCTCACAAACTTGTTCGTTATAAACGCAACGACATTAAGCCTGGAACAAATGCCGCTTTTATTTTACCTAAAAAGCCAGCTTCGTTATTAAAGAATATTCTTCCAAAAGAATCAAACGACATAGCAGTTGATTTTGACGATAAAAATGCTGTTTTTCAGCTTACCAATTATACTATGGTTTGCCGCCTGGTGGAAGGAAACTACCCAAGCTACAATTCGGTAATACCTGTGGGTAATCCTAATAAACTCCGCATGGACCGTCTGGAGTTTTACAACTCACTCCGTCGTGTTTCAGTGTTTGCCAATCAGGCCAGCAACCTGGTTAAACTGCAGCTTACAGGCAACCAGTTGACTATTTCGGCTCAGGATATCGATTTCTCAATTTCGGCTTACGAACGTATCAAATGTAATTATGATGGCGACGATATGGAAATTGGATTCAAATCGGTGTTCCTTATCGAAATCTTATCGAACCTCACTTCGGGCGATGTAGTCTTCGAACTTTCCGATCCTTCGCGTGCCGGTATTATGGTTCCTGCTGAAGTTGAAACCGAGGGTGAAGATATCCTGATGTTGCTCATGCCAATGATGATTAATGCATAAAAACTAAATATGTTTACAGGAGAGGGTGCCTCACAGGCATCCTCTTTGTTTTATAAACCAATATGAACCTGAAATTAAAAAACCCGATTATTTTTTTCGATCTTGAAACTACCGGTACTAATGTTGTATGTGACAGGATTGTAGAGCTTTCGTACCTCAAAGTTTTTCCCGATGGGAGGGAGGAAGTTAAAACAATGCGAATTAACCCTACGGTTCCCATTGATCCCCGAGCCACGGCCATTCATGGTATCAGTAACGAAGATGTAAAGGACTGCCCCACATTTAAGGAAGTTGCCCAGAACCTTGTGAATGCCTTTGAGGGGGCCGATTTTGCAGGCTATAACTCTAACAAGTTCGATCTGCCTTTATTGGCCGAAGAATTCTTAAGGGTTGACATCGATTTCGATCTTAAAAAACGCAAGTTTATTGATGTTCAGGTGATATTCCATAAAATGGAACAGCGAACACTTGGGGCTGCTTACAAGTTCTATTGTGAGAAGGATCTGGAGAATGCACATTCCGCTGAGGCTGATACCCGCGCTACTTACGAGGTTTTGCAGTCGCAGCTTGAGCGTTACACAAACCTTGAGAACGATGTGGATAAACTGTCGGAGTTTTCGGCCCAGACAAAAAATGTTGATTTTGTGGGTCGTATTATATTGAATGAAAAAGGTATCGAAACTTTTAATTTTGGTAAGTATAAAGGAGTTCCCGTGGAAGAAGTTTTCGAAAAAGATCCGGCATACTACGGCTGGATGATGAATAACGAATTCCCACTTTATACCAAAAAGGTTTTAACAGCCATTAAGTTAAGAGGTTTTAATCAGAAGAAGAAATAATGAGTTGTAGGTAGTAGAAAGTGAATTGGCGGTTAGTTCAAGTCGATGGTCGATAGTGCATAACAAACAGCCATGAATGTCGTCCACAGACCACGGACCTCGGACAACAGCTAATACACCCGTAACTCGCAACCTGTAACCCGTAACCTGTAACCTGTAACCCGTAACCCGTAACTCGCAACCCGAACATGAAAGTAATTGCCATTGGACGAAACTACGCCGATCATGCAAAGGAGCTGAATAATCCGCTTCCTGCCGAGCCAGTGTTTTTTATGAAGCCCGATACTGCTATTGTGAAGGGCAATAAACCATTCTATTTACCCGATTTTTCTACCGAGATTCACCACGAGGTCGAAATTGTGCTGAAAATAAACCGGGTGGGGAAGAATATTGCTGAAAAGTTTGCTCACAGGTATTATGCTGAAATTGGCATTGGCATTGATTTTACTGCCCGCGATCTGCAGGCAAAATGTAAGGATAAAGGACTACCATGGGAAATAGCCAAAGCTTTTGATAATTCGGCTCCCGTCGGGGAGTTTGTGTCGAAAGACGAGTTCGCCGACCTCAATAATATTGATTTCAGGCTCGATATTAACGGAAAAACTGTTCAAAGTGGCAATACGCGCGATATGATTTTTAAATTCGACAAGCTAATTGAGCACGTATCACGGTTTGTGACAATTAAGATCGGAGACCTGATTTACACTGGCACACCAGCGGGAGTAGGTCCCGTGAAAATCGACGATCATCTTCAGGCTTATATTGGCGATAAACGCCTGCTCGACTTTCATGTTAAATAACCGGGTACGTTGGAATGACCACATCAGCAAATTCAGAAAACATTGCTTCAATTATTACCGATCGAAGAAGAGTTTTAGAAATTGGTGCTGTTTTTTTGACCGGCACCTCCAAAATATTGTTTATCAATATCCTGAAATTGCATGCGGTTTATATTGTTTCCGCAATACTATTCTGGTCGGTTTATTTTGCATGGAGAGTTAAAAAACATCCTGACCTTTTATATTACTGGGGTTTGTCGCTCAGGAATGCTAAAGGCACTTTCAAAATCATTGGCATTGCAGGCGGAATCGCCACACTAAGTTTTATTGTTTATGGTCTGTTTAACGATTCAGCAATATTCAGTACAAATCTTCTTTTTGTTCTTGTTACCTATCCTTTTTGGGGCTTAATCCAGCAGTTTATGGTTATGAGTATCCTTGCTAATAATCTGAACGATTTCAAGACGAAGAAATTCAGCTATTATCAGGTTATTTTTCTTACTTCCTTTGTTTTTGCCATTGTACACTTTCCATCAATTCCTTTAATAATTGCCACTTTTCTGATGGCTGTATTTTATTCCGTAATCTTTCTCAAAGAGCAGAACATTATTCCTCTGGGTATTTTTCATGGGATTATGGGTGGACTCTTTTATTATCTTGTTCTGGGAAAGGATACCTGGAGTATTTTAATCAGCATTCTTCAACGTTAAACAAGCTGCTGTTGAGTAATCTTTACCCCATTATGTAGATAACCGGGCATAATTTTATGCTGGTATGCCCGTATTTTAAGCAATTCCAAGGTTTTTTCCGGTGGCATTATGTTTGATTTCCGTCAACAAAAAATGAAGTTATGTTGGAAATAGGAACAAAAGCACCGGATTTTGAATTACATTCTACTCCGGATCAGAAATTAAAATTGAGCGATCTGAAAGGGAAACGCGTTATCCTTGCATTTTATCCTGCCGATTGGAGTCCGGTTTGCGGCGATCAGGTGGTAATGTATAACGAGATGCTGAAGTTTTTTCATGAAAAGAAAGCAGAAATACTTGGAATTTCGGTAGACAGCAAATGGTGTCATCTGGCATTTGGCAAGGAACGGAATCTGCATTTCCCACTGCTGGCGGATTTTGAACCAAAGGGTGAAGTTGCCCGAAAATACGGTGTTTACGATGAAAAAACTGGCGAATGTGAAAGAGCATTGTTTGTAATCGATGAAGACGGTATCATTCAATGGAATTATCTTTCTCCTAAAGGCATGAACCCTGGAGCCGATGGCATTCTCGATGCTCTGGAAGCAATTGAGGAAAAATCGCAGGTAGGAGCGAGATAGAAGGTAGTTGGTAGACTATGTTGATAGTCATAACTAATATCTTGCCCAACCACGGACCATCAGCTTTTGTTCTGTATTGGCTATGGACTATCGACCACGAACTATCGACTCTGTTATAAACTAAAACAATCATTATGTCACAGTTAAGAGTACCAGTTAGCGAAAGCGATCATATAAAAGGTAATAATAATGCTCCGCTCACTTTAGTTGAGTATGGCGATTACCAGTGTCCCTATTGCGGGGAGGCCTATCCCGCCTTAGAGGAATTGCAAAAACGACTTGGAAAGAAACTGAAGTTTGTTTTCCGCAATTTTCCGTTGACGAACACCCATGCCGATGCAGAAACTGCTGCCTTAGCTGCTGAAGCGGCAGGTGCGCAGGGTAAATTCTGGGAAATGCACAGTATACTTTATAAAAACCAGAGTAACCTGAAAAGGGATGATCTGATTGGTTATGCCCAAAAAATAGGTTTAGATATGGAGAGATTCAAAAATGATCTTGAAAATAAAACTTACCAACAAAAAGTTAAAGATGATTTTGAAGGCGGAATTCGCAGTGGGGTCAACAGAACTCCTTCGTTTTATGTGAATGGTGAAAAGGAGGACGATCTGGATGAAAATAAATTCCTGGAAATGATTAAGGATCAGGAACAAATTCAATTTTCAAAGAGGTAGGGCAAATTTCTAACCTATTTTCCCGTGAGGTGGTTTCTTTGAAGTTTCATCTCGTGGTTTTTTTTGAAATTCTCAGTCTGCGGTTTGATATTTTTCGTACCTTAACCAGCAAAATACCAATATATTAAATCTTCAAGTTATGACCCTAAAAAACCTATACTTCCTGTTTCTGGGTATACTTATTTCGGTTTCAGGATTATTTTCCCAGGATCTCAACAAACCTAAACTCGACAGTCTGTTTACAATCTTAAGTCAGAAGAATAAAGCAATGGGAAGCATTGCAATTAGCAGAAACGGTGAGGTTATTTATCAGAAAACCATTGGCTACAGTAATGTTGATAAGAAGCAGGAAGCAAACTTCAATACGAAGTATCGCATCGGTTCAATTTCTAAGATGTTTACCACGGTTTTAATTTTTCAGTTGATAGAGGAAGGTAAACTCACCCTCGAAACCAGATTGGATAGATATTTTCCGCAGATACCTAATGCTGTCCAAATAACCATTGGCAATATGCTTAATCATAGGAGTGGCATACACAGTTTTACTGATGATGATGAATATCGCAACTATATGACTACTTCCAAAACTCCTGAAGAAATAGTGGCTATTATTGTTAAATCGCCTGCTGATTTTAAACCGGATGAAAAAGCAGCTTACAGTAACTCTAATTTTGTATTGTTGGGTTACATCGTTGAGAAGATTGAAGGTAAACCTTATTCGAAGGTCCTGAAAGAGAGGATCACTTCCAAAATTGACTTGCAAAATATTTACCTGGGAGGCAAAACTTCTCTTGAAACCGGAGAGTGTTATTCTTATAGTTACGCAAATAACTGGGTAAAGCAGCCCGAAACGGATATGAGCATTCCCGGAGGTGCCGGAGCTATTGTGTCAACGCCCCGGGATCTTACCAAATTTATTGAAGCATTATTTGCCGGCAAATTGATTTCGAAGAGTAACCTGGAACTTATGAAAACGGTTACCGATGGATATGGAATGGGTATGTTTCAGATGCCTTTCGGAAATAAAAAGGCCTATGGGCATAATGGTGGAATTGATGGATTTGTATCAAGTCTTGGTTATTTCCCTGTGGAAGGACTGGCTGTAGCTTATTGTTCCAATGGGAATGTGTACAACTTTAACCAAATTATGATTGGTGTTTTGAGCATTTATTTCAATCAGGATTATAAATTACCAACATTTAATACTATAACGCTCAAGCCGGAGGAGCTTGATAAATTCCTTGGTGAGTATTCAAGCAACGATATCCCCATAAAGATTACCGTTACCAGGAAGGACGCAGTTCTTTACGGGCAGGGCTCAGGGCAATCAGCTTTCCCCCTTGAGGCAATTGAGCCCGATAAGTTTAAATTTGATCAGGCTGGTATTGTAATGGAATTTAATCAATCAAAAAATGAGATGACATTAAAGCAAGGAGGAAAAACTTTTCTTTTCAAACGATAGGTTTAAAAAGCATTGCTAACTCTCTTTCTCCAGCTTCTCAAAAAAGTTGGTAACATAAAAATCGTCTGCTATCAGGAGGGCCTGCTTGCAGGCGTTTTTTACATTTAGCTTCTGATCAATCATCAGTTCTTTAATGAAATTCACAATTCCAATTGGGCCATTGTATGTTGTAAGCTCATCGCCAACATGTTTAATCTGAAAATTTAAGTCTTTGAAGTAATTACGAGTTGCCATGTAACGAAGATTCTGAGCTTTCAGGTAGTTGGGCGAAAAGCTCAGAAATTCCTTCATGTGCTGGAAACGTTTCTGCAGGTTTTCAAGTACAGCTTCCGAAAGATCTTTAACAGGAATACTCCGCAGCAGATATATCTCGGCATATCGGTACGCGCCAATAAAGCTGAGTGCGTCAAGATCGTCGCTAATATTCAGGAGCGCCTGAAGAGTATAACTTGGTTTTTGGGTCTCAGGTGTCTTGTAATCCTTCTGATCGTGATGCTCAACGGCGTCCAGTATTTCATCCAGTTCAAAAGGAGAGAAGTTCTTGTCTTTTAAAAAGTCCTTGGCAATTTTACGGCTTATTTTACCATGGTCCTTCTGCATGGTTGACGACATGCCTGTATCGTGAAAGAATACTGCTATTATGAGTTTTTCGATATCTTTCTCGTTCATTACCGTTCCGTCCTTTGCCAATTGTAGCAAAAGTTCTTTCGCATGATTCCAAACCCTGTTGTGATGAAGCTCATCATGCGAAGGGAGATGTGTAACTTTAAAAATTTCGCGGCATTTCGACTGCAATGGTTCAAGCCATTTCGCCTCGGCATTCCTGATTAGTCGTTCGGTTGTCTGCATAAATATTGTTAAACGTAACTTACTTTTATCATATTGGTCTGGCCTCTTTCCTCAAATGGAGTACTTCCTGCATGAATCACAACATCATTGTCTTTCAGGAGTGATTCCGATTTCAGAACTTCAATGGAATAGTTTATTGCATCGTCAATTTTGTCGCGATTTTCAAAATAAAAGGCTTTAACACCCCACAACAGAGATAACTTTCGCAATAGCGCCGGGTTACGTGTAAATGCGTAAATGGCAGCCTTGGGCCTGTAACTTGAAATCTTATAAGCGGTATACCCCGAATTTGTAAATGTAACTATGGCCTTGGCATTGGTTTGACTAGCCAAACGGCAGGAGTTCAAACATATGGAATCGGGCAGAAAAGTTCGGGTATTAAATAAAGGTAGCGTTTCGCGGTTAAATTCAAAACCTTTCTCCGACCAGTCGATAATGCGTTGCATAGCATTTACGGCTTCCACCGGATATTTTCCGGCCGATGTTTCTGCGCTGAGCATTAGGGCATCGGCTCCGTCGAACACTGCATTGGCTACATCGTTGGCCTCGGCACGGGTTGGCCGGAAGTTGGTAATCATACTTTCCAGCATCTGCGTGGCAATAATTACAGGTTTTGCTTTGGCAATGCAGCGGGTTACCAGATCTTTCTGAATCAAAGGAACCTGATCAAAGGGTACTTCAACACCCAGGTCGCCACGGGCCACCATAATACCGTTGGAAATATCGATGATATTGTCGATATCAGCCAGGGCTTCCGGTTTTTCTATTTTGGCGATGATACTGGCATTCTTTTTCTGCTGCTTGATAATATCTTTCAGTTGAATCAGATCACCGGCACTTCGTACAAACGACAAAGCAATCCAGTCGACACCGTTTTCAAGAGCAAAAATTGCGTCGTTGATATCTTTTTCAGTTAAACTGGGCATTGAGATTTTGGTGTTAGGCAGATTTACCCCTTTTTTCGATGAAAGAATTCCGCCAAAAATCACCTTTGCAGTAACTTTATCCTTCCGGTTGGTACTAAGAACTTCGAGTTTTATTTTTCCATCGTCTACAAGTATGGCATCACCAACTTTAACGTCCTGCGGAAACTCCTGATAGCTGAGATAGAGTTTCTCAGCGGTACCTAAGCAGGGTTCAGTTACAAAAGAAATTTCAGAACCCTCTTTCAGTTCAACCCGGTTGCCCTCAACTTCGCCTATCCGTATTTTGGGTCCCTGTAAATCGGCCAGAATAGCAACGTTGGTTTTTAATTCTGTGTTTATTTCCAGAATGTTCTTTATAACCATCAAATGATCTTCCTGTTTCCCATGGGAGAAATTTAGCCTGCAAACATCAACACCCTGCTTAATAATACTTTTAAGAATTTCCTTCGACGATGATGACGGCCCTATTGTTGCAACTACCTTTGTTTGCGAATTTATGTTCTTCATAACATTTCCCCCTTCATATCTTTTCTGTTAAACAATTGCTTTTACCACATACACCTGTCCGGTTTCGTAACGGGTTACTTTTATTTTTTCACCTGGGTTTATGTATCCATATTCCGAAATGGCATCGTAAATTTCACCTTCAATTTCAACTTTCCCGGAAGGTCTGAGCATCGAAATTACTTTTCCTTCCTTACCTATTACAAAAGAAAGATCGTCCACTGAGACGTAACCTGCCGAGCTTTTTTGTTCCGCCTGTAAGGCAAGAAATTTAAAGCGGTTCGTTTTTACCAGTTTATCCGATAGGTAAATCGAGATAAGCAGAGAAAAAAGCATTGAAAACAACACCACAAAAAATGCTCTGAATATCTGGGTTATTGCATATTGGAAATCGAACTCAAACACAATATTGTTAAGAAGGCTTAACGTCAGCCCGGCAACAACGCAGACTATTCCCGTTATTCCCGTTATGCCAAAGCCCGGTATGGCAAAAAGTTCGACTATTATCAATCCTATTCCGACTATAAAGAGCAAAATTTCCCAATGCTCGGCCAAACCCTCGAGGTAAGCAGGAGCAAAATAAAGCACCGCTGCAAAGCCTGCGGCCATTAGGGGAAATCCTATTCCGGGGGTTTGCAGTTCAAAGTAAATTCCTGCAATAATCAGCATAATAAGGATGCTCCTGAAATAGGGATTTAGCAGAAAGCCCATTATAGATTCAAAAGCTGTATGCTGATATTCCTTTGTCTCATAATTTTCGATCCCTGCCTGTTTTATTACTTCTTTTACGTTTGCAGCCCGGCCTTCGCAATAGCCATTGGCCATAGCTTCAGAGGTAGTAAATGTAATTACTTTGGTGCTGTCGTCAATTCCCGGGACAACAACCCTGGGATCTACCATGCCTTCAGCAATACGCGGGTCGCGTTTCCACTTGTAAGTAGTATCGGTGCCATTAACGATGGTGTCTTTGCCATGCGATTCGGCTGTGGACCGCATCATCGACCGCATAAACGACTGGTACTTATCGGGCAGCGCTTCGCCTGTCTGGTTTACAACAGTGGCAGCGCCAATGTTGGCACCATCGCGCATGTAAATACGATCGGCAGCTATGGAGATTAAAGCCCCTGCCGAAGCTGCATTGTTATCAATAAAAACATACACCGGGATGGTGCTGTTTAGAATGATTGTCCGTATGGAATCGGCAGCATCAAGCATTCCTCCGTATGTGTTCATGCGGATAATGATAAGATCAGCTTTCAGATTTCTCGCTTCGGCAAAACTTTTCTGTGTTACCCGAACCATGCCGGGTCCTATTTCTTTGTTTATAGGAAAAGTGTAAACCAGCAGTTTGTTTTTATTTCCTTTAAAGGTCGGGTCTGGTCCCACTCCTTCCGAAAAAGAAAAAACCAGAAGAAGTAACGGCAACAGAAACCATTTGAATCTTTTCATCTTACAATAATTTTAGGTTTAAGGAATGACAGAGCCTGCCTGTAATGCCACATGTTGGTGATTACTATATTTTTGCACCGGCGTTTGTTAAAACATATGGGTTTCATATTAAATTTGATCAGGTACGGTTCTTACTGGATATTTGAATTACCAAATATAATAAATCGTAGTAAAAAATCATTTTTCATTGACTCTGTGTCCTGGAAGAAGTATGCATTATTTTTCTACCTTTGTACACTTGTTTAAGAACAATTAAAAATTCTTTGTGTTGGAATTATTTAATAAAAGTAAGTTAGCCATTTGAACTACCTGATATGGAAATTACATTATTATCAGCAATTTCGCCAATCGATGGACGTTATAGAAATAAAGTAGACGAGCTGGCAGTTTATTTTTCGGAATATGGGCTTATTCGTTACAGGGTTTATGTGGAAGTTGAATACTTTATTGCACTTGTGGAACTGCCGTTGCCTCAGCTTGCAAACCTGAACAGGAAAGCTTTTATCGATTTACGGAAAATTTACACCGATTTTACCATTGAAGAGGCTCAACGGGTGAAGGATATCGAAAATATTACCAACCACGATGTTAAAGCAGTTGAATACTTTTTAAAGGAAAAGTTTGATACAATTGGTCTGCAGGATTATAAGGAATTTATTCATTTCGGACTTACCTCTCAGGATATCAATAATACAGCCGTTCCTTATTCGCTTAAAATGGCAGCAACTGAAGTTTACTTCCCTGCACTGGACCAGGTAATTAAAAAGCTTCAGCAACAGGCAACCGAATGGCAGAATATCCCCATGCTGGCGCATACACACGGACAACCGGCATCGCCAACCCGTTTGGGTAAAGAAATCGAAGTTTTTATTGAACGTCTCGAAGTCCAATATCATCAATTGATGAATATTCCTTATTCGGCAAAATTCGGAGGCGCCACAGGGAATTTCAATGCGCATGTGGTAGCTTATCCCGATATTGACTGGAAGGCTTTCGGAAATGCTTTTGTGGATGGAGTGCTGGGTTTGAGCCGCAGCCAAACCACCACCCAGATAGAGCATTACGATAATCTGGCAGCTTTCTTCGATGGGATGAAACGTATCAATACGATTCTAATTGACCTTAACCGCGATATCTGGACTTACATCTCGATGGAATATTTCAAACAACGTATCCGGAAGAATGAGGTGGGTTCGTCGACCATGCCACATAAAGTCAATCCTATCGATTTCGAGAACTCTGAAGGTAACCTTGGTATTGCCAATGCAATTCTGGAGCATCTTTCGGCTAAGCTCCCAATTTCGAGGATGCAGCGCGACCTTACAGATTCAACAGTTCTGCGCAATATTGGCGTTCCTATGGCACATACATTGCTGGCATTAAAATCCTTGCTGAAAGGTTTGGATAAGCTGCTACTGAATCAGGAAAAGCTGAAGAAAGATCTTGATCATAATTGGGCTGTAGTTTCGGAAGGAATTCAAACAATACTGAGAAGGGAAAGCTATCCGAACCCTTATGAAGCACTGAAAGAACTCACCCGTACCAATACTTTTATCGATGCTGATGCAATCAAACAATTCGTGAGCACTTTAAACGTAAGCGACAAGGTTAAAGAAGAACTGAACAACATTACACCTTTTAATTATACTGGTATTTAATATCGGCTGGTCTTTTACCGATATTAGATCGAAGTGTACTCTTCAATAAATTATGAAGAAGATATTCGCTCTTTATTTTTATATCAAACCTTACTGGAAAAACGCTGTTTTAAGTATTCTTTCCAACCTGGTTTCGTCCATTTTTTCAATTTTTACTCTGGCAATGTTAAAACCATTTCTGGAGATATTGCTGGGAACAACAAAATCTGCGGTTACTCAACCTACAGGTGAGTTTCGGCTGACAATGGATTACCTCAAGGATAATCTCGATTATATCTACAATACCATTATAGGTACGTATGGACAAACCAATGCTCTAATTATTGTAGCGGTAGCTCTTGCATTCTTTTCGCTTTTAAGAAATGTGTTTGCCTATCTCGGACAGCACTTTCAGTCTTATATGCGTGCTCATATTCTGCGCGATATCAGAAATAACCTGTACAAAAAAATTCTGAGACTGCCGTTGTCGTATTTCTCAAATGAACGAAAGGGCGATATCATGTCGCGAATGACGACCGATGTTGCCGAAATTGAGGTATCCATAGTAAGTTCGCTCGAAATGGTTTTCAGAGACCCGATTATGATCCTTATTTACCTGAGTTACCTCATGAGCATGAGCTTTCAGCTAACATTGTTTGTGCTGCTAATGCTGCCTGTAAGCGGACTTTTAATCGGAAGAATTGGACGTTCGTTGCGTAAAACATCTTTTAAAAGTCAGAGTAAGCTAGGGTCGATGATTGCAATTATTGAAGAGACTCTTTCAGGTTTAAGGGTAATTAAGGCTTTCAACGCTGAAAAGCACACCAACGACAGATTTCAGGAGCTCAATAGAGATTTCACAAACATTTCGATCCGCATTAACCGCAAGAGAGCGCTGGCAAGTCCAATAAGCGAGTTTTTGGGAACTGTGGTAATATTAATCATTATGGTTTATGGGGCAACGCTAATACTTTCCAGGAATATAGATATGGAACCTGCAGAGCTGATAACTTTCATTGCCACCTTTTACCTGATTCTGGAACCAGCAAAACGCTTATCCACATCTTATTCCAACATTATGAAGGGTATGGCATCTGCTGATCGTGTCGACTTTATTCTTAATGCAGAAATAAAAATTCACGAAAAGGAAAATCCGGTTTCGAAAAAAGAATTTGGATCGACAATTGAATACAGGAATGTAGGTTTCCGCTACGATACCCATTTGCCATTTGTACTGCAGGATATCAACCTGAAAATACAAAAAGGAAAAACCATAGCTTTGGTTGGTCAATCAGGGTCGGGAAAATCTACCATGGTCGATTTATTGCCTCGTTTTTACGATATCGAGCAGGGCGAAATTCTTGTGGATGGCGTTAATATTAAGGATTTAAAGATAAAGGACCTGCGGAATCTTATTGGCATTGTGAACCAGGAAGCTATTTTGTTTAACGATACATTTTTTAATAATATAGTTTTTGGCCGCGAAAATGCTACGCTGGCGCAGGTTGAAGCTGCTGCAGAGGTGGCTCATGCGCACGAATTTATTTCGTCGACAAATCTCAAATACGATCATATAATCGGAGATCGCGGCGGAAGATTAAGCGGTGGTCAGCGGCAGCGGGTGAGCATTGCACGAGCTGTTTTGAGTAATCCGCCCATCCTTATTCTCGATGAAGCCACTTCGGCTCTCGATACCGAGTCGGAACGCCTTGTTCAGGACGCATTAACAAACTTGATGAAAAATCGGACTACCATTGTTATTGCGCACCGGTTATCAACCGTTATCCATGCCGACGAGATTTGTGTACTCAACGAAGGCCGCATAGTTGAGCGGGGTAAACACGATGAGCTGCTTCAAATGAACGGTTACTATAAAAAGCTGCACGACTTGCAGATGTTTGCGAGCTAGGGGTGATTCAAGTATGAAGTATGAGCAGAGTGGTATGAGATATAAGTATCTTATTTACGAACCCCTGCTTCTTTCTCGACATATCTTACGACTTACTACTACTTAAGGTTTATATCGAGCAACGCAATGTAATCCTGCAAAATTTTAGTATCGGCTGAATTGTAAATACCACATAAATACTTTCCTTTCCACAGAAGCTTCATGGTGCCGTTATACTTATCTTTAATATCAAATATCCCTGGTTTCAGGTTTGCATGTTCTTTCCCATTGATCTTTAAAAAGCTGGATAGCATTGTTTTGGCCTCATCAGTGGTATTGTTCAAAATTATGAAAACATGGAAGGGCGATCCTTTTACATTATAGTTAGCAATAAATGCATTTTTGAGAAAGCTGTAACCCATGAAATTTTGATTTATATATTGTTCCGAATTCGCAATTTTTCCTTCCTGCGGAAATAACGACAATTGGTCCGGTAATTTTGATGATGGATCAATCTGGCTGGCAATTATCTCACCAAGCTTGCGAACCGAATTGACTGCGTCTTCGGTTCTTTCGGAGCATCTTATTTTGACATAGTAGCGGCCGACAAAGAAATTCAGGTTGGCATCCTCCTGGTAACCCTGTCCGCCAATATTGTTGTAAGTAGCTTTGGACGGACGCTCCTGGCTATAGATACCGAATGCATCCTCAGTCGACTGGTGACGGTATATTTCCAGGGTAATATATTTTCCGTCGGGTTGTGTGTAGTCACCCATGGTCATCTGTTCAAAATCGTATAGGAGATAGCCATCTGCTGCGCCATCAATAATATCCCATAGGTTGTCGGCAGTATAATTACTCAGGCTGTCGGGTTTTTTCCAGCCGTCCAGGTTAGGGAAAAAAGCACCATTATCCTGTGCCATAGTTGAAAAAGCAATGCAAACTGTTAATATGGAACTCAGAATAGATCTTTTCATGATGATGGTTTTTAGATATACATTCAGGTATTATAAATCAAAGTTATTAAAAAAAAGTGTTGTTGGATAGAAACATAGGAACAACAAGAATTGAACAATGAATACATGTGTAACACGGACCTGATTTTTTCCTTAGTTACAAACTAAAAGCTTACCGTCAGAAAAAATACTTTCAGGCACGTTTTATGTTATCTTTGAAATTTTATTTTTTAAAATGTCGATATCCAGAATAACACAAATCAGATATGCAGCACGGATAATAGGTGGGTTAGCCTCAGTTTTTTACATTTTTATTGCTTATAAGGGAGGCTTGGCCGATGCCCTTAAGGGTATGGATGTTGAAACAGTGAAGTTTTTTCCATTTATGGCTGTTGCTGTTGCCGGCTATATGATTGCTTATGTTCATGAAAAAAAGGGTGGGTATATTATGCTAGCAGGAGGAATAGCTCTTTTTGTTTTCTTTATGATTAATTTCTGGGTTTTCGATTGGGCCCGGGCTGTGGCTTATGGTTTTCCGTTTATTTTGCCGGGAGCTGCTTTTTTGTATTGTTTCGGGAAAGAATAGTAAACACACGATCAGTAAAAAAGAGGTTGTGTAATTAGTCCATAACCGGAGGTTGAGCCTGTCGAAACCTCATTGTAAATCAGTAAAATTACACTTCGACAGGCTCAGTGTCCGTCACTCTTTGCACAGCCTCTTTTTTAATGATATTACATTCCATGTAATAATTGATGCTGGAGAAGATAAATCGCTGCTCCAGCAAAATAACCTAGCAGAGCCGGTAGGGCTATTTTCCTTACATACCAGAAGAATTCAATTTTTTCCATTCCCATAGTTACAACACCTGCAGCCGATCCTATTATAAGGATGCTACCGCCTGTACCGGCACAATATGCTAAAAATTCCCAGATAAAGCTGTCAATGGGGTATTGAGTTAATGGATACATTCCCTGGGTTGCAGCAATAAGAGGTACATTATCCACAACAGCCGAAAGAAGACCAATGGCCATTACAATAATGCTCTGACTGCCCACAGCACTTTCCAGGCCAGTGGCTAGAGAAGCAAGTATTCCGGTAGCTTCAAGAGCTGCAATTGCTATAAGTATGCCTAAAAAAAAGAGAATACTTGATGTATCTACTCGTTTTAAGGCGTTCAATACTGAAAAATGATCACGTTTTTCTTGTTCTTTACGACGGTGAAGAAGTTCGGTAAAAATCCACATAAAGCTTAACCCAAACAGAATTCCCATAAATGGAGGTAAATGGGTGATAGTTTTAAAAACCGGTACAAATAGCAGCGAGCCTATTCCAAACCCCAAAACCAGGTTTTGACTAAGAGCTGTCGATTCCTGTATGTTTTTCTTCTTCTCGGGTGTTGTTACGGTTCCTTTCATGCTGAAAGTAAAGAAAAGAACTGGTACAATGAGGCAGGCAAGGCTAGGCAAAAAGAGCTTCATTACAATACCGCTGGCAGATATTTGTCCTCCAATCCAGAGCATCGTAGTGGTTACATCTCCAATAGGCGACCAGGCGCCTCCTGCATTTGCGGCAATAATCACCAATCCCGCAAAAACCATTCTGTCCTTTTTATCGGCAATAATTTTTCTGAGCAGCGAAACCATAACAATAGAAGTGGTCATGTTGTCGAGAGCTGCCGAAAGGAAAAAGGTAACGAGCGAAACTATCCATAGAAGCTTTCGCTTATTGGCAGTTTTAATACGGTCGGTAATTGCGTAAAAACCATCATGAAGATCAATTAGTTCAACAAGAACCATTGCTCCTAAAAGAAAAAATAATATTCCCGATACGCTTCCAAGATGCTCCATAAGTTGAGTCAACACTTCTTCTTTTCCGGGAACGTACATGATATAAGCCAGCCAGCATAAAACACCCGTGAGTAGTGCTGTGGCGGCTTTGTTGATTTGAATAAAATGTTCTGTTGCGATTGCAACATAGCCGATTATGAAAATCAGCGCCAATAAAATAACCATTTTTAAATTTTAATAAATTGAATATATGTTTGTTAAAAGTATCTCCTGAATATGGTTTTGTCTACTTAAGGGAAAATGGTTACCTCTCGAATAGAAAAGTTGCAAATATAGTATAATGCAATCCGTTGTGTTCTCTGTTACCGATTTTTATTTTCAAAGGATCATATAATAATTGAAGTTGTTTTTCAGCGATTAGAGTTGTTAAACTTTTGAATTGATGCCGTAGCCTGATTTTTTTGCTATTTTTGTTCTGAAGAGCTACCTTTAAATAACTTAACTACCATGACATACAGGAAAAAATTTTTATGCGTAATCCTTATCATTTCAGGAATTTGCAATACCCTTAATTCGCAGCATACAGAGATCAAATACCTTTCGGGAACCGGAAGCGATAATACCGTAGAGTGGGATTTTTTCTGCACCAAAGGTCGAAATAGCGGTAAATGGACAAAAATTGCCGTTCCTTCCAACTGGGAACTTCAGGGTTTTGGAACCTATAATTATGGTCATGATAGACCTTTAGCCGATGAACAGGGACTTTATAAATACAAATTCCAGGTACCTTCTGCCTGGAAAAACAA
The DNA here is from genome assembly GCA_023429135.1 of Bacteroidota bacterium. Classification (GTDB taxonomy): domain Bacteria; phylum Bacteroidota; class Bacteroidia; order Bacteroidales; family JAAUTT01; genus JAAUTT01. The sequence goes on along the minus strand of JAEYWD010000027.1, from coordinate 54,087 downwards.
AAAGGTGTGTATTGTTTTTGAAGGCTCCATGACCGATACCAAAGTGATGGTCAATGGCGTTCAGGCTGGCGAAATTCATCAGGGGGCTTTTTATCGTTTTAAATACGATATTACAAAGTTGTTGAAGTTAGACGGCCAGAATTTGCTGGAGGTGACAGTTAGTAAAATGTCATCAAATATCAGTGTTAACCAGGCAGAGCGTGAGGCCGATTACTGGGTGTTTGGCGGAATTTTCCGACCTGTTTATCTCGAAGCTGTACCGCAGAAGCATATTGAGCGTATAGCTTTGGATGCCAGAGCTAATGGCGAATTCCTGATGGAGGTCTTTACGGAAGGAGCCGATGGAAATGCTGTTGTGGGAGGCGATATCTCCTCGCTCGATGGAAAGATGCTTGGAAGCATCGCCGATGTTAACGTTGATGCAGCTTCTGGTAAAACCATCCTAAAGGCAAAATTTTCCAATGCGAAAACATGGAATCCCGAAAACCCTAATTTGTATAATGCTGTCATTAGTCTTAAAGATGCCTCGGGTGTCATCCACCAGATAAAGCAGCGTTTTGGCTTCAGAACGGTGGAGGTAAAAGAACGCGACGGTATTTATGTAAACGGTCAGAAAATCATGTTCCGGGGAGTTTGCCGTCACAGTTCATATCCAACTTCAGGAAGAACGCTCTGCAAAAAGCTGAGTATTGAAGATGTGAATATTATGAAGGATATGAATATGAATGCTGTTCGCATGAGCCATTATCCTCCCGATCAGCATTTTCTCGATGCTTGCGATTCGCTGGGTTTGTTTGTCACCGATGAAATTGCCGGATGGCAATACCCCCCTTACGATACCGAAGTCGGTAAGAAGATTGTGAAGGAAACAGTTATACGCGATGTGAATCATCCGTGTGTTGTGCTTTGGGACAATGGTAACGAAGGTGGCTTCAATCCTGAGTTACGCAATGAGTTTGCCCTGTACGATCCTCAGAAAAGAAAAGTGATTGAACCATGGGCAACGCTAAACGGTATGAATACACATCATTACATTCCTTATAATTACGGATTAACCGAGTGTTTCAATGGTACCGATATATTTTTCCCTACAGAGTTTCTGCATGGGTTATTCGACGGCGGACATGGTGCTGGTCTCGATGATTACTGGAACCTGATGCTTTCGAATCCTTTGTCGGCAGGAGGCTTCCTTTGGGTGTTTGCCGATGAGGGTATAATTCGCCGCGATAAGAGCGATTCGATTGACTGCAGGGGCAATCTGGCTCCCGACGGTATAGTGGGACCTTTTCGTGAAAAAGAAGCAAGTTTTTATACCATAAAAGATGTTTGGTCGCCGGTGCAGTTCGAAAAGAAATACATTACCGACGCTTTTGATGGCACATTCACTGTATTTAACAGGTTTTTCTTTACAAATTTCGGTGCTTGCAGCTTTACTTGTGAGCTATTGGCATATAATATTGTTTTCCCGGATTTCGGAGTAAAGACGGTAAAGGTGGATGTTGAAAATGATGATCTTCATCCTGGCCAAAAAGGTAAATTACGGTTGAACCTGCCTGACGACTGGCAGCAGTACGATGTAATCAGAGTGTCGGCAACCGATCCGCATGGTCGCAACATCAATGCATGGACGTGGAATATTACCCTGCCGGCAAAAATGACCGAAAGAATAGTGAAAACCGAAGGTGCAAAAGCAAAAGTAACTGATGAATCAGACTTTTTGGTAGTGACCGCGGCTAATTCTACCTATAAATTTGAGAAAAAATCAGGATTACTTAAAGAAGTATCGATTTCAGGCAAGAGGACCTCTTTTTCCAACGGTCCTGTGTTTGCTGGTTTTGAGCCTAAATTCAAGGAATTGATATATACCACCGAAGGTGATAAGGTGTTGATTGAAGCTGTTTATGAAACCAAACCCCGTTGTTCTGTAAAATGGACAATTTTACCCGGAGGATGGCTGCAGCTCGATTATCTCTACCGTCCTGGCGGTACGGCAGATTTCTGGGGGATTACCTTTAAATACCCCGAGGAAAACGTTCAAGGAGCTACTTTGTTGGCAAACGGACCTTTCCGCGTATGGAAAAACCGAATGAGAGGAAATGAATTCGGTTTGTATAACAAGAAATATAATAACACGATAACAGGTCAAAGCTGGGAATATCCTGAGTTCAAAGGATATTATTCCAATTTTTATGCTGTCGAAATTCGAACCACCGAGATGCCGATCAAAATTGTGAGTGCAACCGAGAATCTGTATTTGCATCTGTTTACACCGCAGAATCCCATACATAATACAGGCAGCGTAACACCTCCATTTCCCCAGGGAAATATCTCCATTATGCATGCTATCAGTGCAATAGGGACCAAGTTTTCAAAACCTGAATCATCCGGTCCACAGGGACAAAAAAATGAATTTAATCCCAACCCAAACACCGAACCACTTAGCGGAAGGTTGTATTTCAGGTTTGGAGAGTAGAGTAAATTACCTCTTCATAGCTGCCAGGTTTCGAAGACCTGGCAGCTATGAAGAAGGGTAATTTAATTTCTCTCAAATCCCATAATTCCTCTTATATAATTTGCCTGATCCTTCGAAGTCAATCTCTCAAGCAGTAAAAAGGCAACATCCATCGCTGTAGAAGGATTCCAGCAGGTAAAAATATTGCCGTCGGCAACAACTGGCTCATTCATCACATCGGCTCCAAAGCTGCGGAGTGTCTCCTGCCTGATGGCTTTTTTATTGTAGGTGGTGGCTTTCCTGCCCTGCAGAATGCCACTCTTTCCTAGTGGTAAGGCCCCAACGCAAATTGATGCTATTATTTTGTTGCGGTTGTTAAAATTTCTAACCAGCTCCAGGAATTTTTCGTGGTAAGCTTCTTTATAGAAATCAAACTCTTCAAAACCTCCGGGCAAAGCCAATGCATCGAATTCGTCGGGTTTTATTTCGTCTATCACGAAATCTACGACGAGCCGCTGGTCGAAAGTGCTTTTTACCTCCCGGGTGAATCCTCCGGTAAATAATTTGGTGGTACCGTCACCATCTACGAGGTTCCAGCCGATAACATCTATAAATGCACTGGCTTCATATATTTCGAAACCCTGCGGAAGAAAGAGGAGTACTTTTTTCATTGTAAAAATTTAAAATGGTTGGTGCTTAATCAATTTGTATTTTACAAAACTAAACTATTTCTTCTTTACAATTATTATCTTTATTTCTCTAACTGCTAAAATTAATTCCATGTTATCTCTGAAAGAAAAAATAAAAAAACAATCGGTTGTAATTTCCGATGGTGCCTGGGGTACGTTCTTAATGGCCAAAGGACTAACGCCTGGGGAGTGTCCGGAATTATGGAATGTCACACATCCCGATAAGGTCACCGAAATTGCTCAAAGTTACAAGGATGTCGGTACCGAAATTGTGAAAACCAACAGTTTTGGAGGTAGCATTTTTAAGTTGAAGAATTTTGGTCTGGAGAGTCGTTGCTACGAGCTCAACAAGGCTGCTGCCGCTATTTCGCGTAAAGTCGCCGGGGATAATATTCTGGTGTTGGCCTCGATTGGGCCAACCGGTAAGTTTTTGATAACCGGAGAAGTGACAGAGGACGAGCTTTACGATTGTTTCAAAACGCAGGCGATGGCACTTGCCGTAGGCGGAGCCGATGTGATTCTGGTTGAAACCATGACCGACATAGAAGAAGCAAAAATCGCCGTTAAGGCTGCCAAAGAAAATACAAAATGTGAGGTGGTTTGTACAATGACCTTTGATAAGATAGCCGAAAATACCTATGTAACCATGATGGGTGTGTCGCCCGAACAAATGGTTACTGAACTTACACAAGCAGGTGTTGACGCCTTGGGAGCCAATTGCGGAAACGGAATGGAAGGTATGATTGAGATAACATCGCAGATAAGAGCCGTAAACAAGGATATTCCTGTTGTAATCCATGCTAATGCAGGTTTACCTCAGTATGTGGATGGTAAAACTGTTTTTCCCGAATCGCCCGAAATGATGGCTGCGAACTTTCATAAACTTTTAAAAGCTGGTGCAAATGTAATTGGCGGCTGCTGCGGAACTAGTCCTGCACATATTCAAAAACTGGCAGAAGTGGTAAAATAATCTGTGACTTTAATTAAAGCTCTGGAACTTGTGCGTATAAGTTTACATAGCTTTTTGTTATAACCTTGGAATCTATTGTATTTATAATACTTTATTTTAAAAAATATTCAAAACATTTAACTTGTGCGTACAAGTAATTTTTTGTTTCTTTGCAAAAAATACTTTAAATGGAACCATTATACAGGAAGGTGCAGCAAAATATTAAATCGCAGATACTCTCCGGTATTTATAAAGAAGGGGATTTGTTGCCCTCGGAGAACGAACTTCAGAAGCTTCATGCTGTCAACCGGTCTGTAATCCGACAGGCATTGAACCTGCTAACCAATGAGGGTTACATTGTTAAAAAACAAGGGAAGGGGAGCATCGTGGCAAAACCTCAGAGACGCACACTCGGATTACTGTCGGTTAAAGGTTTTTCGCAAAATGTAAGCGAGCATAAATTATCTGTTAAAACTGACATGATAGATAAGCCATTCATTAAAAGCTGGCCATCGGACTTCTTTTATAATGTCAATGACATGGAACAGAAAGCCGGATGTATCTATCTGAAACGTTTGCGTTGCGTGATGGAAGAACCGGTGATGGTTGAAACTACCTATATTTCCAATATTAACCTTCCACGATTTTGTTCCCGGCCATTGGTAAACGGTTCTCTTTTCGAAACGCTGAATGTTAATCATGAGGTGGAGATTACCAAAGTTGACCAGGATTTGCGTGCCGTTATGGCCGATGAGGAGACAGCCCTACATTTGCGTGTTCCTGTGCGATCATCCCTGCTGCACATCTATCTTAAATTTCACACAAACCGTGAGCATCTTTTTATCTACAGTTCGCTGCTGTGCAATACGGAAAACTATTCTATCGGTAACCACCTTTAACCAAAATATATGATGGAACAAAACTTTTCCAGAAGAAAGTTTTTTAAAACTTCGGCCGTCGGATCCGCGGCTTTTCTTGGTATACCTCTGATGGCTGGCTGTAATTCCCCTGGAAGTAATTTAGGTCATTTTTTGCAGCTCCCGGTATTCGGGCTCGAAGGTTATAAAGCCAGCGACGGCCCTGCGGGTTTGCTTTTTTCGCAAATAGGTTATGAACAGGGTTTTCCGGTACGAGTAATTATCCGGTTACCAAAAAAGGAGCTTTTGGCCGGAGATGTTCGTTGCGTATTTTCCTTTACCGATGAAGATTGGATTCCACACAGCGCCGGGTGGCTATCCGGATTAATGCGTTTAGTATAAACATTCAAAATTTTATAAAAATGTCAAAAGTACAAGAACTTGCAAAAATGATAGATCACTCTATTCTTCATCCAACACATACTGATGAGGATTTGAGAAAACAATGCAAAATAGCTAAGGAATTTAATGTCGCCTCTGTTTGTGTAAAGCCATATGCCGTTCGGCTTGCTAAAGAATGGCTTAAAGGTTCTGAAGTTGAAGTTGGATGCGTAATTGGATTTCCGCATGGAAACAGTTCGATAGAAGTAAAGGTTTTCGAGACTGAAATGGCATGTAAGGATGGCGCTACCGAAATTGATATGGTTATTAATATCGGAAAGGCTTTGGCAGGAGATTGGAGTTATGTTGAAGAGGAAATTCAGGCAATTACCAATGCTTCGCATAAATATAATGCCATTGTTAAAGTGATTTTCGAAACGGACTATGTAACAAGAACCGAAGACAAAATTAAGCTGTGTGAAATTTGTACCAAAGTTGGAGCCGATTTTGTAAAAACGTCAACAGGTTATGGCTTCGTAAAACTTGAAAACGGCGATTTTAACTACAAAGGAGCAACAGTGGCCGATGTTGAATTGATGCGCAAACATTCCGGCCCGAAGGTTCAGGTTAAATCGGCAGGAGGTGTCCGGACTCTTGACGATCTTCTGAAAATGAAGGCTGCCGGTGCTTCCCGTTCGGGAGCGACTGCAACCGAAGCAATCCTCCGGGAAGCTGTTAATAGATTTGGAAATGATTAGTTCAAAATTGGAGAATTAGAATTTAATTTGTCCTTTTGAATCATAACACTACATAATAGTTGCTGATTCATTTTCATAAATTGAACACAATGAACACTAGCTATTATCAAAGATTTGTCACAGTACTTTTAGTATTTAAAAATAAAACCATGAAACATTTTTTTCTTCCTTTGGCCATTCTGGCCCTAAGCTTTACAATTGTTGAAGCTCAAACAAAATCAATCCGGAAATCGCCTGTATTATCCGAAACTTCTGCCGAGAGTGTCGGAATGTCATCGGAGCGTTTGGCAAGAATTGATTCCATGTGCTCCAATGCCGTGAAAAGCGGTGATATCCCGGGAATAGTTACACTGATTGCACGTAATGGGAAAATAGTTCTCTGGAGAGCTTATGGCATGGCCGATAACCAGGCTGGAAAGAGTTTGAAGAGAGACGATATTTTTCGCATTGCATCCCAAACCAAAGCGATAACTTCAACTGCTGTTATGATGCTTTGGGAAGAAGGAAAATTTCAGCTCGACGATCCAATATCGAAGTATATTCCCGAGTTTAAAAATCCTAAAATTCTGAATAATTTCAGGTATAGCGATACCTCCTATACGGCAACTCCTGCCAGATCCGAAATCACCATACGCCATCTGCTTACTCACACTTCAGGAATTGGTTATGGGATGATTGATAGTGACGAACGGATGAAACTGATTTATCAGAAAGCAGATATTATCGATGCTTTTACAACCAGGAATGTAAAAATTAGCGATAACATTAAGAAACTTGCTAAACTTCCTCTTCATCACGAGCCTGGCGAAAAATACACTTATGGGGAAAACCTCGATGTTTTGGGTTATTTTATTGAAATAGTTTCAGGAATGCCTTTCGATGTATTTCTGAAAACACGAATTTTTGACCCGCTAGGAATGAGTGATACCCGTTTTTATCAACCAGATAACAAGGCTGGAAGATTAGTTGCAGTGCAGCAGAAAAATAAAAACGGAGAATGGGAAAGAATGACTGCGAATGCCCAGTTTGATCCCGATTATCCTGTCAAAGGTGCCAAAACCTACTTTGCTGGCGGGGCTGGACTTTCGAGTACGGCTAAAGATTATGCAACATTTCTCCAAATGTATCTGAACGGAGGAGAATACAATGGCATTCGCCTGTTGAGTCGTACTACCGTCGATGTGATCATGGCCGATCAATTTCTGAAAGTGTGGGGTAAAGATGCAGAATCTCACCTTGGCCTCGCTTTTTCAGTCGAAAATAAAGCCGGGCAGGACAAAGGCGGAAAGGGCAGCATTGGGACCTTCGGCTGGGGGGGGTATTTCAATACCCAGTATTTTGCCGATCCAAAGGAAAAAGTAATCGGAATCATAATGAAGCAGACTCAGGGAGCTGTAAACGACGAAACAGGCTGGAAATTCCGCCAGATGATATGGCAGACAATTGATGATTAAGTTCGCCAATATAATTGGAACGCAGATTCCAGCGTTATTTGAAAAATTTATAATTATGAAGAAAACCTTCGTATTAACTTACCTTTTGTTACTTAATTTGGCAGTAACTGCACAGCCAAAATTTCCGCTAAAAATCAGCGAGAATAAGCGCTATTTTCTCGACTCCGTGGGAAAACCTTTTCTGTATCATGCCGACACCGGCTGGCAGATTTTTGTCCAACTTACCACGGAAGAAGCCGTTGAATATATGAGCTTTCGAAAGGCCCAAGGGTTCAATACCATTCAGGTTCAGGTAGTGATGTCGCCCGAACAGGTTAATCGTTATGGACAAAAGGCCTTTTTGGGCGATGCCGATTTTTCGAAACCGGATGAAGCATATCACGACCATATAGCCAAAGTGCTGGCAAAGGCCGATTCTATGGGTTTGCTTATTGTTATGTCCGGTCCATGGCTCGGTTGTTGTATGGAGGCGTTTGGAGGTAGTCCCGATAAACCTTATCAGAAAAACGGGTCAGACAAATGCCGGCAGTATGGAAAGTATCTGGGAAAGAAGTTTTCGAAGTTTAAAAACTTGTTCTGGATTACTGGTGGCGATAACGACCCTAAAGGAGATCGTGCAAGCCTTTTTGCTTTTATAGGAGGGCTTTATGAATCGGCGCCTAAACATCAGCTTATAACATACCATGCATCGCCAACCCGCTCCAGTACCGATTTGTTTCAATATGCACCATGGCTTGGTTTTAGCTTTATTTATACTTACTGGCGCGAGAAGCCTAACAGTTGGGTAACTCACGATTTATTGCCCCATGTTTACGAAGTGGCGTTACGCGAATGGGGTAAATCGGACAAGATGCCGTTTGTTCTCGGAGAAGCTCAGTACGAAGGTACCGGATTGATTGATAACGATATGGGAGAGCCTCAGATCGTCCGCCGCCAGGCATATTGGACAATGCTGTGCGGAGGTGCAGGAGAAGCTTATGGTTCGGATTTGTGGAATTTTCCGACTAACTGGCGCGAAATAATGAAATATCCCGGCGCTTATCAGATGGGGCATTTCATAAAATTTTTTGAACAAATTCAATGGTGGACTCTTGTTCCCGATATTGGACACAAAGCTGTAATTGCCGGCTTTGGCGATTGGTCCAGATCAGATTATGCAACTACGGCCGTAAGTAATGATAAAAAGCTTCTGGTATCCTACATACCTTACCTAACCTCGTTAACGGTCGATTTTGGCTATCTGGAAGGAAGCAAATTCAGTGTAAAGTTTTTCGATCCGCGGAACGGAAAGTTTATAAAAGAAATGACCGTGGAGAAGAAAAATGTTCAGCGGCTACAATCGCCTCCGGGAGAGGATTTGGTATTGTTAATTCAGGCTCAATAGTAGCGAATTTTTATTTTGAAAAGATTTCAAAATGGTTTTAATTTACGCAATCGATTTCAATTATGTATTAACTTAATTACCATACAAATGAAAAAAGTTTTTCTATTATTGATTCTGTGTACCCTTCAATGGAATTTAAGGTCGCAGCCTTATCCTTTTCAAAACATTAAACTTGATGATGAAAAGCGGCTCGATAACTTAATTTCATTGCTCACACTTGATGAAAAAATCAACTGCCTTTCCACGCGCTTAAATGTACCCCGGCTGGGAATTACAGGAACCCGAATTGTGGAAGGATTACATGGCTTGGCGCTTAGTGGTCCGGCTAACTGGGCTGTTAAAGGTAAGGGGGCATCGGTTACAAGTACTTTTCCCCAGGCTATCGGTCTGGCGCAGATGTGGGACCCGGAGTTGCTTACTCAATTGGCATCGCTGGAAGCCGATGAGTGCCGCTACCTTGCCCAGAACGAAAAATATAAAAGTGCAGGGCTGATCATGCTGGCTCCCAATGCCGATCTTGGTCGTGATATCCGTTGGGGGCGTACAGAGGAATGTTATGGCGAAGATGCTTTTTTAAATGCCGCACTGGTGGTTGCTTTCGTAAAGGGGCTTCAGGGCAACGATCCCAAATACTGGAAAACAGCATCGCTGATGAAACACTTTCTGGCTAACAGTAACGAAAATAACCGTACCATAAATTCTTCCGATTTCGATGATCGTCTTTTCCGCGAATATTATTCCTATCCTTTTTACAAGGGCGTGACTGAAGGCGGTTCAAGGGCCTACATGGCAGCATATAACAAGTATAACGGTATTCCCTGTACAGTTCATCCCATGCTTACCAATATTACAGTTAAGGAATGGGGACAAAACGGCATTATTGCTACCGATGGGGGAGCTTACCGGTTGTTGGTGACTGCCCATAAATACTATCCCGACCTGGTAACTGCAGCAGCAGGGTGCATAAAATCGGGCATAACCATGTTTCTTGATAATTATAAAGACCCATTAAAGGAAGCGCTGAACAAGCAGATGATAACAGAACAGGAAATAAACGCTGCCATCAGGGGTAATTTACGGGTGATGCTGAAACTGGGCCTTCTGGATGAGAATCCTGCCAATCCTTATTCCAAAATCGGAATTGCCGATACCATTGCTCCATGGACTAAACCGGAGAATCAAAACATGATTCGTACAGCAACTGCCAAATCGGTTGTATTGATGAAAAACGAAAAAGGTATTCTTCCCATAGATAAAGGAAAAGTTAAATCGATAGCGGTTGTAGGGCCTGCGGCACACTTTGTAACTTCCGATTGGTATGCAGGGAAACCTCCTTACGCGATTTCGGCATTGCAGGGTATTAAAAATGCTGTCGGCGAGGATGTGAAAATTCGGTTTGCTGCCAGCAACAAAGCCGATTCGGCAGTGATTGCAGCTAAGGAGTCGGATATGGTTATTGTTTGCGTGGGAAATCACCCGTTGGGCTTTAATCTGCCGTGGGGTGTAAATTATGTTCCCAGTGATGGTCGCGAAGATGTGGACCGTCAGGCAATATCGCTGGAGCAGGAGGATCTTGTAAAACTTGTATATGCAGCAAATCCCAATACAGTGATGGTGCTGGTTTCGAGTTTTCCGTATGCAATTAACTGGTCGAAGGAACATGTGCCTGCAATTGTGCATATCACTCAATCGAGCCAGGAACTTGGTAATGGATTGGCCGATGTGCTTTTCGGAAAAGTGAGTCCGGCGGGCAGATTGATACAAACATGGTCTGCATCCATCGATCAATTGCTGCCTATTCTCGATTACAATATCCGCAACGGACGCACGTATATGTACGATCAGCATACTCCTTTATTCCCATTCGGTCACGGACTTACCTACACCACTTTCGAATATTCTGACTTTAAAACTGCAAAATCTGCCATCAAAAATGGTGAAACGGTGAATATAAGTTTCAAATTGAAGAATGCCGGTAATTTCGATAGCGACGAAGTGGTACAGTTGTACGTCAGCTTTCCGGGATCAGCGGTGGAACGTCCCGTAAAAGCGCTTAAGGGATTTAAAAGGGTGCATGTGCAAAAAGGACAAGTAGCTGAGGTTGTGATTCCTGTTAAAGCCGACGACCTGAAATACTGGGACGTGTCAAAGAATGCTTTTGTGCTCGAAAAGGGAACTGTAAAATTAGCTATTGGCACATCGTCCGCCGATATTAAACTTAATGGACAGTTGGCAGTAAATTGACTTTTGGGTTGATGATATGTATTGTATTAAGCGCCAGTAGGTGAGACCTATTTGTAGCCCGGGGTGAAGCGAAGCGGAACCCCGGGAAAGAATTTAAATCATATTTCAGCGACGCGGGAAACATTAGCAAAGAGGTTATGTCAACATCGTCGCAATGGCTACATTTAACATTTACAATCTCTTACCAAAATCTGTCATAAATAGTTAAACAATCTTCTCATTGTTCAAAACTTTCCTGATTTGGGTATAACCTGAAGCTTTATAATTTCAGTCTTTACGCACTACTGCTTATATTTGAAGTGATCTTGGAAGCGAATTAAACTTTCGGGATCACTTTTTTATTTCAAAATAACCCTGAACATGAAAATTCTTCATACATCGGACTGGCATCTTGGAAAATACCTGAATAATTTTTCGCGGCATCAGGAGCAGGAAGAAGTATTAAACGAGATAAACGAGATTGCTGAGCGGGAGGATGTAAATGTTGTGTTGATTTCGGGCGATCTTTTCGATACCTATAATCCGCCGGTAGAATCTACAGAGCTGTTTTATAAGTCTCTTAAGAAACTTACAGCAAATTGCAGGCGGGCCGTAATTGCCATTGCCGGAAACCACGACTCGCCCGACAGAATTGAAGCCCCTGACCCTTTAGCCCGCGAATGCGGAATTCTCTTTGCCGGTTATCCGCATACGCATGTTCCTTCTTTTGAACTCGAGTCGGGTTTGAAAATACTAAATAGCGATGAGGGTTTTTTCAGCCTGAGAATGCCTGATGTTAAAGAAGAACTCCGGGTTCTTGTAACCCCATATGCCAATGAATATCGCCTGAGAACCTATCTTGGAGCCGAAGATCAGGAGGCAGAACTGAGGTCGGTTCTTAAAGATAAATGGCAACAGCTTGCCAGTAAGTATTGCGATAATGCTGGTGTAAATATCTTAATGGCTCACCTGATGTTTATTAAAACCGGCGATGCCATTCCCGAAGAACCTGATGATGAAAAACCCATTTTGCACATTGGCGGCGCTCAACTGATTTATGCCGACAGTATTCCTCCGCAGATCCAATACACAGCTCTTGGTCACTTGCACCGGCAGCGTTTTGTAGTTCCCGAAGGCGCTCCGGTTGTTTACTCCGGCAGTCCTCTGGCCTACAGTTTTAGCGAAGCAAATCAAAGTAAGTTTGTGCAGTTGATTGATGTTTTGCCAGGTCAACCGGCAAAAGTTTCTTCCATAGAATTAAAATCGGGTAAGAAACTGCTACGGAAGCGTTCCAAAAGTATTGAAGAAGCGCTGGAGTGGTTGCAACAAAATCCCAATGCGCTTGTAGAATTGACTATGGTAACGGACAGTTACTTAACTGCCGACGACAGAAAAAAGCTTATGAATGCGCACAGCGGGATTGTATCGTTGATTCCCGAAGTGAAAAATCCTGATTTAATAGGCCTGAGTTCCCATCAAAACATCGACCTCACAAAAGATCTCGAAAGCCTTTTCAAGGATTATTTTTTACACGAAAAGGGACAGCAGCCCGGATCGGGAATTATGAGCCTGTTTAAAGAAGTATTATCAGAAGAAGAATCCGTTTAAAGCAAAGCAGATGATTCCAGTTTCACTCACCATACAAGGTATTTATTCCTATCAGGCGAAGCAAACCATTGATTTTACAAAGCTTACCGCGGCTGGCATTTTTGGCATTTTTGGTCCTGTAGGAAGCGGAAAATCGACTATTCTCGAGGCTATTACTTTTGCGCTGTACGGAAGATCCGACCGGCTAAACCTCTCGGGCGACAACCGCAACTACAACATGATGAACCTGAAGTCGAACGAGATGCTGATAGACTTTGTTTTTCGCACCGGGGCTGAGCAAACCGAATATATGGCTTCGGTAAGGAGTCGCCGCAACAGCAAGCAATTCGACGATGTAAAAGCCTGCGATCGCACAGCATATCGAAAAACCGACGGCAAATGGCATCCTATTGAGGTCGAAAAGCTTGAAAGCATTATTGGGTTGAGCTATGACAATTTTAAGCGCACCATCATCATCCCGCAAGGGAAATTCCAGGAGTTTTTACTTTTGGGAAGCAAGGATCGCACCCTTATGATGAAAGAGTTGTTTAACCTCGATCGTTTTGAGCTTTATTACAAGGTAGCTTCCATAGAATCGAAAACCAATCAGCAAAAGCAAAATATTGAAGGTCAGCTACAACAGTTGGGCGAAATTACCAAGGAAAAGATTACTGAAACAGAAACGCTTCTTGCCGGAATAATTCAGGAAATTGAGACAACAACTAAGGAGTTAGCGTTGCAGCAGGAGGAAGAAGGAAAATTGAAAAGGTTGAAGGAGGCCGCAGAGAAAATTGAGTCGTATAAACTACAGTTGACTGCGCTAAAACAGCAGGAGCCGGATATTGAAAATCTGGAAAGGAAGCTGGCTGATTTCGAGTATTGTATCATTCATTTTAAAACGCTTTTGAGTTCCATTGCTACAGCAAGTTCGAATATAGGAGAACTCAAAAAAGGCCTGTTAAGCGACGAGACAAGCCTCCGTGAAATAACTGTGCAGATTCAACAACTGGAAATTGGTTTTGAAAAAATCAGGAAGAACTACGAAACACGGGAAATTCTGAAGCAAAAGGCCGATGAATTATCAAAAATAGTTCGGATACTCGATTTACAGGATCGGTACAAAAACTTTCAGCTTCGCATTGCAAACGGCGAAAAAACTATTGCCGAAGTAACTGAAAAAATTGAATTGCAGAAGCAAAAACACGAAAAGCTGTCGAATGAACTGAAAGGTTTAAAAGAAAGAATTCCTGATATGTCGCGACTTTCGAAAGTCCACGACTGGTTCACCGTTAACACACTGCTCGAAAAAACCGGTACTGGAATTGAAGCTGAAAAGGCTGTCCTGGAAAAGGAAATGGAGAATTTGCTTCAGCAAAAGGCAGCCTTATTCAACAACGATATTTTTATCGGAATTGCTGTTAGCGAAAGTTACGACCAGATTATTGCCCTTCTTGAGGAAAAACAACAGACACACCAGAATGCAATAGAGGTATTGAATATCGAAAAGCAACATTTTCTGGTTCAGCAAAAGCTGGAAGAATACTCTACGGCACTGGAAGATGGAAAACCCTGCCCGTTGTGCGGATCACTATCGCACCCTCAAAAATTTAATTCGCATAACATCCGGGAAGGACTTATAAACATCGGGAAGGAGCTTTCGAATCATGAACGGTACCTGATTCAGATTGATAAAGGCCTCAAAAAGTTAACCGAAATAAACACCGCACTTTGTCTTAAAGAAGACAGCCTGCAAAAAATTCTGCGGAAGCTGGAAGAAAATCAACAACAGCGTGCCGAGCACAATGCACTTTTTGTATGGAAGGATATCAGGGACGAAGCTGCCTTGACAGCAATGTTTCAGCAAACCGAAAAGGTGCAGGCCGAAATTGCGACATATGAAAAAGAAATTGAGGATTTGCGCATTCAAACGGAAAAGGACAGCAATCAAAAGGAAATATATACCAAAGCTATTGTAGATATTCAAAAGAATTCCATCAAAGAGCTTTCCGAAGCAAATACTTTAAAGGAACAGATTTCGCTAATGGATATCGGGAACTTTGCCGGTAAAAATCCTGATATGATTAGCGCTGAAAGTGAAACACTACTCAAACAGTACCGGGAAATTGAGGCGCAATATCAAAAATCGCTTGACAGACTGACTCAATTGCGCAAAGAGCAGGACACTCTTACCGGAAAGTTGGACACCAACCGGAAGTCGCTCGAAAAGGAAGAGCAGACACTAAAATCTCTTGAAATAAATGTTAATGAGCAGTTAAAGGAGTCCAGGTTTTCTTCACAGGAAGATGTTAAGAATATTCTGAGTATGAACCTGGATCTTGAACAAGGCCGTAAGCGGATTTCATCGTTCCGGCAGGAGGTGGATTTTGTAGTAAAGCAACTCGATTTGCTAAAACTCCAGATGAATGAGCAGCAGTTTAATTCTTCTGTATATCAGCAAATTCAGGAAAATATCCAAAAGCTTACAGAGGAATTAAATCGTAAAAATCAGGCGAAAGGTCAACAGGAATTATATCTGCAGAATATTAAAAGAGATTTTGCCGTCAGGGAAAGCCTTTTGGATTCATTAGCAAAAATCGGAAGCAGGCTCGAAGATATAAAAACGTTGAAACAGCTATTCAAAGGCAATGGCTTTGTAAAGTATATTTCGTCGGTTTACCTGCAGGAGCTTGTGCATTCGGCCAACGAAAGGTTTTATAAGCTCAGCGGACAAAAACTGAGTCTGGAACTTAACGGGGAGAACGACTTCGAAATACGAGATTATCTGAATGGTGGTAAATTGCGGAATGTGAAAACCTTATCGGGTGGACAGACTTTCCAGGCTGCATTATCCTTAGCTTTAGCTCTTTCGGATAATACCAGAAAGCTGAGTGGTGCCGACGAAAATTTCTTTTTTCTCGACGAAGGTTTTGGATCTCTTGATAAGGAGTCTCTCCAGATTGTTTTCGAAACCTTGAAATCTCTGCGCCACGAAAACCGCATTGTTGGTATTATTTCGCATGTGGAAGAAATGAACCAGGAAATTGACATCCACCTGAAAGTGAAAAATTACGAAGAAACCGGGAGTGTGGTGGAAAAGAGCTGGGAGAGGGCTTGAATGAAAAATGAAGTAAATGAAAAGAATGAAGGAATTGAACTAAGATAAATATAAAAAAGTTCAGGCTTTCATTTGCGTAATGCTCTGAAAACCCGAACTTTTTAAGTTTGAACTTCTACAAATGCACCCCGAAAGGTTCCTGATCAAGCACGGTTGACCATTGCTCAATTAGTTTTTTATATTCTTTCCCGACAGACCGGATATTTCTGTCCATATCAAATAAGCCTAGTGCATTTATGGTTCCGTTATCCTCTCGCAGAGCGGTATTCCAATCTACCTGGTCGATAAGGCTGTACCAGGTAAATCCAAGCAACGGAACCCCTTCCTGACGCAGGTGGTAAGCATTTGTCCATTGCTTTTTCAGCCAGTTGGTGGATAGGGGTTCCAGCAAATTGGTTTCGGTATGCATTACCGGAAGGTTATACCGGTTAAAGTATTGATGGGTAATAACATGGTAACCGAAAATCTCACCGGAAGCACTTGTCATTCCGTTTGAATGTACAAGATGTTCGTTTGTGATGTAATAATCGTTCCCCATAATACACCGGTAGGTATTGGCATTATTCATAAACCAGTGATATTCGGTTTTGGTCATGCCGTTTTCGAGCAGAAACTCGTACATGGGTACGCTTATGGGGTAACCATAAACCAGGTCGAGCGACAAAAACCTACGTTCGTTCAATACCTTAGCCATCTCAACGCACGAAGGCTCTTCGGCATGGAAGTACTCGGCCGACTCACTTTGGATAAAAACTGCCTCTGGTTGAATTTTTAGAATTGCTTTCATCGACAAAATATTTGCTTTGCAGAGGTTCTTCAATGCATTAACGAAATATTTGTCGCCCGAGAGCCGCTCATTCCACCACCCATGAGATGCCGAAAAGGTTGCGGCTATAAAAATTTCATTTATCGGGGTATAGATCTGGCACCATGGATATCTTTGAGCAAATGCTATGGAGTAATCGGCAAAATGCTCAGGAAAATCTGCATTCTGGAAGTTTCCCAGCCAATCGGGTACTCCAAAATGACAAAGGTCCACAATGGGGGTAATATCCATTTCTTTCATGGCATTAAAAACTTCATCGGTAAAACTCCAGTCGTAACGGCCCGGACCAAGGTGGGTCGAAAAATAAGGTGGTCCGTATCGTAAAAAACTGATGCCTATTTCTTTTGTAAGTTCAAAATCTGTTTTCCAGTTTTGATAATGTTTTGCTTTCTCCATTTCGTCTACCCTTTTGGTTGTACCATCAGGCAGTTGTATGGTGGGATAACTGTTTTCTATTCCAGTAGCAAACATGAACTTTCGCATGGATCCTATCATCGCGTTCAAATATTTAAGAGTTTCAGATTACTTGTTGTAAGGGGTTATGTTTCAATTCGGTAAAATAGTTGTTCAAACTGGCATGTATAGAAGGAAGAACAATTCCCTGCGAGCTCTTCAAAACTGAATATGAAGGTCGTTCGGCGGTGAAATTGAGCTTTTCGTAAGGTTGAGGTACAATGTGTTTATGGCCTTTTTCGGCAATATTCAGCGCCAGTTGAATAAAGCTGAAATGCGACATTTCATCTGGTCCTGAAAGATGCCAGATTCCTGAGTCGTTATCAATAAGTAAATCCATTGCCTGGTTTACAAGATCGGGGATGTAGGTAGGGGAAATAATTATATCTGAGGGTAGATAAATTTGCTTGTCCGGATAAGCAGAAGATTGTAATACACCCTTAAGCAGGTCGTCTTTTGTCCACGGATTGAAAAAAAAGCTACTTCTGATGATTAAGGTATCGGGGTTGGTTTTAAGTACAAATTCCTCGGCCATTTTTTTCGATTCGCCATAACGATTCAATGGTTCGGTAAAATCGTTTTCCTCATAAGGATTTTTTTTCTTGCCGTTAAAAACCTGATCGGTCGAAAACGTGAGATACCTGATATTTGCCGATTTACATACCTGCGATAAAAGCACAGCTCCCAGGGTGTTTTCTCTGAAGCATTCCTGCGGACAGGTTTCAGCTTTGTCGATGTCGGTAAATCCGGCAGCATTAATTATGGCCCAGGGCCTGGTGTCCCGGAGAAATTTTTCCATAGAGGCCATGGAAGCTATATCGAACTGTTCGCGGCTCAGGAGCTTGTATTCTATTCCGCGGAGGGTACATATACGAGCAAAGGCCTGTCCCAATGAACCATTTGCACCTATTATCAATAAAGGTGATATGTTTTTTTTATTCTCCTCAATAGTTTTGGGTGTTTTAGGAGCATTATAAAGTATGCGAATATCGCGTTTCCACCAGCCGGGAGTTTCGAGCAACGGATGATCAGCATACCCGCTTGAATTAATATCTTTTATGAGATGTGCTAAGGCTGTTGGCCTCGGAGCTCCTGGTCTCAGATCGTAAACCCCAGATTCGTACCATTTATTTTGAACCTGGAGAAGCGAGTTCCAGTCGTAACTGCCTAATATCGACCAGGCTGTAATAGCCCTGAAGTCAATCCCTTCATTTTTCAGTTGTAATGCAGTATTATACGCTTCGTTAAACCAGCGGAGCTGTTCTTCGCGTGTACATCCCAAATGAACTTCCGAAAGAGCAAGTGGTAATTTATATCTTTCCCAGCTCTCTTTCAACAAGCCATAAAAGCCAAATGGTTCAATTTTACCAACCCGTACTGCTTCAACATCGGCATAATCAGTCTCTCCGTTTCCTCCGTGATAACGACGAGGGTACCGGTACTTTTTTTCGTCGAGGTACCGTTCACTGGTTACATAATAGTTGAACCCGCAGATATATGGTGTACATGTGTTTTTGGTAAAGAATTCCAGCTCTTTGGGTGTTATTCCATGTTTTATGAAATATTTCCAGAAAGGATGATTTGGTTTTAGTTTTCCTGTAAGAATGTCGTATGTAAGCCAACGCCTGTTATTTTCAAAATCGGCCTGCTTTTTAAGGGCTGGGGTGCTGTGTACCTTACAAATATCTTCGGTGGGAATTAATTTGGCATTTGGATTTATTTCTCTGATCTTTTTCATCGATAGTATTATTCCTTTCATTTCATTCAGGAAAATGCGTGAAAAAGACTCGTCCGATTGATGATGCGGGTACCAGATTCCATAAAGTCCCGAAAATCGTGCGGTAGTGAGTGGTTCGTTTACAGGGTTGTAATATTCGATCCAGGGATATCTTTGTGCAATTGTATAGGCGTAATCAGCTAAAAGTTCCGGGAAACCGGGCTGAAAAAGGTCTGTTATAAAAGGGCCGCTGCCGTGATGAACCAATCCGGCAATCGGGGTAATATTAAGATCCCGGAGTTTTTCAAGTCGTTTGTCGTGCAACGAAAAGAAATCCTCCGGGCCCTTAAAGTATTTTTCCCATAAAATAGGATATCGTATTGTGCGGATTCCTAAATCTGCAATAAGCTCCAGGTCGTTTGGCCTCGATTCGTGGCCATTTAATTTCAATTGGTCATGTACCTTGTTTCTAACCCGGGCTACAGTACATTCTACGCCTCCCCAAATTTCCATAGAATTTAGTTCTATGTGATTATTAACAGATCTTCAGATCTTTTATTTTATCCTCCTGTTAAAAGGTTTATTTGTATGCGATGAAGGTTGCAGAACCGGGTTACGGAGCCACAACGCTGCTGCCAGCTTTGCTTAATAAAGGTTTGGCAGGTGTAAATTCTTTGGTACTAACGGCAATTTTAGCTTCCAGGGTGAGCATGATAATTTTTTTCATTCCTTGCCAGGTTAAATCCCACGAGTTCGATTTCAATACCTGTCGCACTTTCTTTTTCCAACTATTATCGTTTACCAGAAGCAAAGCTTTTTTAATAGATTGAACAAAATCGTTCACTGTATCCGAAATCAGAACAAGACCCATTTCGCCATAAGGTATCACTACATCGCGAATTGAAGTTGAGACAACAGGTTTTTCGCAACATAAATACTCAGGAGTCTTTGTTGGACTAATAAACCTTGTGCTGTCGTTTTTTGCAAACGGTAGCAGGGCTATATCCCAGTTGCCCAGATATGCGGGCAATTCGCTGTAATTTTTCTGTCCCAGGTAATGAATATTCGAATGGTGTGGCAGCGTAGCCGGGTCAATTTTTACAACCGGGCCAATCATTATAAACTGCATCTCGGGCATTTTTTGAGCCAAACCATCGAGCAGTTCAATGTCAAGCCTTTCGTCAATTACGCCAAAAAATCCAGCTCTTGGATGTGGTATATGCGACTGGTCCTCGGGATCGGCACATTGCAAGCCGCTTTCGAAATGCTTTTGATCTATACTGCTTGGGAACGGGTAGATATTGGTATGCTTGTCTTTCTTATATTCATATAAATACTGGCCGCCTGTAAATACAACATCGGCTAATTTAAGAAGCGATGCTTCATTTTTTATCATATCTGGATGGGCGCCTTTAAAGTGCGATAATTCGTCCATACAATCGTAAACTACCAGTTTTGGATTCAGGTTTTTCGAAAAGGGCAAAGCCATTGGAGTAATATACCAGAAAAGATAATCGGTAATATTATTCCATTTCAACAGCTTCTTTATCGCATCTTCCAGATAAAGCTGGATCTCACTCTCGCCCGATTGCTCCTGTATGTGAGGGGTAATTATGGTAATGTTTTCGTTGTAAGCTCTTGCTTTAAGGTAATTCACTTCATAATTTCCAAAAATGGGTTCTTCAATATAATAAACCGGCATTTCTTTTCCCCAACGGGTAAGCAGGTGCTGCGGGCGTTGGAACACAAAATCCCACCGCAGATGCGAAAAGCAGATTATATTTTTAATACCTGGCTCTGAAACTAACGTTTGAGGAGCTTGACTTTTTTTGGATCTTTTAAGAGTAATTAATTTGTCATGGGCAGTTTTTTTTTTAAAATCTAAATCCCTTCTATTTAATGTAGAATCCATAATAATCCCTTCATTTAAGTTATCAGATAAAATCAAAAAAAAGTCCCTTGATTAATCAAGGGAATATTGAGGTTTTTCTTTGTTGATATTTTGGACTAACCTCATTTCGAGGTCATAATTTTGATAAACCTGAGAATCATACCCACGTGAATCGAAATAGTTTGGAACTAATTTCTTACTCTTCTTTTTCATACACAACAATTATTAAAGGTTTGTAATTAAGGGTGCTAAAAGCATACCAAAAAAAGCGTTATTCATTTTCAGGGAATTATATTAAGCTGAAAGCTACTGTTTCCCTATTATGTAGAAATTAATTCCCAAAAATGTGGAATCTACCCATTGGATTCCTTCTGGAGTTTATCGAACATTTCGAGTGCGTGATTAATGGTATCGTGCATATCGTAATATTTGTATTCGCCGAGCCGACCGCTGATAATTATATTTTTCAGGTCTCTTGCTTCGTCACGGTATTTCAGAATCAGATTCTGATTTTTTTTGTCGTTAATCGGGTAATACGGATTACTTCCATCATCGAGCAAAGAGTATTCTTTTATGATCATGGTTTTGTCTTTCGGATAATCGGAACGTTCAGGATGGAGATGCCGGGGTTCATGAATGCGGGTATAGGGCACTTCCACATCGGCGTAGTTCATTACCGATGTTCCCTGGTAGTCTTCATAGGGATGTATTTCTTTTTCGAAACGCAGGGTTCTGTATTCCAGCTTTCCATATTTGTAGTTAAAAAACTGATCAATTGGTCCGCTGTAAATAATTTTTGTTTCCGGGGGAATTATATCCCGTATTTTGAAGAAGTCGAGGTTGAGCTTCACCTCAATCTCATCATAGTTGAGCATTTTTTCAAATATTTTTCCGTACCCGTTAAGCGGTATTCCCTGCCACCGGCTGAAATAGTAGCTTTCGTTATAGTTCGACCTGAACGGGAGCCTTTTTAAAACGCTCTCAGGCATATCTTTTGGATCTTTTTGCCATTGTTTCAGGGTATAACCGCGTATGAAAGCTTCGTACAGAGGGCGACCCATCATGCTTATGGCTTTTTCTTCAAAGTTACGCGGCTCTTTTATGTTTTCCTTTTCTATTTCTTTCTTTAAAAAAGCTTCTACTTCAAAAGGTTTCAGGTTTACATTGTAGAAAGTATTAATGGTTTCGAGATTCACGGGCATTTGAAACACACGTCCTTTATGGGTAGTTAACACCTGATGAAAATAACCGTTAAACTCTGTAAACCGATTGATATATTCCCACACCCTCGGATTAGGCGTATGAAATATATGTGTACCGTACAAATGATAATGAATACCTGTTTCAGCATCGTCCAGAGAGTAACAGTTTCCCCCGACATGATTTCTTTTTTCAATAACTAATACTTTTTCTTTGAGTTGTGTGGCTATTCTCTCGGCCATAACGGATCCAAAAAAGCCACTTCCTACTACGAGGTACTTAAGTCCGGATAAATCCATGCAGTAAATTATTTTAAAGGTTAATAAGGTGTGCTAAATTTTATTGGCGCTTTTCATCGAAACATTCGAAAGCCCTGCAAATACAAGATGTGCAATCATCAAATGTGATAAATATCTGTTTAAGTTTATTTTTGGCGGAGCAGGGTGTAGTTCAAATATTATTTTCCAGATGGTTATTCCAATAGCTCCGTTAACGGCTCCAAGCAGAAGTCCATTCAGAAGTGTCGGCGAGCTTTTTAGCTTTTTTAGCAGTTGTTGGTTTACGGCATTAAAAGCCATGCCCATCCCATAATGCCCTGCCCATGCCAGGGTGTTTCGGGTTTTCTCATTCAGAGGAAATATTTTCAGCAATGCACTTAGAATTTCGTGTTCCCTGAATTGCTGATTTTTTTTTTGCGATGTGAGTATGCTAAAAACAGTCATGCCTGTTGTTCCCGGAACGCTGGAAGCGGCAGACTTTAGTAAATGGCTGTTCATAAAAATTTTGCTTTAACGGTTATCTTGATTCCCCAAGGATTTTCATATGGCTCCATTGGTTTCAAGAAGTGTTCCATCAATATTTGCTCCTCATAATGAGGTAGTTTTGATTTACAGTGCTGGGTTATGGGAAATGGCCATGAGAATAATTTTCTACAAAGCGTGGAATGTTGTTGAGTGGTTAATAACAGGTTATGACTATTGGAATGGCATAAGAATATTCTGAAAGACAACTCCCCTAAACAACCGTGACGACAGTAAACACTCTGTACAAGATTGTATAAAATAAAAGGTTTAGATAAAGCAACAATTGGCAGTGGACTGAGGACTGTTGTCTGTCGACTATACTTTTAGTTAATAGTTCAATTTTCCTAAAATTATCACTATTGTCCGGTAAAATTTTTATAAGAGTTAATGAGTAGATTTACCTGCGGTGAAACCGCTTCGCTCATTCTCATTACATTCGAAATGACATATTGTAGTTAGTTTGTAGGAGGAGGCTTAATGGGCGACTCAGCCGCCCACTAAGCCCCCTCCAGTAAAAATCCCTTAAGAAACCTTGTCATTTCGACAGCAGGGAGAAATCTTTTATTTAATTATAGATTACCAACCATCATCATCTACATTGCTTATAAAAATTCCCTATTTGTAGATTTATATCCCCATTTACCCCTGCATTTGACAGCTAAAGGATAGGAAAGGATAATGTGTAATAAAGGTAGAGAATAGCTGTTAATTGTGGCATTTATAAGCTGATATGCCGGAGCAAAATACTCTCAAATAGCGATTGGTACGGACTTTGGAAAATTGTAGCAGAAGAAAATACAATAACCAAACGTAAAGATTTATGTACAAAAAAGTACTGATAACCGGAGGTGCGGGTTTTATTGGTTCGCACCTTACAGATCAATTGTTATTACATGGATATAGTGTCAGGATTCTTGATAATCTGTCAGAACAAATACATGGTCCCGGGCAACGTCCACCCGAATATCTGGATTCCGAGGCGGAGCTGATTATTGGAGATGTCCGGAATCCTGCGGATGTACAAAAGGCGCTCAAAAATGTGGATATGGTTGTGCATCTTGCAGCCAGCGTGGGCGTTGGACAAAGCATGTATATGGTGCGCGATTATATGGATGTAAATACATTGGGGACTGCTGTATTGTTACAGCAAATGATCGAAAAACCGGTTGGAAAACTGGTAGTTGCATCCAGTATGAGTATATACGGAGAAGGTTATTACAAAACATCCGAAGGTAAAATTATCGAAGGTTTCCCCCGTTCTCTCGAACAGTTAAAGGCTGGTGAGTGGGAGTTATCTGATCACAATAATAACATGCTTGAACCTGTTCCTACCGGTGAGGTTAAAAATCCTGCTCTTGCCAGTGTATATGCCTTATCTAAATACGATCAGGAACAGTTATGTTTAATGCTCGGACGCGCTTATAAAATACCAACCGTGGCGTTGCGCTTTTTTAATGTTTACGGTACTCGCCAATCCTTGTCAAATCCATATACCGGAGTGCTGGCCATTTTCGCTTCCCGATTGTTAAATGATAATGCACCTTTGATTTTTGAGGATGGTAATCAGAAACGCGACTTTGTAAGTGTTTATGATGTTGCAAAAGCCTGCCGGCTGGCTCTTGAAACAACCAAAGCAACTGACAGTGTTTTTAATGTAGGAAGCGGAAAATCATACTCGGTGCAGGAAATAGCCCGACAATTGGCTTACGTGATGGGTAAATCATCCATTGCGCCCGAAATTACCCGTAAGTATCGTTTGGGCGATATACGGCATTGTTTTGCCGACATATCCAAAGCCAGGGAGATATTGGGTTATGAACCCGAAATAAACCTTCAGGAGGGTTTGTATGAATACACCGACTGGTTAAGTACCCAGATTGCTATGGATATGGTGGATAAAGCCCATAGCGAACTTGAAACTCGGGGTTTGACAATTTGATTCGGAAGGGAGATTTTGTCCTCTGCGGCAGTCCCTTTTAAGTTAAGCGAAATATTTGATGATAGCAGCTAATGCTGTTATCATGTCAATTAAAAGTTATAGGAAAATGAAAGGACCCAGCAAGAAAATAGTTACTCCCGTTGGTAAAAACGGCGACGATTTATATTTAAAATCAGTCAATGCCAAATCGCATCGCGAAAAAGGTATTCTTATTACCGGCGGTGCCGGTTTTATTGGAACAAATGTTGCCGACAGGCTGCTTACTCAGGGTGAGAGGGTTATTATTTATGATAACCTTTCCAGGCCGGGTGTTGAGAATAATTTAAAATGGCTGGTTGCCAAACATCCTAAAGTTGAAGTGATTATAGCTGATGTTAAAGACAAAAATATAGTTAACAAAGCTGTAAACGAAGCAAAACATATATTTCATTTTGCTGCGCAGGTTGCCGTAACAACGAGTCTGGTGTCGCCCATTCACGATTTTGAAGTAAATGTCCTGGGTACCCTCAATGTGCTGGAAGCTATCCGACTTTCATCGCATAAACCATCTCTTATTTTTACGTCAACCAATAAGGTTTATGGCGATTTGCCGGGGTTTGAACTCGAGAGTAACAGTACCCGTTATTTCCCGGTTAACCCGGTTTTCAATAAAAATGGTATCAGCGAAAATATTTCATTGAACTTTCACAGTCCTTATGGTTGTTCAAAAGGTTCCGCGGATCAGTATATTCTGGATTATACCCGCTCATTTGATTTACGGACTGTTGTTTTCCGCATGAGCTGCATTTATGGTCCGCACCAGTTTGGAACCGAAGACCAGGGCTGGGTGGCCCATTTTATTCGTCAGGCTTTGAATAAGAAAATCATTGTTTTGTATGGCGATGGAAAACAGGTGCGCGATATTCTTTATGTCGACGACCTTGTGAATGCCTTTTTACTTGCCCGTAATAATATTAGCGAACTTGCCGGCGAGGCTTTCAATATGGGCGGCGGACCCGAAAATGCCGTAAGTCTTGTAGAGCTGCTCGATTTTCTTAATAGTCTCGATCTTAAGATCAAAATTGATTTTGATCAGTGGCGTATCGGCGATCAGAAATATTATGTTTCCGATACACGCAAATTCAGGAAATCAACCGGATGGCGCACTCATGTATCGTTCCAGGAAGGATTAATTAACCTCTATAGCTGGCTTCGTGAATATCACGAAAGTACAGTTCCGGAAAAAACTATAGCTCACTAGTATGGAAAAGAATTCCACCCTAATCTCTCCGCTTCCTGGATTATTAAAGCCTAAGCCATCTTTAATGAAAGCGGCTGTAATTACATCGCCGCGAAATATAGAATTTCAGAATGTTCCTGTACCTGTTCCGGGTAATCGACAGGTTTTGATACGGATTGAAGGTTGTGGTATCTGTGGATCGGATCTGCCTGTATGGCAAGGACGCGAGTGGTTTACTTATCCGTATGGTACCGGAGCTCCTGGTCACGAGGGGTTTGGTATTGTAGAAGAAGTAGGTGCCAAGGTTACTTCTGTTTCGGTGGGACAGAGAGTTGCAATGCTTTCATATCATTCTTATGCTGAATACGATATTGCCGAAGCTGATGAAATAGTTAAATTACCCGGTCAGTTTGCCGGGTTACCGTTTCCGGGAGAACCTCTGGGATGCAGCATAAATATTTTTAAAAGATCGCAAATCACAAAAAACGATACAGTTGCGATTGTAGGTGCCGGCTTCATTGGAAATTTATTGATACAGCTCTGTAAATCGGCGGGAGCAAAAGTGATTGCTGTTTCCCGACGCGAAAGTTCGCTCAAAATGGCTTTTGAATGTGGTGCCGATCACATTGTAAAAATGGACGATCATTACCAGGTAATTCAAAAAGTTAATGAGCTTACTCAAAATAAAGGTTGCAGTTGTGTGATAGAAGCTACCGGAAAGCAATGGCCATTGGATTTAGCCGGAGAATTTGTTGGAGTTCGCGGGCGGCTTATTATTGCTGGCTTTCACCAGGACGGAATGCGCCAGGTAAATATTCAGAACTGGAATTGGAAAGGTATTGATGTAATCAACGCTCACGAACGCGATCCCAGGGTATATATCAGTGGAATGCAGCTTGCTGTTGAGGCTGTAGCCAACGGCATATTAAATCCTGGTCTGTTGTATACGCACCATTATGAATTCGGACAACTGAACCAGGCCTTTGAAGATATGTCGGCAGGAAAGGACGGATATATCAAAGGGATAATTAAAATGATAGAAGAGAACGTTTAATAAAATCTTTTTTAATGTATAACGATCAGAACGAAGTAATTACTCAAACTCAGATAAAACCCAACATAGGCTTTGTAGGCGTTGGCTGGATAGGTTTAAACCGTATGAATGCCATGCTGAAAGAGGATCTGATAACGGTAGGGGCCATTGCCGATGCTTCGGAAGACAGCCTTTTAAAAGCACAGCAGGCTGTACCTGATGCCACTTTGTATTTAACCCTTAACGAAATACTGGAAGATAAGCCCGATGGTATTGTTATTGCAACTCCCAGTGCACTGCATGCATCGCAAGCTATTACGGCACTCGAAAATGGTGTTTCCGTATTTTGTCAAAAACCATTGGCCCGCAACGCTGAGGAAACTGCCTTGGTGGTTGATGCAGCCGAAAAATCGGGCAAACTGCTGGGTGTAGATTTCTCCTACAGGTTTACAGAAGGAATGCAGAAGATAAATCAGTTAATCAAATCAGAAGCTTTTGGGAAGATTTTTGCTGTTAATCTGGTGTTTCATAATGCTTATGGGCCTGATAAAGAATGGTTTTATAAACCGGAACTTTCCGGTGGTGGTTGTGTAATCGACTTGGGTAGTCATTTGATCGATCTTGCTTTGTGGATTCTGGATTTTCCTGAAATAGAAAATGTTACCTCATCGTTATTTTCGGGTGGTAAGCCAATAGCTTTACCCGAGGAGGAAACCGAAGATTTTGCCATTGCAAATGTCGAAACCAGAACCGGTACTTCCATTCAACTGGCTTGTAGCTGGAATTTACAGGCTGGCCAGGACGCGGTTATCGAAGCTACATTTTATGGAACCGAAGGAGGAGCTACATTCAGAAACATCGATGGCTCGTTCTTCCATTTCGAAGCTTATAAATTTCATCAGAAAACTAAAAAGGAATTACTAACCTCTCAAACCCCCGACAACTGGGGTGGACGGGCTGCCTTAGACTGGGCCCGCAGGCTTGCTAAAGGAGAAGGATTTAATAAGGAGGCTTATCAGTTTGTAAAAGTTGCTGAAGTGATTGACCGGATCTACAAAAGGTTTGTATGAAGATATTAATGACTACGGATACCATTGGCGGAGTATGGACCTATACCATGGATCTTATTAAAGGCCTGGAAAAGTATAAGGTAGAAGTTATTCTTGCTACAATGGGTAATCCTCCGTCAGCAGCTCAGATGGGGCAGGTACGAAAATTGAAACGGGTCATTCTCGATACTTCCAATTACAAGCTCGAGTGGATGGAGGACCCCTGGAGAGATCTTGAAAGGGCTCACAGGTGGTTATTGCAGCTTACTTTTACCTTTAATCCGGATGTTATTCATTTCAACTCATATGCGTTCGACAGGAAACTTTTTAATGCTCCGGTTGTGATGGTGGGGCATTCCTGTGTTGTGTCCTGGTGGAAATCGGTGAAGAATGAACCTATTACATCCGAGTGGCAGCGATATGTCGAAACGGTGACCCGCGGATTACAGTCGGCCGACGTTGTTGTAGCTCCTTCGCATAACATGATGATGTCGTTGATTGAAAATTATGGGAATTTTAACCGTGCTCAGGTAATTTATAATGCTGGCGATGAATCTTTTTTCAAGCCGGGCAAAAAGGAGAAAATCATATTCACAATGGGTCGCTTGTGGGATGAGGCTAAAAATATTAAGCTTCTCACTGAGGTTGCTCACGAAATTGATTATCCCGTTTTTATTGCCGGAGACATTAAGTCTTGGAAAAAAACATCTCCAAACCTGCATTACCTTGGTAAACTCGACAAAAGGAGCATTGCCCGCTGGCTTTCCATTGCATCTGTTTTTGTGCTTCCTGCTTATTACGAGCCTTTTGGTTTATCGGTGCTAGAGGCTGCATATTCAGGTTGTGCTTTGGTGTTGGGTAAAATCGACTCGCTTCAGGAAATATGGAAGGAGAATGCTTTGTATTGCAACCCATCCGATGCTACTGAGCTTAAGACCTTAATTAACACCTTGCTGGGCGATAACCATATGCTTCAGAAATACGCCGATGCCGCATATAACCGCTCTGCCGATTTTAAACTGTCACTTATGGCGGGCGAATATTATGCCTTGTATAATTCGCTTTTAAGTGCTCCCTGGTCGGTACCTCAAAATAACGAGCTTTCTCCTTCAACTATAAAATTTTAGTAAAATCAATATGCGGATTCTTTTATTTTATCACAGTCTAATATCCGATTGGAATCATGGAAATGCACATTTTCTGCGGGGAATTGTAAACGCCTTGATTGAGGACGGTCACGATGTTACTGTTTATGAACAACTGGATGGCTGGAGTTTCAGCAATATGATTGCTGATGCCGGACTGGAACCCGTTAACGAATTCAAGAGGCGATATCCAGGGCAAAAGGTTATTTTTTACAACGAGGATAATTTTTCGGGCGAAATGCTTGACAAGGCCGATCTGGTTATAGTTCACGAATGGAACAGTCCGGATATAATTCAAAAAATTGGGACTCACCATAAACTTAATGGCGATTATGTGCTTCTGTTTCACGATACACATCATCGATCCGTAACCGACCAGGAAAATATGCAACGCAACGATCTGTCGGGTTACGACGGCGTTCTGGCTTTCGGCGATATCATAAAAAATATTTATCTGGCTAATAGCTGGGCAAAACAGGCATGGACATGGCACGAAGCTGCCGACGTAACCATGTTTCATCCTGTTGACCCACGCCCCCCATGCGAGGGCGATTTGGTTTGGATTGGCAATTGGGGTGATAACGAACGCAATCAGGAGTTGCTTGAATTTATTGTTAATCCCGTAAAAGAGCTTAGACTGAATGCCCGGTTCTATGGTGTCCGTTACCCGGCTAGTGCTTTACAGGCTCTGGAAAATGCGGGTATTGAATATAGCGGGTGGCTTCCGAATTATAAAGTTCCTGAAGTGTTTGCCCGTTACAAAGTAACTGTTCATGTGCCACGATTACCCTATGTACAGGCCTTGCCTGGTATTCCTACCATTCGTCCTTTTGAGGCTATGGCTTGCGGAATACCCCTTATTTCAGCTCCCTGGAAAGATACTGAAGGGCTTTTCAGGCAAAATATAGATTATCTGATGGTTGAGAGCGGCGAACAAATGAAACAAGCCCTCTCAAGAGTGCTTGAAGATAGGGCCTTTGCTCAGAACCTTATTGCGCATGGGCTGGAAACCATCCGGAGTAAGCATACCTGTCACCATCGTAAGGACCAATTGATGGAGATTTATAATGGGCTTAAACGGAATACATGGGAATCTTCATTTTCACGGAAGGAAAATGTATAGAAACATCACGGCAAGTTTTTACAGGAAATTTTTACAGATATGAATCAAAAGTTAAACATTGCATTTTTCGGCTCAAGTCTTGTTTCAGCTTATTGGAACGGGGCTGCCACCTACTACAGAGGAATTATTAAAAGTTTGAATGCACGCGGCCATCTGGTTACTTTTTACGAGCCAGATGCCTACGAACGCCAACAACACCGCGATATTCCCGATCCTGATTGGGCTAAAGTTGTAGTTTATCAGCCCGGAATTGATGAAGTGCACAAGATGCTTGAACAGACGTCATCGGCCGATGTAATTATTAAGGCCAGTGGTATTGGAGTTTTTGATGACGAAATAGCGGAAGAGGTGCTGCGTCTGAAAAATGGTCGTAACCGGATCGTTTTTTGGGATGTGGATGCGCCTGCAACACTCGATGGAGTTTTTAAGGATGAACAACACCCTTTCCGCAAGTTAATTCCTCAGTACGATTTCATCCTTACTTATGGCGGTGGCGATGCAGTGGTGGATGCCTACAAAAAGCTTAACGCTGCACAATGTATCCCGGTGTATAATGCACTGGATCCCGATACGCATCATGCGGTAGCACCCGTGGAAAAGTTTAACTGCGATCTGGCTTTTTTGGGCAACCGGTTACCCGACCGCGAGGAGCGGGTGGAGCATTTCTTTATCGATGTGGCCGAAAAACTTCCGCAGAAAAGTTTTCTTTTAGGAGGCAGCGGATGGGAAAATAAACCTCTGCCTCGCAACGTGAGCTACCTGGGACATATTTACACAAAAGATCATAACGCTTTCAACTGCACTCCCAAAGCGGTTTTAAATATTTCGCGGCAAAGTATGGCCGATTATGGTTTTTCGCCTGCTACCCGGGTCTTTGAGGCTGCAGGTGCCGGTGCTTGTATAATAACCGATTACTGGAAAGGGATAGATTATTTCCTGGAACCGGAGAAGGAGATCCTCGTAGCAGGCAATGGGGAAGAGGTTGCAGGACTTTTATCAAATCTCAATCCCGAAAAAGCACGTCAGATTGGTAACGCTGCCTGCGAAAAGGTAATGGCCAAACATACCTATCATCATCGTGCCGAGCAGGTCGAAAATGTTCTAATGAATTAATTTTAAAACCAGATTATGCCTTTGAAAATTACAATATTAGGATTGTCCATAACCTCATCATGGGGAAATGGTCATGCAACCACATACCGCAGCCTTGTCAAAGCGCTTGCCAAACGCGGCCATCAGGTAACCTTTCTCGAACGGAATATGCCCTGGTATGCAAATCAGCGCGACTTGCACAGCTTTCCGTACTGTACTATTAAGTTGTATAACTCTGTCGATGAGTTGAAATCCATATACAGAACTAATGTTGAAGATGCCGATTGTGTAATTGTAGGATCTTTTGTTCCTGATGGTATCGGCGTTGGATTGTGGACACAGGAAAATGCCAGAGGGACCGTGGCATTCTACGACATTGATACTCCTGTTACGCTTGCACGAATTAAAAATAAAAGCTGCGATTATCTGTCTACCGATCTTATTCCAGGATATGATCTGTATCTTTCGTTTACAGGTGGCCCTGTTCTTGAGTACCTGGAAACAGAACTGGGATCGCCAAAGGCTGAGCCTCTTTATTGCTCATTCGATCCCGAGTTGTATTATCCACAGACTGCCCATGTTAAGTGGGATCTGGGATATATGGGCACTTACAGCGACGACCGGCAACCTACGCTCAACAAATTGCTGGTAGAACCTGCCAGACAGAACGCTCAGCAAAGGTTTGTGGTGGCAGGGCCGCAATATCCTTCCCATATACAATGGCCATCGAATGTTTACCGGATCGATCATATGCCACCCGATCAGCATCGCGAATTTTATGCCTCGCAAAGGTTTACCCTGAATGTTACCCGCGACGATATGAAAGAATGGGGATATTCTCCAAGTGTACGACTTTTTGAAGCTGCCGGATGTGCCACACCAATTATAAGCGACTATTGGGATGGACTGGAGTCGGTCTTCGTTCCGGGCGAGGATATTTTAACGGCTTCCGATCAGGAGGAGGTATCGCACATCCTGAAAACCATGAAGGAGCCCGAAAGAAAGAATATTGCCGTAAATGCCTACATTAAAGTGCTTTCAAATCATACAGCTACCCATCGGGCCATGCAGCTCGAGAAGTATTTAGGTGAAATTGCTGAAAGAAAGCGGAAGAGACATTATCAGGTTCAGTAAAAGGCAAAAAAAGCGGGATGATAAATCACCCCGCTTTCACACAACAAATCAATATTCGAATTAACTCAAGTTCCTTATTTTTTATCTTTTACCTGTTTCAGTAAATAGGTGGTTAAGTTTTCTGCAGCTTTTCTGTTTTCGAAATCGGTTGTTAACCGGCTGTGATCAATGTATTCATTATAGATCCAGGGATCACCTACTGCAACCACGGTTCCTTTTCCAACTTTAGCCTCAGCCATGTAAACCTTATTGTTTTCTTCAAGAACCGGTTTTGCATTTCCCGTGAGCTTAATGGATGCAATCTCTTTCATATAGATTTTTGTAATTCCGTTAAACAAAGGATGTGGACCAAATTTGGTAAATGCTCCCATATCCCACTGCTTGCCAGTCACCGGATGATCGGTAACATGATCGAAAGTCATTCCAAAGTTGGCCATAAGCTTGTTCAGGTTTGTGAATTCGCAGTTAGGACCATCGTTTGCAAGCACCATCAATACACCACCTTTTTTTACCCATTTGGCAATAGCCTTAATATCCTCGGACGAGATATAGTTAGGCGAAGGATTTTCTTTGGTGGTATCCGGGTCAACTATAATGTAGATGTGAACTTTGCTGAGAACAGCATCGGTAGGTTTCTCAAGGGTTGTGATTTTGGCTCCTTTATCGGTGAAAATCTTTCCCCAGCGTGAGTAGCCGCTGTCGGCAGTGTCGTTCCATAAATAATGGAAAGGAACTCCGTTTTTTGTTTCACGGTTAAACCAGTTGTCCAGTCCAACTACCTGAGCCTGCAGATAACCCGCAACTCCTGTAAGCAGGAAAGCGGAAATAAACAGGATCTTAACTGATATTTTTTTCATTTTAGTCGGCTTTAATTTTTACAACCAGTTTTTTAGTGGCATCGCATCCTTCAATTTTAATACCCGGCCGGTGTACGTCGGCTGGAAAGAAAATCAGGAAGGCCTTCTGATTGGCTTCATTGTATTTGGCATTTTTGTCATCGGCTGTGTAAAAAGCAATATCTTTCTCGGTATTGAATGAGTCGATTATTTTTGCTTTATCAAGCGGAACTGCTCCCATGGTTTCTTTACCGGTAATCACATATTGAATGTCGATATATTTCCTGTGTGCTTCCCACTTTGCAACTTCAATTTTCTTGGTAGGTCCTTCCATTACCGAAACAAAGACGTTTTCGCCATCAAGCACATGTTTTCCAATAGTTAAAGTGTCAAGTTTGGTGGTTTTCAGAAACTCAAATGCCTTATCCCAGTAAGCTTTGTTTTTGTGATACTGGTAAGCAAACTCCTGGGCATTAACCGATGGATGTACATCCAGTTTCATACCGTTTTTCCATTCGCCGGCTTTCACCCAGCTTTCCGACTTTTTCAATGGCCAGTCTTCGCGTTTTACCGACTGTCCGTTTGTTGATTCCTGGCTCATAATAATTGTTATACCAAAGATTAATAATAGAATTTTTTTCATAGAAATAGGTTATTATCGTGAAACACGCCCTGAAGCATCGCCCGACATCAGTTTTTCAACTTCGTCGACAGTTACCAGATTGTAGTCTCCAAATATAGTATGTTTTAAACACGATGCAGCCACAGCAAAATTCAATGCTTTCTGGTCGTCGCCCGAGTAACTGAGTAAGCCGTATATCAAGCCACCCATAAACGAGTCGCCGCCACCAACACGGTCAACAATATGGGTAATATCGTATTGCGGTGCCTGGTAAAGTTTCTTGCCATCCCATAATACACCCGACCAGGTATTGTGGTTTGCATTGATAGAGCCACGGAGGGTAACTATTACCTTTTTCGCTCTTGGAAAACGTTGCATCAACTGACGGCAAACCGATTCGTACTCGGCAGCTTCCACGTGACCTTTGGTAACATCGCCGCCCTGAGGTTTAATACCAAATACCATATCAGCATCTTCTTCATTTCCAAGAATTACATCGCAACCTTCAACAAGGGCAGGCATCACTTCCGAAGCTTTTTTACCATATTTCCAGAGGTTTTTGCGGAAATTAAGATCGGTCGAAACAGTAATTCCTTTCGCATTTGCAGCTTTTATAGCTTCGAGACAAACCTTGGCAGCACCTTCGGAAATCGCAGGTGTAATACCTGTCCAATGGAACCAGGTAGCACCTTCGAACACTTTATCCCAGTCGACCATTCCCGATTCGATGGTGGAAATAGCAGAATTTGCTCTGTCGTAAATAACCTTGCTGGCTCTGGCAACTGCACCTGTTTCCAGGAAATAAATCCCTATACGTTCGCCGCCCCTTACGATGCTTCCGGTACCCACGTTAAAGCCGCGAAGTTCCTGGATGCAGGCATCGGCTATATCGTTTTTAGGAAGACGGGTCACAAAATCCACTGGAATACCATAATTTGCCAGCGAAACAGCAACATTGGCTTCGCCGCCGCCAAAAGTCATATCGAGTGAAGTTGCCTGAGAGAAACGTTGGAAGCCCGGAGTGCTTAAGCGGAGCATAACCTCTCCGAAGGTAATTACTTTATTTGCCATATTTTTAAATAGTTAATTAAAAATTTCAAGTTTGCGCTATCGTTTGCACAAAGATTAAAAAAAGCTATTATATGTTCAAATAAATTTATAGTTTTTTCCGTACAAGCAAAAAAAAGTTGCCTCTTTAACCTTCTCCGCGTCCTTTGCGTCCTAAACTTTACAGGAAGTTAATAGTAGGTAAATTAATATTTAGTGCCTACAGCCTAAATCCTAATTCTACGAAATCGTATTCTCAAAAAGTGTCCGGTTGATAATCGATTTTCCCAGTGTTATCTGATCGGCATATTCAAGCTCATCGCCAACGGCAACCCCACGTGCAAGGGTCGATATTTTAACCGCATAA
Organism: Bacteroidota bacterium; assembly: GCA_023429135.1. Classification (GTDB taxonomy): domain Bacteria; phylum Bacteroidota; class Bacteroidia; order Bacteroidales; family JAAUTT01; genus JAAUTT01. Next base: position 18,742 of record JAEYWD010000027.1, on the reverse strand, counting down.
GGCTTCAGTTTGCGAAAGATGTAAAAATTGGTGGTATCGCCTTCCATGGTGGTACTTAAGGCAAGAATAACTTCGTGAATTTGTCCTGCTGCTACCCTCTGTTCTAGTTCTTTAACAGTAAGGTTGGATGGACCTATTCCGTCCATGGGCGAAATAATGCCTCCCAACACATGGTAAACGCCAAAATACTGTCCCGTGGCTTCAATCGACATTACATCCTTAATATTTTCGACCACACAAACCAGTCCGTGATCACGGTTTTTTGCAGTGCATATCGAACAGGTTTCGGTGTCTGAGAGATTAAAACATTCTTTACAGTAAATGATATTCTCTTTTAACTGAATAATGGCGTTGCCAAAGTTGTCGACTGTTGTTTTATCCTGTCGCAAAAGATGTAAAACCAACCGCAATGCAGTTTTATTTCCGATGCCCGGGAGACGCGAAAACTCATTTACTGCATTTTCCAACAAACGCGACGGATAAGAAACCAATGACATAATTATTATCTTTAAACCTCAAAAATAATGGGTTTTAATTGTAAAACCTACGATTAATCTTTGAGGTGAAAACTAATTTCACCAGTAATTAAATATTTTAACCGAATTAAAGTTTTACTAGTGAATTTAAAATGTTTTTTATAAACTTGCAGTTATAATACAACTTTTATGTCTCCTTACATTATACTATCTATATTTTTGGTTTACACCGCAATAATATTTGTTATAACATATATTACATCTCGAAAAGCTAATCACGATTCGTTTTATGTTGGCAATAAAGTTTCTCCATGGTATGTGGTTGCCTATGGCATGATCGGTGCTTCGTTATCGGGCGTTACGTTCATGTCAGTGCCGGGATGGGTGAGCAGTACCCAGTTTACTTACCTGGTACTTGTTGGTGGCTATTTGGTGGGTTATGCTGTTATTGCCACTATTCTTTTACCTCTTTATTACAGGCTAAATTTAACATCCATTTATACTTACCTGGAACAGCGGTTTGGCTTTTGGACCTATAAAAGCGGTGCTGCTTTTTTTATGCTTTCGCGAACCATAGGTGCATCTTTAAGATTGTTCCTGGTTGTGAATGTGATGCAGGTGTTTGTTTTCGATGCCTGGAACGTGCCGTTTGCTTTGAATGTGTTTATTTTTATAGCACTCATTATTTTATACACATTTAAAGGAGGGATTAAAACTATTGTGTGGACAGATACGCTGCAAACCACCTTTATGTTGGGGGCTGTTGTGCTCTGTATTCATTATATTCTCAAGGATTTGAATGTCGATTTCAGTACCATGGTGGGAACGGTAATTAACAGCGACTACTCCAAAATTTTTGAGACCGACTGGCACGATAAAAAATTCTTTCTGAAGCATTTTCTTGGAGGTGCTTTTATCGCTATTGCAATGACAGGTCTTGATCAGGAAATGATGCAAAAAAATCTGAGTTGCAAAAACGTGAAAGAAGCCAAAATCAATATGATAACTTTTAGCTGGATTTTGGTTTTTATCAATATGATGTTCCTTTTCCTGGGAGCAATTCTCAATATTTATGCTGCTTCTCAAACCATCGATACCATGGGAAGTACTGATAATCTGTTTCCTGCAATTGCCATCAATCACCTCACTCCGGTAGCGGGAATTGTTTTTCTCATAGGATTGATTTCCGCAGCTTATCCCAGCGCCGACGGCGCGCTTACTTCATTAACAACCTCTTTTACAATTGATTTTCTGGGTTTGCATAAGAATAAAGGTTTGACTGATACCCAGAAGAGAAGAATTCGATATGGTGTTCATATTGGTATAGCATCCATTTTCTTTTTACTGATATTGTTCTTCCGAACCGTAAATGATAAAGCCGTGATCGATAAAATATTTACCCTTGCCGGGTACACTTACGGACCGCTGCTCGGACTTTTTGCCTGTGGCTTATTTACTAAATGGAAACTGCAGGATAAACTTGTTCCGGTTGTTGTAATCCTGTCGCCGGTAATCACGCATATTCTGAATATGAACTCGAAAGCATGGTTTAGTGGTTATATGTTTGGATTTGAATTAATAATTGTAAATGGATTGTTAACTTTCATTGGGTTGCTAATAATCAGAAGAAAAGATTCCACAGTGTAAGCGTCTGTTTTTGAGTAGAGACGCTTGTTTGCGAAAGTTCAGTATCCAGAATCTTGAAAAATTTATCTTTCGCATGTTTTTCTTTCCAGGGGTAATGTCCGCATTGGTCTAGACCGATAAACCTGAAGTTTTTCTTCAGTAATTTCGAGAGTGGTTCTTCAACACCTAAAGCAGGATGAGTATCGTAATTTCCATGAATGGCTATCACGGGGCATTTTATCTTTTTTCCGTATTGCATCAGCTCTCCGAAGCGCCTCATTTTGTCAGCTTCTTTCCAAACCGATTGAAAAATATCGTATTGAAATTCAGTCGCTTCATCATTCACTTCCTCACAGTCATAAAAATCGGCTAACTCCATCAATTCGCTGAATCGTTTCATTTTAGCGGGATTGTCTTCTGTGGCGTGATTCATCCAGTTGATAATTTCCAGAGCTTCTTTGCGGTTTTCTTCGCTTAACCGACTAAGCCGGAGATTGGTTAAGTTGAAATTATACCTCTCGTCAAACGATCCGGCTGCAACCAGAATGAGTTTTTCAACTTTTTCAGGGTGCATCGCTGTATACATAAAGGCTAGCCAGGCTCCCCACGAATGTCCGATAAGTTTGGTTTTTCCTGAACAATTTTCTTTTATGTAATTATGAAGCTCTTCAATTTGTCCTGCTACAGAACCTGCACTTTGAAATGGTTCCAGAACATTGTATGTTTTCGATAATTCTTTGGCTACATAACCCAAACTTCCCGGAGCCCCTGGGCCTCCATGAACCACAACCACATTGTATGGTTTTTTTCCGTATGTTCTGTAGTTTAACATCCCGAATTTTTATACAAAATAAATACAATAATGTTAAAAATTGGCAGGGGGTCGTATGTTTTTTGTCATATTTTATAAAATTACCCTTTTCATACATGGGTAGGTTGATGATAATTATATAAATATTTTTTGAAAGCATTAATTTGAAACGAGAGTTCTTTTTGTTTTAATTTTATTATTCTAATTCTAACCCTGGAAATGATGAAAATTCCCACAGTATTGCTGATTTGTATGATTTTGCTTCAAGTGATTCCGACAGAGGCTCAGGAGATGGTGAACAGGTCACTTCGACTGGCCGTGGCTGGGGTTTCACACGGTCATGCATCGTTTATTTTTGGACGGAAACCCGCCGGAGATTTTGAACTGGTTGGCGTTTTCGATATTAATGAAGCTTTATCGCTTGCTCATGCCAAAAGATACGGGTTTAGTGAAAAGATTATTTTTACAAATCTGGAACAAATGCTCGATCGGGTTAAACCGGAAGCGGTGGTTGCATTCGGTTCCATTCTTGATCACATGGCCGTGGTAGAAGCTTGTGCTCCCAGAGGAATTCACGTTATGGTAGAAAAACCTTTGGCTACTGCGCTGGATCAGGCGCTTAAAATGGAAGTTCTGGCAAAAAAATATAACATTCACCTGCTTACCAATTACGAAACTTCCTGGTATCCATCCACTGTGAAATCTTTTCAAATGGTGAACGACAGCAACTATGTAGGGGCCATTCTGAAGGTTGTAATTCACGATGGACACAAAGGTCCGAAAGAGATCGGATGCAGCAGGGAATTTCTTGAATGGCTTACCGATCCGGTTCTGAATGGGGGAGGAGCTCTTTTCGATTTTGGTTGTTACGGGGCCAATCTGATGACTTACCTGATGAAAGGGCAAACACCTATGACTGTTTCGGCCGTTACACAACAAATTAAACCGGATATTTATCCAAAGGTCGACGACGAGGCTACCATAATTGTAACTTACCCAACAGCACAATGCATCATCCAGGCTTCTTGGAACTGGCCTTTTAATCGCAAGGACATGGAAATATACGGCGAAAAAGGTTATGTGAAAGCCTTGAACAATAAACAAATGCTTACAAGGAATGCTGAAAATAAGCCTGAAACAGAATTAACAGTTACTGCAAAGGATGTAAAAGTTTATGAAGATCCGTTTGCATATTTTGCCGATGTGATTAAAGGAAAAATCAAAATGACACCCTACGATCTGTATTCGTTGGAAAACAATATAATGGTGGTGAAAATTCTTGATGCCGCAAGGGAATCGGCAAAGACCGGGAAAGTAGTTAAATTCAGATAGTAAAGGGAGTTATAAAGAACTTAGTATTTTGTTTTTCAAAATCTTCCCGACTGATGAAAGTTCAAATTCCTCTTTGAAAAATATGTCTTTGGGTTTTTCGTATTTGTTAAGTGTTGAATCCATATTCTTAAGAAGATTGTTTTTCTTGTCCGGCTGCAATGGTTTGCCTTCCATAACCAGGATTACCTTTTGATTTAGCATTTCATCGGGAACAGCGCCTATGAAAAATCTTCCATCTATAAAAGGTTCTATTTTTTTTTCCACCTGTTCCGGGAAAATCTTTATTCCGCCCGAGTTAATAACATTGTCGTATCTGCCAAGCCATTTGAAGTGAGTTGTGTCCTTTATTTCCACAACATCATTGGTAGTCAGGTCTTCGTTTGCCAGGGCCGGGGCTTTGATGATCAAACAATTCCGTTCATCGGTGCGGATTTCAACTCCTTCAAGAATTTCAAAATATTCCGATTTGTTTTCCTTGTTTAATTTCCGAAGCGCTACATGGGAACAGGTTTCGGTCATCCCATAGGTCTCGTAAAGTTCGGCATCCAATTCCTCCATCATTTTTTCAAGCCTAAGCGAAACCTGGCTCCCTCCAATGATAATTTTTTTGATGGGCGTTTCCTTGATTGATTGGTATGAATTAACAAACTGGTAAGGAGTTATTGCAGCAAAGTCGATAATTTCACTGAGATTCTCGAAAGGACTGGCACTGGGTTTTACAACTGTGAGGTTCATACCGCTTACAAAAGCGCGTACGATCATCATTTTTCCGGCAATATAATCGGCGGGTAAACACAGCAGAGCGTTACTTTCGGCTTCCAAACCGAAAAAACGGCACGTCATATTTGCGGAGTGCATCATGCTTTGCTTGGAAAGTCTTATTGTCTTTGGAATACCAGTGGAACCGGAAGTTTTGACTTCAATAAAGTCGTTGTTGTTAAACCATTCATCCAGAAAACCGACAATTGACTGCACCCACGGTTCGTTTCCGGTATTCAGCAGTTGCCGGTAGTTTTGGTGTGAATACAATTTCCCGTTAATCCGTATCTGACCTGGAAATTTCATTGAATATCAACTAAATTCCAACCTAAAGACGGGGTGTAATATAAACTGTCTTTTTGAATATTCATGGGAGATGGGATATTGTTTGTATAAAGCTGTCCGGTACCCAAACCTTGTGGCAAACTGGTTTTTAATGATGAAGTCCACTGGGCAATGGCATTAAGACCAATATTCGATTCCAGTGCTGAAGTTACCCACCAGCCTATATGGTGCCTTTCGGCTACATCAATCCAGTCCTGTGCCTTTTCCAGGCCACCGAGCAATCCGGGCTTCAAAATAATGTAAGTTGGTTTTATCACCGAAATCAATTGTTCCTTTTTTTCTTCCGAAACCACACCGATTAATTCTTCATCCAGGGCGATGGGAATGGGAGAACTGGCGCAAATAGCAGCCATTTCGGCCCAGTTACCGGTTTTAATAGGTTGTTCTATAGAGTGAATTGTGAATTGCGAAAGACGCTTGAGCTTCTCTGCGGCTTCATTTAAAGCAAAAGCGCCGTTGGCATCCAAACGGAGCTCCAGATCCAGGGGACTGAAGGTTTTTCTGATGCCCGATAATATTTCCAGTTCAGTGTTGAAATCTATTGCGCCTACTTTGAGTTTTATACAGGTAAATCCTGCTTCAATTTTCGAGCGGATCTGCTTTTCCATAAATTCCCTGTCGCCCATCCAAACCAGGCCATTTATTGGAATCCCTTTTTTCCCTTCAGTGAAATCGTTCCTGAAGAATATTTTGTTTCCGTTGGCTTTTACATCGAGCAGGGCGGTTTCCAAGCCAAAAGAAATGGCTGGAAAATCGCTAAGTTCGAGTTCTCTGAAATCAGTACCTGCATTTATTTCTTTACAAACTTCTGAGACCTTTTCGCCGAAGTCGGGCCGATCGTCAATACTTAAGCCAGGAATAACAGAGCATTCACCGATACCTGCCGAATCGTCCAGTTGAAGCTTCAGGTAATATACTTTTTTATCGTGCAGGACACCTCTGGATGTTCCTGCCGGAAATTTGAACTGAAGTGTATATTCCCTGAATGATGCTTTTAAAGACATGACAGGTGTTTTAATGAATCATTAAACCAATTCCAAAGCTTATAGAGAACAGGAGTGTTGAAAAAGCCAGCTTCTTAAGTTCGCTGTTTAACTCAACCGGTTTTTTGTTTCGGAAAACAATAATCACATTCTGAACAAAGAAGGGTACCGGTATTAAAAACAGGAACTGAAAAGGAGAATTAAAATTGATGGCCGTGTAAATAATTACGGTTGCAATTGCTCCTAATATCAGGCTCAGATGATAGATTTTAGCCTTTTCGCTTCCCATGATCACTACCAGTGTGCGCTTCATGGCTTTTTTATCGCTTGCATAATCGCGCATATTGTTGAGATTAAGCACGCCGGCGCTTAAAAAGCCGATGGCTGCCGCTGGCAGAATAAGGTCGGGCTTGAAAGTTCCGGTATGCAGGTAATAGGTGCCAAGTACACCAATCAATCCAAAAAATATAAAAACGAAAATGTCGCCAAAGCCTTTGTAACCATAAGGGTTTTTGCCAACGGTGTACTTAACAGCCGCAAATATGGCTGCTATGCCAAGCACTAAAAAGAAAAGTTTTATATTGTTGCCTGCACCTTCGGTTCCGCTGAAGATAAGGGCAATTCCGGTTGCAAGGGTCAGGATGACAACTATTGTTATTGCAATTACCATCTGTCGAGGCTTGATCTGCCCCGACTGCACCATACGTAAAGGCCCAATCCGGTCTTCGTTGTCGGTACCTTTTTTAAAATCGCCGTAATCGTTGGCAAGGTTGGACAGTATCTGAAGCAAAAGTGTAGTTGCTGAAGCCAGTACAAAAACCCATAAACTGAATTTACGTTCTGCGGCAGCTATAAAACTTCCCAGTATTGTGCTCGACATTGCCAAAGGCAACGTACGTAGCCTGAAAGCATGCATCCACGCCGAAATATTACCCATTCTTTTTTAGTAAAAAATTAATAAATTTAAGTCGTAGGTTGTAAAATTACTCGGCAACCAGTAACCCGCAACCCGCAACCCCCTAAGGCAACTGCTGATATTTCTTAAAATCGGGCTCCCTTTTTTCAAGAAAAGCATGCTTACCTTCCTGAGCCTCATCAGTCATGTAATAGAGCATGGTTGCATTACCTGCAAGTTCCTGGATACCGGCCTGACCGTCGAGTTCGGCATTCAACCCTACTTTAATCATGCGCAGAGCCAGCGGACTGTGTTTCATCATTTGTTTGCACCAGTCAACCGTTTCGTCTTCGAGTTGAGACAGAGGTACAACTTTGTTCACGAGGCCCATTTCCAAAGCTTCGGCAGCCGAATATTGTTTGCAAAGGAACCATATTTCGCGTGCTTTTTTCTGACCTACTACACGGGCAAGATATGAAGAACCGAAACCTGCATCGAAACTACCAACACGTGGACCAACCTGGCCGAATATCGCATTTTCGGAAGCGATAGAAAGGTCGCATACAACATGCAGCACATGACCGCCCCCAATGGCATAGCCATTAACCATGGCTACAACGGGTTTGGGACAACTGCGGATCTGTTTCTGCAAATCGAGTACATTTAGCCGGGGAATACCATCCTTGCCAATATAGCCGGCAAAGTTCTTAACGTTCTGGTCGCCACCGCTGCAAAAAGCCTTATCTCCTTCACCCGTAAGTATTACAGTAAATATATCCTGACTTTCGCGGCAAATAACCATCGCATCGCACATTTCCTTTACAGTATCCGGGGTAAAAGCGTTGCGGTACCGGGGGCGGTTAATAGTAATTTTTGCTATTCCTTCGAAGTATTCGAATTTTATTTCTTCGTAATCCTTAATTTTCGACCACGCTCTCATATCATGCTTGTTTTATATATTGATAATATTCTTTATATACTTTGGTGTTCATTTTCGCATCTGTTCTGATCTCCAGGATACAGTTTCCCTTATGACAAGTAAGGTTGCTCATTGCCTCCTTCAGTTTTTCGACTGTAGAACATTCGTAATAACCGGCTCCGTAGGCTTCTGCCAAGGGCTTAATTTTTACCTTGTGCGGTGTCTCGAAATAATTCCGGGCCTTGTCCATTTCCGGACTCGATTCTATTAAGCTGAAAATATTGCCTCCGTTATTATTGATAACAATAATTTTCAGATTGAGTTCCGGGATATTGTTCCATAGTGCATTCGAATCGTAAATAAATGCCAGGTCGCCTGTAATTAGGTATACCGGCTTTCCCGAAAGGTATGCCGAACCAGCCGCAGTTGAAGTGCAACCATCGATTCCCGAGGTGCCACGATTGCAGAAATAGGTAAGATCCTCCCTTGATGGTGACAATTGTGCCAATCTTATCGCAGTGCTGTTCGAGAGGTGAACGATGGATTGTCCTGGGACTTCCTTTAAAACCTCGCGAATTACACGGATATCGTTCAATTCAACCTTTTGAAGATATTTCGTAAGTAGTTCATTTTGAATCCAATTCTTCTTTTTCAATTCGGAATAATCTCCTTTTTCAGGATTGTTTTTCAGGTGGCTGAGAAACTGTGTAGGGTTAACTTCCAGTAAGACCGACAAACTTTTATAAGTATCGGTATAATTTCCCGATGTTCCGAAATGCCATTGCTCGGCAGGCGGAAATGCCCGCAGATATTGTTTCAGACGTTTCGAAACAATGCCTTCACCTATTGTAAGAAGTAAATCCGGCCTGAAGTTGTTCTTTTCCTCGTCCGATAGCGATGCTACCAGGGATTCAGGAGCGGATAATATATCTTTGCCGGCGATATTCGATAAGTTTTCGGCAATTACAACGGTATCTTTTCTCAGGGCGAATTCCTGTAGTACTTTTTTCAGTTCTTCATTCTGGCGGAGAATGCCGCATATGATCATTTTCTTACCCAAACTATTCCATTTTGCCCGAAAAGAGTTCAGGTCTTCCCCAGATAATTCCTTCTGAACAGGTAGGGTTTTGGTGATGTTAGCAATTTTAAAATCTTCTGGAAGAGGCGTATAAAGCGGCTCCCGTAAAGGAATATTTATATGAACCGGCCCGGCTGGATATTTTGTTGCTGTATCCAGTGCCTGCGAAATAATCCGGTTAAAATGCCAGAGATCGTCATGGTGAAGCGTTTCCAGCGGGACCTCGTAGCTCTGTTTTACATAGTTTCTGTAAATATCTGTCTGCCTTATGGTTTGTCCATCGGCCTGATCGATCCACTCCTTGGGACGATCGGCAGTAAAGACTATCAGAGGTAAATTCTGGTAATAAGCTTCGGAAACAGCAGGTGCAATATTTAAAACCGCGGTACCCGATGTACATACAACAGCAACGGGATCTCCGTTGAGTTGTGACATTCCCATGGCAAAATATCCTGCCGATCTTTCGTCGGTGATGCTGATACAATCAATTGAATGATGCTTGGTAAAAGAGAGGATTAACGGGGCGTTTCGCGATCCGGGACAAATTACAGCTTTGCGCAAGCCATGGCGGAGGCATATTTCGGGAATATTCCTGATACCTTGTCGCGCATTATTCGAATTGCTCATTTACAGTTCAAACTATTAATAACGTTCAGCATGGTCATCATTTTCTGGTTGGTTTCCTCCCATTCGCTTTCGGGATCGGAACCAATGGTAATGCCTGCCCCTACAAATAAAGCAAATTTATCGGTAAGCATTTTCATGCAACGCAAATTAACAAAAACATGGGTAGAATCATCAATGTTCACCGGACCTAAAAAACCGGTATAATATTCGCGGTTATGATGTTCCAGTTTGGTAATGTAATCGTAGGCTTTCCGGCGGGGTAATCCGCAAACGGAAGGTGTTGGATGCAGAACTGCGATAAATTCTCCTGTTTTACCTTTCAGGTTTTGTTTGTTGAAGGTAAATACCGATTTAAGATGTACCAGATTTGCAGCCTGCTGGTTCATAGGGCCCTGCTTTTCGTATTCGGTAATACCAAATTTCAGGATCTTGTTTTCGATAAAATCGGTTACAAACTTTTGTTCCTCAAGTTCTTTCGATTGCCACTTCACTTTTTCGGCAGTAATGCCGTTTAAGTTCTGGGTTCCGGCAAGCGAAACCGTTTGTACCTGGTCATTGCTTATTTCTACTAAAGGCTCCGGTGTAGCTCCCAGCCAGCATCCGGCTCCGGGAATATTGAAAATATATTTGAATGCCCGGGGGTACTTGGCGCATAAGGCGTAAAATATCTCAAGAGCCTCTGTTTTATTATCATTATTTACGAGCTGTATTCTTGAAAGAACAACCTTATCTATAGCTTTGGCTTTCTGCTTTAGGGTTAAGGTAATTTGATTTACCTGGTCCATAAACTCATCCTTCCCCGCAACATAATAGTCCTTTGTTCCTTGCGTGTTTGCTGCGGAGAGAGTAGCTGATTTAATTTCATCAAATACTTTTTCGTCTACATTTAACCCGTTTATAGTAATATCCGGTTCCAGAAAATAGACCGGAAAATCTTCGTTTTCGTTAAAAGGTGCTATTACAAATCCTTTTTTCTTGTTAATCTGTTTTAACGATTCCAGTTTGATTGGCTCGCTGCGATACTGAACCATGGTGACAATCTCCTTTTGTTTAGGTAAGCAGTAGGTTACAAAAGGTATGTTACCCAGGAGGCATTTATTTTGAAGTGTGTATATAGGATCGGCAACAGAAACTTTCATCTTCTTACTTCTCTAATATCATATTAGTTATGCGACCTGCCGATAAAAGAGTGCCATCCTTGTCTTTAACAAGAATTTCCCAAACATGGGTTCTTTTACCTTTATGAAGCAACCTGCCTGTACCGGTTACCATGTCGGAGGTTGCACTCGATACATGGTTGGCATTTATTTCCAAACCCACAGCATAAAATTTGCTTCTGTCAATCAAAGCATAGGAACCTGCTCCTCCTAATGTCTCGGCCAGCGCCATAATGGCTCCTCCATGAAGTATCTTCATGGGTTGTATGGTTCGGTTATCCACCGGCATGGTGGCCACAATTTTGTCTTCCGAGATTTCAGTAAACACAATCCCCAGGTTCGATACAAGTGTATTTCTGCAACTCTCATTCAGTTCTTCCAAAATTCCGGAATTATTCATCTTTTTATTATGATTAAGGTCATTACGCCAAAAAATATATTAACGCGGACCTTCTTATAAAACACATTTCAAAAAAGGCCTTAAAAATCACTATTTATTTTGTAAATTAGAAATTCAATGAATAAAATTAATGGTTAAAATTGGAAAATTCCATTTAAAAGCTTTAAAGATAAGCTTGTATTTTTTTGTGATCACATTTGGTATCATTATTCTGGTAGATCTTATTATCAATATTGTTTTAAGGTGGCAATTAAGCCATTTTCATTTCACAGGGTTATTGCTTTTTGCTCTTTTGTCAAGTGGAATTATTTACTATCTGCTTTCGCGCGAATTATTTGTGAAAAAACAATTTGCAGATCTTATTCTTGAAGAAGAGAAAAAGTTTCAACTACTGTTTGAAAATGCAAATGATGCTATTTTGTTATTAAAAGAACAATTTATTATAGATTGTAACCTGAAAGCCTGCGAAATTTTTGATTGTGGAAAATACGATCTGATTGGAAGTTCATTTCTGGAGTTAAGTTCAAACTCGAAAAATTTTAACACCGTCTTCGAATTGATTAAGAAATCGAGTTCCAAACCTCAGCATTGTGAATGGGAATATTTTAGGTCCGATAAACTTCCTTTTTTTGCTGAAGTCACATTAAATCAGCTCAACATTAGCGGATTTCATTTTATTCAGGTCACAATACGCGATGTATCCGAATTGAAAAAATCGCAAAAAGCTTTTTCGCAAAGTGAGGAAAAGTTTAAGATGATTTTTAACTCGGTAAGCGATGGGATGATTATTTTCAATGACAAAGATGAAGTGCTTGAAGTTAACCAAACCGTTTTGGACCGTTATGGATTATCCCGTGAGGAATTCGACAGGTTACCGGCTAATATGAAGTTTCCACCAAAACTTACCGAAACTATAAATAGTCATCTGAAAGAACTGGAGCATCAGGATTCGATTATGTTTGAGGTGGAAAATGTAATTGCAAGAGGATTGGTACTTCACCTCGAAATGAGGATACGTATGATAACCTTCGAAGGTCAGAAAGCTTATGTTGCTGTTGCACGTGATATTTCCCGTCGTAAAATCCACCAGATGGAAATTTACAATGCGGTTATTCAGGCCGAGGAAATGGAACGAAGCCGTATTGCCAAAGAATTGCACGATGGCGTGTCTCCAATCCTGTCAACAGCCAAACTTTATACACAGTCTTTACGCGACTTTACCAACGAGGAGCTTAGAGGTAGTATTTTATACAAAGTTGAATCTACGATAAACGAATCTATACAGTGTATCTCAGAAATTTCCAATAAACTGAGTCCCCATATTCTTCAAAATTTTGGTTTAACACCCGCAATTCAGTCCTATGTTGATAAAATTAACGACCTTAACAGGGTTAGGATCAATTTTGTTGCAAACTGGCAGGGGCGCATGGAGGAAAATCTGGAAGTTACATTGTATAGGGTAGTTATCGAACTTATCAATAATTCTCTAAAACATTCCGGGGCCGGAGACATTCAAATTCTTATCAATAAAAGTCATGGCATAAGGCTCATATATTCCGATAACGGAATAGGTCTTAATATCAGGGAAACTTTAAATCTTAAAAAAGGAATGGGTTTATTTAATATGATCAACCGGGTTCAGTCCCTCCACGGTACTATTGATTTTTTTTCTGAACCGGGGAAAGGCTTTAAAGCGGTAATTGTTTTTAACGAAGAATTATAGTTATATTTAAAGAGATTGGTTAAAATTTCCAATTGTTATGGGCTCAGTGAAAATATGTGTGGTCGACGATCATGAAATCTTCCGGGATGGTTTAAAATTCATTCTCTCGCAGGTATTAAATTATCAAATTGTAGGAGAAGCGGGGAATGGTAAGGAATTTTTGAATTTACTTACTCATATGCAGCCCGATGTAGTTTTGATGGATATTTCGATGCCCGAAATGGATGGTATCGATGCATCGGAGCAAGCATTAAAAAAATGTCCCGGAATTAAAATTATAGCTCTTTCCAGTTATGGCGACGATCTGTATTATTATAAAATGGTAAAGGCTGGTGTCATGGGTTTTGTACAGAAAAAGTCGGGAAAAGACGAACTGGAGAAAGCGATAAACACGGTTATGAATGGCGAAAACTATTTTCCGCCTCAGCTTTTACAGAAAATTATAATCAAACTCGGTCAATCTGGTCCTGATTCCCTTGCTAACCCTGAACTTACTCTATCCAGGCGTGAGAAGGAAGTTCTAAAATTCATTTGTCAGGGATATAATAACAACGAGATATCGGAAATGCTTTTCATCAGTCCCAAAACAGTTGATAATCATCGCACAAACTTGCTGTCCAAAACATCGTCGCGTAATTCGGCGAACCTGGTAATGTTTGCGATAAAACATAATCTAATCGAATTCTGATATAATCTCCCGGATTATAAATGAGGTAAATCCCCTAGTTGTTTAAAGTATTTACCTCTCTTATGCCCTATTTATTTCAGCTACTTTTGAAATAAAAAAGCATGAGCCTGATCAAAGTAATTGTGGTGGACGATTCAGCGATGTTTAGGGAGGGCTTAAGATTCTATCTTGAAAAAATACTTAGTTACCATGTGATTGCTGAAGCTTCCAATGGTGCGGATTTTCTGAAGCTTCCAAATAAACATCTTGCTGATGTTATTTTGATGGATATTGAAATGCCGGTTCTTAATGGAATTGATGCTGTTTTGAAAGATCCGGACTCAAATCTGAAAAAGATTATTGCCATCACCAGTTTTGAAGAAAAAATTTACCTGAGTAAGCTTTTCGAATCAGGATTCAAAGGATACATTAACAAACAAAATATATACACCGAACTTAAAAAAGCAATTCACTGTGTTGTTGAAGGGAAATTTTATGTGCCGGATAGTATAAGAACTTAGAAGCCCTTTCATTTTATTAATTTAAAACCTAAACCAATGAAACTTCTAAACAACATGAAAATAGGTCTGCGGCTTAATATTATTTTAAGCCTGATAATGATCCTGATAATCTCTTCTATAGGGATTTACACTATTAACCTTCAAAGAAAGAAGATAATTTCAGATACCGATTTGCGCATGAATGAGCAGGTAGCTGACCTTTCGAAACTAATAGAATTGGATTTAAAGCGTAATCAGGAAAATGTGAAAAAGTCGCTTGCTTTCGCTTTATCAATGTTAAACCGTGATGGTGGTATAAACCCCGATGGAGAAGGCTGGAAAATTAATGATAAAATACTTTCCGGGAGTTCAGATTTTGTGGATGAAGTTACCAGCCTTACGGGAGTATCTGTTTCAATATTTATAAAAGCAGATGGAAATTATACACGGGTAAGCACTTCAGTTAAAAATTCGTCGGGCAAACGTGAAACCGGTACACAACTTGAGAGCAATTCCGATGTGGTTAAAACCATCGAACAGGGTAATCAATATACCGGGAGAGCAATGGTGGTAAATTCATGGTTTCTTACTTCGTATGCTCCTTTGAAGTATAACGAAGAAATAATTGGTATCATTGGTGTTGGGGTGCCAGAGAAGGATTTATTATATCTCAAGGATGTTTTTGAAGAAAAGAAATATTTTGAATCGGGCTATCCGTTTGTTGTCGACAAAGATGGTACTTTTGTCATCCACCCGAAAAATGAAGGTAAGAATTTTGCAAACGAAGAATTTTTCAGGCAATTAATATCAGCTAAGCCCGGCGAATACAAAACCCGTTATTCATGGGAAGGTAAAACTAAATATCAGTATTTTAAATATATTCCTGCCATTGAGAGCTTCGTTTCAGTATCCATCTATGAAAAGGAGCTGTTTAATATCATTAGAAGTGTTCGTAATGCCATTCTGATAGCCATCTTAATAGGCATTTCAATTTTTGTACTCATCATCACTCAAATCAGCAGGGTTATTGCATCGGGGTTGCGAAAAGGTGTCAATCTTGCCAAACAAATTGCTGATGGCGATCTTAATGTAACCATCTCTTTAAATCAAAAAGATGAAGTTGGTGAATTGGTACATGCATTAAATAACATGTCGGTAAAGCTGCGAGAAATTGTTCGCGATATTATTACCGGAGCCAACAGTATTGCAAGTGCCAGTCAGCAAATAAGCAGCACTTCCCAGCACATATCGCAGGGAGCCAGTGAACAGGCATCTTCAGTTGAAGAGCTTTCGTCGACAATGGAGGAAATGGTTGGTAACATAAGCCTCAACACAGAAAACGCAAGGACTACTGAAGCTATTTCTTTAACAGCTCTTGCTGGTATTGAAGAAGTAGCCGATCGGTCGAAGAAAGCTATGGAAGCCACAAGAACAATTTCGGAGAAAATAAATATTATCAACGATATCGCATTTCAAACCAATATTCTGGCTCTAAATGCTGCAGTTGAGGCGGCACGAGCTGGCGATCACGGCAGAGGGTTTGCCGTGGTCGCTTCAGAAGTACGAAAACTTGCAGAGAGAAGTAAAGTTGCTGCAGATGAGATTGTTCGAATTGCCCATCAAAGTGTGGACCTTGTAGAGGGGGCAGGTAGCAAACTGAATGATATGATACCCGAAGTAAATAAAACTAATAAACTGGTCCAGGAAATTGCTGCATCCAGTTTGGAGCAAAACAATGGCTCAAATCAGGTAAATGGTGCAATTCAGCAGCTAAACACTGTTACTCAGCAAAATGCTGCCGCAAGCGAAGAATTGGCTACCAACGCTGAGGAGCTTGCCAGTCAGGCAGAGCAGCTCAAGGAAATGATTCTTTATTTCAAAATTGATGGTCTTTCCCGCGCTGACAATAAAATAAAGATCACCGCAAAACCAGAGATTAAAAGTAAAGGAAAAGAATTTCTGGATACAAAATATCAAAGAAAACCATTGCCCAAAAAAGGAATTAATATAAAATTGGAAACAACAGGCGATGAACAGTTTGAAGAATTTTAGGTTGGGGAATTATTACTTGATTAGAGTTGTAACCACGCAAAGCTTAAGTTTTTGCGTGGTTTACTTTTAAACAAATCTGATTTATTGGTGTTTGATTGAGTATCTTATCAAAACCTTGTTTATGCAAACTATTTTAGGCGCCAGTGGAACAATAGGATCATTGTTGGCAAAAGAACTATTGGCATATACTTCCAAAATCCGGTTGGTAAGCCGGAATCCACAGAAAATAAATCCTGAGGATGAACTTTTTCCTGCCGATCTTACAAAAAACGACATGGTGGAAAAAGCTGTGGAAGGTTCGGAGGTTGTTTACCTGGTGGTAGGCCTTGAATATAATATTAAGAAATGGCGTGAACAGTGGCCAGCTTTGATGCGATCGGTTATTAATGCATGCAAAAAGCATAAGGCTAAGCTTGTATTCTTCGATAACGTTTATATGTACGAGAAAAATGCGGTGCTTCATATGACGGAAGATTCACCGGTTAATCCACCCAGCAAGAAAGGACTGGTGAGAAAAGAAATTGCTGAAATGATTTTAAAGGAAATTCGTACAGGTCAGTTAACTGCCTTAATTGCACGTTCGGCCGATTTTTACGGGCCGCATTGTAAAAACAGCTTATTTCATATTCTGGTATATTCAAATATTATAAAAGGTAAAACGCCCAACTGGATGGGCGATCCCGATGCAAAGCATTGTTTCACCTATACTCCTGATGCGGCTAAAGCCACCGCTCTGCTGGGTAATACCCCGGAAGCCTATAATCAGGTATGGCATTTGCCAACCGATATTCATGCGCTTACCGGAAATCAGTATACAAGCATATTCGCCTCCGAAACCAAGTCTCCCGACAAGTTATCGGTAGTACCGCTCTGGATGGTAAAGCTGTTAGGGATATTTATTCCAATGATGAAAGAATTGCCAGAAATGATGTATCAGTACAATCGTGATTATTTATTTGACTCCTCTAAGTTTGAAAGGAAGTTTAGTTTCAAGCCGACAACTTATACGCAAGGAATAAAGCAGATGATAGCTGCAGGAACAAAAAAAGCGCCCGTTTGATGGAGCGCTTTTTCATTTTCATTTTTATAATTTAATTTCCTACCGGAGCAATAGCATCAGCCTGATACTTACCTGCGGCAAGTTTTTCTTTTATTTCTGAGAATGCATTCAGTGTGTATTCCACATTTTCCAGCGTGTGAACGGCAGTTGGAATAACACGTAACATAATCACACCTTTCGGAACCACAGGATAAACTACAATAGAACAGAAAATCTTATAGTTTTCGCGGAGATCGAATACAATATTGGTTGCTTCGGGAACCGAACCATTGAGGAATACCGGAGTAACAGGCGATTCGGAATTTCCAAGGTCAAAGCCACGGGCTTTTAAACCGGTTTGTAATGCTTTAACAATTTTCCAAAGGTTTTCGCGAAGCTCAGGTTTTGTTTTAATTAACTCCAAACGTTTCAAAGAACCAATTACTATCGGCATTGGAAGCGATTTGGCAAAAATCTGCGAACGCATGTTGTAACGGAGATAATCTATTACAGCTTCTGGTCCTGCTACAAATCCGCCTATTCCGGCCATTGCTTTTGCAAATGTTCCAAAATATAGGTCAACCTGGTCCTGAACACCAAAATGCTCGGCAGTACCGGCCCCTGTTGCACCCATGGTTCCAAAACCGTGAGCATCGTCAATTAATAAGCGGAAATCAAATTTCTTTTTCAGCTCAACAATCTTGTCAATTTTACCAAGGTCGCCCGACATACCAAACACACCTTCCGTAATTACCATGATACCGCCACCAGTTTCTTCAACAATCTTTTTGGCGAAACCAAGCATTTTCTCGCATTTATCAATTGAATTGTGTGGGAAAACAAAACTTTTACCGCCTTTTGCCTTGTGCAAAAAGATTCCATCCATGATACATGCATGCGATTCCGAATCGTAAACAATAACATCGTGACGGCTTACAAGGGTATCGATAATCGAAACCATACCCTGGTAACCAAAGTTAAGCAAGTATGCATCTTCTTTACGTTCAAAGGCTGCAAGCTGGCGTTCCAGTTCTTCGTGAATACTTGTGTGACCCGACATCATGCGGGCTCCCATCGGGTATCCTAATCCCCATTCTTTTGCAGAGTCTGCATCTGCCTTTCTAACTTCGGGATGGTTAGCTAAACCAAGGTAATTGTTCAAACTCCAGGTGAGAACCTCTTTACCGCGAAATTTCATATGGGGTTTAATTTCACCTTCAAGTTTAGGAAACATAAAATAGCCCTGTGCATCTTTTTGGTATTGGCCAAGCGGGCCTTTGTTACTTTTAATTTTATCGAATATATCCACAGCTCAAATTTTTAGTTAAAAAAATGGAAGCACAAACCTAATGG
>JAEYWD010000104.1 GCA_023429135.1 Bacteroidota bacterium | reverse complement strand
TTAACAAACTACTACGTTTTATGAAGATTGCAACTTTATTATTAATTGCATGCACTCTAAATATACATGCAACGGTTTATTCGCAAAGCACAAAGTTTAGCTATGACTTTCGTGGTAAAACTGTTCGTGAGGTCTTCAATATTCTGGAAAAAAACAGCAATTTCCGTTTTTTCTATAACGAGAACTTCAGCTACATAGATCAGAAAGTGAACATTGTAGTTAAAGATCAAAAGGTAGAGGATATATTATCACAATTATTCTCATCATCGGATATGGCTTACCGGATTCTTGAAAATAACCTTATTGTTCTCACTCCGCCCGAAGCACTCCAAACCATAACAGTTAAAGGTAGAGTTACCGATTCTAATGGAGACGGACTGCCAGGTGTGAATATTGTAGTGAAAGGTACAACCCGTGGAACAACTACCGATATTGACGGAAATTACAGTCTTGAGATTCCCGATGCCAACGCCGAGTTAACTTTCTCCTATATCGGTTATTTAACCGAGGATGTTGCCGTGCAGGGAAGAAGCGTTGTTGACGTTAAGCTTCTCGACGACATCAAAAAACTCGAAGAAGTTGTTGTTGTTGGTTATGGTACCCTCGAAAAGAGAGCCGTAACAACTTCGGTTACTTCCATCCAAAGTAAGGATTTAATTATGGGTCTTGGTGGTTCAACCATTGCCACTGTTATGCAGGGTAAAGTTAGTGGTTTAACAATTTCTGGTACTGCCAGTCCCAACAGTGGAAACGATTTTCAGCTCAGAGGTGTGGCTTCGGTAAATGCCGGTAAAGGTCCTCTCGTTGTAATCGATGGTATTCCTGGCGGCGACTTACGCTTATTGAACCAGGAAGATATTCAGTCGATCGATGTTCTCAAGGATGCCTCGGCTGGTGCTATTTACGGAACGCGTGCTGCCGGTGGTGTTATTCTTATCACCACTAAGAGAGCCAAAGAAGGTCCTGTTAAGGTAAATTATACAGGAGAATTTACTACCGAGAATATCCGCCGTCGTCCCGAAATGCTTTCGGCTGACGAGTTTGTAGCCAATGGCTTAGGTCAGGATTATGGATACGATACTGACTGGTACGGAGAAGTCACCAACAAAAATCCCTTTTCGCAACGTCATATATTGAATTTATCAGGCGGTACTAAAGCTGCCCGGATTTATTCTACCTTCAGCGCCCAGGATCAGACAGGTATATCCATTGGTGATAACCGTACCGATTATTCTGGTCGTGTTAACGCCGATTTCAATCTGCTCGACGGCCTTGTTGAAGTAATAACCCATGCCGATTACAGGGTTGCCGAAAGAGATCAAAGGTTTGGTGGTGGAATATACAATATGGCCATGAAACTGAATCCAACCCAAACTCCTTATGATGCTGCTCAAACGCATGGATACAATGTTTGGACAGGTGGTTGGGAATATTACAACCCGGTAGCCGATGTTATGCTCCGCCAGGATTCGGGTAAGGATAAATGGCTTGTGGCAGATGCTACTGTAAGAATTAACCTTTTCCCTTTCCTGAATACATCCGGAACAATTGGTTATCAGGGTAAGGAATGGCAGCAGTACAGGTATGTTTCTTCAAAACATAAAGCTTCGCTCGATAACAGCAGGGCTGGAGAGGCTTACCAGGGATTCAGCAAGAATGATGATATCGTATTCGAATGGCTCGCTAATTTTAACAAGAGTTTTGGTAAACACGACATCAAAGCCGTAGGTGGTTACAGCTTCCAGGAATTCAATGGCGAGTCGTTTAACATGACTAACTTCAACTTCCCTGTTGATGGTGTTGGCCCTTGGGATATCGGTAAAGGTAAATATCTTTCTGAAGGAAGGGCTACCTTAAATTCTCATAAAGATCCGCGTCAGCGTCTTATCGCCTTCCTTGGACGTGTTAACTATACTTTTAACGATAAGTACTTGTTCTCTGCAAGTGTCCGTAGAGAAGGATCTTCGAAATTCGGAGCCAACAACAAATGGGGTACTTTCCCCGCAGTTTCAGCCGGATGGCGTATTTCCAAGGAACCGTTTATGGATCAGGTGGCATTTATATCAGATCTTAAACTCCGTGCCGGATATGGTGTTACCGGTAATAATGATTTTGCTGCCGGAAAATCGACCCGTATGTATGGTTCGGATACATGGTGGCTTGCTAACGGAACCTGGATGTATACTTACGGCTCGGCTCACAACGTTAACAACGACCTCCATTGGGAGGAGAAATCGGAAGTTGATATAGGACTCGACTTTTCGTTGTTCAACAATCGTATCTACGGAAAATTCGACATCTACAAACGCCAGGTTAAAGGGATGATTTACGATATCGAAGTTTCGGTTCCTCCTGCTGTACATAACAGAACTACCATGAATGTGGGCGATCTGGAAAACAGTGGCTGGGAATTTGAAATCTCGGGTAATCCTATTCGTAGTAACAATTTGAATTACACTACCACTTTCAGGTTTTCGCATAATACAACAAAACTTGTGTCGTTGTGGGGCAGCCAGACTTATCAAAACCGTGTTGGTTTCCCTGCACCCGGCTCTCCTGGTGATGCAGGTCGTCTTGAGGCCGGAACAACCATCGGCCAGTTTTATCTCTGGCGTTTTGCCGGTTTTACCGAAGAGGGTCAATGGATGTTGTATGACAAAGACGGAAAAGCTTTCGACGTAACCAAGCAGACAAAAACTCTTGATGATAAGGCTTATGTTGGAAATGCAATACCAAAACTTATTGTTTCGTGGGAAAACTCTCTGCAGTGGAAGAATTTTGACTTTGGAATGCTGATGCGCAGTTGGATTGGTCACGATGTGTTCAATACCATTAATATGTATTATGGCTTACCAACAGTTAAAGAACAGAATGTGCTGAAAGATGCCTTTGACAAGCATAAAAATGTTAAGGGCGAAAAAGAGCTTAGCGACTACTGGCTCGAAGATGGTACTTTCCTGAAGATTGATGCTATTACTGTGGGTTATAATGTTCCTGTTAAGAAAGTGAAGTATATTACAAATATGCGTCTGTACGGAACTGTTAAGGATGTTGCCTGCTTTACCAAGTACAGCGGTCTGGATCCCGAAGTGAATATCAACGGTCTTGATCCCGGTTACGAGTGGTTTAATGATGTTTATCCAAAAACACGCCGTTTTACACTTGGAGTTCAGTTAACCTTTTAATTCTACGACAATGAAAAAAAATCATTCTCTCAAATATATAGTTTTAATGGTGTGCATTGCCATGTTTTCTGGTAGTTGCACAAATCTCGACGAAGAATGGTACTCGGAAGTTACCCCTTCTACATTCTATACTTCCAAGGAAAATGTTTATTCGGCTCTTTACAGGCCTTTTACACATGCACGGTGGTTTGTGGAGCACGACCGCTGGAGACTTCAGGAATACACTACCGATGTATTTGCAATCACTACAAAAGGACCTCACTGGTACAATGGTGGTGAAAATGAACGTTATCACTATCATAAGTGGACAGTAACAGATGGGTGGATCTCGGAAACCTGGAGAGGTGCAACCATGGGAGTTGCTTTAGCTCTCGATACCAAACAGGATCTTGAAAAGCTCGAATACACCAAATTGGGTCTTACCAAGGAAGATAAAGATGCTCATCTGATGCAGCTCCAAACCCTTATTGCTTACTTTTATATGAGGGCGCTGGATTATTTCGGAGGCATGCCAATTTTCACTTCCAACGAAGGAAAGAACTTTCCGAGAAGTACAGATCAGGAAACTTTTAATCATATTGAGAATCTATTGAAAGAGGCTATACCTCTGTTAATGCCCAAGAAAGCCGGCGAAGCCGAAGAAGGGTCTCTGCGACAAGCTGCTGCTGCAACTATGCTAGCCCAGTTGTATTTCAATTCCAAAGCTTACACTGGTAAAGAAATGTACAGCGAATGTGCAAAAATTTGCCAGGATATTATCGATGGGAAATACGGTCAATATCAACTGGATATTGATTGGTTCGGTCCGCACAGTTTCACCAATAACCTGTCGCCCGAAATCATATGGAGCACGCCATCGCATAATGCAAAACTTACCTATAACTGGTTCTGGTCACAGTTTTATCATTATGAGACCTATAAATATCTCGATATCGAAGGAGGCGCTGACAATGGAGCTCATCTTCAGCCTTCACGCAATCCTCAGGGACAGATCTACACTGACTTTAAACTTGGGAAACCTTACGAAAAATTCAACGATGCCGACTTAAGAAAGAAACCTTATGTTTATAATGGTTCTGGTAAATATGAAGGTATGTTCCTGGTTGGTCCTCAAACCAATCCTAAAACAGGTGTTTCAAGTAAAGGAACCCAGGAGTATAAGGGACAGATTATCAATTTTGTTGATATGGTTGCTACTTTCAAAAAGGTGGGTACCACTTATCCCGATGTTGCCAGTTTACCGTCGCGCATGTCGGATGGTGAAGAAAATACCGGAGTACGTCTGATCAAAGTTCCCCAGCCCAACCTGGCAGATAAAACTACCCGCTGGAATGCTGATAACCCATTGATCCGCCTGGCTGAGGTTTATTACATGCTTGCCGAATGTAAATTAAGGGCTGGCGATAAAGCTGGTGCTGCCACACTTATTAACGCAGTGCGTGTTCGGAACTTCCCTAACCGTGTTGATCCTGATCCTGTTACCGCAAACAACCTGGATGAATACCGTATGCTCGACGAATGGCTCGTTGAATTTTTAGGAGAAGGCCGTCGTCGTACCGATTTAATTCGCTGGGACAAATTTGTTACTGAAAAATGGTGGGATCATACCCCATCCAACAATGCAAATCTGAACCGTTTCCCGGTTCCGTCCAGTGCAATTTCGGGTAACAATGCTCTGCAGCAAAACCCTGGCTATTAACTTAACCTGAAATATAGCAGAGGTTTTAGAAGATCCTCTTATGAGGTTGTCTTAAAGCTCTTGTAGCGTTTAAACCTGTTATTCATTAATTTGAAATACCTCACCATAGAAATGTAGTAGTGTTCATTCTCCTCTCTCCTCCCGGTAACTGCCGGGACGGAGTGGGGAAAGGTGAGGTTCAATAAGGATTTTTGGATGAAACAGGTTAAGACAACCTCTTAATCTTTCCCATCATAACTTATGAATATCAAATTCAGAAAGACGGTTTTGTACAGCGCTGTAATTATTTCTATTATTGCGTTTCTGTATTTTTTCAATCGTTATCATTTTGTTCATGCTGAACAATTACAACTTTTCCGGTTCGATAAATGGTTTTTTACCGAAATGCTGTCTGCACCGGGAGGCGTTTCAATATTGCTGGAAAAGTTTATCCAACAGTTTAATTATTATCCTATTCAGGGAATAATCATCTTTGTTGGATTATTGACAATTCTTTATTTTCTCCTCAGAAAAATTCTTAAGAAGACTGGAGTTAATCCTTTGCTGGCAATTTTCCCGGTTTCAATAGTTTTAGCCCTTCAATTAAATTATAATTATCACCTCCGGTCTACTATTGCGATTTTATTTACGCTACTTCTTTATTACTGCTATCTTCAGGTAAAACGACCTTTACTTAAAAATTCTTTTATTATTGTATTACCGGTTCTGGCTTTTCTAATTGGCGGAGGATACGGATTGTATCTTCTTATTTTGATGGTATTCTCCATTTTAATTAAAATGGAGAGCGATTTTCAACCTGGCTTTCTCAGAACCATTATTTTCTCAATACTCAGTCTGCTTTCCATTTATTTAATATGCAGGTTCCTTTATGTGAGCCTAAATTCATCCATCTACGAAGCATGTACGCCTTTGAATACGCTTAATAGCTATTTTTTGGTACTATATATACTGTTGCTGGCATTTCTCCTGGTTATTTCTTTTTTCAATTCGTTAACTCATCGTTTTTTCTCCAAAAAGATCGGCCTTATTACTCTGTATGGTATTTCTGCTATAATACCATTTATTTCCTATGATAATAAAACCGAAAAGTTCTTCGAAATAGAGCATTATTTTACAAGTGAAAACTATCCGCAGGTAGTAAAACTTGTTGTGAAATATCCCGGAAACGATCATCTGGTGCTTTATTTGGGAAATATTGCCCTAAGCAGAACGAAGCAAATGGGCGATAGTTTATTTCATTTCCGGCAGACTTTCGGTCCCGACGGACTGTATATGAAAAATGAACCCATTAATCTTTCAACGCTGTATGGTGGAGCTCTGTATCAGCATTTGCGCTATTTGAACGAAGCCCGGCACTGGGATTTCAATAGTTTGGTTATTAACGGAGACGCTCCCGCGACTTTGAAAAAACTTGTAGTTTATGAGTTGGTTAACGGAAACTACAATGTTGCAAAAAAATACCTGATGCGTTTATCGCAATCCATTTTTTACCGGAAGTGGGCACTTGAATATTACAAGTATTTAAAGAAACCAATGTTGATTGAGAGTAACGACGAAATGGCAATTATGAGAAAGTATTTTGCCACTAATGATTTTTACCACGACAGGTTTGATTTGCAACTGAAAGCGCTTTTGGCAATGCATCCCGATAACCGTGCTGCTTTTGATTATCTCATTTCCTATTTCCTGTTGAAAAAAGACCTTAACTCATTTATGGACGCTTTGGCTTATCTTAAGGAATTTCGCATGTATACCTTACCTGTTCATTTTGAGGAAGCTTTGCTGGTTTGCCAGTCCATTTTACCAGAGCGTGCAAAGGAAGTTGAAGCTTTTATTATTCGCGATGAAACTCGGATGCGATTTGATCAGTATGTTCAACTGTACAGTTCTTCGGGCAATAATCCTGAAGAAATTCATAAAAAGCTTTCAAAGAATTTTAAAAATACGTATTGGTTTTATCTTGATTTTTCACCTTATGTTGAACCTGAGTCGGAGCCCAATGTACAGCTATTCCCTCAATAAAGCCGGAATTATTATTCTGTTAATTCTGAGCGTTTCGTGCAGGTTTTCGAAGATCGAAAACTACACCGGGAGTAAAGAGCATGTTGCTTTAAAGCCGGATTATACCGGAATTACTATTCCGTTTAACATTGCACCCATGAACTTCAGAATTTGTGCAAAAGGTGAAGAGTACCTGGCCAAATTCACTGGTAAAAAAATTAGTTTCGAATTAAGGTCGAAGAATGGAAAAATCCAGATTCCTTCCGGCAAGTGGCGCGAATTACTTAAGGAAAGCAAAGGCTCCGGCTTCGAAATTGAAATATTTGTCCTAGGTGAAAATGGTTGGGTTAAATATCCGGTTATCCGCAATCGTGTATCTGAAGAAGCTATTGACCCTTACCTGGTTTATCGGTTAATAGCACCGGGTTATGAATTATGGAAGGAGATGGGCATTTATCAGAGATGTCTGGAGGACTTTGATCAGGATGCTATCATGACCAATAATCTGAGTGACCAAAACTGTATGAACTGCCATAACTTTAGAAATAACGATCCCAGTACCATGCTGATGCACATGCGTGGAAACCATGGAGGGACCTATCTTTTAAAGGACGACAAACTCAGCAAGGTTAACCTGAAAACTGATAAAACAATATCCGCAGGGGTTTACCCCGCATGGCATCCATCTGGAAATCTGGTTGCTTTTTCCAATAACAAAACCGTTCAGTTTTTTCATGCGCTGCCGGGTAAGCGGATTGAAGTTTTCGATCTTCAGTCGGACATTGTTCTTTATGACATAAACAGCAATAAAGTAACGGTACCACAGCAGTTAAGCAGCAAAGAGCATTTTGAAACTTTTCCTGCATGGTCTCCCGACGGAAAACTTCTTTATTATTGCAGCGCGACTCAAGGTTCGTTAAAAAATTATGACCAGGTGCGATATAGTTTATTGAGGATTGGATTCAATCAGAAAAATAATTCCTTCGGAACTGTGGATACAATTTATTCTGCTTTCAGGAATCAGAAAAGTGTTTCATTCCCACGGATTTCGCCTGATGGCAAATGGATAATCATTACGGTATCCAACTATGGAAATTTCAGCATCTGGCATAAGGAAGCCGATCTGTATGCCATTAATACCGGCAACGGTTCGATGCACAAACTGGAAATAAATGGCGATGAAGCAGAGAGTTTCCATAGCTGGTCTTCGAAAGGTAACTGGCTGGTATTTAGCAGTCGGTGCGACGACGGGCAGTTTACGCGGCCTTATTTCTGCCAGATTGATAAAAGCACAGGAAAAAATTCCAAACCCTTTGTATTGCCTCAGGAAGATCCTGATTTTTATGATACGTTTCTGAAGGCCTTTAATGTTCCTGAGCTGGTGTCGGGAAAAGTTCCTTTAAATCCCAATACATTCAGATCAGAAATAGAAAAAGAAGCTGTTCAGGCAAACTGAGGTTGAAGTTGCTACTCATTTCATCTTTACATCTACAACCATTATTTCCGACTTGCCGGCAGTTTTTACCGGCGGTCCCCACAAGCGTAAACCGCTGGTGACAAAAAAGTGGGTATCGCGGATCTTTTTATATCCCCAGCTTAGTTCGTACATGCGTTTTAAGAAAAGGTTAATAGGAAACATTTGTCCGTTGTGGGTGTGACCTGAAAACTGAATATCGGCTTTGGTGCGACTGGCTTCCTGAAGTTGCGTGGGGCGATGATCCATTACAATCACAGGCAGGTCGTCGGGTGTATGCTGAAGAAGCTCTTCCAGAGATTTCCGGTGCTCAGCATGATCGTCGTCACGTCCGGCAAGGTAAAAGGATTGCCCGACCTTTATCACTTTTTCGTGAAGCAGGCTGATATCCATCCTTGGGTATAACTGTCCAGGGTTTTCCGAGCCATAATATTCGTGATTGCCCAGAATTCCATACGTACCATATTTGGCTTTTACAGTCTTCAATGTTTCAATTATTGGGTCGCTTACGTTTTCGTCCCATCGTCCTTCGACAATATCGCCGCCATAGAGCACAATATCGGGGTTCAAAGCATTCACCTTATCGACATATTGTTTTATAAAACTTAGTTTTAGGTGTTTGTCGATATGGAGATCGGCAACAAAGGCTATTCGCAGGCTGTCAACATCCGATTGCTTTTTAGGTATTTCGATCTGGTAGTGCGATCCTCTGATGGTGTTGATGTTGACGGCTCCACCAATCACAATAACAATGGACAAAAAAATTAAGCCCATGAATGTGTAAAGTCTGAATCGAAAACTTTTTCTGGTAGTGCGCGGTAAAACTTTAAAGGCAAGGTTGAGTAGGAGGAATAAATCGAAAATCAGTAATGTCAGAAAAAGATATAAAATGAAAGGTACCAGGTAACCCGAAACCATATTTAGAATTTCCCTAAGAGAATCCGGTCCACTACTCCAGTAACGAGCCAAAGGAGCTATTGCCGCAATTGCAATAAATACAATGCCATAAAAAACCTGATAGCCTTTAGTTATAAATAAATGCCAGATACGGATGAAGAGGTAAACGGTTGGGATAAAATATCCAAGAGTGATATAGAGATGGAACATGTTTGCTAAGTTTTAAACAACCTGCAAGATAAAGAATTTAGTTCTATATCAGATTTAAAGTCTTATCTATGGGAAACAAGAGAACTACTCTTCGTCCCAGCATTCTTTTTTGCTATAATCAAGTACTTCTTTTTTTGTAACCAGAGGTTTCCAGTCAGGATCGGTGTTAAAAGCGTGATTAGATAGTGTGAAATCACAAAAGGGTTCATTCTTGTTCCAGGTGGCAAATACTTCCAATTGACAAGCCTTCAAATAGGCTTCGTAAGTGTGATATTCCTTTTCAATTTCACTATTCCATTCTGTTGAGTTGCAATAAAGACATTTTTCATTTGTTTCAGAAATTAACCCACACACTTTACAGGGTTGGAGCTGGTCGAAAAAATTGTCTATAATATTATAATCAAAGCCTTTGTAGTAATGTGGTATCTTCTTAAGGAAGGTATAGAAGCTAAAGAACTTATCGTTAATAATCAGCTTTTTTCTTCCTTTCAGCTTGACCTCGAGGTTCGATGGGTTTATTTCGGCAGAGTCAAAATCGTCCCACCTATATTGCACATTCTTTTTCCCGTTACCAATGATGAAACCATTGTTGGTTATTGAAGATATAGCTTTGAATTTTCCCGAAAAGCTATTCATCTGAAGCCAGGAAATTAATTTGACCAAAAGTACGATAGCAATCCAGAAAGCTAAGAAAACTGCTCCTACTCCAAGGCCATTTGTTATAGTTTTTTTATTTACATAGCCGGTAAAGTATAATCCTGTAACTATTATAAAGATAGTTCCAGTTATTAAGATCCTTTTTAGGGAGTTTTTTTTGTCTGTGAAATCGAAGAAATAACCAATCAAGTCAATTGCAAGATAGAATAGGCTTCCGGTGACGGCTATTAATACAATTGTGTTAAGAGTATCCATACTGAAGGCGATGATTTAGGTTTGTAATAGTTTGTTTAGATATTCAGATCTTTATTACCTTTTTCTATAGAGCTGAGGATTTCTGCTTGTGTGTAAAATCGCTACTACATAGATTAGATCGTTTTCAATTATAAAAAACAATCCATATGGAAATCGCTCCATCAAAGCTCTTCTAATATTCTTATGCACCAACGGAAATTGAAGTGGATTTCTTTGGATGGTATTTATTTTAGCTTCCAGTACCAATAAAAATTCATAACCCAAACCCTCTTTTGCATCCTCATACCATTTTGCAGCTTCAGTGGCATCAATCTCCGCTAAGGGCTTAATGAGTAGTCTATGCATCAAAGCTGGGTTTTTATCCTTGCTTTAATGTCAGACCAGGAGGAACCTTCGGCGGGGTTATTTTCATGAGCTTTTAGTCGTTCTTCAAGTATATTTATTGTGTCGGCTGATAATTCTAATTGCTCATCTTTATTTTCAATACTATCCCAAATGGCTTCAACCATTAAAATTCGCTCGGCAATGCTAAGCTTCAATATGTCCTGCATCATTTGTGTCATAAAGCAAAATTAATCTTTTATTTGAAATGAACTCAGATGAATAGCATTCTTTATTTCCCTAATATTGGGATGGTTTTAATCTTTACTGACTATCGGGATATATACAAGTTAAAGATTCCTCATTCCAGTTCCTTCCATTCATCAACATATTGTCATTCTGAGCGCGCAGTGAAGTATCTATAAGAGACTTAAAAGGCAAGGGGTTCCGACTGTTTTCAAACCGAAAGTCAGTTAATCTTTTAACTATTTTGATCTTTTTTATCGGGATCCCTTAAACCCACAAGCTGCACCCTTCCATTTCCTGCAAAAAATCACCTTTGCCGCAATCATAAATTTTATATTTTTATCCCATTAACTAATTCTATGAAAATGGCTGAGAACAAAAAATTTATTCCTTTTGTATCGCCCGATACCAACATGGCCGAGTTTACCGCCCGGGCTCTGATTATCGGATTAATAATGAGCGTTGTGCTTGGTGCTGCCAACGCCTACCTGGGACTTAAAGCAGGTATGACCATCGCAGCAACTTATCCGGCTGCGGTTATCGGTATGGCCATTTTAAGGGCCATGAAAGGTACCATTCTTGAAGAAAATTTTGCCCGTACCGTAGGCTCCATTGGTGAGTCGGTTGCTGCCGGTGCTATTTTTACGCTTCCGGCATTTTTTGTGGCTGGAATCTGGGATCCGTTTTTTACTCCGGGTAATTATGTCACTTCAACTTTGATACTAATCGCCGGAGGTATCCTGGGTATTATGTTTGTAGCCTTGCTTCGCCGTGTAATGGTTGAGGATGTTGAATTACCTTTTCCCGAGTCGGTTGCGGCCTCAGAAATTCATAAAGCAGGTCAATCCAGCGGTGGCGGTTCTAAATTTCTGTTTAGTGCAATTATCATTGGTGCTGTAATTAAACTTCTTGGTGAACTTAAGCTTTTCGCAGTGAACTGGGAGAAGTTCGTCACGTTTGCCAAACAAACCATAACCGGTACCAGCTATTCCGGTCAGGGTGGTATGTTGCTGGGCTCGCCTGGTATCAGTCCTGCCTATATGGGAGTTGGATATATTATAGGCCCTAAATTAGCTGCTCTGAACTTCAGCGGTGGTATTGTTGCCTGGGGCTTACTGGTTCCCATGATTCTCTACTTTATGGCTCCTTCGCTCGACCTGAGTGGTATGGCAGCTTCTCTCATGGCGACTGATCCTGGTCTTAGCATGGATGCAGCCATGGATAAAGTATGGACTACCCAATCTTACAGCATCTGGCGATTTGTGGTTCGTCCCATCGCTATTGGTGGTATGCTTGTGAGTGCTGTTTTTACCCTGTATAAAATGCGGAAAAGTCTTACCGCTGGTGTGGCCCGCAGTATCAGCGATGTTAAAAAAGCTGCCTCAGGAATTGAAGTGAATACCCCGCGTAACGAGAAAGATATCTCCTTTTCATGGATCATGATTGGTATTGGCGCTGTTGCTGTTTTAACTTTCGGCATCACTTACTTTATATTCAGTACCAGTATTCTTGTTGCTTTTGTAGCTGCTACGGTAATGATTATTCTGGCTTTCTTTTTTGCCGCGGTTTCCGGATATCTCGTAGGTATCATGGGGTCGAGTAATAACCCTATCAGTGGTTTAACGCTTACAGCGCTTGTGGTTACAGCCCTTATCATGGTTGCACTTGGTTCAACCGGTAAGGAAGGTGTTGCTGCAGTTTTGGGTGTTGCTGCCATTGTTTGCGTTTCGGCTGCTGTTGCCGGAGAAATGTTGCAGGACTTAAAAGCCGGACATATTCTCGGTGGTACCCCCTGGAGAATGCAGATTGGTGATATCATTGGTGTTGTTCTGGCTGGTTGCGTGATGTTTGGCGTTCTTGTTTTCTTAAATGAAGGCGATATCGCTAAAGGTGTAAAGGAAGGTTACGAAGGTGGTTTTGGTAGCAAAAATCTTTCGGCTCCACAAGCCAGCTTGATGGCAATTCTGTCGCAAGGTATAGTTGGCGGACAAATGGCATGGCCTCTGATTATTGCCGGTATGCTTATGGGTATCGGTTTTATTATGATGCAGGTAAAAAGCCCGATGCTCGTTTGCGTTGGTATGTATCTTCCTCTCGAAACAACTTTTGCAATCTTCCTCGGTGGTGTTATCAAAGGTATTGTTGAATGGGTTTCCGAACGGAAAAAGCTGAATGCTGCCCAGAAAGTCCGCTCCGAAAATGTGGGCGTTCTGCTGGCTTCAGGTTTAATTGCCGGTGAAGCGCTCATGGGACTTGTAATTGCTATTTTCGCCCTGCAGAATATCTTCCTGTACGATGTATTCAGCTTCTTTACTACTCCACCTTTCCTTATCAGCTTTATCGTGTTGCTGGTGTTAGGTCTTATTTTGGTGTGGATACCTGTTAAGAACGCAGGCGATCCCAATCAACCCGCGCCACCAAGCTCTGGTATGTAATAGAAAGTATGAAGTAAGAAGTATGAAGTAAGAAAAAGATAGCAAAAGAAAACCGGCTGTTAATCTTACTCCCGATAGAAATCGGGAGTATTACTTACGACTTGATACTTTTTTTATCTTTGCGAAACCTGGTATGTTTTGAACTTGCCAGGTTTTGTGTTGTTATACTAATCTTACAAACTGACTGCGAATGAAAGCTATAACTCATCTTTTTGAGGAATCGGTTGCAAAATACAGCGACAACGTTTTTATGTGGGAAAAAAAGACCGATACCTATGAACCTACCACTTACGACCAAACCCGTCAACAGGTATATAAATTTGCGGCCGGACTTATGTCGCTTGGCCTTCAGAAGGGTGATCGTGTGGCTTTATTATCCGAAGGTCGTAACGATTGGGTTATCAGCGAGCTTGGAGTGCTTTATTGCGGTGCAGTGAATGTCCCATTATCGGTTAAGCTGAATGAGCCTGCCGATCTCAAGTTTCGCTTGGCACATGCCGGTGTGAAAATTATTATTGCATCCCGCGGTCAGTCTAAAAAGCTTAAATCTTTATACAGCGAAATTGCAACCCTCGAGAAAGTTGTATTGCTGGACTCCGAAGAAACATACAACACAAAAGAGTTGTTTGCCGGGGACCTTATAAAGCTTGGTGAAGAATACCTCAAAACAAATCAGGACGCTTTCGAGGTTCGGTGGAAATCTGTTTTGGGAAGCGACTATGCCAATATTTGCTATACTTCAGGAACCACTGCCGATCCCAAAGGTATTATTCTTACACATCGTAACTATACTGCCAATGTTGAACAGTCCCTTACATTAATGAATATCCCCTCAACCTGGGTATCGCTTATAATTCTTCCCTGGGATCATGCATTTGCCCACACCGCCTGCGTTTATACCCTTATGACGACAGGCGCTTCATTGGCTTCCGTACAGTCAGGGAAAACCCCTATGGATACGCTTAAAAATATTCCTGTTAACATAAAAGAAATCAGGCCTAATTTCCTTTTGAGTGTTCCTGCATTGGCTAAGAACTTCAAAAAGAATATCGAAAGTGGCATTCAGCAAAAGGGAAAAGTTGCCGAAGCTCTTTTTAAGGCAGGTTTGAGTGTTGCCTATACTTATAACGGAACTGGCTGGGATAAAGGAAAAGGCTGGCGTTTTATATTGCAACCGCTGGTTAAGCTATTCGACAAAATATTATTCTCCAAAGTACGTGAAGCTTTTGGTGGTCGCCTGGAGTTTTTCATTGGCGGCGGGGCACTACTCGATATCGAATTTCAGAAGTTTTTCTATGCCATTGGAATTCCTATGTACCAGGGATATGGCCTCACAGAAGCATCTCCTGTAATTTCATCCAGTTCGGCAGTCAAACATAAACTCGGCTCCTCAGGTTATTTAGTAAAACCTTTGGATTTAAAAATCTGCGATGAAGATGGTAACGCTCTGCCGGTAGGAGAGAAGGGCGAAATTGTAATCCGGGGCGAAAATGTGATGGTGGGTTATTGGAATAATCCTGCCGCCACTGCCGAGTCCATTAAAGATGGCTGGTTGTATACCGGCGACCTCGGCTATATGGATAAAGATGGTTTTCTCTATGTTTTAGGCCGTTTCAAGAGCCTTTTAATTGCCGATGATGGTGAAAAATACAGTCCCGAAGGTATTGAAGAAGCTTTTGTGTCAGAATCGCCGTTTATCGACCAGTGTATGCTGTACAATAGTCAGAACCCGTATACGGTTGCTTTGATATATCCCAACAAAGAAGCTATCAAGCGGCATTTCAGAGATCACAAAGAGCACCATCATCATGTGGATCTGAGTACCGATGAAGGCAAAAAGGCCGCATTGAAGCTGATTGAGAAAGAGATTTTGGAATTCCGGACCGGAGGGAAACACGGCGGATTGTTTCCGCAACGCTGGTTACCGGCGGCCATTGGAATTCTTGATGAAGGTTTCACGGAAGAAAACCAGTTACTCAACAGTACCCTGAAACTGGTTCGTGGTAAGGTAGCCGAAAGATATAAACCACTCATACAGTATCTTTACACACCTGAGGCCAAGAATATTACAAATAGCAGGAATTTGGAAGCTGTTAAGAAATTGTTGTAGTTTTAAATTAAAATTTGAAACTTAGTCCCAGAGCAATTCGGAATGGTTGAATATCGAAACCCACATCGTTCTTTAGGATTCCATTTTGATATAATTGAAATTGGTTATTATCAAAACTGACATTCGAACTTTTTCTGAAAAGAAAAAATCCAGACTTCTCTTTAAATGTAGCTGATTTTACATCATTCAAATAGATCGCTCTTGATACCGTTAAGAATAGATATGTAATTTTCCTTAACTTATAAGAAATTGCAAAAGAAGGATTTAATGCTGTGTATCTGGTGCCAATAAGAACATTTATCTTTTTAGCATCAAACGTTTTTCTATTTATTAATACTTTGTTTGAAATTTTATCAGCCTCACCAAACTCGTAAAAATATTGGGAACGAGAATATCCAATATTAAAATCAATAAACCATTTTCTGCTATTTTTAAATAAAGGAGTTCCATATTGTATACCTAAGTCCCAGGACGAAAAAGATAGTGGAGACTTAAAACTACCTACAGATGAATAGAACATTCCCAGGTGACTATTAAATGTATATGCAATTTTAGTATATAATAGACCTGTATATGAAATAGAGGATAAATTTTTCTCCATTGTTTGGGTTAATCCAGGTATGATGTTATTAGAAATCTGGTAATTTCCTCCTTTAAAGTTCAGGGGTAAATATTCTATTCCATAGCGAAATTCAAAATGTCTTATTACTTCAAAAAATAGGTCCCTTTTATTCTTTTTATTTGAATAATTTTTAGAGAGAATTTTTTTTGATTCCTCATCGTTATATGAATCTCTTACGCACAAATTGCTGTCTTCTGCAAGAATATTATAATCTTTCCATGTGGTTTTTGAATACTCATCAGCTTTTATCGAAATAACATCAGTATATCCTAATTCCTGGTTAAAAGGAATTGGTTTAACAGAATCAGTTTTTATTGAAGTTGTAACATATACCTCATGAAGAGTAACTCTTTTATTCAAATTGGTGTTTTCGCCGCTTGTATTTAATATTGCATAACTCAGATACCATTTTCCTTTGTATTCAACGTATCCAATTTTTTTTGTAGCATCTTTATGTTTATAAAAATGCAGAAGTTGGGCCTTATCTCTTTTCTCATATATCTCCAGTCCAATGTAAGCCAAAGAGTTTTTATCAAGGTATAAAGTTCCCAAAATGCTGTCGTTATTATGTTTAAATCCTACACAATATATTTCCTCTTTACCGGTCTTCTTAATATCAGCTAACCAGTAGCTGTAATTTTTAAAATGCCGGGGATTAATAAAATTACTTCTTTTAAAAACAAAATCGCCCATATGCACAATATGAGGGCCGCCAAAAAAACGGACATTGTTAATTGTATCAGTTCCTGGAAAATTATTTTTTCTCGATTGTATTATTCTGACCTGTCCAAAATTAGAGTTGTTATTATACCCTTGCTTATATACTTCAAGTATGGCTTCTGTAAAATTCAGATAAAGACTGTCATTTGCCTTTTGTACTTCACGAAAAAAACCAGTAAGCATTAGAGGCTTCTCAGGATAGTTTTTTGAAATTCTTTTGTATGCTGTGCGGAGTATAGTAAGAAGAGTATCCTCGGGAATAACAACTACTTCTTTTAGTTCTTTTGGTGAGGGAACTAGTTTACAGATAATCTCACTTTTGTTGACAGATTTAACTTTTAATGAATATGTTTTATATCCAATTATTTGAATATTTATAATTTGAGTTTGCTCTGAGTCTGGTACTTTCAAAATAAACCTACCTTTCTCATTTGTAAGAGTTCCAATACCTAAATTCTTGATACCAACACTAGCATACGGAATTGGAAGCAATGTTGAGCTATCAATAACAACTCCGCGAACTTCGATATTTTGCGCTATTATTAAAGTTGAAACAAAGTTCAAAAGAGAAATTATTATAACTCTGATCATATGTTTAATTGATCGGGTCTTTGTAATCTCGATAGGTATTTGTTTAAAATCATAAGAGTTGGTTTTTTATTTCTAGTCGGTTTTTTGTTCCTGCAATTATAATGATAATTGTCATATAAATGCAACAAGAGTTAATTAGACCAACAATATTTTGATAAAAGAAGGGCTTTGTTGTTGAAGAAATTTGTTTTTTACAATATTTTTTACCTCTTCTTATGCGATCTAAAATATTGAATTACATTGTTTAAACCATATCCGCACTATCATAAACCACAACCTTCGAAGCTAATTCTCCGGCAACTTTACGGAAGTCGTCATGAACAGGATGGTCCTGGTATATGTCGTGTGCTTTTTTATCAGCGAAAATAGTTAACAGGGAGTAGTGATAACTGCTGTCGATAACTTCGCGGCGGGTTTCGGCTGGTTTTCCCAAATGGTAAGAACTAATGGCTTCAATGGTAACCAGCCTTTTCAGGGCTGCTTCAAATTTCTTTACCGAATCGGCTTTCCCGGGCTCTTTTAGCCAGAAATACACATGATGTACAAATACATTTTTCATTTGCGGTTTCCCTTTTGGTGTTTGCAGGCCTACTAAGCCCATTGTTGCAGCGGCTATGCCACTACTTTTAATAAAACCTCTTCTTTCCATCTGACGATTTTTTGTTGCAATAAAGTTAAAGTATTTTATATAAAGATTCTCCCAAACTTTTGCACAAGCTAACAATTACTTTTGTTCGAAATCGAACAGCTTCTGTTTCTAAATAGTACAAACCATTTAAATCGGTTTTTGTTGAGTTTTGCTTGTAATATATTGTTTTAGTGTTGTTTGTGAAAAATGGCATAATTATGGATGAACTACCTCCATAAATCTAAAAACAACTAATACAAAATAGATGAAAACAACTTTACTCCATCCAACCATGAATCGTCTCAAAGTTTTATTGACTGCTATATTAATA
Organism: Bacteroidota bacterium; assembly: GCA_023429135.1. Classification (GTDB taxonomy): domain Bacteria; phylum Bacteroidota; class Bacteroidia; order Bacteroidales; family JAAUTT01; genus JAAUTT01. The sequence continues at coordinate 35,063 of JAEYWD010000104.1, read as the reverse complement.
ATGGCTGGTTTTTCTGCATTTGCTCAACCATCGTACCGCATTGAAGGGAAACTTCATAATTTCGAAGAAAACAAACCTGTAGAATTTGCCAGTGTCGCTCTTCACCGTTTGCCCGACAGCACACTGGTTACTGGTGTTGTTTCCGATACAAGTGGAAGGTTCTCTATTGCCAACCTAAAAGAAGGAAATTACTTTATCAAAGTGTCGTGCATTGGTTTTAAGCCAACATTAAAAAATGGAATTTCGCTAAGTTCTTCCAACCCAACTTTTAACATGGGTGTGGTCGATCTCACTACTGAATCAAAAACCTTGAATGCTGTAACTGTTGAAGGCGAGCGACTGAAGGGGGTTGCCGAAGTGGATAAAACTACTTACACTATCAACAGCAAAGCCGCTACATCGGCACATTCCGGACTCGAATTGCTCCGTCAGGTTCCTGCCGTTCAGGTCGATTTTCAAAATAATATTTCTCTTGAGGGAAATTCAAACATTATGGTACTTGTAGATGGTAAACAGCGCGACAAAGAATATCTTGCCCAGCTCGATCCGAACAGCATCGATAAAATTGAGGTAATGACCAATCCTTCAGTTAAGTATGATGCCGATATTACTGGTGTTATCAATATCATTCTGAAACGTGAAAAGAAACATGGTTTCAGCGGTCAGTTTAGTCCCGAAATTCCGTTGTCGTCACGTGTTTTCTTTTCCAATACAAATGGGAATATCGAATACGGGTATAATAAAATCAGAGTATTTGTCTCGGGTCATTCGCATTTCGAAAAGCTTGAGCTGACAAGTACCAATGAACGTAAACAGTTCGACAATAACATGCGTTATTATCAGGAAGGAGAAGGTAAAGTTGATGTTAATTTTATGGGCGTTGACTATGGTGTAGACCTGTTCCTGAATAAATACAATACCATCAACCTTTATGGAAACTACCGTCCGGGTAACGGTTTAACATTTAAAACCGATGGTTACAAGGAACTTTCCATCAACAATCAGTTACAATCGTACATTGATGCTTACAGCTACGATAAAAATGTAAACACATCCAATTACTATTCAGCTTTCTATAAAAGAACATTCGACAAACAGTCGCAGGAACTTACCCTGGATGTGAATTATTACAATTACCATGGGGATCGTGATGCAAATTACCGTGATCAGTATTACCTGGCCGATCGCATAACTCCTGTTGGAAGCCTTATCGATCGTAAGGAAGTTTATAACGACAGCAAACAGGCATTTGGTTTGAAGTTGGATTATGTTCAGCCTCTATCGAAAGATCACAGAATTAGTGGGGGCTACCACACCTATTCGCAGTGGATGGATAACGATTTCAGCGGAGCTTCTGATGCCTCCGAAACTAACCTGAAGTATACTGAGAACCGCCATTCTGCTTATGCATCGTATGCAGGTTCTATAAAGAAATTCAGCATCCAGGCAGGCTTACGTTACGAACTTTCGTTAATCGAGATCAACGAATCTACCAAAACCAATTACGACTGTTTTCTTCCTCAGTTAACACTTCAGCAAAAAATTGGTAAAGCTAATAACCTGAAATTAACTTACAGAAGATCCATTCAGCGTCCCGGTATTAACAACCTGAATCCTTTTGTTAATCAAATAGACTCAATTACCATATCGCGCGGAAATCCTTTTCTCAATCCATCGTACAGTAACAAGGTTGAGCTAAACTTCAGCGCACCGGTTAAGAATAGTTATATTTCCACAGGATTGTATTACAATTACTTTACCGATAACTTCCAGAGAATTACCAGGATTACCGATGGCAGGGTTTCGGAAAGCTTTGTGGATAATATTGGTACCGGCGCCGAATATGGTGTTAATTTCTCCGGGTCGGTTAAGATTAACAAATGGTGGCAGATTAACCCTTATTTGTGTCTCTATAATGTTCAGCTTAATTCCATTGATCAGTATGGTATTGAATCCAACGAAAAATTATCCTACCGGGCTAATGTAACCTCTATATTCAGTTTGCCAAAGCAATTTACAGTGTTTGTCTTTACACAGTATAACAGTCCTTATATCAGTACCCAAAATCTTAACTCACGTGGAGGCTTATATGTAGTTGGGGTCGAAAAGCAACTGAAGAAAAATTTCAAGTTCTCACTCACAGCAATCAATCCTTTCATGAAAGACTTCACCATTTCGAACACCGTAACCGAGTCGGATGATTTCTGGCAGGAAAACAATATGGAAGTGTATGTTCAGGGCTTGGTTACTTTCCGGGTAACTTATACATTCAACTACGGAACGAAGATCAAGAAACTTGATCGTCAGAAAGAAGTTGAAAATGATGGGAATAGGTCAGTGTTTTAGTTCGTAATAGATTAATTATAAGCCGCATGGATATTTTCTATGCGGTTTTTTTTGCAATTGTTCGTTTTCGTGCAGTGTTCCTTCTATTTGAAACTCTTTTATGAAAATAAAATAAAAAAGTTAGAACGTCAAAAAGAGGTAGAAAACGAAGGGGATAAATCTATGTTCTAATACAAATTCCAAAAAGTCAAAAGCCGCATTGGAGTTAGAACCGATGCGGATTTGGTTTGTTTTATTCAGCTATTTCTCCTGAAAGAAAAGCAACGAATTTTTTATCAGTATTTAGTATATGACCCGAAAACCAAACTTTCAAAAACTTTAGTAACCTGAGATTGATGCTTGTGTTTTTATTTTCCATATCGGCAGTTAATTTATTTAAGCGGTCGATGAAAATTTGATGCTCGGCTTTATGAGCGCTGTACTTTGGATATTGGGCCGCAATCATCTGGTCCTCTTCCAGTTTGAAATGATGTATCGAATAATCCTTTAACCCTTTCAGAATATCAATTATCTCTTCTTTGTCTTTTGCCGTTCTGAGAGCCAGATTTAATTTGTTTATAAAAATAAAAACTCTCTGGTGTTGTTCGTCAATTTTACTATCCCCTGTATTATATTCATCCTCCCACTTAGCGTAATTCATCGCAACACAATTTAGGTTTTGTAAAGCAATATAGCTTTCTACTAAAATTAGGAAATATTCGTGAAAAAGAAATGTTGAATGGTTCTAAATACAGTTTATTTTACTTGAGGAAATAAGCCAGGGTAATTCCAAGAAAGTTGCCAGTTGTGTAACCTATTATGCCAATGGTAATTCCCGAAAGGATAATTTCTTTGTTCTTAAAAGCATTGGCTACTGTTGGTACAAAAGGTGCCGAGAGGATAAATGCAAGTGAGGTAATTAATGTAGTATCGGTGTCGATGCGGAATAGCTTTGAAAGCAGAATCTGCAGGGTTAGAGAGCCAAAAATTACAAGTGTTATGAAGGCAACCAGGTAAAGCGAGGCTGTGGTAAACATGCTGAAATCGGCCATCGATCCAACTACAATACAAAATATAAAAATCAGGTACATTCCACTTTGAAACGATTTTTGGATACGGTTGATCCAGGGTATAAAGGATAGCGTAATTGAGAGTGCCGTAATGCTCATAATGATGCCGGCCATTTGATAACCGGCCGGGAATAGCTTACTTAACTGAAATGATATTGCCACAACAACTCCCGAAATCAGGAATGCAGCCAGGAGCGGAAAAATGGTTTTTCTTGAAAATATTCCATTGTATGAATCCCATCCATCGTAGTCGTCCACCTCATTGCTCAGGTGAACATGTGAGTTCATAGGTTTGAAGGGGATGAGAAACTTATTTACCAGCTTTTGTGCATAGGTAACAATAAAGATGAAGTAAATCATACTGATAAGAATATCGTATGCATTTACCAGGATAAAAGTAGTTGAATCGCCGCCAAGCGCTTTCATAATGGCAGCCATGTTTGCCGTGCCGCCAATATAAACCCCGACCATTAGACCTGAAACCTGCCAGCATTCGGGTATGTGGTTCTTAAAAATGAAATGGCCTATAAAAATGATTATCAAAACAGAAACAATACCTAATAAAACAGCCAAGCCTGTCTTAAAAGCCAGCCGCGACCATTGTTTCAGGTTGATCGAAAAAAGAAGTAAGGGCAGGGCCAGCGCAATGGTTGCCGAGGTAAAACTGTCTTGCAAGGGTTTTGTTTCAGGTTTAATCCATCCGATGTTGCCTAGTATAATTCCCAGGATATAAGCTAACGATACTGTTCCAAGTTTATTTAAAAGCGTTACTTTTTTACATCCGTATAAAAGCAGCAGTGGTGCGAAAATAAAAATAACACTTAGCAGTATATTCATCAGGTCCGAATTAAACTGATGGCGAAAATAGTAAAAATACTGATTTGAAAACCTGGTATAAAATAACCCGACTTATCAAAGTCCACTGCTTTGCAGCTTGGATAGTTCTAAATTGTAATTTTTCTGCAAAGAGGTTGCTGTTAAACGGCTGCTAAGCTGCAGAGCCGGAACTGGCGAAAATAAAAAGCCAGAATCCCTGGCTTGTATTGTCTAATTCCTAATGAGAATTAAGATGGGTTGATTCTTTCTTCTTTACACCCTATAAAGAGGCTGTCTAATAAGTAAAAAACTTAGGCAGCCTTTCTCACATCAAATTTGATGTAGCGCTTTTTTTGTTGAGACTTTGTATTTACCCCTGAAAGTCTTTTCACGCAACCTCATTTTTTTAATCTTGCATCAATTTCTCCACCTCTGAAAATCCAGCATACTTCGTCGCAGTTGTCGCTTACCTTATAAATTTTAAGCTTATCGCCATCAACAACAATGGTCTTTTTCCCGTCTTTAATGTATTCGGCAGCAACGGAGTAATATTCGTTTACTTTTAAATCTACCTCAAAGCTCGACTGGGAAATAGTGTCAATGTGAACTGCCGAACTAAAATCGTTCAGATATTTCTCCTCATACTTCCCTTTAAATATTTTAACAGGAATCCGGCTGTTTTCAGCATTTATTGAGAGTTTCACAGTTACAGGCCCGAAATCTGGTTTCGGTACATAACACTCCGAGCAGTCCACATCATCAAGTATATATTCGTCGCCGCACGACAATAATCCCAACATTGCAATGCTGAATACCAGTATTATTCTGTTTATTTGTCGATAATTCAATAACATTCCTATTCTATCCATTTAAGTTGCCGGTTATAGCTATTGTTTTTAAACGAAACGATATTGTGAACAAGGTTTATGGTGAAATGCGATTTACTTAAATCTTTTTCGCCATAATTACTATAGTGATATCCAAAACGTATCTGGAAATTTTTAGTATTTACATAAAGCCACGATTGCGGGGCTATAGAGAATCCTCCATTAATCGGAATGTTGGTGGCCCGGTATTTTCCAAAAGAATATAACGTCCGGGCTCCAACATGAATTCCTGCATTATTTTCAGGGTCGAAGCGGAAATTCTTACCCAGATCGAAGTTGAATAAATACCTGCGTTCCATAAATTGATAAAATCCAACATCGGGTATTGTAAAATCAACTTTTTTTGCTGCAGGGCGAAATGAGAACCCAAGGTTGTAAACCAAATTAAATTTTAGGTCGTATTGTGTCAGAAAAATTCCTGTCATTACACTTTTCGAATTTATATTGAATTCAGCACCATATCCTCCAGATTTAAATGCGGGGAAAAAGCTCGGTTTAGCACCTGTTTTCCTTATTGCATTGATAATAGAAGTATCTCCCGACAATTTTGCAAGAGATCTGGAATTCAGGCTTATGGAATTCGATTCCTTAACATTGGCACCGTTTTCAATTAAATATTTTACGATACCCGTGTGTTTATTTATTATTGCAAGCGAAAGGGCCGTAAATCCGCTGTAATTTCTTGTATTTATGTCAGCACCGTTTTTAATCAGCAGTTCAACTAGGTCGTAAGCTCCATTTTGACTTGCAAGCATCAGTGGTGTAAAACCCAACCTATCCTGCACGTTCAGATTGGCTCCTGCTTCAATTAAAAGGTAAGCAGCTTCGAAGCTTCCGTTTATGGCAGTCATGGAAAGCGGAGAAGTTTTGTCTTGAGTTAACAGGTTTGGATCAGCTCCCGAACGAAGCAGTAAAAAAACGATGGTGTCGTTGTTGTAAAGGCTTGCATAATGAATCGCTGTGGCATTGTTATTATCGGTCAAATCTGTTTTGGCAGAATCGACCAGTAACATCTCGGTAATTTCAGTGAATCCAAGCCGGGAAGCTGCTATAAGTGCGGTAAAACCGTTGGAAGGCCTTAGGTCTGGTTTAGCACCATTTTCCAACAGAAGCTTTACAATTTCCTTATTGCCAACGCCGGTACCATACATTAGAGCTGTTGATCCGTCCCAGTTTGCGACATTAACATCAACGCCTTTTTTAATGCACTCGGCTACAGTTTTGAAATCGCCATCATAGGCTGCTTCCAGAAAACGAAAATCAAGATCGGCTTTTGCTGTAGTTGTTCCGGTTTGACCGTAAGCCGGACCCAGACACCACAAAGCTATAAGCCACAAAACACATTTCTTTAAAAAGCTTTTCATGTTTTAAAAATAACCAAACTCTTTAAACACAATTTATGCCAGAAAAAGTTTTATTGCTAACCCATTAAATCGTTGTCGAATTTTTTGAAACCATTACCTATTACCTGGTTAGCATCCATAACGGTGAGAAATGCTTCAGGATCAATGGATAGAACATATTCCTGGAGAATTGCCAGTTCACGGCGGTTTAGGTTACAATAAATTATTTTTTTGGGTTTTCCTTCATACATTCCTTCGCCATGAAACATAGTTGCACCTCTTTCTATATCGAATAAAATCTTATGTCTTATTTCCTCGTATTTGTCCGAAATTATAAAAACAGTTTTTTCAAACCCCGGACCCTGCATAAGGTAGTCGATAACCTTACCGGTTACGAAGATCACAATCCACGAATAGAGGGGAACCTTCCAGTCGCGAAAAGCTATAAGCCCAATTAGGACAACTACAGAGTCAATATAAATGAGTAACTGCCCGAGAGGCATCCGGGTGTATTTAGCAATAATCATGGCCAGAGTGTCGGTGCCACCGGTGGCTCCTTTTGCCTTAAAAATGATAGCAAGGCCAATTCCAAATAGAACACCCCCGAAAATACACGAGAGCAGAGCATCGTTCTCTACCAATGGTCTGTACCCCCAATATAACGTAATACCATCAATAAAGATCGACGACATAACCAGTCCGTAAATGCTTTTAAGGCCAAAACGATGTCCCAGCAATTTCATTCCCACAATGGTAAGGGGAATATCCATTATCAACCCCATGGTTCCAACTGGCAATCCCTCAGGAGCAAACGAAAACATTCCTTTGGTTAAGTAGTGAATAACGATACTTAATCCATAAACGCCGCCAGGAACAATTTTATATGGTGTAATGAAAAAAACAAAGGAGCAAGCCAGAATAAATGCTCCCATCGTAATCATGGCGTGATTTATAAACCATTTTTTTGAGAATAGTTTTTCTTCTTTGCTGATCATAGTTCCAAATTTTGCGGAGGACATTATAACATAAAATATCTTGCAATTATACTAATTATAGGCCCCTCTTTTGTATTTTTAGCTTTATAACATATTTTATAAAAGTAAGTGGACGAGATACTTTTAAAACGGTCAATGCTGATCAAAAGAGGGGATGGGACACCGGGAAACTTAGTGTACTGGATGAGTCGCGATCAAAGGGTAGATAATAACTGGGCTCTTATTTATGCTATGCAACTTGCGGTCGAAACCCATCGCTCATTGGCAGTAGTATTTTGTCTCGTTCCCGAATTTCTGAATGCCACAATACGTCAATATGGTTTTATGCTGAAAGGGTTACAGAAAGTTGAATTAAAGCTCCGGCAAAAAAATATTCCCTTTTACATGCTTTTGGGTAACCCGGAAGTTGAAATTCCAAAATTTTGTTTAGAACATAAGGTTGGACACTTGGTTGCCGATTTTGATCCTTTAAAGATCAAGCAAAAATGGCTTAATGAGGTTTGCCGAAAGGTAAATTCGGTTGTGACAGTAGTTGATGCTCATAATGTTGTTCCTGCCTTTCTTGTTTCCGGGAAAGCTGAATATGGTGCTTACACGCTCCGACCTAAAATTAACCGTATGTTACCGCTGTTTTTGAATGAATTTTTGGACGTGCCATATCAAACAGAATTACGAAACTTTGTACTTCAGATAACAAATTGGAATCAGGTCATCAATCAGATTTTGGTAAATCATGAGGTGAAAGAAGTAAACTGGTGTGTTCCTGGTGAAGATGAAGCTTTAAAACATCTGCATCATTTTTTAACCGCCAGGCTCGATATGTATGGTGAACAAAAAAACGATCCAACCATAGTGGCAACATCTAATTTGTCGCCATATCTGCATTTCGGACAAATCTCGGCGCAACAGATTGCCAGGGAAGTGTTGGCTCATGACGTGAATCCCGAGTCGAAAGCTTCCTTTCTGGAAGAACTCATCATTCGGAGAGAATTGGCTGACAACTTTTGCTATTATAATCCCAACTATGACTCTGTAGAAGGATTTCCGGCTTGGGCTAAACGAACTCTGAATGAGCACAGAACCGATAAACGTGAATTTTTATATTCACTGGTCGAATTTGAAAGTGCTTCAACTCACGACGAACTTTGGAATGCAGCCCAGAAGGAAATGATGAATACAGGGAAAATGCATGGTTTTATGCGCATGTATTGGGCAAAAAAGATCCTGGAGTGGTCGGCAACTCCAGAAGGGGCCTTAAATATTGCAATTTTCCTGAACGACAAATATGAACTCGATGGCAGGGATCCTAACGGATATGAAGGTTGTGCCTGGGCAATCGGAGGTGTCCATGACTGCGCTTGGAACAGGCATCCGGTTTATGGAATGATCAGGTATATGAACTACAATGGTTGCAAAAGAAAATTCAATGTTCCCAAATACATAGAGATGAACAAAGAATTCTAATAAACCTTCCTGATAGTAAAGTCCTTATTATACCGTACAATATTTACTGCCTTGTTCATAATGCCATTTCCATTTTCAGATACAGAAAAAAGGAAATCCGATTGAATTAAGTCCACATGATAGTTAGGAAGACAGCTTTCGAAGTTTCGTCCATATTTTGCAAGGGCATTCAAAAAGTAAAATGTAATGTCGTAACCTAAAAATGCATAGCTGTAGCCCTGGCTGCTGAAAGATTGCGCGCCGGGTTCAGTTTTAAAGTTTTCTCTCATCTTTAAAATAAAGTTTTTAGTAACAGCTTTATTATATTCAGGAAAGAATGAGGTATAATACTCGTACTGAAGGTTATGCAGGAAAGATATATCGGTACTGGTAAAGGTTGTCCACCTGGGAAGGCCAAAAACCGAAATCTTGTAGCTGCTGTTTATGTAGTTCATATTGCGGAGGACATCGGCAACCACAATCTCTTCGTTCGACGGGACTATAATCAGATTTTCCTTGTCAATAACAAGCTTACTGCTTAAAGTACCATCTTTATTGCCTGTGTGAGTTTTAAACTGAAATCCTTCAACTCTTAAAATATTCAACCGCTCTTCAAAAGTGTTAAAAATATCCTTATCTGTGGGTCGGCTGGACTTAAACAGAATTATATTTTTATCGCGCTGTGATGACAGGTATTGAATAGCAGCTTCTATTTTAGAAATTTCAGAAGGGTTTACCTGGTATAAATTTGGGTTCCCTTTCAACATATTAACATTTTGCGAAAGTGGTGATACTACTTTGATATTATGGGTTTTGGCGAATACAAGAGCCTTATCGATAAGTAAGGAGTCGAATGGCCCTATAAAAAGTTCCATCTCCGACAGTTCTTTACGGTTCAGAATCGAATTGAGCTTTTGAAGATCGCGTCCGGTATCATAAACATATATTCTGAATGAATGGCCGGCTTTTTTCAGGGAGTCAATGGCTAGTAAAGCGCCTTCATAGAATTCAAGAGGATTTTTCGAACGACCAAAAAGAAGTCGTTCCTCCATATTCTTGTTTCCCGAAAGAGAGTCCAAATCTACAATAGTTTTGTTTTCATCCAGAAATAAGGGGAGGAGAAATGCTACATTATGAACCTGTTTGGGATCAATTAAAGAACATGGTTCAATAGTGGCTGGAATAATTACTTTTACTGCTTCAGCCGACACTTCTGGTCCATTGGGTGTATTAATACGTGTTGTCTCGGTTGGAATCTTAAGTATCTGCCCTGTCTTAAGATCCGAAGTATTAAGTTCGGGATTAAGTGCAATAATATCGTCTACAGTAACAAGATAAGATCTTGAAATTGAATACAACGTTTCTTTTCGTTTTACTTTGTGTTCCCTGAATGAAGGCGAATCTGCCACAGCCTGTTTTACTACACCATTGGTGCTTTTAGGAATTTTAATTACCTGTCCTGCCTGAAGGGGACTTATTTCGGTTTCGGGGTTGTGCTTATAGAGTTCTTCCTTGGGAATGTTATATTTTTCGGCAATGGAAAAAACAGTTTGGCCGGCTTCTACAATATGAAATACATAATTATCCGTGTTCATCGAGGGGGGGAGCTTCGCCAACTGATCGGACGGAATTTTCAATACCTGACCTGTTTTTATGGAAGTTGCCGCATCTTTATTGATCGCAATTATGTCCTTTTGAGGAACGTTATAAGCTTTTGCAATTGAGAAAAGAGTTTCTCCATGTTTGACAGTATGCATAAAATAAGCTTTTCCGTCAATAATGACTTTCTCCTTCGAGAGAGTGATAGGAACTGGTTCATTCTGACTATAAGCAGTAAAAACTGAAATGATCAGTAGAAACGACAATACTTTTCCGGTTAATTGCATAAGTATAATAACTGGGTAAACCACAAAATTATAAAACTGGAGCAATTTCAGGAAATAATAATCCTGAATGTGAAATAAAAAGTGAATATTGTTTTATAGATAGATAGCTTTTCGCTAATAAATAATTCATTAGAAATAAAAAATGCCTGACAGGCATTGGCTATCAGGCATTTTTATTCTGTCAGAAGGTACTATAAGTCGTTAATCGGCTTGAACTTAGGAACCAGGGATTTCATGATTCCCCATGCTAAAAGATAAGCTATAGCGCAGAATCCAAATACCATCGCGTATGCTTCAGTCATCTGAGATTGTACTATTGGACCTTGTAAAGCTTTAAGTTGCGAAAACATAGCTGGATCAATTGCTTGCAGCCTTTCAGCAATATCCTTTGATAAATTATTTATCTCAACTGTATTTAAGTCTATAGTATAACCACGTGCGTTAACGAGTGTCATGGACCTTATATTTTCAACATATTCACCCAAACCTTGGGCTTTTGCCTGAATCCACGATGATGCTATACCTGCACTGCGATATGAATCAAATATCCAACCAGCAGCTTTTGTAACAGCAATACCACCTAAACCACCAAACATACCTCCAATACCCGTTACAGAGCCCACTGCCTTTTTAGGAAACATATCTGAAACTGTTGTAAAAATATTAGCGGACCAGGCTTGATGGGCAGATGCGCCTATACCAATTATAAGAACAGGAATCCAATAGCTGTAACCACCCAAAGGCTGAGCCAATAATACAAGTAATGGGATCACCGCAATCATTAACATTGCACGCATGCGTCCGGCATAAGGATCATAACCTTTATTTATAAAATACATTGGGAACCAACCACCACCGATACTACCAATACAAGTTAGGGTATACAATACAGACAAAGGGAAAACAACAGCCATTCCGGTCATCCCATATTGAGCCTTTAAATATGCTGGTAGCCAGAACAGGAAGAACCACCAAACGCCATCTGTCAAAAATTTACCAATACTGAAGGCCCATGTTTGTTTGTAGTTCAATAATTTAAACCAAGGCACCTTGTCAGTTTTTTCTGTGGTTTTTACTTCAGACGTTGATGTAACCTCATCCTTGTCACTTAAAATATGAGCAAGCTCGGCTTTGGACACTTTCAACGATCGGGCAGGGATTTCGTACAACCAGAACCAAAAAATTAACCAGAAGAACCCAATTCCACCAATGATAATGAAAGCGGCCTCCCATCCTAAATGAGAAGCAATCCAAGGTACTGTGAGTGGTGCTAAAATTGCACCAACATTTGTACCGGAGTTGAATATACCAGTGGCTAAAGCCCTCTCTTTTTTAGGAAACCATTCTGCAGTAGTTTTAATTGCAGCGGGGAAGTTTCCTGATTCGCCGAACCCTAGAACACCCCTGGCAACCATAAAACCTGTAGTGCCTTTAGCAAGAGCATGAATCATTGCGCCAACCGACCAGATGATTAATGACCATGCATATCCCCATTTGGTGCCTAGCCAGTCAATAAAACGACCTGCAACCAGCATGGAAATGGCATAAACTAATTGAAATACCATTACAATGTTTGCATAATCGGAATCGCTCCAGTTAAACAATACCTCAAGATCGCCTTTTAATAAACTAAGAACCTGCCTATCCAGGTAGTTGATTGTTGTAGCAAAGAAAATAAGCGAGCAAATGGTCCAGCGGTATTTGGTCATTTTCTCGTTAAAAGTTTTTAGATTTTCCATATATAGTTAGTCAAAGTGATTAAATGTTCTAGGGTTTTCTTACTTTTTTCAGTAAAGCTAACAGGTTTTTCGAATCTTCCTCAAGTTTAGCGAAATTTCCTGATTTTACCAATTCGCTTGTTATCAGGTTGGATCCGATTCCAACGCAATAAACTCCTGCATCGAACCAGGCTTTCAGGTTATCTTCAGTAGGTTCAACACCACCGGTAGGCATCATGTTACACCAGGGCATAGGTCCTTTTACTGACGCTATAAATTTAGGTCCTCCAACCTGGGAGCCAGGGTATATTTTTACTACTTCAGCTCCTAATTCTTCTGCTTCGGATATTTCTGAAACCGACCCACAACCAGGCATCCACATGATTTTGCGGCGGTTGCAGATCCTTGCAATTTGCGGATTCAACATAGGCGAAACAATGAAGTTGGCGCCAAGCTGAATGTAAAGTGCTGCAGTAGCTTCCTCTAAAATTGACCCTATGCCGAGGATCATTTCGGGAAATTCTTTGGCTGCATATTTATTGATTGTTGCAAAAACTTCATGAGCAAAATCGCCCCTGTTAGTGAACTCCATAACTTTGAAACCACCTTTATAGCAAGCTTCCACAATTTTAATTGCTGTGTCGGGATTCGAATTGTAAAAGACAGGAACAATTCCCGATTCTTTTAATTTCAAAGCGACCTCAATCCTTGTAAAACGTGACATTGTATGTGTTTTTTAATTTAAAGTAAGATTTGTACCATCGTTTGCACAAATTTTAAAAAATAAATTTGAAATACTAGCAGTAATAAATAAAAAAACGCAGGAATTTTTCAAAACCTGCGTTTTTACTGGATATTTTTATCTAGCCTAAAGTAACGTCAATATGGTTTTTCGAACCTTTTTGTTGAACCGGAATTTTATTCCCATTTACCGGGTTTCCATTCACACCTAAGGACTTGACACCTTTCATTACTCCGTTGGGATTGTGGAAAGTAATATGGTAGGTGGCTTCCCTGAATTTGCGTGTTATCGAGAAGCTTTTCCATGAAGATGGAATACATGGGTTTACGACTAAACCATCATAATCTGGCTGTATTCCTAAAATGTACTGACTTATGGCATAAAAATTCCATGCTGCCGTTCCGGTTAACCACGAGTTTTTTGCTTCACCGGGGCGAAATGCATCTTTTCCGGCAATCATCTGTGAATATACATAGGGTTCTGTTTTATGAAGATCACTTATTTTTTCGAGATATGCGGGAGCAATTTTTTTGTAATACTCAAAAGCCCGGTTACCGTTACCTACCTGTGTTTCACCTATCATAATCCATGGGTTATTATGGCAGAAGATTCCTGCATTTTCCTTGTAACCTTCCGGGTAAGAGGTGATTTCGCCCATTTCAATGTGATATTTTGTAAAAGCCGGGTTATTCAGCACAATTCCATATTCGCAGTCGAGATATTTTTTAACCGAATCCAGAGCCTTCTGTGCGCGGCCATCTTCCACACCTACTCCAGCCATGACACAATATCCGTTCGATTCAATAAATATCTTGCCTTCTTCACATTCTTTGCTTCCAATTTTTTGTCCATAATGGTTGTAGGCCCTTATAAACCACTCTCCGTCCCATCCGTGTTTATCAACGGCAGCTTTCATTTTCGAAACTTCAGCTCGTGCAGCTTCAGCTTCGCTGAATTGTTTTCGTAAATCGCAGAGTTTTGCAAATTCTTCGCCATATAAAATAAACATAGCAGCAATAAATACTGATTCGGCAACTCCTCCATCAATATGTTGGGTTGTCTGGAACGATTCGTCAGGGTTGTTCGAGAAACAGTTGAGGTTAAGACAGTCGTTCCAGTCGGCTCGGCCAATCAGTGGAAGGTTGTGTTGCCCAAGATTATTGACAACATGATAAAACGATCTTTTTAAATGTTCCATTAGCGATTTTGCCTTTGACGCATCGTTATCGAAAGGAACTTGTTCGTCGAGAATTGAGAAATCGCCTGTTTCTTTGATGTACTGGGTTGTGGAGAGAATGAGCCAAAGTGGGTCGTCGTTAAAGTTACCACCAATTTCATGATTCCCTTTTTTTGTAAGAGGTTGATATTGATGATACGCTCCTCCGTCTTCGAACTGAGTTGCAGCAATGTCGAGAATTCTCTCTTTTGCTTTTTCGGGAATCTGGTGTACAAAGCCCACCAGATCCTGGTTCGAATCGCGGAAACCCATTCCACGGCCTATGCCCGATTCGAAAAATGATGCACTCCGCGACATGCAGAATGTAACCATACATTGGTACTGATTCCATATATTTACCATGCGGTTTGTTTCTTCCTCGGGTGTTTGTACCTGGTAAACCGAAAGCAGTTGGGACCAGAAGCTTTTAAGCTCGTCGAAAGCTGCGTCTACGGCTTGAGTATTGGAATATTTTTCAATCAGTTTTTTAGCAGGAGTTTTATTAATCACTTTGTGCGATTCCCATTTTTCTTCCTGCGGATTTTCGGCGTACCCTAAAATGAACACAAAATCTTTGCTCTCACCCGGTTGCAGGGTTATTTCAAAATAGTGCGATGCTATGGGCGACCAACCATGAGCTTCCGAATTTCGTGGTTTACCATCGAAAACAACTTCGGGACTGTCAAACCCGTTATAGAGTCCGGTGAAAGTTTCCCTGTCGGTGTCAAATCCCTGAATGGGTTGATTTACTGAGTAAAAAGCATAGTGATTTCGACGTTCGCGGTACTCGGTTTTATGATAAATAGTGCTTCCGTTAATTTCAACTTCGCCGGTTGAAAAGTTACGCTGAAAGTTGGTCATATCATCAAGAGCATTCCAGAGACACCATTCCACAAACGAGAACAACTTGAACCGTTTTATACCTGAACTGGTATTCCTTAATGTAAGCTTCTGGAGTTCGCAGGTCTGGTTTAAAGGAACCATAAAAAGTATTTCAGCTTCCAGGCCATTTTTTGCACCTTTTATTATTGAATATCCAAGTCCATGACGGCATTCGTAGCTGTCAAGCTTAGCTTTAACGGGTCTCCAGCCTGGATTCCAAACTGTTCCATTGTCGTTGATGTAGAAATATTTTCCTCCAAAATCGACGGGAACATTATTATACCGGTAGCGGGTAATACGGCGCAAACGGGCATCTTTATAAAAGCTGTATCCGCCGCATGTGTTGGAGAGGATTGAGAAGAAGTCCTGGTTTCCAAGATAGTTGATCCATGGATAGGGGGTCTGAGGAGTGTTAATCACATACTCTCTTCGCTTGTCATCGAAAAATCCGAATTGTTTAGCCATTTCTGTATTTATTTATTGTGTTCTTTTCAAATATTCGCAATCGATTGCAAAAAATTATAAAATAAAAACGCATAAATGTTTATTTTTTTATGCATTTTTGAATTGGCTAAATTATAAAATTAATCGCAACATTTAAAAGACAAAGGTAAGAATTCCACTTATGGCCCGAAAACACGCGACTATACACGATATTGCCAAAAAAGCCGGAGTTTCTTCTTCAACTGTTTCAAGAGCATTACAGGATAATCCTGTAATTAACGACAAAACCCGTGAGAGGATTAAAGCACTTGCCAGTAAGCTGAATTACCAGCCCAATGTGCTTGCACACAATTTGCGCAAAGGACGTAGTAAAATGGTGGGAGTATTGGTTCCCCGCATTGATCATCATTTCTTTTCTAGTGTAATCGGTGGCATAGAAAAGGTTCTGAATGAAGCCGGTTATAATGTGCTTATACTTCAGGCATTGGATTCGGTGGGAAAAGAAGTTATTAACGTTCAATCGTTGCTTGAACAGCGAATTGCAGGTGTATTGGCTTCACCTCTTGCAGTATCCCCCGACAATAAGCATTATCAACTGCTTGTAAAAAACGAGATTCCACTCATATTTTTTGATAACACCCATATTAACATGCCGGTTAGTATGGTGTTGAACGATGATTACAAAGGTGCTAGGATTGCTACTGAACATTTGATTGAACAGGGATGCAAACGGATTATCTTTTTAGGCGGTCCTCGTGAAAACTACATTTATAAAAGAAGGTTCGAAGGTTTTATGGATGTTATGGCTGAGCATAAACTTGAAGTGGATGAAGAATTAATTTTTAATCGTAAGCTGGATTTTGTTTCTGGTCAAGAAGTTGCGGAAATAATAGTGAAGCAAAAAGTTATGCCCGATGGAGCTTTTTCAGTCACCGACCACCAGGCAATTCATTTAATGATTGCATTAAAGCGGTTGGGGATTAAAATTCCAAAGCAGTTTGCAATCACAGGTTTCAGTAACGCCGATTATGCATCCATTATTGAACCTTCTTTAACCACAATTGATCAGCACAGTCTCGAAATGGGCACACTGGCTGCAAAAATGCTGCTCGAGGAGTTTGAACTAAGAAAAGTCAATAAGTTTATTCCCAAGAAAATATATCTTAATCCCGAATTAGTAATACGTCAATCGAGTTTGCGAAAAAAATGAACAAAACCAGAAGAAAAGCCAAAGTTACCATTCATGATATAGCCAAGCAGTTAAATACAACTGCATCCACGGTGTCGAGGGCTTTACAGGATCATCCAAGAATCAGCCAGTCAATGAAAAAGGCCGTGCTGGATTTAGCCGAAAAATTGAATTATCAGCCAAACTTTATTGCATCGAGTTTAAGGAAGGGGCATGGCAATACCATTGGAATTGTGATTCCCAGAATTGACAGAAACTTTTTCTCCTCGGTAATTGGTGGTATTGAAGATGTTGCTTCTCAGGCAGGATATAATGTTTTAATTTGTCAAAGTTACGATCAGGAGGATAAAGAAAGAAATATTGTTGAAACTCTCATTAATGGTAAGGTTGATGGGTTACTCATATCTCTTGCTTCCGGTACAAGTAATGTTAATCATTTGAATCAGGCAATTGAAAAAGGAGTTCCACTTATATTCTTCGATCGCAGTACTCATAATGTTGATGCAAGTAAGGTTGAAATCGACGATATGTTAGGCGCCTACCGGGCAACTTCACATCTGATAGAGCAAGGATGCAGGAGAATCGTGCATTTCAGCGGCCCATTGAACGTTAGTATTTATGCCAACCGGTTCAAAGGTTACAAGAGCGCTCTCGAAGATCATGGAATATCGTACGATGAGCGATTGCATATTAAAGATACTGTTACCAAAGATATGGGAGCAGAGGCTGTTGCAAAAATGTTGAAATTCAGGCCTGTACCTGATGGTATCTTTTCCGCGTCTGATTTTTCCGCCTTGGGTGCAATTATGGCCCTAAAGGAAAGAGGTGTAAGAATTCCTGATGATGTGGCTGTGGTTGGTTTTGCAAATGAACCTTATGCATCCATGATTACCCCAACTCTGTCTTCGGTCGATCAACACAGTCGTGAAGTTGGTCAGGCTGCTGCCAAACTTTTTTTTGAAGAAATGGAATTACACGGAAACGCTTATGTATCTAAGCGCATTATGCTTACACCCGACTTAATTATTAGAGAATCTTCAAAAAAATTAAAATAAAAGGAGAAAGTAATTTATAATTTTCTAATTTTGAACAATCGATTGTTCAATTAAAATTTATTTTATGAATACAGTTTACGAATTGAGATACGCTTCTCACCCTGAGGATTTTAAACATTATACAACGGAAAGGATCCGTCAGGAATTTCTGGTGCCCGGTTTATTTAATGCCGATACTGTTAAATGGGTTTATTCGTTGTACGACCGTTATATGGTAGGGGGAGCAATGCCGGTTCAGAAATTAAAACTGGAAGCTATCGAGCCGCTCAAATCTTCATATTTCCTTGAAAGAAGAGAAATGGGAATTATCAATGTTGGAGGTAGTGCTTCTGTAACAGTAGATGACACGGTTTATTCCCTTAATTATAAGGAAGCCCTTTACCTTGGTGCTGGTAATAAAGAAGTTTATTTCGAAAGTACCGACAAAAATAAGCCAGCTTATTTGTATTTGAATTCGGCCCCGGCACATAAGTCTTTTCCCAACCATAAAGTGACACTTGCCGACGCTATTACCATGGAGCCAGGTTCACCTGAGTTATCCAATGCCCGTAAAATCAATAAGCTTCTGGTACGCGAAGTTGTTGAAACCTGTCAGTTGCAAATGGGAATGACTGAACTTAAAACCGGAAGTGTTTGGAATACCATGCCGCCACATACGCACAACCGCCGCATGGAAGCTTACTTCTATTTTGAGGTTCCTGAAAAACAGGCTATCTGCCATTTTATGGGCAAAACCGATGAAACCCGTCACATATGGATGCAAAACAATGAAGCAGTGCTTTCACCGTCCTGGTCCATTCACTCGGCTGCCGGAACAGCAAATTATACCTTTATATGGGGTATGGCTGGTGAAAACCTCGATTATAGCGATATGGACAGCGTAACTGCCGATCAGTTAAAATAAACATTGACTTAAAATTCAAATTATGATAGAACAATTATTTAGCTTAAAGGGAAAAACAGCCTTGGTAACAGGAGCTACCCACGGTTTAGGAATGTCGATGGCGCTTGCATTAGCTAAAGCTGGTGCTCAGCTTGTTGTAAACGATATCTCCAAAGAGAAACTTGATAGTGCTATAAAGGAGTATGCAGAAGCTGGTTTTAAAGTTCATGGTTATGTTTTTGATGTAACCGATGAGGCTGCTGTTAAAGTTCATATTGAAAGAATTGAAAAGGAAGTTGGAGCCATTGAAATTCTTGTTAACAACGCCGGTATTATCAAACGAATTCCGATGGTTGAAATGGAAGTGGCCGACTGGGAACAGGTTATAAAGATTGATTTAACTGGACCGTTTATCATGTCGAAGCATGTGGGTAAATACATGATTCAGCGTAAACGTGGAAAGATTATAAACATATGTTCCATGATGAGCGAACTCGGTCGCGATACCGTGAGCGCTTATGCGGCTGCCAAAGGTGGGCTAAAGATGCTTACCAAAAATATGGCTACCGAATGGGGTAAATTTAATATTCAGGTAAATGGAATAGGACCGGGTTATTTTGCCACTACTCAAACGGCCCCGATCCGTGTGGACGGGCATCCTTTCAACGATTTTATTATCAGCAGAACTCCGGCAGGTCGCTGGGGCGATCCCGAAGATTTGAGCGGTGCTGCAATATTTTTATCGTCCAAAGCGTCCGATTTTGTAAACGGTCATATTCTATATGTGGATGGAGGTATCCTGGCAACTATTGGGAAACCTTCGAACGAGTAAATTTTACTTTTCGATAAGGCAAGTGCGTCAATACGACGCACTTTTTTTGTTTTTATGCACAATAGCTATAAAATCCCACGCTTCTCCAAAAATTTTGACCGGATAATATGAATTGTTTGGAAGTTGACTAGGCAAATGCGGTGTGTAGCGTTGGCCTCTTTGTTGTTAAATCAGGATCCGATTTATGTAAGCCACGTAGTGGTGACCTATTGTTTCAATCCGCAATTTTCCAACATCTACTGAAGTCAAACTCTGGCTGATTATTTTATTACTTAAGAATTTTGATTTTTTATTTTGAGTGTGTTCCTTGAATAATAAGGTGGAAACCTGGATGTTCTGGTTAGGCTGTAATTTAAACGGTGTAGTTAGTTAGTAGTTGCAATGCTGTCTTCCAGGTTTCTTCCTTATTATTTCTTTTTAAACGCAAGTCAGATAAATAAAATATTTATTTGACGGAATCAAAGTAAGTGAATTTAATATTACCAATTACAAGTAATAATATGTTATAGAGCATATGAATTTCTGTAAGTCTTTATTGTAAAACGATTCAGGAGATTTCCATAATTTTGATTTGGTCAATTTTTCCCTTAAATTAATAGAACAAAAGTTTAATATTCATAAAATGAGATTAATACATATTTGACATTGATTTATAGGTCGGGTATGTTTTACAAAATAGCTTAATTCCGTGTCCTCATCAACAATTAGCAAAAAGTTGTGTTTATATAAATTTACGTGTAAACCGATTAAATTTGCATGAACGAGACAACAGCAAAGCTATCAATGAAGGTTAAGAATAGCAGAGTAACATCAAAAGATATCAATATTCATGAAGCACTGGACGATTATTACCTGGCTCAGTTAAGCAGGAATCTCAGTGTTATTGGGCGTAAAGAAGTACTGAACGGTAAAGCCAAGTTCGGGATTTTTGGTGATGGCAAGGAGCTTGCCCAGATAGCCATGGCAAAGACATTTCGTAACGGCGATTGGCGTTCGGGTTATTATCGCGATCAAACCTTTATGTTAGCCATCGGAAATCTTACACCTGCCGAGTTTTTTCTCCAGATGTACGGCGATACCAATACCGAAAATAATCCTGCAAGCAGCGGACGCAATTTCAATAATCATTTTGCTTCTGCAAATTATTCTCCCGAGGGTGAGTTTCTGGATCTGATAAGTCAGAAAAATACCGCTGGCGACATTTCGCCAACAGCGGGACAAATGCCCCGACTCCTGGGTTTGGCTTATGCTTCAAAACTCTTTCGTAATAATCAAGAACTCAATCAATACACAAAGTTTTCGAACGGTGGTAACGAAGTCGCTTTCGGTACCATTGGCGATGCGGCAACTTCCGAGGGGCATTTTTTTGAAACCATTAATGCGGCAGGGGTTTTGCAGGTACCACTTGCTATAGCCGTGTGGGACGATGGCTATGGAATATCGGTTCCTAAAATGTATCAGACAACAAAATCAAGCATCTCCGAGGCCCTTAAAGGGTTTGAAACAGATGAGCTTAATAAAGGAATTCGGATATTCAGGGCTCGGGGTTGGAATTATCAGGAACTGGTAAATACCTTTAAAGAAGGTGTTGAGATTTGTCGTCGCGATCATGTACCTGTTCTGTTTCATATCATTGAAATGACACAGCCCTTGGGTCATTCCACTTCCGGTTCTCACGAACGTTATAAATCCAAAGAACGATTGGACTGGGAAGCGGACTTCGATCCCCTGAAAAAAATGAAGGAATGGATACTGGAGAATAAGCTTGCCGATGAGAAAGCTTTAAGTTCCCTTGAAGAAAAAGCAGCAGAGGAAGCACGTAAAGGAAGAGAAGAGGCCTGGAAAAATTTTACAACTCCTTTGATCCGGGAAAAGGAAGATCTGTTAGGCCTGATAAAAAATAAAAACTGTACATGCGTTGCGGCCGAAAGCCAGGCAAAAATTGATGCTATTGTTGCTGAACTCTCTGTCATAAAATTTCCAATCCGAAAAGATATTCTCAGTGCCGCAAAAAAGGTTATACGTCATGTTTGTTCCGGTTGTGCGGCTCCCGGCGGAATGAAAGAAAAACTTCGTGCATGGATTCAGGTGAAAGAATATGAAAATGCCGATAATTACAATAGCTGTCTGTATAACGAAACCCCACGCTCAGCGCTGAATGTTAAAGAGATCGTACCCGTTTTTACCGAAGGTTCACAAATTCTTAACGGTAGAGAGATTATCAGAGAAAATTTCGATAAGCTTTTTGCAAAATATCCCCTGTTATCCATATTTGGAGAGGATGTCGGTAAAATTGGAGGCGTAAACCAAACACTCGAAGGACTTCAGCTTAAGTATGGCGAATTACGTGTTACCGATACCGGAATTCGTGAAGCTACCATTCTCGGCCAGGGCATTGGTATGGCATTACGGGGCATGCGCCCCATTGTTGAGATTCAATACTTCGATTATCTGTTGTATGCCCTTCAAACGCTCAGCGATGATCTGGCTTGCACGCACTGGCGCACCAAAGGCAGGCAGGCTGCCCCGGTGATAATATCCACACGCGGGCACCGGCTCGAAGGTATCTGGCATTCAGGTTCTCCTATGGGCATGGTGATAAGTTCGTTGCGTGGAATTTATGTTTGTGTGCCACGCAATATGGTTCAGGCCGCCGGAATGTACAATACTTTAATGCAGGCCGACGACCCGGCCATAGTAATCGAGCCACTGAACGGGTACCGTCTGAAGGAAGTTTGCCCTGAAAATATCGGAGAGTTTACCGTTCCCCTTGGCGAACCGGAAATTCTCACAGAAGGAACTGACGTAACTCTTGTTACTTATGGATCGTGCGTTAAAATAGCTCTGGAGGCTGTTGCTCAGTTAAAGGAATTCGGTATTTCGGTTGAACTAATCGATATTCAAACTTTATTGCCGTTCGATTTGCACCAAACTATTCTCAAGTCGATTCAGAAAACCCACAAGGTCGTTTTCTTCGATGAGGATGTTCCCGGAGGTGCCTCGGCTTTTATGATGCAAAAGGTTCTGGAAGAGCAAAAAGCTTTTCAGTATCTCGAAACTGCACCCGTAACTATCACTGGAGAAGAACACCGTCCGGCTTACTCAACTGATGGTGATTATTTTTCCAACCCCAATGCCGAAGATGTATTCGATCGGATTTACCAGATGATGCAAACTTTGCACCCTAATAAATTTAAGCGGCTATATTAGAATATCCAAAAAAGGGTTATTTTGGTCGTCTAAATTTTAAAGTGTGGATTTTAAGCAGCTTTTTCGCAAAAAACCTATAGATCAAATACTCTCCGATTCGGAATTGGAACACCAGGGGCAACCATCGCTCGCCCGGAATCTTTCGTTAAAGGACTTAACAGCTTTTGCAATAGCTGCCATAATAGGTGCCGGAATATTCGGCACCATTGGTAATGCCAGTTCAAACGGCGGTCCTGCGGTTTCCCTTTTATTTGTATTTACTGCTATAGCCTGTTCTTTTTCGGCCATGTGCTATGCCGAGTTTGCTTCAAAAATCCCGATCAGCGGCAGCGCCTATACTTATGCTTATGCTTCCATGGGTGAACTTATTGCATGGATTATAGGCTGGGATTTGCTCATGGAATATTCAGTAGGGAATATTGCTGTTGCTATTTCGTGGAGCGATTATTTCACCAGCTTTTTAAAAGGATTTAATTTCCACATTCCTTTTTATTTATGTACAGATTACTTTGGCGCTTCCCGCGGTTTTACCGAAGCAGCCGGTATGCTTGCCAGTGGTTCCTCTCTTGAAAATCTGCCCCAGTATCTGCGCGAAGCATACCTTGCCTGGACACAGGCTCCGAAAATCTCCGGAATCAGGTTAATTGCCGATATTCCTGCTTTTCTTATCGTTGTATTAATTACGGTTCTGGTTTATGTAGGTATTAAAGAGAGTAAAAGAACCAATAATATATTGGTACTGCTGAAAGTCTTTGTTATAATTCTTGTAGTAGCAGTAGGCGGTTTTTATGTTAATCCCGAAAACTGGTCACCTTTTGCTCCAAACGGATTGACAGGAGTTCTTAAAGGCGTTTCTGCCGTTTTCTTTGCTTATATTGGTTTCGATGCTATTTCGACCACTGCCGAGGAATGCAAGAATCCTCAACGCGATTTGCCTAAAGCAATGGTTTATTCTCTAATAATTTGTACTCTTTTATATGTTGCCATTACACTGGTATTGACCGGCATGGTACATTACAAAGAGCTTGCCGTGGGCGATCCGTTGTCGTTTGTTTTCGAGAAAGTGAATCTTCCCTGGTTCTCAGGAATCATTGCTCTGAGTGCAATTGTGGCAATGGCCAGTGTTTTGCTGGTTTTCCAGTTGGGGCAGCCCCGCATTTGGATGAGCATGAGTCGCGACGGGTTACTTCCTCAAAAGTTCGGAAAAATTCATCCAAAGTTCAGAACCCCTGCTTTTTCAACCATAATAACAGGCCTGGTAGTGGGCATTCCTTCGTTATTTCTGAATCTTACCGAAGTTACCGACCTTACAAGTATTGGGACTCTTTTTGCCTTTGTTATTGTTTGTGCAGGACAGGTGAGCCATTATAAAAATCCTCATAATGGTTCGTTCCGTATGGTTTATATCAATGCAAAATATATTATTCCGGCTTTGTATGCAATAACATTAATATTGCTTGGTGTGCTGGCGGGCGATCATTTAGTTGATTACCTTAATTTCAACCAGGAGTGGGAGGTGGTAAAACATAAAATTCCTTACCTGGTATTTTTTCTTTTAAGCACTTTTGTGACAATCAGAACCTATCAGAAAAATTATTCATTAATTCCGGTTCTCGGGTTAATAACAAATTTTTATCTGATGACAGAATTAGGGTATGTGAACTGGTTGAGGTTCTTAATATGGTTACTGGCCGGTTTGGTGGTTTATTTCTCATTTAGCATAAAAAGGAGCAAACTCAGGAACATTTAAACAGAGATATTGGTTATAGTTTTTTATTCATTTATTATTTTGTTGTAATTTAGAGTAATAACAGGTACATTTTTTGCAGCTTTTCTCTTATTAAAAGTTTGGGATATGGAACTGGATTTTAACATTTTTAAAATTGAGTATAA
Organism: Bacteroidota bacterium; assembly: GCA_023429135.1. GTDB lineage: Bacteria > Bacteroidota > Bacteroidia > Bacteroidales > JAAUTT01 > JAAUTT01. Next base: position 10,234 of record JAEYWD010000104.1, on the reverse strand, counting down.
CAAGGTGGAGCCTTTGCGGGGACGGGTGCTTGTTGCTGAGCCTTTTTTACAGGATACTTATTTTAAACGTTCGCTGGTATTGCTTACTGAATATACTCCTGATGGATCAATAGGGTTTGTACTGAATAAAACCCTCGATGTGGCTATTAACGAAGTTATAGAAGATTTTCCTGCATTCGATGCTACAGTTGGAATTGGAGGCCCGGTAAGCACTAATACAATTCATTATTTGCATACACTGGGCGATTTAATTCCCAATTCGGAGCATGTATTTGGAAATATATACTGGGGTGGCGATTTCGATATTATTAAGGAAATGATTATTGCACAGGAAATTCATCCTTCGCAAATCAGATTTTTTCTGGGTTATTCCGGTTGGCAGGCAGGACAGCTTGAAACTGAGCTGAAAAGCAATTCCTGGCTGGTAACGGAGGTTAAACCCAATAATATCATGGTTCACAACACCAATATCTGGAAAGAAACCATGGTTACCTTAGGTGAGAAGTATAAAATCTGGTCGAACTTTCCTGAGAATCCCGGCCTGAATTAAAGCAAATGCAGATGATTTAGCAGGCTGCTGTTGGGTTCTATCCATATACTTTTAACTCCAACTGCATTACCTGCATCCATATCGCGTGCGCTATCACCAAAAAATAGCGATTGGGTAACATCCACATTAAACCGGGCTATTGCTTTCTCCAGCATAATAGGCTGTGGTTTACGGCAAAAACATCTTTCTGTTTTATCGTGGTGCGGACAAATGTAAATATCTGTTAGTTCAACACCGTTCTTTCTTAATTCTTCCTTAAGATAGTTGTGTGCAATTTCTACATCCTGTAAAGTGTATTTTCCCCGTTGAATTCCTCCCTGGTTCGAAATAACGATCAGTAAATATCCTTTCTGTTGCGCATGTTTCATAAACTCGATCAACCCGTCGTTGATTGTAAAATCTTCCAATCTCCAGGTATATTCTCCTCTTTCACGGTTAATTACACCGTCTCTGTCAAAAAAAATTGCTTTGCTCAACATCTCAAATTTAAAGTCTTGTGGTTAAAAAGGTTTTCTAAAAAAGTCGAAAGTCAGAAATGCATCAATAAAGTTGTTTATTAAAGAAGGATCAATGATTAATGGGAATAAAAATCCAAAAACAGCACCAATAAAGTGAGCGTCGTGGTTTATATTATCATTTCCTTTTTTGCTCATATAGTGGGAATATATAAGATAAGCAACTCCAAAAACAATAGCTGGTATAGGAATTGCAGCAAACAGATATAGCGTATTGTAAGGGTCGTAAAAGATTGTTAAAAAGACAACGGCCGACACTGCTCCCGAGGCTCCAACCGAATTATAATAAAAATCGTCCTTATGCTTAGCCACCGACAATAAAGAAGCAACAATTATAGAACTTATATATAGGCCGGTATACCATAGCTGAGGGTATTTTAAATAACCATCCATTGCCCAAAAGCCTAAGATAGTCTCAGCATTTTTGCCAAACATATACAAAACAAACATATTAATGATAAGATGCATCCAATCTACATGTACAAAACCATGCGTGATGAGCCTGTACCATTCTTTGCGGTGATACACCTGGTATGGGTTTAATTGAAGTTTCGAGAATACATCGGGCTGGTTAAAAGCCATGATCGAAATCAATACGGTTATTCCTATAAAGAAAAATGTCATAGTTCAGAATTTTCCGTAAAGATAGTTTTTTAGTCTTAAGTCATAATTTGATATGTCGAAAGTCAGGAAAATTAATTGCTCAAGTTTTTATTTTTAATTAAAATTTTACAACTAAATGCTACCAATATTTTCGACTTATAAACATCTGTTGAAAATATTTTCTGATAAATATCAACTTTTGAAAAAGAAGATAACAAAATTGCTTTAACTTTGAACCTTTCAATTAAAAACCGATCTAAATAGAATTTTTTTTAAGAAAAACACATGAAGAAGTATAATTTTAATCCGGGACCGTCAACTTTACCTGAAATTACGATTGAAGAAACTGCAAAAGCAGTAAAAGATATTTATGGAACAGGTTTGTCTATTCTGGAAATTTCCCACCGCAGTAAGGAATTTGAAAGCATTCTTGCCGAATCGATTGCTTTGTTTAAAGAATTATTAAACATACCCGAAGGTTATTCAATTCTTTTCCTTGGTGGTGGCGCCAGTCTTCAGTTCTGTATGGTTCCTTACAATCTTCTGAACAAAAAAGCAGCTTATATCAATACCGGTACATGGGCTAGCAAAGCTTTAAAAGAAGCTAAAGCTTTTGGTGAAGTTGTTGAAGTTGCTTCTTCAAAAGATGCAAATTATAACTTCATTCCTAAAAATTACACTGTACCCGATGATGCGGATTATTTCCACATTACCACCAATAATACCATTTTCGGAACACAATGGCACAGCGACCCCGACATGAAAGTTCCTCTTATTGCCGATGCTTCTTCTGATATTCTTTCGCGCAAAATGGATGTGTCGAAATACGCCATGATTTACGGCGGAGCTCAGAAAAATCTTGGTCCTGCAGGTGTTACATTTGTTATTATCAAGGATAGCATTCTTGGTAAAGTAAGCCGTCATATCCCCAGCATGCTCGATTATAAGCTGCATATCGAAAACGGTACCATGTACAATACTCCTCCGGTGTTTGCTGTTTTTGCCTGTTTACAAACTCTAAAATGGTTAAAAGGTATTGGAGGTGTTGAAGCCATAGAAAAACTCAACATTAAAAAGGCCGATCTGTTGTATAATGAAATCGACCGCAACAAAATGTTCAAAGGAACTGCTGTTAAGGAAGACCGCTCACTGATGAACGTTTGTTTTGTAATGAACGATGAATATAAAGATTTTGAAAAGGAATTCCTTACATATGCTGAAGCCAAAGGCCTGGTGAACATGAAAGGACACCGTTCTGTTGGTGGTTTTAGAGCATCTATTTACAATGCTATGCCCATTGAAGGCGTTCAGGCACTTGTAAATGCTATGCAGGAATTCGAAAAAATGAAAGGCTGATAATTACACAACCCCAAATCGCATATTATGAAAGTATTGGTCGCAACGGAAAAGCCCTTTGCCAAGCAAGCTGTTGATGGTATCCGTAAGATTGTTGAAGATGCCGGTTTTCAGTTGGTACTGCTGGAAAAATATAAAGAACAGTCCGATTTACTGAAAGCTGTTGCCGATGTTGATGCCTTGATTATTCGTAGCGATATTGCTTCGCGCGAAGTACTTGAAGCTGGTAAAAACCTCAAAATTGTGGTTCGTGCCGGCGCTGGTTACGATAACATCGACCTCGAAGCTGCTTCGGAACGTAAAATTGTTGCCATGAATACCCCTGGTCAGAATGCCAATGCAGTTGCCGAACTAGCTTTTGGGATGATGATAATGCAGGTTCGCAACCATTTCGACGGTTCATCGGGTACAGAGCTGAAAGGGAAATCATTAGGGGTGCATGCCTATGGCTTTGTTGGCAAATGCGTAGCACGTATCGCCAAAGGTTTTGGTATGGAAGTTTATGCTTACGATCCTTTCCTTACCCCTGCCATGATTGAAGTTGACGGTGTTAAAGCCCTGAGCAGTGTTGATGAGCTTTATTCCAAATGTCAGTTTGTTTCGTTACATATCCCGGCAACCAAGGATACCAAAGGTTCCATCAATTATAACCTTCTCTCAAAAATGCCACAGGGTGCCATGCTAATCAACACCGCCCGAAAGGAAGTTGTTGACGAAGCATCGCTGGTGAAACTATTTGAGGACCGTAAAGATTTCAGGTATGTTTCGGATATCGCACCCGATAATGCCGCTACATTCGGTGAGAAATTTCCAGGCAGGTTTTATTTCACCAATAAAAAACAAGGAGCCCAGACCGAAGAGGCCAATATAAATGCCGGTCTGGCTGCTGCGCGACAAATTGTTGCCTTCCTGCAAAAGGGCGACAAAACGTTCCAGGTAAACAAATTTTGAAATTATAATTTAAAATATTATTTGTAGAGACGGGATGCATCCCGTCTCTACGTCGTTTAATACAAACCATAATTCACATATACAATGGCAATATTAAAACCATTCAAAGGAATTCGTCCGGTACAGGAAAAGGCAAAGGCAGTGGCATCGCGTCCTTACGATGTTCTTAACCGCGAAGAGGCCAAAGAAGAAGCAAAGGGTAATCCCGATTCGTTTTTACATGTTGTAAAACCCGAAATTGATCTTCCCGTTTCCATGGACGAACATGCACCGGAAGTTTACCAGAAGGGAAAATCGAATTTTGAAAATATGGTCAAATCGGGGTTGATGTTCCAGGATGAGGACGACTGTTTGTATATCTACGCCCAAACCATGAACGGCCGTACCCAGTATGGCATTGTCGGATGCGCTGCTGTTGAAGATTACATGAATAACATCATCCGTAAGCATGAGTTAACCCGTCCCGATAAGGAAGAAGACCGCAAAAACCACATCCGCATAAGCAACCTGAACTACGAACCTGTATTTTTCGCCTACAGGGCAGTTCCAGAAATCGATAAAATTGTTGCCGATGTTGTAAAAAATAAGCCTGAATACGATTTTACCGCTGTGGATGGTTTCGGCCATCACTTCTGGGTAATCCGCGATAAGCAGGTAATTATCCGTTTAGTTGAACTTTTCTCCGAAATTCCTTACACCTATGTTGCTGACGGTCACCACCGCACTGCTGCTGCCGCACTGGTAGGAAATGAGAAGAAACTTGCCAATAAAAACCATACCGGTCGTGAGGAATATAATTATTTCCTTGCTGTTCATTTTCCCGATACGCAACTGGCCATTATCGACTATAACCGTGTTGTAAAAGATTTGAATGGTCTTTCGCCCGACGAATTTGTGAAAAAGCTCGAAAAAGGATTTGTTGTCGAGAAAAAGGGCGCTGCCGAATACAAACCTTCGAAACTGCATAATTTCAGCATGTATCTGAAAGGAGAGTGGTACTCGCTCACAGCCAAGCCGGGAACTTATAACGATTCCGACCCGATTGGCTGCCTCGATGTTACGGTGTTGTCCGACCAGGTTCTTTCACCGCTGCTCAACATAACCGACCTTCGCAACTCTAAGAGAATCGACTTTGTGGGAGGTATCCGCGGTCTTGGCGAATTAAAGCGCCGCGTTGATAATGGCGAAATGGCTGCAGCTTTTGCTCTTTACCCCGTTAGCATGGAACAACTTTTCACCATTGCCGACTCGGGCAATATTATGCCTCCAAAAACCACCTGGTTCGAGCCAAAGCTAAGGAGCGGACTTGTGATTCACAGTCTGCAGGGATAAGATATAGTATTTACCATTTAAAAGCTGGTCAGGTTTCTATAGAAAGAAGCTGACCAGCTTTTTTTTTGAAATTTATTTTCTTCTTTTTCCTGTTCCTGCGAAATAATTATTTAACTTCAACATAGATCCTTTTAGGACTTTAATTGTGTAATATCTACTAAATAAGGCTATTTTATATTCCCGATTTATAAACGTTAGGCTCAATTGTATTTTTCTTACTGATTAACTATAACGCAGTAGTGATGGATACATTGGATTTGAAGATAGAGAATGAGTTCTTAAAGCAGGAACTCGAAGCATACAGAGCTAACGAGAAACTTTTTCAGGCACTTGTTGAAACTGCGGTTGGAGATATAGGGGAGGATTTCTTCAATAATATTGTTATAAAACTTTCCGAATGGCTCAATGCCGAATGCGTTATTATTGGCCAGCTTGTAAGCGAAAACATGGTGGAAGGTTTTCCGACCTACCTCGATGGGAAACTTATCAAAGGCTTTACCTATAAGCTTAAGGACACTCCCTGCGATCTTACCTCCAGAAAAGGTTATTGTGTTTATCACGATAATGTGATCGACTTTTTTCCTATAGCTAAGGATTTGCTTGAAATGAACATCAGGGGCTATGTGGGAACAGCTTTATACAATAAGGATGGTGAACCCAATGGTATCTTATGCGCCATGTCGCGAAAGGAGCTGAAACTTCCGCCTCAGAGCGAAGCTATTCTTCGCATTGTTGGCGCCCGCATTACTTCCGAAATTGAGAGAGTCAAGGCTCAGAAGGCCCTGGAGATATCGGAAAGTAACCTCAAAAAAGCTATTCTTACAAAAGATCGTCTGTATTCGGTTATATCGCACGATTTGAGAACTCCCTTCAATGCTCTGATTGGCTTCAGCAAATTGCTTCAAACACAGTTTCACAACCTTACCGCCGATAAGATCAAAAAGTACATTGGTATTATTTACGAAGTGTCGGGACAAACTTATAATTTGCTCACCAATCTGTTGGACTGGTCGCTGGCACAAACAAACGATATTAAATTTCATCCGGAGGTTATTGATTTAAAAGCTTTGATTGCCGAAGTGGCAAAACCATTGGTTCATTCGGCCGGACAAAAAAATATTGCATTTTCGGTTTTGGTTGCCGAAGGAACTAACCTGGTTGCCGATGTTAATATGATATCGGCAATACTCAGGAATTTGATTTCGAATGCTGTAAAATTTACTTCCAGGGGAGGAATAATTCATGTTACAGCCGAAACCTTTACAAGCGAAACTGTTTTTTGCGTTTCCGACACGGGAATTGGAATATCACCCAACGATATTAAAACCCTTTTTAATGATGAAAACTCAATTTCGACCCACGGAACCGAAGACGAGAAAGGAGCAGGGCTCGGATTGCTCCTATGCAAGGAGCTGGTAAAAAAGCATAACGGTAAAATATGGGTAGATAGTAAAACGGGAGAGGGAAGCAGATTTTATTTTTCGATTCCGGTTGGGGAATTGGAGGGGAAATAATAAAGCCGATAGGTTTTGTGATCAATCTCCATCGAAGCTTTCTCCCCTCTCTTTGAGGAGAGAGGAAGGGGGTGAGGTCTTTCCCGTTAGAATGTATTATTTTGATCTGACAAAAAGATTTTGGTAATTTGTTTTTATTTAAATCTTTTTTCCCTGACCTCAATAACACGATGATGAACAAACTATCTTCCCTTATCCTTCCGGTGCTGCTGCTGGCTGCCTGTGGTGGCAATAAACCCAAAAATTCAACCGAAAACTATAGTGAATGGCAATCCCTTTTCAACGGGAAAGATCTCGATGGGTGGGTGGTTAAAATCCATCATCACGAGGTGGGCGACAATTATGCCAATACCTTCCGGGTGAAGGACAGTTGCATCCAGGTAAATTACGATGGTTACAAAGATTTCGACAATCGTTTCGGGCATCTTTTCTACAAGGAACCGTTTTCGTCGTTTCATTTGAAGTTCGAATACCGGTTTACCGATGTATGGCTTAAAGATGCGCCATCGTACACCTTCCGTAACAGCGGGGTGATGTTTCATTCCCAGGACCCGAAAACCATCCTTAAAGAGCAGGACTGGCCCATCTCTGTCGAGTTTCAGTTGCTGGCCGATGCCGGAGATGGAAATCCCCGCCCAACGGGTAACATGTGTTCTCCCGGAACCGAGATATTCTTTAAAGGTTTTAAGGAGCCGCAGCATTGTGTTAGCTCCTCATCGAAAACCTATCCCTGGAACCAATGGGTAAAAGGCGAACTGATTGTTTACCGCGACTCGCTGGTTACCCATATTATCGACGGCGACACTGTGCTTCAGTATACAAAACCTCAGATAGGAGGAGGCGTTGTAAATGGCTTCGATCCTGCCATCAAAATCGACGGCAAACCGCTTACCGATGGCTTTATGGCTTTGCAGAGCGAGGGACAGGGGATTGAGTTCAGAAGGATTGTGATTAAGAGGCTTTGAGGGACACTGATTATCTCACCCTTCATGATAGCTATCGGGACCTCTTCTCCAAAGATAGGAAGGGGGTGAGGTCCATAATTTTGTGGACTATTCCAATATATTCAAAGCATACTTCTTCCAGCCGGCGTAACTATTAAACAAACAGCGGTGTAATGTTGCCGCTGTTTGCATTTACCACTCAGTCCTTATTTATCTCGGTTTTTCTTGTGAACCAGTTCAAGGTTGAGAATAATTAGCAATTTTTATCAAGGATGCTACATATGTTAGCAAGACTTATCAAAGGCAAGTAAAACGATTACTCTATTTTTACCCTCATTACCGGTAATTAATTCGATTAATTAATTTAATAGAGAATAAAAATGGAAAACGAACTTCAAATTAAGCCAATAGGTATTGTAAAAGCAGCTAATTATGTATTTTCAATTCACCTCGATAAGGAATATCTATCAGCCTTAACAAATATTGATGGATTTAGTCATCTCCAGATAGTTTGGTGGGGTAATCTTTATGATTCTGCCAAATATCGGGCTAATTTAACTTCTGATAAACCTTATAAAAAAGGTCCCGATAAAATAGGTGTTTTTGCAACACGTTCTCCTGTGCGCCCCAATCCAATTCTGCTTACCACAATAGCTGTTCAGCGTATTGATTACGAAAAGGGGATAATTTACACTCCGTACATTGATGCCGAAAACGGAACACCTGTATTGGATATTAAGCCATATCACACATCAGAACGGATCAAAGATTGCAAAGTTCCTCAATGGTGCGAACATTGGCCAAAATGGTATGAAGAATCTGCCAATTTTAACTGGCAAAACGAATTTAATTTCTGATAAATTTGTTGATACCTTGTGATTGATTCACAAGGTGTCTTTTTAATTAAAAATATGACGAACAAAGATGTAATATTAAAATCGGTACAGTTTATTGAAAGAAACTTAAAAACAGAAATTGATGTTTTTAAAGTTTCACGAGAAGTGTGTTATTCTCTTTACCATTTCATTAGGCTTTTTCAAAGTGTTACAGGTTATTCGCCAAAAAACTATATTCAACAGCGACGGTTGACAGAAGCTGTACACGAATTGCGCAATACCGATAAAAAAATCGCAGATATTGCTTACGATTTTCAATTTGGTAGTCACGAGTCATTTTCAAGAGCATTTAGAAAACAGTTTAACGTCAATCCCTCTGAAATTAGAAATGGTTATTCCCTATCAGTATTGCCATTAGTTACTCCAATTACTGCCGACTACATTTATCAATCCGATAAAGTTCGCTACATACCACCTGAATTGGTCGAACTGCCCGAAACAACATTAGTCGGTATATCTTTTTTTATAAGCGATGATAGCGAGATAAAAGACCTCTCGAAAGAATGGGCACGGTTTATTAATGAAATTCAAACCGTGAAATATAAAACTACGCCCGAACGTTACTATCAGGTTCAATACTGGTCAGAAAATCAGGAAATAGGAGGTCTTTTCTTTTTCACTGGTGTTGAGGTAACTCAAGTAGCAGACCTCAATCCTCTGTTGGTTATTAAAACCATCCCAAAAGGAAAGTATTTACGATTTATACATAAAGGCTTATCGAATAAAGTAGGTTATACCTACAAGTATATTTATACTCAATTTTTGCCCGATACCGAATACAAATTAACCAAACCTCTAAATTTTGAATTTTATGGCGAACGATATAGAGGTCCATGCAATGAACAATCGGAAAGTGATATTTTTATACCAGTTGAGTAACTAGCAAACCTTCAGTAAATCCCGTATTTAAATTTACCGGACTATGCTCCCGCATGTGCGGGTTTAGTTCAACACAGAGTATAAACCATAAGAGGGATGTGGTTAGTGTGGTTTTCGGCCTTTTGGAAATTGCGTCAAGAAAATTATAGTTTTGGCGTCACAAGGGGGTTTGTTTGAGCGAGTAAATTGGTAATTCTCCTCATTAATTGTAAGAACTTAGTTATTGGTGGTTTTTCTCCCTTTCAGGTTGCAAAAGGCATGTATTGGTTTTTCCTGAATATACATGGTCCTCATGCAGGTATTTTGAATGTTTTAAGGTGCTATTTCTCAAATTATCGAGTGTTTCTACCTTTACAAACAATTTAGTAGGGTAAGGTATGTTTCAGTTTACAGCAAAAAATTGGTACAATTATGCCATAATTGGAATTTTTACATGTTTTTGTGCAATTAAACACTAAGAATGTTAAACTAATTCGCCGTATATAGTTGTGTTTTCTGATTATTCTCCGGCGATGGTACGTTACCAAAAAAATTAACTTTATTCTCCACCATTGTCCAGTAAACATTTTAATTGGCTTTAATCTATGGGTTTCTCACTTTGTTCGAAATGACAATCAAAGATTTAGTTCCGTGGGGGGGGGGGGGGGGGGGTGTGTGGGGGGGGGGGGGGGGGGGGGGGGGGGGGGGCGGCCGG